>JAZRQW010000028.1:0-30542 GCA_045650165.1 Acutalibacteraceae bacterium | reverse complement strand
TTAACTTTGCCGCCGAGCGCCGTGATATCACCCTCCCCTGGACCGACGATATCCCCGAAACTTATTTCGCAGCCTACGGCGAAGACATTCTTGCAAGCTTCCCCGAGGTTATCTGGGATCTGCCCGAAAGCGCACCATCCGTTCCCCGTTACCGCTACCACGATCACATTGCCGAGCGCTTCGCCGAAGCCTTTGCCGACAACTGCGGAAAGTGGTGCCGCGACCACGGTCTTATGCTCACAGGTCACATGATGGAAGAACCCTCGCTCGAAAGCCAGAATGCGGCAGTAGGCGACTGTATGCGTTCTTACAGGGGATTCCAGCTTCCCGGTATTGATTTGCTTTGTGACAGCAGAGAGTTCACAACCGCAAAGCAGTGCCAGTCTGCTGTCCATCAGTATGGCAGAGAGGGTATGCTCAGCGAGCTTTACGGCGTAACGGGCTGGGATTTCACCTTCAGAGGCCATAAGCTTCAGGGTGACTGGCAGGCAGCTCTCGGTGTAAGTGTGCGTGTACCCCACCTTTACTGGGTATCAATGAAGGGCGAGGCAAAGCGTGATTATCCTGCTTGTATAGGCCATCAGTCACCGTGGTATAAAGAATACACATATATCGAGGACCACTTTGCAAGAGTAAACGCCGCAATCACAAGGGGCAGACCCGTAGTGCGTGTCGGCGTAATCCACCCGATTGAAAGCTACTGGCTGCGCTTCGGTCCCGAGGAGCAGACTGCCGCAATCCGTGATGAAATGAATGAGCAGTTTATGCAGCTTGCCGACTGGCTTCTGTATAATCTTATCGATTTCAACTACATCTGCGAGGCTAATCTTCCTGCCCAGGCAGACGGTACAAGAGTAGGTCAGATGCAGTACGATACAATTATTGTGCCCAATCTTCTCACAATCCGTTCTTCAACGCTTAAATTCCTTGAGAGATTCAGGGCTAACGGCGGTAAGGTTATTTTTGCGGGCAGTCAGCCTGATTATGTTGATGCGCTTGAGAGCGCTGAAGCAAAGAAATTCGCCGCAGAATCAACAGTTGTCGGCTGGTCAAAAATTCAGCTTATCAACGCACTTGAAGCAAACCGTGAAATAGACCTGCGTGACGACAGGGGCGAGCGTACAGACAACCATATGTATCAGCTTCGTGATGAGGACGGCACACGCTGGCTGTTTGTTGCACCCGTTAATCATACGGATGACCACTACACCTGCAACAGTGACGATTATACTCTTATCCTCAAGGGTGAGTATGCACCCGAGCTGTGGAATACAATGGATGGTTCGGTAAAACCGCTTGCAGCTGAGTATAAGTACGGCGATACATATATTGATTTTGAGCTTTATCCGCAGGACAGCGTGCTTCTTAAACTCGTTCCCGGAAAGAGCGATATTGCTCAGGAAAAGAAGAAGGAAAGAAGCATTGTCGGTCTGCTTCCCGAAAGGGCTGAAATCGAGCTTGCAGAGCCCAATGTCGTTGTGCTCGATATGCCCGAATACAGCCTTAACGGCGGCGAATGGAGAAAGAACGAAGAAATTCTCCGCATCTGCGACGCGCTCAAGGCAGAACTCAAAATGAAGAACGCCATTGCAGGCGGTGCGCAGCCGTGGCTGTTCGGCGTTGAAAAGGAAACCGAAACAGTTGACCTTAAATATACTGTTTATTCCGATGTTGAGGTTGACTGTGTCAGCTTCGCGCTTGAGGATATGGACAAGAGCGCAATTACCTTCAACGGTAAGGCTGTTGATATGGTCAGCACAGGTAAGTATGTTGACGATTCAATTGATATCGTGAAGCTTGGCAAGCTTGAAAAAGGCGAAAACATTATCGTTCTCAGCCGCGCCTTCGGCAAGGTTTCAACACTTGAAGCCTGCTTCCTCCTCGGCGATTTCGGCGTAGAGGTCAAGGGCAGATCAATAAAGGTTACCGAGCCAGTGCGCGAGCTTGAATTCGGCGACTGGACACGTCAGGGCCTTCCCTTCTACGGCGGTAATGTTACATACAAGCTGAAAATACAGGGCGGCGAAGATAACCTGAGCGTTATGATTCCGCACTTCACACAGCCCGTATGTACTGTTTCCGTTGACGGTAAGCGGATGGGTACGGTTGCACTTTCTCCCTACAGCGCACCGCTCAGCAAGCTTGGCGAGGGTGAGCACACGGTTGAAATCACAGCTTTCGGCAACCGCTATAATACCTTCGGCGCACTTCACAGATACGATGATGCCGCAAGATGGTACGGCCCGGATGCATGGAGAAAAACAGGGACACGCTGGTCATATGAGTATCAGCTCAAAGCATCAGGCATTACCTCAACACCGCTTCTTGCAAAATACGAATAAAACTGACAAAACGCTCTCTTTCCTCGGAAAGAGAGCGTTTTAAACTGTTATTTTTAAGACTAATCAGAAGTCAAGCATATCAATGAGCTTTCCGCCTTCAAGGGGATAGGAGCAGATGCGGTTTGCAGAAACGGTGTAGAGTGTATCGCCGATATAGGTTGCACGCTTAACCGCACCGTTTACATAGGATTCCTTGTCATAGGAGAAGGTGGTTTTTCCGTCGGGGCTGTACTCGGGGGCATGGTTTTGCTCGGTGTCGTAGGAGTTTGAGTAGCTGCCTATCGGCTCAATTTTGCCGTCCTTGATTTTCAGGGTGCAAAGCTTCGTGTCTGTGTAGCCGAGTGTCGGTGAATACTCGGTGTAAATAAAGCCGAGTATGTTTTTGTGTGAGCAGTCCATAACCGTTTTGTGGTTGGTTTCGGCATAGGAATTTTTGATTATAAAGCGGTCGATTTCCTGCGGCTTTGTCGGGTCGGAAATATCAAACAGTGAAATTTTAAGGGCGTTGACGGTGCCGTTTGCGTCGCCGTCCGTGCCTATGCCGACAAGGTAGCCGTTAAACGGATGAAGGTAGCTGGAAAAGCCGGGGATTTTAAGCTCGCCGACGATTTTCGGGTTTTTCATATCCGTGAAATCGATTACGAATAACGGGTCTGTTTGCCTGAATGTGACAACGTAGCCGTAGCTGCCGATGTAGCGCACGGACTGTATTGTTTCGCCGGGTGCAATGCCGTCAATCTTTGCGACTTCTTTCAGGTTTTTGTCAAGCACGGTAATCTGATTTGATTCGGTAAGCGTAGTTGCAATTCGGATATATCCGTCTCTTTCGTCGAGTGAAAACTGGTTGAGTATTCTGCCTGCAACCTCGCCCGTGCCGTCTGCCTCGATAACGCCGTTTTTAAAGGTGAAGCGGTGAATAACCGTTTTTACGTCTGAAAATGAAAAGCTCACAATTCTTTTGTCGCTGTCATAATGTTCGTAACGGTCGGCTATGATATACAAGTTTTTGCTCGTGCAGTAAACCTCTCTGCCGTGTCCGAGTACAGCCGAGGTTTTTGGCTTAAATTCGGGGTTTTTGAGGTCTATCGTGCTCATTACAACATAGGTGTTTGAAAGGTCGTCGTCCTGCGGAAGTATGCTTATCATCTGCGGGGAAAGTGTGGCTGTTTCACCGTTTGTTTCGGTTTCGGGTGCGATATCTTCATACTTTGCGTAGCCGTTGTAAATTTCAATTTCTTCGGGGTAAACCGAGTACTGTGAAATCAGAATAACTCTGCCGTCAACAAGGCGTGAGGAAAAATAGTTGCCGTCCTGTGAAAAATCATCGGTTTTCACGGGATTTTTTCTGTCTGAAATATCGTAGATAATAGCTCTCGTTTTCGGCTCGTCATCCCAGTCTGATCCGATTACAACGAGCGTTTCGCCCCAGAGGTACATACCCTCCGCACCCGTTGTGGAGTTGTAGTAAACGTCCGTTTTGCTGACGAGTTTCATCGTTTTTGCTTCGACGATTTTAATTGTCCAGTCGCTTAAAATGTAGATATACTTGCCGTCGTTTTTGATGATGTCATCCTCGTCAACGTCAAAGTGCTGGGTGTTTGTTGTGCCGAAATCTGCGTGGTCAGCGGATGAAATATCTGTACCTGTTGCTCCGTCCGCCGTAATACCTATTTCTGCTTCGGGCATTTCTTCGTCAACAACAAGCATATCGTTTGTTGCTTCAAGCTTTACGCCGAAATCCAAAATTTCAGCGAAGCTGTTGTAGCGGAATCTGTTTTCATAATCGGATTTAAGTGCCGTGAAATAATCAACGAAAACCTTTTCGTCGTTGCCCGAAATTGCAAACTCCGCATCGGCTATTACCGACGGAATCTGCTTGACGGCAGGGGAATAGTAGTTGTTGATGAATGCGCCGACACCGACAAGCACAATCAGAGTTGCAACGGCGGCAGAAAGCCTGCGCACGAGCCTTTTTTTGCCCAGCCTTTTGCCGTTTTGCTCCTTGCCTGCAACAAGTGCAACGGTTGCGTTTTCGGCAATTTCAGCGGGTAAATTTACTTTTTCGTTTACGGGCTGAAGTGTGTTTTTTATAAATTCAATTGTTTGCTTATCTGTTTTCTTCATATCTCATTCCCTCCTTTTTCGAACTCGCTTCTCAGCTTTTTAAGCGAGCGTGACAGCTTTGAGCGCACCGTTGCGGCGTTGAGAGAGGTGATTTTTGCTATCTCTTTTGAGTTGCAGCCGCATACTGCGCTGAGCAGTATTATGTCCTTTTCTTCGGGGGCAAGGGTGTTTATCAGGCGCAGCAAATCAAGCCCGAGTAACACGTTTTCACCCGAATCGTTTGCAGAAATTTCCTCGCAGAAATCGAGCGAAGCCACGCTTGCCGAGTATTTTTCCCTCAGGCTGTGTTTGCAGCAGTGGCTGAGAATTCTGAAAAACCACGCCTTTGCCGCTTCTTCGTTTCTGAGTTTGTTTATGCTTTTCCACGCTTCGAGTGCGGTGTCCTGCACGGCGTCCTGCGCCGCCTCAACCGAGCCGAGGCTGTACAGCGCATAACGGTACATTTCTCCGCTGAATTTTGAGTATAGCTCACCGAAGGCTCTCGCATCGCCCTCACGTGCACGCTTTGCGAGTGCGGATATGTCGTTTTTCACTTCTCTTCACTCCTTTTGCGAAGAATTAATAGCAGACTATAACTGCATTGATTACCGTGCCGAAAGCGGAACACATCGTAATTTCTTCAATATTGTTTGTGCTTTCGTAATATTCAATTTCAACGCTGTAGCCTATGCCTTTGTAAAACGGGTTGCCACCGTCGTTGACGATTTTTGCAAAAACAGGCTCCCTTACCTTGGAAACGCAAGCGAAATCAGTAAAGAAAACTGCCGCCCAAAGGCACAAAAGAACACCGACAACGGCAATTGCCGCTGCGATTAACTTCTTCCGCTTTTTCATAAACGGTATCACCTCTTACGGTAGAATTTGAGTACTCACCTATATAGTGTAAAAAGATAAGGAAAGTGTTGCATAAATTTCAAATAATTTATTGTTATTTTATAATATTTTTTTATAAATATCTATACCATTCTGCGGAAATTTGTGTTATAATGCCGATATATATGTAAAATTATAAGAAAAAGTGTTTGTGTGTCGGAAAAGAGGTGCTGAGCGTGGGCAGAAAATATGATTTTGTACTGTTTGATTTTGACGGCACAATTGCCGACACGGGCAGAGGCATTATGCGTTGCGCGCTGCTTGCACTCAACTTTTTCGGCTACGAGGAGCCCGAAACGGACAGACTCAGAGCGTTTATCGGCCCGCCCCTTGTTGACAGCTTTATGACCTACGGTGCCGACCTTGAAACGGCAAAGAAAATGGTGGACAAGTACCGTGAGCACTATTCGGCAGGCGGTATGTTTGAGTCTGATTTGTACGAAGGCGCGGAAGAAATGCTGAAGTCGCTTCACGAAGCAGGCTGTAAAATGGCAATAGCCTCGTCAAAACCCGGCAAGTATGTTGCCGCAATTCTTGAAAAACTCGGCGTTTCGGAATACTTTTCGTTTATTTCAGCCCCCGAAATAGGTCACGTCAACCCCACAAAGCAGGAGCTGATTGACTGTGCCGTTTCTGCACTCGGTGCAGACAAAGCAAAAACCGTTATGGTCGGCGACAGGCTTTTTGATATCGAGGGTGCAAAGCAGGCAGGCGTAGCATCAATCGGTGCGGTTTACGGCTTCGGTGGTGAAGAGGAAATGGTGCAATACGGTGCGGATATGCTTGCGTATAGTGCATCGGAAATTATGGGGTGGATAGTCGAATGAAGATAATAACCGATTTTTTACGGGCAATAATTCTGATAGCACTGGTAGCGGTTATAGCCGTTACGGGTTGTCTGACGGCGATATTTTTCGTCAGTAAAGACACTCCCGAAGAAATTTTTATAATGGAATACGCCCTCGTTTTTGAAAAGGGTGCAGATGAAAAGCTCGGTGTGTGGTTTGTCGAAAAGGCGGAGTGTGCCGATCTTGAAAACGGCGACGGTGCAGTTTATTATGACGGCAGCTACTGCGCGGCAAACGCAATGGTTATGTCTGACGGAGCGGTCAGCTTTTACTCTTCGGACGACCTGACATATAATGTTTCGGTAGATGATGAAAACCTTGTAGGCAGGGTAATAGCCTGCTGGCAACAAAAATAAAATTCTGCAATATAGTATATAGGGGTATCTTTATGTGCTCTCTAAACTATTGCAGGGGGAAAGCGTTTAAATGGAAGCTTATCTTGACAACAGCGCTACGACCTGCCTTTGCCCCACGGCAAAAGAAAAAACGGTCGAAGCGATAAACAAATTCTACGGCAATCCGTCCTCGCTTCACAGTATAGGTACGGCGGCTTCAAAACAGCTTGAAGCAGCAAGAGCGGCTGTTGCAGCCTCTCTCTCGTGTGAAAGCGAAGAGATTGTTTTCACAAACAGCGGCACGCTTGCAAACAATGCGGCGATTTTCGGTGCGGCACACGCCCTTAAAAGACGCGGCAACCGCATAGTTACAACCGCAATTGAACACCCGAGTGTGCTTGAATGTATGAAAGCCCTCGAAAAAGAAGGCTTCGAGGTGATTTACCTCAAGCCCGACAGATACGGCAGAATCAACCGCAGGGATTTAATGCAGGCGGTAAATGCCAAAACCGTGCTTGTGAGTATGATGTACGTCAACAACGAGGTCGGCAGCATTCTGCCCGTTGAGGCGGCAAGGGCGGCGGTCAGGGCGGCGAAAGCACCTGCGCTGATTCATTGTGATGCCGTTCAGGCTTACGGCAAGCTTGTGGTCAAGCCCTCACGCCTCGGTGTGGATTTGCTTACGGCGAGCGGTCACAAAATCAACGGCCCGAAGGGTGTCGGCTTTCTGTATGTACGCAAGGGTGTAAGGCTCGCACCTTATATCTTCGGCGGCGGTCAGGAAGGCAAAATTTACTCGGGCACACAGCCTATGCCTGCAATTATGGGCCTGTGGGGTGCGGTTGAGGAATTGCCCGACCCCAATGTTCAGCTTGAAAAGACACGGCTTCTGCGTGACTACTTCGTTTCGCAGGCGGTTAATATAGACGGGCTTGTCATCAACTCGTGTGACGAGGCTCTGCCCTATATAATCAATATCTCTCTCCCCGGTCACCCGTCGCAGACGGTGCTCAATTTCCTTTCCGAGCGCGGAATTTACGTTTCGGGCGGCTCTGCCTGCTCAAAGGGTCACCGCTCTCACGTGCTCACGGCTATGGGGCTTGACCCTGAGCTTGCGGACAGCGCGCTTCGTATCAGCCTTTGCCGCTTTACGACAAAGGACGAAATTGATATGCTGCTCTGCGGTCTTGATGCCGCAACGGCAACTTTAAGAAAGAAAAAATAATTTAAAAGCAAGGGACATAAAATGAAAGAAGTAATCCTTATCAAAAACGGCGAGCTTGCCCTCAAGGGTCTCAACCGCCGCACGTTTGAAGACGTTATGATTAAAAATATGCGCCGCAGACTTTCGGACCTCGGCACATTCACCTTTACTCCCGCACAGTCCACCATTAAGGTAGAGGGTGAGGACGGTGCAGACCTTGAAGAGGCAGTTGAACGCATCTCCAAGGTTTTCGGTATTGCAGGCTTTTCCCGTGCCCTCAAGCTGGAAAAGGATTTTTCACTTGTGCTTGAACACTCGGGCAAGTACCTCGAACAGCAGCTTCTTGAAGCAAACACCTTCAAGGTAACAGCAAAGCGTTCGGATAAAAAGTTCCCCTACGACTCTCCGCAGATTTGTCTGCTTCTTGGCGAAAGACTGCTTGATGAATTTGACCACCTTACCGTAGATGTCCACAACCCCGACATTACAGTTACCGTTGAGGTGCGTGACCATGATATATTTGTCCATGCTAATCAGCTTAAAGGTGCAGGCGGTATGCCCGTCAGCACGGCAGGCAGGGCGGCACTTATGGTTTCAGGTGGTATTGACAGCCCCGTTGCAGGCTGGATGATGGCAAAGCGTGGCGTGGAGCTTACCGCAATTCACTTTGCTTCTCCGCCCTACACAAGCGAAAGGGCAGAGCAGAAGGTGCACGACCTTCTTGCCAAGGTTGCAAAGTACGCAGGCAGAATTGAGCTGACTGTAGTACCCTTTACCGAAATTCAGGAGCAGATAAGGGACAAGTGCCCCGAGGATCTGTTTACAATCATTATGCGTCGTGTAATGGTAATCTGTGCCGAAAAGCTTGCAAGGTACGGCGGCTGCGGCGCACTCATAACGGGCGAAAGCCTCGGTCAGGTTGCAAGCCAGACCCTCGGTGCAATCGGCTGTACGGATGCCGTTGCAACAATCCCCGTTTTCCGTCCGCTTATCGGTATGGACAAGGACGAAATAATTGCAATTTCACGAAAGATAGATACCTTTGATATTTCAATTCTCCCCTTTGAGGATTGCTGTACGGTGTTTACACCCAAACACCCCAGAACAAGACCCAAGCTGCCCGATGTCGAGGCAGCCGAGGCTGCTCTCAACCTTGACGAGCTCGTGGAAAGAGCCGTCGCAAATGTAAGAAGGATAAAAATCGGTTAATTATGAACTGCGAAATTATTTGTGTGGGTACCGAGCTTCTGCTCGGCGACATTCTCAACACCAACGCCCAATACCTTGCCCGTGAGCTTGCCGCTCTGGGCATAGGCGTACACCACCAGCAGGTCGTCGGCGACAATCCGCAGAGAATGCGTGAGTGTATGTCCCGTGCGCTGAATGAAAGCGATATGATAATTCTTTCAGGCGGTCTTGGCCCCACGGCAGACGACCTTACAAAAGAAATCTGCTGTGAGGTTATGGGCGAAGAATTAGTGCTCGACGAGGATATACTTGAAGGCATAAGAAGCTTTTTCGTCTCCCGTGGCAGACAGATGGCCGAAAATAACAAAAAGCAGGCGTACGTCCCTGCAAACGGCATTGTTTTTCGCAACGCCAACGGCACGGCACCCGGCTGCGGAATAGAAAAGGACGGCAAAATTGCGATTATGCTTCCCGGTCCCCCCAGGGAATTAACGCTGATGTTTGAAAAAGAGGTTGTGCCCTATCTTGCAAAAAAGACGGGCGGCATAATTCTTTCAAAGCAGGTGCGCACCTTCGGTATAGGCGAATCAAATATGGCGGCGGCAGTTGAGGATTTGCTCGACGGCGAAAACCCCACCGTTGCACCTTACGCCAAGGACGGCGAAGCGCTTCTGCGTGTTACCGCAAGAGCCGAAACCGAAGAAAAGGCATCGGCAATGTGTGACGAAGCAATAGAAAAAATCCGTGAGCGCATAGGTGAATACATCTACGGTATAGATGCTTCAAGCCTTGAGGAAAAGGCGGTTGAGCTTCTGACGGCTCACGGCAAAAAGCTCGCCCTTGCGGAAAGCTGTACGGGCGGATATATAGCAAAGAGGATTACGGATATTCCGGGCTCCTCGGCGGTGTTTGAATACGGCGTGGTTTCATATTCAAACGAGGTTAAAATAAACCTGCTTGGCGTAAAGCCTGAAACGATTGAAAAATTTACCGAGGTCAGCGAACAGACTGCCGCAGAGATGGCAGAGGGTGTGCGCAGGCTCTCGGGTGCGGATTTTGCACTGAGCGTTACGGGCATTTCCGGTCCGGGCGGCGGCAGTGAGGATAAGCCTGTAGGACTTGCCTATATCGGCTTTGCCCACGAGGGCGGCACAACGGTAAAGGAATTGCGCACAGGCAAAAAAGAAGATTCAAGAGACTATAACAGATATGTCACGGCTTCAACTGCCCTGCATACGCTTATTGATTATTTGAACAAAAAGGACGGCGAATTACTATGACAGACGAGAAAGGCTACGGTGAAATGAGCCCGAGCTTCAACGACCTTATCAGAAAGTATCAGGCAATTGACGAAAACGGCGAGGTTTCCAAGGATGCCGTGCAGGAAATACCTGAGCCCGAGCTCAAGTCCGACAAGGATTTTGAAAAGGAGCTTGGCGAAATAATCGACAGCGTTGAACAGCCTGAGCAGGCTTTGCCCGAGGAGTTCACCTTTGACGAGGCACTCATTCCCGAGGTTGAGGAAGATTCCGAGCCCGAAATGGTGTTCAAAAAGGAAGAGCCCAAGTTTGCATACGACCTGAATATGTTCGGCGCAGCGGCTCAGAGCAGCTTCAATATCGATGATATTGACGACTCGTGGCTTGATTCCTCACTTGATGAAAGCATATTCTACGACCCGTCAAAGCCGGTGGTTTCCGTCCCCGTTGAAACGGCGGAAGAATTTGTCCCTGAGGCAGAGGAAATCGCAGAAGAAGTTGCAGAAGAAGCTGCCGAAGAGGTCGCAGAGGAAATTCAGCCGGAGCCCATTGCACAGCCCGAAGAGGTTAAAGAAGAACCGGCAGAGGAAACTGCAACCGAAGAGGCTGTTGAAGAGGTAACCGAGGAAGCACTGCCTGAGGAAAAAGAGCCCGTTGTGGAGGAAATCCACGAGGAGCCTGCTTTTGTTCCTGCGGCAGAGCCTGTTGAGGTTCAGCCTGCAATAGTTGCGGGCGGATACATTGCACCGAGCGATGCGGATAAATTCACTTTTGATCCCGACAGCGGTATGGATTTTGACGAGGATGAAGAGCCCAGGCTTCCCGAAATGCCGTCAGACCTGCCTGTGTTTACTCCTGCTGTGCCCGATGAAAAGAAGAATAAAAAGCTCGGCAAGAAAAAGGAAACCAAGGCTGTTACAGGCTTTTCAAAGGACTACAAAGTTGGCGGCGACGAGGGCAAGCCCGTTAAGAAGGGCAACTTCTTCACGCGCAATTTTATCCCCTCAAAGGATGACCCTGCTTCGGAAATTGTCCGTAAGATAGTTATGGTAATTGCGGTTATTGCCGCACTTGTTTCGGGCGGATATCTGTTCAACGATTATGTTATAGCGCCATATATGAACACAAAGCAGCTCAATGAGCTGAGCGATATGATAGGCGAGGGCAACAATGTTGCCGATTCGCAGACCCTTGCCGAAAAATATCCCGGTGTTGCCTTCCCTGAGGGTATGCTTGAAAAGTATGCCGCACTTTATGCAAGAAATAAGGACTTTGTCGGTTGGATTGAAATTGACGGACTTGACATTTCACTTCCTGTAGTCAGAGGTGAGAACAACGATAAGTACCTCAAGACCGATTTCGACGGCAAGTACAGCAAATACGGCTCAATCTTTATGAACTGCGCAAACAAGGTTGACAGACTCAACTACAACACCACGATTTTCGGTCACTACATGAAGGATACGAAAATGTTCGGTAACCTTATGCAGTACAAGAGCATTACAGGCTACAAGAAGGCACCCGTAATTGAGTTCAACACAATTTACGGCGACTACAAGTGGAAGGTATTTGCCGCATACATCACCAACGGTACTTCCGCAGGCGATGACGGCTACCTGTTCAACTATATGTTCACTGACCTTTCAACAAATGAGGCGGTTGAAGAATTCCTCGGCGAAATCAAACTGAGAACAATCTACTACCCCAATGTTGACCTTGCCGTTTCAGACAGAATTCTTACCCTTTCAACCTGCACATACGAGCTTGACGAAGGCAGACTTGTTGTTATGGCAAGAATGGTCCGTCCCGGCGAAAGCACGGACGTTGACCTTAAGAATATCCGCGTCAACCCCAACCCGAGATATCCTCAGGGCTACTATACTAAGCAGAGCCTGAGCAATCCCTACAAATCCTACAACAAGTGGTATCCGTCATAAGGATAAGAAGGAAAGGATAAACCAATGCCGATGAATATAAGTTTTATAGCTCTGAATATCAGCGGTGCCGAAACCGTGCAGTCAGCGGCGGATAAACTCCGCGGTGTGCTCTCGGGCTACGGCAGGTGCGATTTCAAGCTTTGCGGGTCAATGTCGCAGGTGTCCGCTTCCCTTGGCGATGCTTTTGCAAACGCCGAGGTAATTGTGGTGGGCATAGAGCCTTCGGCTTACTGCAAGTCAAAGCTTGCCGTACTCAGAGCAATGCATATAAAAACACAGCTCAATGAGCAGCTTAAGGGTATGATGCCCGAGGGCGGCGATATGACTGCGGCTCAGGCTTCAATGCACTGTGCAATGCCTGTCAATGCCGAGGTTTTCGCTTCGGCGGACGGCCTTTATTCGGGCTTTGCGCTTCAAAGCGGAAAGCAGCATTTCATAATGCTCACTCTGGACAAACTCAGGCTCGAGCCTGCTGTTTCAAAGGGTCTTGTGCCATACCTTGAAAAGCTTGCGCCCTCTGCAGGGGAGAAGGAGGAGGTCACGCCCGATTCCACCCTTGCCGCAAAGGCTGCGGAAAAGCTTACCGCCTGCGGTAAGAAGGTGTATTTTGCCGCAACTCCCTCCTGCGAAATGGTCAAGGAGCTTTGCGCTTCACAGGTTGAAGACGGCACAATGCTTTTCAGCGGTTACACGAGCGAGAGGGGCAGCGAAGCTCCCCGAAGCTACATAGCCGACCTTGCACGCTATGCAATTCCCGAGGGCTCAACCGATTTCGGTGCGGCTGTTTCCAATGTCTTTACGGGTACATCACAGGGCTCGGGTGAGCAGAAATATAACATTTATGTTGCGGTGGCCGATGTTTCGGCTTCCCGTGTGCTTCGCTTTGCCTCTCAGCCCGGCGAAACACCCGAGGAGCTTATCACGGCGGCAATAGAAATGCTTATGGAAATGATATGCGACAAGTGTGACGAAATCAATGCGCCGCAAGACGAAGAGGCTGCAGTACCGTTTGCCGCAGGTCCGATAGAGGAAATTGAAGAGCCTGCGCCCGAAGAAAAGGCAAAGAAGAAGCACAGAGGAATCAGAACGCTCATTTATGTTCTGCTTGCAATTGTGCTTGCGGTAATTGCATATTTCGGTTATAACGGCTTTGAAAACGCAAACCAGAACAAGGCGAATGCCATAGGTGTCTTTACTCAGTACGTTTCGGGAGCCGCTGACCTCAGCGGCTCTGACCTTTTTTTTGATGAAGAACTGGAATTTTTAACCTTTGAAGAAGAAACAAGCGAAAATCCCGAAGAACCGTCGGGCGAAATCATCTCTGAATTAAATTCGACTGCAACGGAAACCACCGTTAATATAGAGAGCACAACAGACAGGACAAGCTCCGCAACCACTACTCAAAAAGAAACAACTACGAAAAAAGAAACAACAACGGCAAAGCCTGCTACGACGGCTAAACCTACTACCACGGCAAAGCCTACCACTACAGCAAAACCCACGACCACGGCAAAGCCGACTACAACCGCAAAACCCACAACAACCCAAAAGGATGTTGCTGATACAGGCGAGTATGAGGGCGAGTTTGTGTTTACGGTTTACGGCTACGGTCACGGCGTCGGTATGAGCCAGGAGGGTGCGCTCGGCTACTCAAAGCAGGGCAAGAGCTACAGCGAAATTCTTGCCCATTACTACCCCGGCACAACGCTTGTCACGTCTGACCCCGCTATGCCCGAAACCGTTAAATTCGGCGGCGTTGATTACGGGATGGTTGAATATCTTTGCCGAAGTGTTGCTGCCGAAATAGGTGCTAACACAAACAGCTCAACCCGTGAGGCGCACAAGGCGCAGGCGGTTGCGATATACACCTACGCAAAGCGTTACGGCTTTAATCTGAAATCATCTCTGCACGCCTTCAATAAAACATATAATTATGAAGGCACGGCGCTTGAAGAGGCGGTTAAATCCGTGCTCGGTCAGTATGTTTCCTACAACGGCAGGCCGGCAATGACAACCTATTATGCAATGTCTGCAGGCAGAACGGTTAAAGCATCAACCGTCTGGAGCGGTGAAACCTATCCCTACCTTGAAACCACGGTTGAAAGTACACCCGACAAGAATTGTGCAAGATACAAAACGACCTATACGATATCTGCCAACGAATTCCGTGAGCTTATGCTGAAAAATATAGGCATTGAGCTTACGGGCGACCCGCGCGGTTGGATTAAGATAATCTCGCACGATTCTGCTGTGAGCAGTAAAATCGGCTACGTTGAAAAAATGACTGTCGGCGGCAAATCGATAAGCGGAGCGGCTTTCAGAGGCACGGCCATGGCGTACAAAATCCGTTCGCATTGCTTTACGGTTGAATACAGTAAATAATCTACGAAATAAATAAAGGAGAAAACGGTTATGGTAAAAACAGCACTTGTTTCATCTCTTGAAAAGGTCTTTGCGCAGAGTGAGGGCAACTTTGTAACAACAGAAAAAATGTCGCTGCTTATCGGCGAAAAAGGCGGCTTTCAGCTGGCTGTCTTCACCGATGAGCCGTTGAGATTTACCCTTAACGAAAATGCAGGAATAAAAGTCACGGGTTGCAACGTGCTTTCTGTGCCGTCAAAGCTTCCGTATTATGAGGACCACGACGACGATATTCTGGTTTCGCCCGACGGATATTATCCCGATTGTCTTGTTCCTGCCGAAAACGGCGAAATTGAGTTTGTCAACGGCGGCTGGTGTTCTGTCTGGTTTGAGGTTGAGGCAGAAAAAGCGGGCACAAACGAAATCGAAATAACACTTTACAATGAAGATAACGAAGCAAAGGCAACGGAAAAATTTACCGTTAAGGTTATCGACGCAAAGCTGCCCGAGCAGGAGTTAATATGCACAAACTGGTTTCATTGCGACTGCCTTGCAACATGGTATAAGGTGGACGCTTTCAGCGAGGAGCATTGGCAGATTATAGAAAACTATATGAAAACCGCAAACGAGCACGGCATCAATATGATTCTTACGCCTTTGTTCACACCTCCTCTTGATACGGCAGAAGGCGGTGAAAGACCCACGGTACAGCTTGTTGATGTAACCGTTACAGGCGAGGATGAATATGCCTTCGGTTTTGAAAAACTTCACCGCTGGTTTGAAACGGCAAAGCGAAGCGGTATGAAATATTATGAGCTTTCGCACCTGTTTACCCAGTGGGGTGCAAGACACGCACCGAAGATTGTTGATGTAAACGGCAATAAGCTCTTTGGCTGGAAAACCCGCGCAGGCGGCAAAAAATACCGCACCTTCCTCACGCAGTTCGCTGCAGCGCTTGACCCGTTCCTTACGGCAGAGGGTGTCAAGGAATACTGTTGGGTACATACTTCCGATGAGCCGAATCTCACTCAGCTTCGCCCCTACGGCAAGGCAAGCAGACTCGTTGCAGAACTTTTCCCCGATTACAATATGTTTGACGCACTCAGCGACTATAAATTCTACAAGCGCGGTCTTGTCAGAACTCCCGTTCCCTCGCTTGACCACGCAGAGCCGTTTATCGGCAATGTTAAAAATCTCTGGACATACTACTGCTGCGGTCAGTACAAGGGTACAGTAAACCGCTTTATGGCTATGCCGTCCTACCGCAACCGTATCCTCGGACTCCAGCTTTACAAATTCCGTTGCGAGGGCTTTTTGCAGTGGGGCTACAATTTCTGGTACAGCCAGTATTCGAAGAGCGAAATCAATCCCTTTGAGGTAACCGATGCAGGTGAAGCTTTCCCCTCAGGTGATGCTTTTGTTGTCTATCCCGGTGAAGACGGCAAGCCCCTTGTTTCGCTTCGCTTCAAGGTTTTCCGTGACGCTCATCAGGATTTAAGAGCGCTCAAACTTCTCGAAAGCAAAATCGGCTATGATGCAACAGCAGCACTCATTGAAAATACAACGGGTGATGAGCTTACCTTTGTCAATTATGAAAGAGGCATAGAGCCCATGCTTGCAAAGCGCGAGAAGGTTAACGAAATGATAGAGAAATACTGTAAATAATGTAAATAATAAAAGTATTATACAGCAGAGGCGTTAACAAACGCTTCTGCTGTAACTGTTTATATAAAGGTGTAATAGGTATAGCTTTGCGCTGATTGACACCAAATGGCTTATATTGTATAATTAAAAATTAGCGTTATTAAAAGGGAGGTAGAAGAATGAGAGGAACCGTTGATTTCAAGGCAAAGGCGCATATTTTTCGCAACACGGCGTTTATGCTTAAATGCGGTCTTAAATGTGCGCCCATATCTATGTTTCTTATTCTTTCTGCATATATAGCCGAAAACGTATATTATTCCGTTGTTGTCAGCGTTATGTTTCTGCAGACAGCACTTGAGATAATTGAGGGTAACGGCAGTTTTAAGGAGTTTGTAATCAAAATCGGTCTGATTATTCTTGGCAAGCTGCTTATTGACCTTTACGCCTATATTGATTTTCACCCCGTCAGAGAGCGGTTTGAAATCAAGTGCGAGGGCTACATAAACAATATGATATTTAAAAAGGCTCAGCAGGTGGAGCTTGCCTGTTATGAGGACCCCGACTTTTTTGACAATTACAACCGTGCCACATGGCTTGTTGAAAGGGGCGGCTACAAGCGTATTATCGAGGGCACGGGCTGGACACTCGGCTCAGTTGTGAGTATTGTTGTGCTTGCGGTTTATCTTTATAACCTCGACCCTGTTTTGTTGGCATTTGTTGCGTGTCCGCTGTTGGTTATGTTTTTCCGTGTCAAGCGAAACGCCGTGGAATTTGCCCGTGAAAAGGAAATGACCCCCTTTGAAAGACAAAAGGATTACACAAGAAGAACGGTACTTCTCAAAGATTTTGCAAAGGAAATAAAAACAACCGATATTTTCACCGTTGTCAAGCGCCGTTTCAGGCAGGCGATTGATGACAATATGCGTGTCATAAAGAAGTACGGATGGCGCATAGCTATACTCGAATCTTTAAGCGACTTTTTCGGCGAGGTTATTCCCGTAGGCGGTGGTTTCGGTTACGGCTGTTACCGCCTTATCGTGCTCGAAAACCTTGCAATATCGGACTTTTCCGTGCTCGTTGCGGCAATAACAAACTGCCGTAACAAGCTCAACCAGCTTGCGCACTATTTCACAATGCAGCAGAAGCATTGCCTCTGGGTGCAGAATCTGCGGGAGTTTCTCGAGTATGAGCCGAAGGTCTGCGGCGGTGAGCTTATCCCCGGCGAATTCGAAAGCCTTGAATTCCGTAATGTTTCCTTCAGATATACCGAAAAAAAGGATTACACCCTTAAAAATGTTTCCTTTAAGATAAACAAGGGCGAAAGCATAGCCGTTGTCGGTCACAACGGTGCAGGAAAAACCACGCTTTCAAAGCTGATGATGCGTCTTTACGATGTCAGTGAAGGCGAAATTCTCTACAACGGCGTGAATATAAAGGAATACGATTTGTTGAAATACAGGGAAAGGTTTGCAAGCGTTTTTCAGGATTACAGAATTTTTGCAATGACCGTTGCGGAAAACGTGCTTATTCAAGAAGTGGATGAAAACAATATTTCTGTTGCACAAAAGGCACTTGAAATGAGTGGTGTTGCGGACAAAATTGCAAGCCTGCCCGAGGGAATAAACAACATTCTCACAAAAGAATTTGATGAAAACGGTGCCCTTCTTTCGGGCGGAGAAAGCCAGAAGGTAACGATTGCAAGAATGTTGGCAAAGCAGTTTGACCTTGCAATTCTCGACGAGCCTTCGTCTGCGCTGGACCCCGTTGCGGAATCGAAAATGTACGACAACCTTATGGAAGGCACGAAAGGTAAAACCGTTATCTATATTTCTCACCGTCTTTCCAGTGCCACACGAAGCGATAACATTCTCGTCTTTTCCGACGGTGAACTGATTGAGCAGGGCACACACGAGGAGCTTATGGAAAAGAGCGGCGAATACTGCAGAATGTTCACGCTTCAGGCCTCCGGCTACAGAGAGGAGGGTGAGGACGATGAGTAAGATTAATAAAAAGAACAAAGAAAAGGCGCACAGCATAAGAAACTACGTTTTTATGCTCCGCTTTATCTCGAAAAATTCACCGTTTCTTCTCACCACATATATCCTTGCGGATGTGCTGACAAACCTGCCGTGGTTGCTCTCAAATGTTGTGCTCCTCAAATATATAATTGACGTTGTCACTCAGGGTGAGGGATACGGCAGAATAGCCGTTGCACTCGGCATTTTTGCGGCGGCAATAATTTTCGGCAACCTTTTCAACACGGTTGTCTATGAAATATATCTGCCCAAGCAGAAGGAGAAGCTTTACTACAAGCTCTATTCCGATATTTACGAAAAGGCGGCAAGGATGGATTTTTCATCCTATGACGACCCGTCGTTCTACAACGATTTTGTTCTTGCAATGAACACAATGAGCGACAGAGCGGAAAGCGTAATCAGCAGTACACAGCGGATAGTCAGTAACCTCTTTTCGATTTTCACCATTACTGCTGTTATTGCGACAATTGACCCGAGGAGCTTTCTGTTTGTAATTGCCTGCATTGCAATAATGATACCCACAGGCAGGCTTATAGGTAAGGTTAACGTTGACAAAAAGCAGGCGATGACGCCGTTGGACAGAAAGAATCTTTATTTCTCACGCGTGTTTTATCTGCAGGATTACGCAAAGGAACTGCGTCTTAACCCCGCAGGCGAAATGATTGAGCGCAGATATGTGGACAATATCTATGACAGACTAAAAACTATCCGTCCTTTCCTGTGGAAACAGTGCATGCTCTATTTTTCGCAGGAAAGTCTGCCGCTGACACTGCTTATCAGCTTCGGTGTTACCGTTTATATGGGCT
Source organism: Acutalibacteraceae bacterium (assembly GCA_045650165.1). Classification (GTDB taxonomy): domain Bacteria; phylum Bacillota; class Clostridia; order Oscillospirales; family Acutalibacteraceae; genus UBA8612. The sequence goes on along the minus strand of JAZRQW010000028.1, from coordinate 11,585 downwards.
ATCAGGCGATAGTCACAAAGGAAATCGGTCTGGGCGATTTTGCGGCAACCTTCAACGGCGTTACGGTTGTGAGCAACAGCGCCTTTGCGCTTACAACCTGGTTTGCCGTAACCTTCCGTGAAAACGGGCTCTATGTTGAAAAGTTCAGAAAGTTTATGAATGCCGAGGAGAAAATCAAGGACGGCACGCTTGAAGAAAAACTCAACAAGCCTGAAACGATTAAGCTCGAAAATGTTTCGTTCACCTATCCCGGCAATTCTGAGCCTACCCTCAAAAACATCAATCTTGAGATAAAGCCCTATCAGAAAATTGCGCTAGTTGGCTACAACGGCGCAGGCAAAACCACGCTTACTAACCTTTTGCTCAGACTTTACGATGTTACTGACGGCAGAATAACCGTTGGCGGCAAGGATATCAGAGATTGGAAAATCAAGGCATACCACGACAATTTTGCCGCAGTTTTTCAGGATTTCTCACTCTTTGGTGCAACGCTGGGTGAAAATGTTGCAATGAATGATAACCCTGACGGCGAAAGAGTACTCAAGGCTCTTGAGGAAAGCAGTTTCAGCAAAAAACTGCCTGACGGCACGGATACCGTCCTGCTCAGAGAATTCGACGAAAACGGACTTTCGCTTTCAGGCGGTGAAGGTCAGAAGGTTGCCGTTGCAAGGGCGTTTTATAAGGATTGTCCCTTTGCGATTCTTGACGAACCCAGCGCCAACCTCGATCCCGTTTCCGAATATTCACTCAACGAGGCAATGTCCAGAGCCGCCCGTGACAAGACGGTTATCTTCATTTCTCACCGCCTGTCAACAACTGTTATGGCGGACGTGATTTATATGCTGGAAAACGGCGAAATCGTCGAAAGCGGCAGCCACGAGGAACTTATGGCGAAAAACGGAAAATATGCCTATATGTTCCGTTTGCAGGCTGAAAAATATAAAGAGAACGACACGGTCAGATAATTGACATATAATAAATTTTATTATAAAATATAAAGATACAAGCGGACTGGGCAGCTGCGGCGGCAGGGACTTATCACCCCTGCCGGCGAGGAAAGTCCGGGCTTCACAGAGCAGGATAACGGCTAACGGCCGCCGAGGGTGACCTTAGGGAAAGTGCAACAGAGATATACCGCCTGTGTTCACACAGGTAAGGGTGGAAAGGCGAGGTAAGAGCTCACCGGCGTGCAGGAGACTGCACGGCCCTGCAAACCCTATCCGAAGCAACATCGAGCGGAGTGGCTTGCTCGGCCCATACTCCAAAGGATGGCTCGAGCCCTGCGGCAACGCAGGGCCTAGACAGATAGTTGCCTTAAACGACAGAACCCGGCTTACAGGTCCGCTTGTGTTTTTTATTTTGGCAGAAAATAAAAAATAACATAATAATGAATTGATTTATTTTGCATTTCTGCGGTAAAGGAGGGTTCAGAAGGTGGAAGACATATACATTGGCGGTAAAAAGCCTATGGATGACAACTCAACTGCTGAGGATATATATATAACTCCCCGTCGCTCGCGTCAACCGATTTATGAGCCGCCGCAAGAGCCTTTTTATCCGGAAGAAGAGCCTGAAAACGAGCCCGAAGAGCCACAGGAAAAACGCCCGAAGAAAAAGAAGAAATCCAAATTCCTTCGCCGCATAAAGGCTGTAATTCTCGTTGCAGTTGTGCTTGTCGGCTTGTTTACGGGTATGGTTTACCACACCTTCAGCAGCGTGAATTACAACGAAACGGGCCATGGCGAAAATGTTTTCCTCGATGAGGACGAGCTTATGCAGAGTACCTCTGTCAAAAACATTCTTCTCATCGGCGTGGACAGGCGAAACCCCGACGAATCTTCGCGCTCTGACACGATGCTTCTTGTATCAGTCAACACCTCAACGGGTAAAATAAAACTTACATCTTTTATGAGAGATACCTATGTGTACATCCCTGAGCGGCAGAAAAACGCAAAGCTTAACGCCGCTTGCACCTGGGGCGGTGCACAGATGGTTATGGATACAATCGAATACAACTTCAACATAAGAATTGACCATTATATGCTTGTCGATTTCACAATGTTTGAGGATATTATCAACGGGCTTGACGGCGTTGATGTTGAAGTAACAGAAAAAGAAGCGAAATATTTGCGCGATAAAGTTCATCTGAAAAATGTTCAGGCGGGCGAGAGTGTTCACCTGAACGGCAAAGAGGCGCTGTGGTATTGCCGTATCAGAGCTCTTGATTCGGACTTTATGCGCACAAAACGTCAGCGCAAGGTTATGACGGCGCTTATCGAAAAGGTCAAAAAGACAAATCCGTTTGAGCTTTACGAGCTTATGGGAGAAATAGTCGGCCTTATCGAAACGGATATGTCACCCGCAACGCTTACCGGTCTTGCGGTGAACGGCCTTTTCCGCTACCTGCACTATGATATTGAGCAGGGCAGCGTGCCTGCCGAGGACAGCTGGACAAGCAAGAAGATATCGGGGCAGTCCGTGCTGAGTGTTGACCTTGGCGAAAACAGAGAATATCTCGAAGAATTCATATATGAATAGGGGACGGTAACAATGAAACAGTTTATGGGTAAGGATTTCCTTCTGGATAATGAAGCAGCAGTTGAGCTTTTTGAAGCAGCAAACGAAATGCCGATTTTTGACTGGCATTGCCACCTTTCACCCAAGGAAATTTACGAAAACAAACAGCCGTCGGATATCGCCTGGCTTATGCTTGGCGGTGACCACTATAAGTGGCGCGCAATGCGCTCCTTCGGTATTGATGAAAAATACATCACGGGCGATGCAAGCTGGCATGACAAATTTGTCGCCTTTGCAACAATGCTCGCTTACGCTCCCGGCAATCCGCTTTACCACTGGACTCACCTTGAGCTTCAGCGCTATTTCGGCATTGATACTCCTCTGAGTGCAAAGACTGCCGAGGAAATCTGGGAAAAGGCAAACGCACAGATTAAGGCAGGCGGCTTCACACCCCGTGAGCTTATTGCAAAATCCAACGTTTCCTGCGTTTTCACAACGGATGACCCTGCAGATTCTCTTGAATATCACGTGCTTCTTGCTCAGGATGAAACATTTAAAACAAAGGTTATTCCCGCTTTCCGTCCCGACAAGGCTCTGGGTATCGAGCTGGCTTCTTTCATCCCGTGGCTCAGCAGCCTTGAGGAGCGTGTAGGCAGAAAGATTGAAAGTTATGTTGCTCTTGAAGAAGCTCTGCTCGAAAGAGTTGAGGCATTTGCAAAGATGGGCTGTAAGGGCAGCGACCACGCTTTCACCTATGTGCCCTATGCAGAAGCTACACCCGACGAGCTCGAAGCAATATTCCAGAAGGGCAGAAACGGCGGCAGCTTCACAACGCACGAGCTTGACGCTTACCGCACGGCACTTCTTCGCACACTTGCAAAAGAGTATGCACGCCGCGGTTGGGCTATGGAGCTTCACATGGGCCCGATGAGAAACAACAACACCCTTATGTTCAACAAAATCGGCCCCGATGCAGGCTTTGATTCAATTGACGATAAAGAAATTGCACAGCCGCTTTCACGCTTCCTTGACAGCCTTGCAAAGGAAGAGCTTCTTCCCAAGACGATTCTGTTTACACTCAACCCCAAGGACAATTACGTTCTCGGCACTATGCTCGGCAACTTCCAGAATTCCGATGCGCCGGGTAAAATCCAGTTCGGCAGCGGCTGGTGGTTCAACGACAACCTTGACGGTATGCGTGAGCAGATGAAGGCACTCGGCAACCTTTCTGTGCTCGGTAAGTTTGTCGGTATGGTAACGGATTCCCGTTCCTTCCTTTCTTACCCCAGACATGAGTATTTCCGCCGTATTCTCTGCGGTCTTCTCGGTGATATGGTTGACAAGGGACTCTACCCCAACGATATGGAGACCCTCAGGCAGCTTGTGCAGGATGTTTCCTATAACAACGCTGTGAAATATTTCGGAATTGAAGGTATCTGAGTATGGAAATGAGAAAATTCAAAGGTATAGATGTTGAGGTCTTTCCGCTCGGCTTCGGCTGTATGCGTTTCCCCACAAAGGGAAAAGACAATAAAATTGACCGTGAAACATCAACAAAAATGATACGCCACGCAATTGACGAAGGCGTGAATTACATTGACACAGCTTACTATTATCACGATGGTGAGAGCGAGGAGTTTGTAGGCGAAGCACTCGGCGACGGCTACAGAGAAAAGGTTTACCTTGCAACAAAATCACCCGTTTACGACCTGACGGATGAAATCACCTTTGAAATGCGTCTTGACACTCAGCTTGAAAGACTGAAGACAGACCATATAGATTTTTATCTTCTCCACACCCTCAACAAGGACTTGTGGAACAACAAGGTTCTTAAGTACAACGTGCTTGACAGTATGGTAAAGGCAAGAGAAGCAGGCAAAATCAAGTACCTCGGCTTCTCCTTCCACGATGATGTTGAGCTTTTCAAAGAAATTGTTGATGCCTTTGACTGGGACTTCTGCCAGATTCAGTACAACTATGTTGATACAAAGCACCAGGCAGGTACAGAGGGTCTTGAATATGCTTATGCCAAGGGTATGAGCGTAATCATTATGGAGCCTCTTCGCGGCGGCAGACTTGTAGGCGGCCTTCCCGGCAGAGTGAAGGATGTCTTGCCGAAGTCCAAGAGCAAGGTTGAAACTGCACTTGACTTTATCTGGGACAGGGAAGAGGTTGCGCTTCTCCTCAGCGGTATGAGCACACCCAAGCAGGTTGAGGATAACCTGCGCTACGCAAAGCGCAGCAGCGTCGGTATGCTCACACCTTATGAAAGAAACTGCCTTAAAAAGGCTGACGAGGTTTTCCACACAATGCCGCTTGTCGGCTGTACGGGCTGTGAATACTGCATGCCCTGTCCGTTTGGTGTGGATATCCCCGGTTGCTTTGCGGCATATAACGCCTCTGTTCACAAGGGTAAGAGAACAGCAAAGGAAATGTACGGATCACTCAGCGGTAAGGCAGACCTCTGCCGTGCCTGCGGCAAGTGTAAACTGAACTGTCCGCAGAGCATAGATATCCCTGAAGAAATGAAGAAAATTGAGGCTTGTTTTGCGGAATAATATCAATTTCCACCAAATTGAGCCGGTTTTATTGGTTGAATTTTGCCTGATGTGTGCTTGACACGGGTGGCTAAATTTGATATAATCCCATATTGCTGTAATGAATTTACGGCAAATCCTTGCTTCGGAACAGGAGTATCCGGGGCCAAAGACCATAAGGAGGTGCAAATCAATGAACAACTACGAGATCATGTTGGTATTCTCCCTTGCAAAGGGTGAGGAGGCTGCAAACGCACTCACAGAGAAGTTCCAGGGTATGATCGAGAAGAACGGCACTGTTGAAAACGTTGATGTATGGGGTAAGCGCAAGCTTGAGTACCCGATCAACGACGAAACAGAGGCTCTCTATGTAGTTATCAACTACCAGAGTGCTCCCGATTTCCAGACAGAGCTCGACCGTGTTCTCAAGATCACAGACGGCGTTCTTCGTTCAATGATCATCCGCAAGTAATCTAAGGAGGAAAAAGAAATGCTCAATTGTGCAATTCTTATGGGTCGCCTTGTTGCAGACCCTGAGCTCCGTACAACTACTACGGGAATTTCCGTTACCTCGTTCCGTATCGCTGTTGACCGCGGCTACGTCCGTCAGGGCGAAGAGCGTCAGGCGGATTTCATCGACATCGTTGCATGGCGTCAGACAGCAGATTTTGTCACGCGCTATTTCCGCAAGGGCTCGATGATTGCTGTTCAGGGCTCAATCCAGACCCGCAGCTACGAGGACAAAATGGGTAACAAGCGCACCGCAGTCGAGGTTGTTGCAGACAACGTAAGTTTCTGCGGCTCCAAGGCAGAAGGCGGTACAGCAGGCGGCGCAGCAATGCGTCCCGCAGCAGCACCGGCAGCACCTGCTGCCAGCTTCTCAACAGGCGGTATGGGCGATTTCGAGTCTATTGAAGACGACGACGATTCCCTTCCGTTCTAAAATCTATAAGGAGGATAACTACAATGGCATACGAGAAGAATGACAGACGTCCCAACAGAAAAGGCCGCAGAAAAGTCTGCACTTTCTGTGTTGATAAGGTAGATTACATCGACTACAAGGACGTTAACAAGCTTCGCAGATTCACATCTGAGAGAGCAAAGATTCTCCCCAGACGTGTAACAGGCACATGCGCAAAGCACCAGAGAGAGCTCACAACAGCTATCAAGCGTGCACGCTATGTTGCTCTTCTGCCCTACACAGCAGACTGATTTAAACAGATTCAGCCCTGTTCATTTGAACGGGGCTGTTTTTTTATGCGAAGACAAAATTGCAGTTTGTATGAGGGCGCAAAATGTAATATTTGAGCGAATCAACCCTTAATTTAAGCGAAATCTTAATAATTATAATTATTGACTTTTAATATATAGGATGATATACTTTAAACTGTATGATTATCGAAAGGGAGGATAAGATATTTATGAAAAAATCTACCGTAAAAATCATTTCTGTGCTTGGTGCACTTGCAATTTGTCTTACAGCTTTTGCCGCTTGCTCGGGCGAGGATAACTCGCAGAAGCTTCTTTACGAAGAGGGCGGTAAAATATACTACCGCAAGGAAGCAGGAGAGGCGGCTTATGAGCTTGCAACAGACGCAAACGGCGTTACCCGCGTTGACGAGCAGGGTAACCTTCTCTGGAAGGTAACGGATGCAGACGGCAACGACCAGACTCATCCGGTTTCTTTCCCGTCTTACCTTGTTGACGGTCAGTCCGTTTCCTGCCAGCAGTTTACAATCACAATGCCCAAGGGCTGGACAAATATCGGCTACAATTCGATTATGCTCCGTGACAAAAAGGGTGCTATAAAGATTGACTACACCTTTGTCGGCGCAAATGAAGACGGCACTATCCCCACAGCAGAGGATAGAGTAGCGCAGCTTGAACAGATTTTTGCTCCCACTATTGAGGAGGGCAAAGCGAAAATTGACGTTTCCGATGTTCAGGTTGCCGGCAGAGATGCCAAAAAGGTTGTTATGACAACAAGCGGTCAGGCTGATGCTTACCTTGAGGTTTACTTTGTAAGTGTTTCCACCGGTGTTATGACATTTACCTGTGCCTGCGATTTTGAGGACGGCGGCAAGTTCGATTTCAAGGCAATTCTTGATACAATTGAGTACAGAATATAAACATATTTGAGGCAAGGAGAAATTAATTATGCTTTTTTCACAGGATATAGGTATTGACCTCGGTACTGCCAACACCCTCGTTTTTGTCAAGGGTAAGGGTATTGTTATCAGAGAGCCCAGCGTTGTTGCTGTTGACGTTCGTTCACAGCCGCCAAAGGTTGTTGCTGTCGGCGCAGAGGCTAAGGAAATGATTGGCCGTACTCCCGGCTCAATTACAGCTGTCCGTCCCCTTAAGGATGGCGTTATTGCCGATTTCGACGTTACTGCAGATATGCTCAAGGCATTCATCAAGCGTGCTATAAGCGGTTCTCCCTTCAATAGAGCAAGAGTTATGATTTGTATTCCCTCGGGCGTTACGGAGGTTGAGCGCAGAGCCGTTCACGATGCCGCACGTTCCGCAGGTGCAAAATATGTAAGCCTTATTGTGGAGCCTATGGCAGCTGCAATCGGTGCAGGCCTTCCCGTAAGCGAAGCAACGGGCAGTATGGTTGTCGATATCGGCGGCGGTACTGCAGAGGTTGCCGTGCTTTCCCTCGGTGATATCGTTACATCACGCTCCGCAAGAGTTGCAGGTGACGATTTTGACGATGCAATCATTGCTTACATCAAGAAAAAGTATAATCTCCTTGTCGGTGAACGTACCGCAGAGGATATCAAAATCCGCATCGGCTCCGCTTATCCTTACGAGGGTGAGGGTGCAATGAATGTCAAGGGCCGTAACCTTATGGACGGTCTGCCCAAGAACGTTGAGGTTACTTCAGAAGAAATCCGTGAGGCTCTTTCTGACCCGGTAAGCCAGATTATCGATGCTATCCGTTCCACACTCGAAAAGACTCCGCCCGAGCTTGCTGCAGATATTATCGACCACGGCATTATGCTCACAGGCGGCGGTGCACTTCTCAGAGGACTTGATAAGCTCATCGAAATCGAAACAAAGATGCCCGTTCATATTGCGGAAAATCCGCTCGACTGTGTTGTTGACGGTACGGGTCTCTGCCTTGAGAACGATGCACTCGGCACTCTCAGCGGACAAAAGAAGAAAAAGGAAAAGAGATAAATGCGAAGCTTTTTTAAAAGCACACGCTTCAAAGGCTTCCTCGGCTTCTTCGGCGTGCTGATACTCAGCATCGTCATTGCTGCCGCAACCGAAAGCGGTTCATCGCCCGCTTCAACAGTGCTCGGCACCGTGTTTTCGCCACTTCAGAGCGTTTCAAGTGCCATTGCCGATTCTGTCAGGGATTTTTCAGTTTATTTCCGTTCCTCGGCACAGTATCAGCAAAGGGTTAAGGAGCTTGAAAATCAGCTCGGCGAAGCACAGAAGGACCTTGTCGGCTACGAGCAGGCAAAACAGCAGATAGCTCTCTATGAGGAGTTTTTGGAGTTAAAAGAGGAAAACGAAGACTTTCAGTTTGCAAGCGCATCCGTTATCGGCAGCGACAGCTCGGATGCGTTTGGTTCCTTTACGCTCAATAAGGGTGAGTTGGACGGTGTAAAGGTCAACAACCCTGTTATTTACGGAAAATATCTTGTCGGCGTAGTGGTTAAGACTGCGCCGACATATTGCGTTGTAAATACGGTTCTCAACCCCGAGGTCAATGTCAGTGCCTACGAGGTACGCACGAGGGAAGCGGGTTATTCAACCACAAAGGTTGACCTGGCAAAAGAGGGCAAGTGTTGCCTTTCGGGCCTGGTGAGAACAACCGCAATTGCTCCCGGCGGCATAGTCTGCACATCGGGTGTAGGCGGCATTTACCCTGCTGACCTGATTATAGGTACAGTTGAGGAAGTTCGCAACGATACAACCAATATTTCGTCCTACGCCGTAATCAACACGCAGGTTGATTTTTCTCAACTTCGTGATGTGTTTATTATCACATCATTCAAGGGTATGGGCGTGGGCGATACTAACTGAAGTAATAGTTAATAGTGAATAAGTGAGGGTGGGCTTATGCCCACACCCATTTTAAAGGAGGCGAAGAAGAAAATGATACCGCAGGCGTGGAAAGAAAACAGGCCGAAGATTATGCGGCGTGTCGTTTTCTTCTTTTTGATTTTAGGCTTCGGTGTACTGCAGATTTCGGGTGTGTTGCCCGAGCTTTTCGGGCTGGAGATTCTGCCTTTGCTTGCGCTTACCGTAACGGTAGGTATGTTCGAGCGTGAAACCTACGGCCTTGGTTTTGGCCTGCTTGCAGGTGTGCTTTGTGATATGAATAATGCTGACGGCGATGGCGTTTACGCGCTGTTCTTTGCGCTGGTGGGCTTCACCTGCGGTCTTCTGATGACCTATCTGATGATGAATAACCTTCTCACGGCAGCGATTCTCACCTCGTTCTGGTCGGTTTTGTTTGCACTTGTGAGCTGGCTTGTGAGTGTTGGTATTCACGGAATATCAGACGGTTGGAAGCCTCTGCTCACGTTTTATCTGCCGACAGCTCTGCTGAATATAATCATTATGCCGCTCTTTTATTATCTTGTAAGAGCAATCAAAAAAGAGTTTTTGAATATGGAAAACGACGAGCTGTCATTTTAGTCGGCTCATAAAAATAAACGGGGAAAGGAAGTGTGAATATGAACAGAAAGAAGAAAATGAGCAGCAGGGGAATTGTTGCCGTTTCTGCTTTTGTGCTCGTATGCGCTGTTTTCCTCGGCTCGCTTTTTAAAATTCAGGTTATCGACGGTGAGGAGTACGCCAAGGCAGGCTCTTCAATTTCCGTAAAAACCGTCAAGGTTGAGGGTGCAAGAGGCGAGATTCTCGACAGAAATGGCTCTGCACTTGTTTCAAACCGTCAGGGCAACTCAATTATTTTTGACTATGCCTATTTCCCTCCCATCAAGGAAAACAGTAAGCGCAACCAGATTATCAAGGCGCTCATTGAGCTGTTTGAACAGCAGGGTCTTGAATGGAACGACAACCTGCCCATCGTAATCGGTAAGGACGGCAATGTTGCCTTTGCCAAGGACAGGGAGAAGGATATCGAGGAGCTTCGCACGGAGATACTGGGGCTCAACTCCTACGCAACGGCGCTCAACTGTATGGATGCGCTTGTTGAAAAATACAAGCTTGAGCAGTATGATACCGCAACGGCTCGGAAAATTGCTTCTGTCAGATATGAGATGACACGTATTTCATTCAGCATGGCAATTCCTTACACCTTTGCAAACGATGTACCTATGGAAACGGTTGCAAAGATTAAGGAAAACAGCTCGTTTTTTATGGGTGTGGATGTTGAAATCGTGCCCTACCGTGAATACAGTGACGGTACGCTTATGCCGCACCTGCTCGGCAGAGTCGGCCTGATCAGCGCCGAGGAATACGCCGAGAAAAAAGAGGCAGGCGAAAGCTATGCACTCAACGCCATGATAGGTAAGGACGGTATTGAGGGTGCAATGGAAGGCTATCTGCGCGGCACAAGGGGCATCAAAACAATTTCCACCGATGCCGACGGCAATGTTTCAACGGATTATGAAATTGAGCCTGAGCAGGGCAACACCGTTGTTCTTACGGTTTCTAAAAATCTGCAGGAGGTTGCCAAGAAGGCTCTTTCAAGCGGTCTTGAAAAGCTACGTGAGGACAGTATGGTTGACCCCGCAGGTGCAATTATAATTGAAGATGTCAACAACGGCGAAATCCTTGCGAGTTACTCCTACCCGAGCTATGATATTTCCACCTTCTCGCAGGATTACAGTGAGCTTGTCAAGGCTTCAAATGCTCCGCTGTGGAACAGAGCGCTGATGAGCACCTATTCACCGGGTTCAACGTTCAAGCCCTGTACGGCAACGGCGGCGCTTGAAGAGGGACTTATCACAAGCGGTACGTATTTCCGCTGCACAAGAAGTCATACCTACCTTGACCATCAGTTCCAATGCTTGCAGAAGCACGAAAGCCTTACAATGAACGTTGTTTCGGCCATCAACGAATCGTGCAACATCTATTTCTACAACGTTGCCGAACAGACTAACATAGAAAAAATTAACGAATACGCTTCGATTTACGGCCTCGGTGCAAAGACGGGTGTTGAACTGCCCGAAGCAACAGGCACGCTCGACAGCCCCGAATACAGAGCTTCTCTCAACCAGATATGGCAGCCGGGTTATACGTTACAGAACGCCATCGGCAACGGCGGCAGTATGTTCTCGCCCGTTCAGCTGGTTAATTACTGTGCCACAATCGCAAACGGCGGTACACGCTACAGACCGCACCTGATAAAGTCTATCGAAAATACAGATAAAACAGTCAGTACGGAAAACACACCCGAGATTCTCGACAGTGTTGAGCTGAGTGAAGAAAACAGGGAAGCGATTGTCCGCGGACTCAGGATGGTTGTAACAGAGGGTACGGCATTTTCAGCCTTTGCAGGATGTAAGACTTCAGTTGCGGCAAAAACAGGAAGCGCCCAGACCT
>JAZRQW010000027.1:0-2442 GCA_045650165.1 Acutalibacteraceae bacterium | reverse complement strand
CCCAGAATGATGTTGAAGCGGAAGGAAGATTCGATGATATCGTAGCCTATGCCGGCTGGAGTATGGACGACCATTTCCCCGAAGGCTTCTATTACACCAAAGGATATCCCACTATTTTTCATCCTGCACCTACTCCCTGGGGATTGCCGCTGAGGTGTATGATTTCCAAAAATATTGCAAATCTTTGTTTTGCAGGAAGAAATATCAGCGTTACCCACGCAGCATTAAGCTCCTCAAGAGTGATGGCAACCTGCTCAATCTTAGGTCAAGCTTTGGGAACTGCCGTAGCTCAGACGATTAAAGACAATGTTACGCCCGAAAATATTGATATAAAGAAACTGCAACAAACATTGATGGAAGATGACTGCTACATCCCGTGGCACAAAAGAATCCTGCCCGAACTTACCCGAAAAGCAGAATGTACAGCCGAAATAATCCGAAACGGAATTGACAGAGGAGAGGGAAACCTATGGTCGGGCAATAAAAACGACGTTATTGAATATTGTTTTGAGACCGATACGCAAATAAGCGGAATCCGACTTGTTTTTGACAGCGACCTGAACCGTAATTATCACAATATGCCGTGCAACTATCCTTTGGTGCAGACAAAGTTTAAATTACCCGAAACTCTGGTTAAGGAATACAAAATTGAAGGAATAGCCGAAAACGGCGATATAAAAGAAATCCATATCACTGATAACCACCAAAGGTTTGTGAAACACTGCGTTGATTGGTGCGTGAAAACAATCCGCTTTGTTCCGATATCCACTTTCGGCTCAGAACAGTTCAGAGTGTTTGATTTTGAAATAAAATAAAATCATCGAAAAAGCGACAAAGCAACACGAAATGCTGATTTTAGTTTTATTTCAGAAAATGTATCTTCACTATATTCTCGCATAACAAAAGCCCTGGAATTGTTGATTTATCAACAATTCCAGGGCTTCATTCAATATTTGCAACTAGTTTTGTCAGAATTTAAAAACTGCAAAATATAATATTTCTGCTTATATAACCTATTGCAGCAAGGCATTTGTAACGAACGGTTTCCATTCTTTTTTTGTGTAGTCATAAGCCCCGAAGCCTGCGTTGTATTCCCAATAGCCCCAAGCCAGAATGTGCTTTTTCATCAGCTGAACTGCTCCGCTGAGGAATTGTGAAACATCTTCTTCGGAAACTTGTTTCTCATATACGCCGAACTCTCCGATGATAACCTTAATCCCTGTTTTCTTCTGATATCCTTCTGCAACTGTCAATGCCTCTTCAAATGTGTCCATCATATCTTGTGAAAACGGAACTTCTTTTTGATATGTTTCGTCCATCCATTCAGCGCCCTGATGCGTAAATCTCATAGGCTCATAATTATGTACGTCTATGACAATATGCTTATCCGAACGCTTGACGAGCATTGAGGAAAGCTTATGTGCATTGTTGTAATTCATCGGCGAAAGAACAACAACTCTGTCCTCATCAATTTTTCTTATGGCGGTGAGCACAGAAAGCTGAATGTAGTTCCATCTTATATCGCTCATTTTACCGCTGTCGTTATTCGGCTCATTAAGTATTTCAAACCAAAGCTTATCGCTGTAATCGGCATATCTCTCTGCAACGTGTTCCCAGATTGAAATCAGCCTTTCAATGTTCTGTGCATCAGGATTTTCAGTGAAGTCAGACCAGCCGTGTAAATCAAGCAATACAGTCAAATCGGACTCAAGTGCGAGTTTGAGAACAGTATCAAGATTTCTCATTGCACTTTCATTTAATTTGCCGTCATAATCAAGCATCCATCCGAAATTCACGGGCAGACGGATGAAATCAAAGCCTTTACTCCGCACATTATCAAAGGTTTCTTTTTCCATTATGTAATCACGGGCAAAGCCTGATTCCATACAGGGCATATTGATTCCGCGATTGACGTTAAAATCTGTATCTGCGTTTTCATCACCGGCAGGTGTAATGAAGTAATCTGCAATATTGAATATGTTTTTGAAAAAATTCCTGATTAAGGAAAGAACTGAAAGCTCAGCCCATTCAGGTACTGAAGGATAGACAGAAGTATTTTCTGTAAATGTTACACTGTCTGCATTCAGATTTTTTATTTTAATTGCAGGACGGATTCCTGTTCCTGTAAAATATGTGAAGAAAGGATAGCGGTTGCAATAAAAGTCGTGACCATATAAGCTTCCATCTACCGAAACGCAAACCGCTGTATATGAGTTATCACCCGGTGTGCGAAGATACCAATATGAATTGCCGCCGTCAACAAACAAGCCCTGACATTTTGCATAATCCGTGCCGGTTGCGGTTCTTTCCTTATTCTGACTGTTTTTCACTTCGTTCACAGACGGAAGAAAAACCCTATCTTCAAAAGCAGCCCATAAATCGTCAATATAGTTATATTCAAGATTTGCTTTTTCCTCTGCCGTAAACGCACAATTGAGGAAT
>JAZRQW010000026.1:0-31196 GCA_045650165.1 Acutalibacteraceae bacterium | reverse complement strand
CTCCAACGCAACAGGTTGTTCTTCAATCTGGGGCGGTCCTGCAGCAACATCACCCTACACAACAAATGCTAAGGGTCAGGGTCCTGCATGGGCAAACTCCCTCTTCGAGGATAACGCAGAGCACGGCTTCGGTATGCTCCTTGGTCAGAACGCTATCCGTTCCAGACTTATCGACGATGCAAAGACTCTTACCGAGTCTGACAAGGCAAGCGACGAGATAAAGGCAGCATGTGCAGCATATCTTGATACAGTAAACGATGGCGCAAAGAACGGTGCAGCAGCAGAGGCTCTCGTTGCAGCAGCTTCTAAGTGCGATTGCGGGCTTTGCAAGGATATCGTTGACAATAAGGACTTCCTTGCTAAGAAGTCTGTATGGATCTTCGGTGGTGACGGTTGGGCATACGACATCGGCTTCGGCGGTGTTGACCACGTTCTCGCTTCCGGCCAGGATGTAAACATCATGGTATTCGATACAGAGGTTTACTCCAACACAGGCGGTCAGGCTTCCAAGGCTTCTCAGATCGGCCAGGTTGCACAGTTCGCAGCAGCAGGTAAGGCAATCGCTAAGAAGAGCCTTTCCGAGATCGCTATGAGCTACGGTTATGTCTATGTTGCTCAGATTGCTATGGGCGCTGACATGAACCAGACAATCAAGGCTATCGCAGAGGCTGAAGCATATCCGGGTCCGTCAATCATCATCGCATACGCTCCCTGTGAGATGCACTCCATCAAGGGCGGTATGGTTAACTGCCAGAACGAGATGAAGAAGGCTGTTGAATGCGGCTACTGGAATATGTTCCGCTACAACCCCGCTCTCAAGGCAGAAGGCAAGAATCCCTTCACAATCGATTCCAAGCCCGCTACAGGCAGCTACAGAGACTTCCTTCTCAACGAAGCTCGTTATTCTTCACTTACCCGTGCATTCCCCGAGCGTGCTGAAGAGCTCTTCGCACAGGCAGAGAAGGCATCTCTCGACAGATACGATCACCTTCTCAGACTTAAGGATCTCTACGCTCCTGCTGAATAAATTTTACACTTGCATTTTCGCAAAAGTGTGGTAAAATCAAATTAACTAAAATACAAAGAGGAGGATAATACCCATGGCATACGTTATTACTGACGATTGCATCGCTTGCGGTGCATGTGCAGCTGATTGCCCCGTAGGCGCAATCTCTGAGGGCGACGGCAAGTACGTTGTTGATGCAGATGCTTGCATCGATTGCGGCGCTTGTGCAGGTTCCTGCCCCGTAGGTGCAGCACAGGAAGGCTAATTAATTAAACCAACCTAAATTGAAAACCGCCTTGCTCATACGAGCAGGGCGGTTTTTGTATAAACTTTTGATGTTCTGTTGCAATAATCAGCAAACAATGATATTATCATATTAAACAACTTAAACTAAAAAGAAGGGCGGTTATGCTTTTGGAGATAAAGGATATTCTGTCAAAGGTTGACCATACACTTTTAAAACAAGAGTCAACGTGGGAGCAGATTAAGGCCATATGTGACGACGGTATTGAATATTCGACCGCGAGCGTTTGTATTCCTGCCTCGTTTGTAAAGCAGGCAGCGGAGTATGCGCAGGGCAGGGTTAAAATCTGCACGGTTATCGGCTTCCCCTTGGGATATTCGACAACAGCTGTCAAGGTTGCTGAAACTGCTGATGCGGTTAAAAACGGCGCAGACGAAATTGATATGGTTATAAATATCGGATGGCTCAAGGATAAAAGGTACGACGAACTGCTCGATGAAATAAAACAGATAAAAGCGGCGTGTGACGGCAGGGTGTTAAAGGTTATTATCGAAACCTGCCTGCTTACCGATGAAGAAAAAATCAAAATGTGTGAAATTGTTTCCGCTTCGGGTGCAGACTATATAAAGACCTCTACCGGCTTTTCCACGGGCGGTGCAACAAGGGAAGATATAGCACTCTTTGCTAAGCACATTTCAAACGGTCTGAAGATAAAAGCGGCAGGCGGAATTCGCTCATTAGCAGATGCTGAGGACTTTATTGCCCTTGGTGCAGACAGATTGGGCACAAGTGCAATTGTAAAACTTGTAAAGCAGGAAAACTTTATAGGTGGTTATTGATGAGGTGATTTAATTGGCAAACTATCCTACACCACATATAAACGCAAGTCCCGAGGATTTTGCAAAAACCGTGCTTATGCCGGGTGACCCTCTGCGTGCGAAATTCATTGCGGAAAACTTTCTTGAGGATGCCGTACAGGTGAACTCTGTGCGCAATATGCTCGCATTTACCGGATTTTACAAGGGCGAAAGGGTATCCGTTATGGGCAGCGGTATGGGTATACCCTCTATCGGTATTTATTCCTATGAGCTTTTTAATTTTTTCGGTGTTGAAAATATTATTCGTGTAGGCACCGCAGGCGGTATGAGCGAAAAGGTGAAAATCAGGGATATTGTAATCGGTATGGGTGCCTGTACAAACTCCAATTTTGTAAAGCAGTTTCACTTGCCGGGTGATTATGCTCCGATTGCAAGCTGGGAGCTTCTTGAAACCTGCGTAAGCAAGGCGAAAGATATGAAACTGAACTATAAAGTGGGCAATATTTTGTCCTCTGACACCTTCTATGGCGATGATGCTTGTTTGCCTGATGAACTGAAGTCAAATACGCTTTGGTCAAAAATGGGTGTGCTTGCCGTTGAAATGGAAAGTGCGGCACTTTATATGAATGCTGCCCGTGCAGGTAAAAATGCACTTGGTATATTCACGGTTTCTGACCACCTTATCACGGGGGAGGCAACCTCCGCTGAGGAAAGGCAGACCTCGTTTACGGATATGATGAAGCTTGCGCTTGAAACTGCAATTTCAATATAGATAGAAAGGATATTTGATTATGAATAACTTTAAAAAGATTTTTGCACTTCTTATGGCTTTGCTTTGCGTTTGCTCGTTTGCTGCTTGTACAGCCGATAACGGCGGCAACGCTGACGAATCAAGTAGCCTTGCACTTGAAGATGGTGAGGACAATGGAATTGTAAAGAAAAAGGTCACCGTAGCCAATGTTACGGGAAAGGATGCTGTTTCAATGCTGGTGCGTCCGAGCGGTACGGAGGAATGGTCACCCGATGTTCTTTCGCAGGATTATTTTCACACAAACAAGGCTCTCGAACTAAGCTATGTAGAGAATGAAAAGAATGTCTACGATATCCGCCTTGTGTTTGAGGATGGTTCGTATGAGGATTTCACAAACATTGATTATTCCAATGCGACAGGTTATATCTACCTTGGTAATCCTGAAAAGTAAAACAAATACATAAAATTAACAGCTTCTTTGAATTCGGTTTCAAAGAAGCTGTTGTTCTTATTGTTATTCTTCCGTTTCACTTTCTGCTTCGCTTGTGTTTTCAAGCGTTACAGGAGCGGTTGTTGCCGGAAGTATTGTCACACCGGGTTGAGCGTTGTCGGGTGAGTCAGTTGCCTGAATTGCGCTTATGTAGTAGCCGTTATCATTTTCTCTGAGTGTAACCTTTACATATTTGCTCGGCTCCGGCTCAACAAAGTTGCCGGCCTTATCCTGCGCCCAGGCTTCTGCCGAAAGATAGCCAACCGTGAGTACGACTGTGTTTGAGGTTTTTTCAATGTCCTTGACATCGGGTGTGTATATCGGCATAGTACCTGCAGAGGTTACAAGGTAGCATTGAGTCTGCTCATTAAAGGAGAATTCGTCGAAATTGCCCTTTACGCCGATATGTGTGGGTATAACATCGGTGCCGAAAAGCTCGGCAAATTTTTTGTTGACTTCCTGTGCGGGTATCATTATGTTACCGCTGTCGTCAGTTTCATACTTGCCGGGGTAAATGCTTTCGTCCTTGATAACACCCCATACGGCACAGACTGTAAGCTGGTCAAGGTTAGCGGCGGAAACGTCGTCAAACATATCGGGGTCATACATAACAACAGGTATGAGCATTGCTTCGTATTCGATTTTCTTTTCAGATTTGTCTGTCAAATCCTTGATACCGTCAATTCCTGCACCCACGGAGAATATAACTCCGACAACGGCAAGAATAATTATAACCAAACCGAGGGGAAAGGCAAGCTTGCTCTGTCCCTTTCTTTTTTTGTTTTCTGCCATAATATCATTCCTTTTGAGCTGTTATATTAAATTGCGGAAAGTGCAATCATAACGGGCATGGTCAGCACAGAGAAAAAGCTGACGAGCGCGACAGTCTTGGAGGCAACGCCGGTGTTGAGGTCATATTTGCCTGCAAAAATTACCGTGTTGTTGGCGCTGGGGGCCGAGGCGGGAATTGCTATTGCCATTGCGAGCAGCTGCGGAATGTTGAAAATCCTGCAGACTGCTATTATAACCAGCGGTACGGCAATCAGCTTAAGTACCGAAACAAGATAGATGTTTTTGTCCTTGAACAGTGTTTTAAGGTCTGTGTTGGCAATATATGTGCCGAAAATAAGCATTGCTAGCGGTGTGTTAAGCGCTGCGAGGCTTGAAACAGGTGTTGAAATAAATTCCGGCAACTTAACTCCGAGCAAGAACAGCGGAAGTCCGAGGATAACGCCTATTGAGCCGGGATTTACGATAAGCTTTTTGAAGTTGAATTTGCCTTTTTGTGCTCCTATTATATATATGCCGTGTGTGAAGCAAAAAATGTTAAACACCATAATAACGGCGGAGCCGTAGAATACACCCTGAGCACCGAGCACTGCGCTTGTCAACGGCAGAGCCATATAGCCGCAGTTACCGTAAATTGAGGCGTACTTGTAAATTCCCGCTGTGTCTTTGTTGCCTTTGCGGAAAAACGGTAATGTGATTACAATTCCCGTAAGCTGAATTGCTGCGCCGAGCAAGGTGGCAATACCGAAATTCTTAAGGTTTTCAGGTGAGCTTTCAATGCTCAGGAAGCTGTTGACAATGACAAGCGGAGTGACAATGTAGAATAGCAGGTTTGTGTTGAGCTTTGAAGCCTTTTCTGTATAAAGACCTGCCTTGTCAGCGAAAAAGCCGACGGCTATTAAGATGTAAAGAATAAGAACCTGCTGAGCAGTTGTGAGTAAATTTTCAACAAACAAGTCGGTCGGACCTTTCACCGGTGGATTTTAAGAGGAACTCTTTTATTTGTCTGCCTGCTTTTTGGCACAGGCTGAATTGTAAAGGAAGAGGGGGATAAATACGGCAAAAGCAAGATCACACGGGTTGAAACCGTAGTCTGCAACAAGGCTGTCAGAGTGTCCGATTACGATAAGGAAAAGTCTGGGTACACTTACGAGGAAGGCAAGCAGAGCAGCGGGAGCGCCACAACCGTAAAGCCTCCAGGCAGCGTCTTCGGGTGTTACCTTGGTGACAATCTGGGCAAATGCCATAAAGAAAGTGATGAGAAACACGAGCATGAACAGTTCAAGAAGAAGGTCGGAAATGTTTACAAAGCTTATTTTGCGCACAAAGCGTGCAATAATTCTGCAAATTGCCCATGCAACAGGAGCAACCGAAAGAAGTGTGAAACCGTTGAATTTTGTTGTTTTGTTAAAGCAGGATACAGTATAAATCCAAAAGAAAAACGCCGTTAATATGCCGAAAACAGCCTGAAGCAAAAGGGCGGTTGCACCGGATTTGCTCAAATACTGAAGTCGTGAAAGCTCGGAAAGTTCAGTGTACGCTGAATTAAGCTCTATGAAAGAAAACACACGGTAAACAGAATCAAACATAACTGTCAATGCAGTAATTCCGGCTAAGATGCCCGTTGGTATGCTTTTGACAGCTATATCTCTTGTTCTGCCTGCTTTTTCGCTTAAAAAGCTCATTGCGACAATGCCTGCTGTAACAACAGCACAGAGAATATAAAACAGCGGTATAGTAAAACTGTCTTCCGAATAAAAGCCGGTTTCGGGGTCAATCAGCTTTGTTACCTGATAAACACGCAACGGTAACAGTGCGCAAAGGCTGATTGCGGCAGCCGTAATAATTGCGAACGGCTCCGGCTTAGATAAACTTCCCTTAATCTTTTTCATTTTTACACCTCTTAAAATACAAAGCGTTCTTCGCTGGGTATGTACATATCGGAGTGCATAACATTTTCTTCCGTACGGTCTTCAAGTGCTATGTACTTGTTGGGAAGAGAAACATTCTTATATGCAGGACGGATTATTCTGCCGCCTGTGCTGATTTCTTCGAGTCTGTGTGCGGCCCAACCAGCCATACGTGAAACGGTGAAGATGGGTGTAAACAAATCCTCAGGTATGCCGAGCATATCAAAAATGAGGCCCGAATAAAGGTCAACGTTTGCGCAAATGGGTTTCATATTGCCTTTTTCCTTGCGGAAAATTTCGGGTGTGAGTTTTTCAATAAGCTCAAGCTGCTCAAATCTTCTGGCAAACTCTTCGTCCTTGATGAAGTCTTTCGCGGCTGCCTTGAGAAGCACTGCTCTCGGGTCGGACATTGTATAAATTGCGTGGCCCATACCGTAAACAAGACCTGAGCCGTCACCGGCCTGCTTGTGAATGATCTTTGTAAGGTAGTCGGCAACCTGGCCTTCGTTTGTGATGTCGGGAATTTCCTCGGCCATAAGTGTGGTCATTTCACGCACTTTTATGTTTGCACCGCCGTGTCTGGGGCCTTTGAGAGAGCCTATGCCTGCGGCGATGGCAGAATATGTATCTGTGCCTGAGGAGGTGAGAACACGGGTAGCAAAGGTGGAGTTGTTACCGCCGCCGTGCTCGGAGTGAAGAATAAGGCACAGGTCAAGGAGCTTTGCCTCTTCGTCCGTAAATGTTCTGTCTGAGCGGATGGTGCGCAGTATTGTCTGTGCCGTGCAAAGTTCAGGCTTGGGCTGATGGATGTACATGCTCTTCTTGTAGTAGTGGCGGCGCTTTACCTGATAGGCGTAGCTCATAATTGAGGGAAGCTGAGCGATGAGCTGAATACACTGTCTGAGCACATTCTCAACTGAAATATCATCAGGATTCTCGTCGTAAGAGTAAAGGGCAAGCACAGAGCGTGACAACTTATTCATAATATTAGGCGAGGGAGCTTTCATTATCATATCTTCAATGAAATCCTCGGGCAATTCGCGGCATTCGGCAAGAACAGTTCTGAACTTTTCAAGCTGTTCAGCTGTGGGAAGCGCACCGCAGATGAGAAGCCATGCAACCTCTTCAAAGCCGAAACGGTCATCCTTGCGGAAGCCTTTGACCAGCTCGTTGACGTCAAGGCCTCTGAATTTGAGCATACCGGGGCGGGGCACACGCTCACCGTCCTGGATATAGTAGCCGTCAACACTGCATATTCTGGTAAGGCCTGCCATAACGCCGGTACCGTCGCTGTTACGGAGACCGCGCTTGACGTTATAGCGGTTATAATCATCAACATTGATCTTGTCATTAATGCTGATTTCCGAGCATAAGTTGATAAGGGAATCGCTCGTTATGGGGGACATATATTTGGACATGTGTTCTTTCTCCTTGAGTAAAAACAGGTATAATAATTCACCATAATACTTGAATTTATATTATATATAAAAAAATTTAAAAAGTCAATGAATAAAATACAGTTAAGATATAAAGGAGATATAAAATGGGATTTTACAAATTGCTTACCTTTCTTATTGCACTGACAGTTATGCTCACTCCTCTGATTTCGTTAAAGGGGACAAGAACTGATACTCCCCCAACACCTGCAGAATCAACAACTGCATCATATACACAAAGTGATGAAGCCAAAAAGAATACAGACGCGGTAAAGGTGCTGCTTAAGGAAGAAAACAAGGTTGTTGAAGTTGAGATGAAAGAGTATCTGCTTGGTGTGCTTGCCGCAGAAATGCCCGCAACCTACCACGAGGAAGCGCTCAAAGCGCAGGCTGTAACGGCATATACATATCTGCTTTACAGGCGAGGTGTTCAATCTGATAAACCTGACGAAGAACTTAAAGGGGCAGATTTGTCCGATGATTCAGCAACACATCAGGGCTATCTCGCACCAGAAGCAAGGAAGGAAAAGTGGGGCGATAAAGCCGGAACCTATGAAAAAAAGCTGACCGAAGCAATAAAAGAGGTCAGCAACAGGGTTATAACTTTTGAAGGGAAGCCCATAATGGCAGCATTTCACGCAATAAACAACGGCGCTACAAATAGCGCAAAAACAGTCTGGGGCGGAGATGTTGCCTATTTGCAAAGCGTTACGAGCATAGGTGACCGACTGTCACCGGATTGTACCAAAACCGTTGCAATCAAGGCAGAAGAGCTTTCGGCAATGCTTGCAACACTTGAAGGCTGTGAACTTTCAGGAGAAGCAGAGGATTGGATAGGCGAAATCCGCACAACCTCATCGGGGTATGTGTCGGGCATAAGTGTAGGCGGCAAAGAATATACGGGGGCAAAATTCCGTGAAGCAACAGGTCTGCGCAGTGCTGTTTTTACCTGTGAATACAAAAATGGAAGTTTCCATTTTACCACCGAAGGTTACGGACACGGGGTGGGCTTAAGCCAGTACGGTGCGGATTATATGGCACGACAGGGCAGCACATGGGAAGAAATAATAAAGCATTATTATACGGGTGTTGATATCACCTGATAGAAAAAGTTCCGCTAAGTCTGAAACTTAGCGGAACTTATATTTATTCTTTGATTTTCACCGAATCTTCTGTTTCTTCAATTTTAAAAAATGCGGGTCTTTCGTCGGGCTGGTTGTTGGGGCAATGCAGGGTTAAATAAAGCTCGCCGTCAATTCCCTTGAATATCATTCCGTGTCCGCCGTCCTTGTCAAACATTGTCGGCAGGTGGCTCCAATTACCGTCAATTCTGCCGTTGTCGGACTGTGCAACGCATTGCAGATAGCTGTTATGGCAGGTTGACCATATCATAATAAGCTTGCCGTTGTTCTTCTTGAAAAGGAACGGACCGTCGGTAACACAGTGGTCCTTTTCAGTTGCCTCTCGTTTTAAGAATGAACTGCCTTTAAAGAGCGTTTTTGGCTCTGTAACGGCTGTTGTAAGATCGTCTGAAAGGCGGATTAATTCAACTGTGCCGTCAAAAATCTGTGTGTGCTCGTGGCAGAATATGCAGTAGGGGACACCGTCCTCAACATAAAACGTGCCGTCGAGACACTCCCACTCAAACGGTGTTATAGCTTCACCCGTAAGGGGCTTGAATTCGCCTTCGAGCGAATCGGAAACAAGAATATACGTTCCGCGAAGACCGTTTTCTTTTAAAAATGTGGCAAACATATAGTACTTGCCATTGTATTCGTGTACCTCGGGTGCCCAGTTGGCTTGCTTGTTTAGCCCGAATTTTTCGGAATCGAAAACCTGAATCGGACCTTCCCAGTTTTCAAGGTCTGTACCCTTATAAACGTCAACGCCGCCCGTCTGCTGTCCGAAATTCTTGCCACGTGTACCGTACATATAATACGTACCGTTTTTTACAACGACAAACGGGTCACGGATATGTATATCTTTATTTTTCATATCAGTTCTCCTTTGTCAGCCATTCATGTTCTTTTGCGTAAAAGCGAGTTGTTTTGTACCACGGGTCACCGTCAATGTGACGGATCATCCAGATGTAGCACATCTCGTATCCGGGCGCAACAACCTGCTGGTGGTCATTTCCGTCCGTAATACAGGCAACAGAGCCTTGTGTGCTCTTGAAGCAGTTATCGCCGATAAAGCAGGCGCCGAAGCCCTGCGGCTTATCAAACTGGTAGTAGTAAACCTCGGGTTGCGGGTGGTGGTGAGGCGGATAGCTTGACCATTTGCCGGGCTGGTTGAAAACCTCGCCGAGTACCATGTTGGAATAGGGTGCGTTGTCGTAATCGAAAACGGTGGATACAATTCTGTGTCCCGTGCCGCCCCACTGACCCTTGCCGAATTCCTGGTAAAGAATCATATCGGGGGTGTAGAAAACGGGCTCAAATTCGTTTTCGTTGTCGGTCTGCTGAATCAGAATCTCGCTATCAGCCTTTGCGGTGATTTCAATTTTTACGCCTTTGGGTGCGTGAAGGCAGTAAGGCGTTTTTGCAAACGGTGTTTCGCGCTGCATATTCTCTGTTTTGCCCTGCCAGCTTATATCGGCATCGCCATAAAGAATAAGGCAGGCAGTTTCCAGTATATCGCTCTCAATGCTCAAGGTTTCACCTGCAGAGAATTTCTTTACTCTGATGGTCATATTCATCTCGGCATTAAGTCCGCCGATTTCGCACAGCGTTTTGACGCCGTTTTTATCATATACGGGATAATCGAACATTTTTAATCAGTCCTTTTTATCGTGATTAAAATAATTATACATTAACGATAACAATTTTACAACAAAATATTTGACCTTTGTATAACAAATCATTTATAATACATAAAGCGATAAACTGTAGTGGAGGATACAATGACAGATAAAGAAAAAATGCACAGCGGTGATATTTATTATCCCAGTGGTGAAGAGATAATGACCGAGCAGCTTGCCTGCCTTGACAAGCTGTACGATTTCAATATGACCCGTCCGAGCGAGCTCGACAAAAGAGAAGAGCTTCTTAAGGAGATGTTTGCCGAAATAGGGGAGGATTGTTATATCGAGCCGCCTCTGCACGCAAACTGGGCAGGAAAGCACGTGCATTTCGGCAAGGCGGTTTACGCCAATTTCGGACTGACGCTTGTTGATGATACGGATATTTTCGTTGGCGATAACACTATGTTTGCGCCGAATGTCGTCGTTGCAACGGCAGGTCACCCGATTAACCCCGAGCTTCGCGAAAAGGCTTACCAGTTCAATATGCCCGTGCACATCGGCAAAAACTGCTGGCTCGGCGCAGGTGTGCTCGTTATGCCCGGCGTCACAATAGGCGATAATACCGTAATCGGTGCAGGCAGCGTTGTAACCAAGGATATACCGGCAAATGTCGTTGCCTACGGTAACCCGTGCAGAGTGGTACGCGAAATTGGTGAGCACGACAGAATTTATTACTATAAAGATAAAAAAATCAAGTATGATGAGCTGTAATTCACGGCTTGTCTGCGGAGCTTTCACATGCCTTTGATTCATCCTATACCGCCGGTATATAACGAAAAATCACACATACTTATTCTCGGCAGCTTCCCGTCGGTCAAGTCACGGGAGGCTATGTTCTTTTACGGCCATCCGCAAAACCGTTTCTGGAAGGTGACTGCCGCCGTTTTTGGCTGTAACGAGCCGAAAACAGTTGAAGAAAAGAAAACTTTTTTGTTAAAAAATGGCATAGCGGTGTGGGATGTCATTGCTTCGTGTGAAATTACGGGCAGCTCGGACAGTTCAATCAGAAACGTTGTGCCCAATGATATAGCCGGCTTGCTTGAAAAAACGAGCATAGCAAAAGTTTTTATCAACGGCAAAACAGCAATGAAATATTATGAAAAATACATTACGCCGCAAACGGGTGTTGAAGCGGTTTGTCTTCCGTCAACTTCCCCGGCAAACGCTATGTGGAGCGTTGAAAAGCTGATTGAAGCGTGGCAGATTATACACGATTGACTTAAGTGAAAATATCTAATATAATATCAAAATAATATAATTATTAAGGGGAAAATATATTTATGCTTGACAGTATTGTTGCTGCGATAAGCGATGCGCTTTACAGCTATGTGCTTATCATTCTTCTTGTTGCGGGCGGTCTTTATTTTACCTTCCGCACAAAATTTGCGCAGTTCAGACTTTTTAAGGAGCAGATAAGAGCGGTCACGGAAAAACCTGCCGACGGTAAGGGCGTTTCGTCCTTCCAGGCGCTTATGGTTTCAACTGCTTCCCGTGTAGGCACGGGTAACATCGTCGGTGTTTCAACTGCACTCTGCGCTGGTGCCTGTGGCACGGTTTCCTGGATGTGGCTGATTGCGATTATCGGTTGTGCTTCTGCCCTTGTGGAAAGCACGCTTGCACAGATTTACAAAAAGGAAACGTCCGACGGCTGTAGCGGCGGCCCCGCTTACTATATCGAAGCGGCACTCAAAAGTCGTCCGCTTGCGCTTGTTTTCACGGGCTTCCTTATAGCTACTTTCGGTTTCGGCTTCAATATGCTCGCATCCTACAATCTGCAGTCCACATTTTCAGGCTACAGCTTTTATAACGAAAAATCCTCACCGTGGATAATCGGATTAATCCTTGCCGCAATTGTGTGCTATTGCCTTATGGGTGGCGGCAAGCGTGTTATCAAGGTAACGAGCCTTCTTGTGCCGATTATGGGCGTTGTTTATATTGTCGTTGCGCTTGTTATGGTTGTGATGAATTTCAAAACACTGCCCGGTATATTCGTGCGCATTTTTGAGGAAGCCTTCGATTTCAGGGCTATCTTCGGTGGCTTCACGGGTTCTTGCGTAATGTACGGTATAAAGCGCGGTCTTTTCAGCAATGAAGCAGGTGTGGGTTCTGCACCCAACGCTTCCGCTTCTGCCGAGGTCAAGCACCCGATTAAACAGGGTCTTGTCCAGGTGCTCTCCGTTTTTCTTGATACAATTCTTATCTGCTCTGCGACAGCGTTTATGTGCATGAGCTCGGGTGTCGAGCCCACAAAAGAGCTTTCAGGTGCACCCTATGTACAGGCGGCACTTTCTTCCGCTTTCGGCAATATCGGTCCGATATTCGTAACCGTTGCAATGATTCTTTTTGCCTTTACAACTCTTCTCGGCAATCTCTATTATGTTGACCAGGCACTTATATATATCCTTAAGAAACAGCCCGGTAAAAAGTTTATGACGGTTTACCATATAGTGGCTTCCCTCGTTATCTTTGTCGGTGCAGGTCTGAGTGCGGATTTGCTTTGGAATATTGCCGATATAACTATGGGCGGTATGGCACTTATAAATATGCCCGTAATTTTGTACCTGAGTAAATATGCTTTCCGTGCGCTGAAGGATTATGATAACCAGCGCAAATCAGGCGCAGAGCCCGTATTTAAGGCAAAAAATATAGACCTGCCGCATAAAGTGGATTACTGGCAGTAAAAAGCGGACAACTTTTTTCAGAAAACTGTATATAAAAAGCCTTGATTCAATACGAATCAAGGCTTTTTGTCATTCGCTTGATTTTTTGCTCAAGCCAAGGATGTCCTTGCTTGTAAAGGTATAAACCGCATCGCAGAAATGGCAGCTGACTTCGGTCTTTTCTTCCTTTGCCATATCCTCAAGCTCGGCTTTGCCTGTGCTGATAAGTGCTGCTTCAACACGCTCTCTTGAGCAGTAGCACTTGTATGTCGGTTCACTTTCGTCGAGAATTTCAATTTCAAATTCCTGCAAAGCTCTCTGACATATGGCTTCAAGCGTCATACCGGAGGAGAGCATCTGAGTGAAGGAGGGGAGTCCCTCAATACTTTTTTCAATGCCTGATATGGTTTCATCGCTTGCAAAAGGCAGAAGCTGAATCATAAAACCGCCGGCAGCCCTGATTGAAAGATCAGGATTTACAAGTACGCCGAGTGCGCACACCGTAGGTGTCTGCTCGCTTGAGGCGTAGTAGCCTGTGATATCCTCGGCAATTTCGCCAGAAACAAGCGGAATTTGTGCAACATAGGGCTCTTTGAGGTTCAGGTCCTTCATAACGGTAAGCGTACCGTTGCCTATTGCACCCGAAACATCGAGCTTGCCCTTGCTGTTGAGGTCGATTTCAACAACGGGGTTTGAAACATAACCGCGGCAGTTACCTTCGCTGTCTGCTACGGCAATAACAGAGCCGGCAGGACCGTCACCGCTGATGCGAAGCGTAACGCTTTCTTTCTTGCCTTTGAGCATATCTCCCATCATTGAGGCGGCGGAAAGCAATCTGCCGAGTGCGGCGGAGGTGACGGCAGAGGTCTTGTGAATCTGCTGTGCACGCTCAACAATATCTGTTGCATCAACGGCTATGCACATAGCCTCGCCGTTGTTTGTGATTGTTCTTATAATTTTTCCCATTTTTATTTTTTCCTCGCTATGATAAATACCCTTTGTGAATTTTCCTGCGGCGGCTGCTTTGTAAGTTCGTCATAAACCGCAACGGGCTCAAGAACTGCTTTGCTGAGCATTGTTTCAAGTTCGCTTATTTCATACGCTCTCTCGCAGAAGCTTTCTTGTGTGCGCTCGTACACATCGGGCTCAATTTCTTCAAAAATATCAAGGTCAATGCGGACTGTATCGGTTTCGGGATCAAAAGTGTTCTGCCATACGCAGTAAACGCCGTCTGCCTCGTAAACAAAGCTGTTGTTTGCCAGTATCTCGCGGTGCTTGTACGGTGTGTTTACGTCGAAAACAAAGATTCCGTCCTTCTCCATAAACAGCGAAACCTTGTCAAATGCCGCCTGCACATCCGCCTTTTCGGTCAGGTGGTTTATGCTGTCGAGCGTGCATATTGCAGCGTTGATTGTGCCGTAAAGGTCAAGCTGTTGCATCTGCTGACATAAAAACAGAATATTCTGTTCGGCTTGATAAGCGTTGTTCATAGCGATGCTGAGCATTTCTCCGCTTGCGTCAACGCCTATAACCTCAAAGCCTTTTTTTGCCATTTCAATGCTGAGCGTACCGGTGCCGCACGCAAGGTCAAGCAAAATGCCGCCCGTCACGCCGTTGAGGCTGAGAAGGTCGGCAATATAATCGGCCCTTTGCGGATAATCAACATTTTGTGTCAGTATGTCGTAAACGCCCGAAAACTCTGCGTAGCCGCTCATTCTTTGCTTTCCTTTTCTGCGAGGCGGTTGAAGATTTCGTCGTAACCGTTTCTGCCGTAAACAAGTGAGCGGTTGACACGGCTGATAGTTGCGGTGCTTGCGCCTGTTTGCTTGACAATTTCGCTGTACACCTGCTTTTCACGCAGCATTTTTGCCACAACAATGCGCTGTGACATTGATTTTAGCTCGGTCATCGTGCAAAGATCTTCAAAAAAATCGTAGCATTCGTCGAGACTTTTGAGTTCGAGTACCGCGGAAAGCATAAACTTAATATTTTCGTCTTCTCTGATGTTATGGGGCATTGGTAGTTCCTCCCGGAAATAATTACTGACATTTTAACACATTAAATCCCAAAAGTAAAGACGAAAAAACACTTTATTGTTGTATTCTGTATTCGCTGGGTGTTTTGCCGTGTATTTTTCTGAATGTTTTTGTGAAATAGTTAACATCAAGTATGCCGCATTGCTGTGCAACGGTCTGTATCTGAAGGCTTGTTGAGTTAAGCAGGTCAGCAGCGTGTTCCATGCGCTTCCGGGTTACAAAATCTGTGAGTGTCATACCTGTTTCTTTTTTGAAAAGTGCGGAAAGGTAACTCGGGTTAAGGCTGAGCATACGGGCGAATTTTTTAAGCGTCAGGTCAGCCGTCAGGTCGTATTCGATGTTGAGTATAATCTGTCTGACGGGGTGAGTATATTGCTTTACCGAGTGATCGCGAACAAGCGTAGCATAGCTTTTTGCCATTTCTTTTTGCAGGGCAGCGCCCGATTCAACTGAGTTTATAAGCTCAATTCTCTTTGCAAAGTCGGAGGAAAGCGTGTCAATGTGCAGGGGATGAACTCCACCTTTTTCTGCCGCCTTTCTGAGCAGGGTGTTGAGAATTATTGTGTAATTCTTTAAACTTCTCACGGGGTCGGCAATTCTCTGCTCGGGTCTTTTGCGCGAGGTGTCGGACAGCATAAGCTCCGCCTTGTTCACCATTCCCTTTGCTACGGCGTCAAGCAAATCGTTTTCTTTGGCGTAGCGCATTTCAAGTGTCTGTATGCTCAGGTTTGCGTCCTCACTCTTCTGAGTATTAAGCCGCTTGAAATTCTTTTCAATTTCAGCCTTGCTGGCCGTTTGCTTTGCGGATTTTATGCTGAAATTTTCAAGGCTTCCCCAGAGCTTTTCACCGAAGGCATTGAGTATTGCAAAAAGCGTGCTTTCGTTTGTCAGTATAGGTATGTTGGTGTAGTATTTTTCAATCTGCGAAAAAATTTCGGGCGTGATGTCATAATCCTCGGCGGCCTGTAAAAGCATCTGTTTCGTTATTTCAATGTTTGTAAACGGGCCGATTACAAGTGCTGTTTTCTTGGGTCTGTCGGGTAATACTATAAATATATAGCAACAGTAAAAGGTGTCCGTTATTTTGTAAACGGTATTGCTTTCGACATTCTTCAGCGAAAAAAGGCTTTCATAATCGCTTTTCATGCCCAGGAAATCTCTCAACCCGAGGTCAGCTTTTGGCTGCGCCTGTGTGTCTGCAGTCAGAAAAACGGTATTAATATGGAAATTTCTGAGTATATTTATAAGTAACTCCAGTTCTGCCTGACAGGTAAACACAGCCAAAAC
Organism: Acutalibacteraceae bacterium; assembly: GCA_045650165.1. Lineage (GTDB taxonomy): Bacteria > Bacillota > Clostridia > Oscillospirales > Acutalibacteraceae > UBA8612. The sequence continues at coordinate 14,966 of JAZRQW010000026.1, read as the reverse complement.
ACCGCCTTCGGTTTTTTTGTTTATTATATTATGCCTCAGTTTTTGCAAAATTTCAACACTGAAAACAAAAATAATACTAAAATCAGTAAAAATATTACTCACCAAAAACAATGCCTGTATTATAGAATATATCTGTCAGGTTGATACATTTCAACAAAACAAATCACCTTACGGCAAATTTTTTATGAAAGTTGAGGAATTTCCATGAAAAAAGAAATTCAGTTGGATGCCAACGGTAAGCGTCCGTTTGGTATGCTCGACAAAATTGCCTATGCAGCCGGCGACTTCGGTTGTAATATGAGCTTTGCTCTTAAGGGCACGGTTCAGACTTTCTGGCTTGTTTTTATGATGATGGAAACAGGTCTGTTATCTGCGTTGCTGCTTCTTGTTCAGGTATGGGACGCGGTCAATGATCCGCTTATCGGCAGCCTTATCGATAACGACAAGCGCAACTACAAAATGGGCAAGTTTAAAATGTATATCTTTATTGGTGCCTGCGGTTTGCTTGTTGCAGGTGCGGCTGTTTTCCTTCCGTTCCCGAATGCGAGTGTAGTAGTTAAGGCTGTTCTGTTCGTTCTCGGCTATATCGTATGGGATGCATGCTACACGGTTGCAAACGTTCCCTACGGCTCAATGCTTTCCCTCATCACTGAGGATAGCGGCGAAAGAGCACAGCTTTCCACATGGCGCAGCATCGGCTCAATGTTCGGTAATATTGTTCCTATGATTATTCTTCCCATGCTCATCTGGCAGAAGGTTACTTATGACGGAACAGGCAATTACCACACAAATCCCATTACAGGTGAGCCCTATAAGGTTGGCGACCCCGTGCTTGATCCCCTTACCGGCGAGCAGTTTGAAACCCTGCTTGGTGAGCGTGTGTTCTGGGCTGCTCTTATTATGGGTGTGATCGGTTTCGTAGCCTTTATGTTTATGATTAAGAAAATTACCATCCGTGTTGACGAAAACTCTGTCAAGACAAACGAGGGTGGCGCAAAGTTCAATATCATCAAGGCTTTCGGTAACTTTATGAAAAACAGACCCGCTGTCGGTACAACTGTTGCCGCTATGGGTATGTTCCTCGGTATGCAGTCTGCAACAACAGCAAACACAATTATGTTTGCCACATACTTCCAGAAGGCATCGATGTCCGGTATCGTTCAGATGATCGGTTTCCTGCCCATGGTTCTGTTCCTGCCCTTCATCAAGAAGCTTGTCAACAAGTTCGGTAAGAAGGAAGCTTCTGTTGCCGGTACAATCGTTTCTGTTGTCGGCGGTATAATTATGCTTATCTTCCCCACTATCGAAAGCAGAGATACAGCACTTATCGTATATCTTGCAGGTCTTGTTCTTTTCGGCATCGGTATGGGTGTTTACACCTGTGTATGCTGGGCATTTATGGCTGACGCAATCGATTATAACGAGTGGAAGTTCGGCTCACGCGAAGAGGGTACGGTATATTCGCTTCACTCTTTCTTTCGTAAGCTCGCTCAGGGTGTTGGCCCCTCTATCGTTCTTCTGATTATGGGTGTCCTTGGTTACGATTCAAAGCTTGGTACAATCGGTCAGAGCGTTGAAACCTCGCACAATATGTGCTGGCTTGTTGCAGGTCTGTATCTGTTCAGTGCAGTTGTACAGTTTATCGGTGTTACCTTCATCTATAATCTTGATAAAAAGACACTTGCTCAGATGAATTCCGAGCTTGAAGCAAAAAGAAGAACTGAAAAATAATTCTGACATTAAAAACAGTATCCGGCAGAGATTAATCTGTCGGATACATTTAAATAAAGGAGTAAACAAATGAGAGATATTTTGAATTTCAATGCCAAATGGGCGTTTTCAAAGGAAGCGGGTGCAGTGCCTGCCGAAATGCCCTCCAACTGGGTGTGGGTTAATCTTCCCCATTCCTGGAACGCTATAGACGGTCAGGACGGCGGTAACGATTACTACAGAGGCACCTGCTACTACGCAAAGAGTGTTGAAAAGCACGAGCTGCCCGAGGCAGACCGCCTTTACCTTGAAATCAAGGGTGCAAACTCCTCTGCAAAGGTCTATCTTAACGGTGAGGAAATTGCTTCGCACGACGGCGGCTATTCAACCTGGAGAGTAGATTTTACAGACAAGGTTGCTGACAGCAACCTCTTTGTAATCGCAGTTGACAACTCTGCAAACGACAGAGTATATCCGCAGAATGCAGACTTCACCTTCTACGGCGGTCTTTACAGAGATGTAAACATCATCGGTGTAAGCGAGTCGCACTTCGACCTCGATTATTATGGCGGCCCCGGTGTTATGGTAACTCCCGAGGTTAACGGTACCGATGCAAAGGTCAAGGTTGAGGTCTTCCTCACAAACGCAAAGCCCGGTCAGAAACTCAGATTCCGCCTGCTTGACAAAGAGGGTAATGAGGTTGCTTACTGTGAAAAGGACAGCAGCGAAACCGTTGCAGAGCTTGAAATAAAAAATGTTAATCTCTGGCACGGCAGAAAGAATCCGTATCTCTATACTGCAAAGGTCTGCCTTGTTGAAAACGATGATGTTCTTGACAATATCAGCACACGCTTTGGTTGCCGTACCTTTGAAATCGACCCCGAAAAGGGCTTTATCCTCAACGGTGAAAAATATCCTCTCCGCGGTGTTTCCCGCCACCAGGACAGATGGGGTATCGGCAATGCTCTTCTTCCCGAGCACCACAAGGAGGATGCCGAGCTTATCTATGAAGTTGGCGCAACGACAATCCGCCTTGCACACTATCAGCACGACCAGTATTTCTACGATTTGTGCGACGAAATGGGCTTCGTTCTCTGGGCTGAGATTCCCTATATTTCAAGCCATATGCCCACAGGCCGTGAAAACACAATCTCTCAGATGAAGGAGCTTGTAGTTCAGAATTATAACCACCCGTCAATCTTCGTATGGGGTCTTTCCAATGAGATTACAATGGCGGGCAAGTCAAGCGACGACCTGCTTGAAAACCACAGAATTCTCAACGATATGGTTCACGAAATGGACCAAACAAGGCTTACAACCATTGCCGTTGTTTCAATGTGCAGTATTGATGACCCGTATATTCAGATTCCCGATGTCGTTTCCTTCAACCACTATTTCGGTTGGTACGGCGGTGACACAACAATGAACGGCCCGTGGTTTGACAATTTCCACGCAAAGTACCCCAACATTCCCGTCGGTATGAGTGAATACGGCTGTGAGGCTCTCAACTGCCACACCTCCGATCCCGCACAGGGCGACTACACCGAGGAATATCAGGCATATTACCACGAGGAGCTTATAAAGCAGCTCTTCTCAAGAGAATATATCTGGGCAACTCACGTGTGGAATATGTTCGATTTCGGTGCAGATGCAAGAGCTGAGGGCGGCGAAAACGGACAGAACCATAAGGGACTTGTTACCTTTGACAGAAAGTACAAGAAGGATTCCTTCTATGCATATAAGGCATGGCTTAGCGATGAAAAGTTTGTTCACATCTGCGGCAAACGCTACGTTGACCGTGTTGAGGATGTAACAAAGGTTACTGTTTACTCTAACCTTCCTGAGGTTGAGCTTTTTGCAAACGGCGTGAGCCTTGGCAAAAAGGCAAGTGACGAGCATTTCTTCTATTTCGATGTACCCAATTCAGGCGAAACAAAGCTCACCGCAGTTGCAGGCGGATTTACTGACGAGAGCGTAATTCGCAAGGTTGACACCTTCAACGAGGCTTACCGCCTGAGAGAGCAGGGCGCAGTCCTCAACTGGTTTGATATCACGGCACCCGAAGGATACTACTCACTCAACGACAAGCTCAGCGACATTATGATGTCTGAGCAGGGCAGAGCCTTCTTCGGCGGTATGATGCAGAAGATGATGAGCAGCCTTGGCAACAGCGCAGCCTCAGCCATGGGTGAAGGAATGATGGGCGAAGGCCTTATGAAGATGATGGGCGGCTTCACCGTTATCAGACTTACAAGTCTTCTCGGCGCTGCAAATATCAAATTCACCAAGGAAGAGCTGCTTGGTATCAACGCACAGCTCAATCAGATTCCCAGAGTATAATTCTACTTTTTAATTTATATCTCCAATGCAAAACGACCGACAGTTTTCTGTCGGTCGTTTTGTAGTTATATGTTAAGAAACTCTTTGAAATCGCTGATGTATTTTTCAGCCTGCTTTTTGTTGCTTGCTTCTGCAAAAATTCGCAGCAACGGCTCTGTGCCCGAGAAGCGGCAGATTACGAAACTGCCGTCCGTGAAATAGACCTTACAGCCGTCTTCGTAATTTACCTTTTCAACCGCTACGGAAAATTCGGGCAATCTCTTTTCTTCAAAGACGATTCTTTCAATTTCGCCCTTGTAGTCGGGTGCGAAATGGAGGTTGTCTTCAACCATAATGAATTTGCCGAATTTCTTTTCGAGAGAATTAAGCATCTGAGAGGGCGTCTTGCCCGTAACGCTTACCATTTCGGCAAAGAGCGATGCGGCGTAGATTGAATCCTTGCCGTGAATGTGACCTCTTACCGTAAGACCGCCCGAGGATTCACCGCCCAATACGGCGTCGATTTCATCAATTTTTGAGGATATGTATTTGAATCCGACGGGTACTTCATAGCACTTTTCGCCGAAGCTTTCCGCAATGCGGTCAAGCATATGTGTTGTTGCAAGGTTTCTGACAACGGGACCCTTCCAGCCTTTATACTTTACGAGGTAGTAGTAAAGCAGGCAAAGGATTTCGTTTGCGTTGATGTATCGTCCGTTGCCGTCAACAATACCGAGACGGTCACCGTCACCATCCATAGCAATACCCATATCGTATCCGCCCTTGGTTACGCTGTCGCAAAGCTTTACAAGTGTCTGCTCCGTGGGGGCGGGCATCATACCGCCGAAATATGCATCCTTGTTGAGGTTGATTGTGTCAATTGTACAGCGTGCAGTGTAGAATATAACCTGCAACGGATATGCACCCGAGCCGTGCATGGTGTCAAACAGCACACGAAGACCTCTGTCACGAAGCGCCTGCATATCAAGCAGGGCAATGATATCGTCAAGGAATTTGTTGAAGGGGCTGCGGCGGTAAATAATTTTACCTGCTTTAACAGCCTTGTCAAAATCTTCATATTCAACCGTGTCAATATTCTCAATAAGCGCTTCAAGCTCCATTGTTGTTTCAAGCGAAGCATCTCTGCCCTCATCAACGATAAGCTTTATGCCGTTGTAGTTGGAGGGGTTGTGGCTTGCGGTAATTTCAATACCGAAGTGCAGACCGCTGTCTTTAACCGTGTGCATAATCAGCGGGGTCGGGGCAGAACGGTTGAGAAACCACACATCAATGCCACTGTGCACAAGCGTTTCGGCAACCCATTTTGCTGCCGTTTCGGAAAGGAAGCGGCGGTCATAACCGACTATAATCGGCTTATCTGTTTTGTTCTCTTTTTTCGCAAGCTCAACTATGCCAGCGGCAACCTTGCGTATGTTTTCGCAGATGAAATCGTCACCGATTACGGCGCGCCATCCGCCTGTACCGAATTTTATCATATTCTGTCGCCTCTTTTAATTTTGCTGTCCACAATTTTAGCACAACATTTTCCTGCGGTCAATTTATTTTTATAACAAATAAAAATACACTCTGCACATTGCTGTATGCAGAGTGTATGATGAAATCTTGGCGGGGGTCAGTTTCTGTCTTTGGCGGCTTCCAGCTTGTGCTGTCTGCGGTTTTTGATGTGGTCGGGCATGGGCTTGATTTCGCCTGCCTGCTGGAGTGCCCAACGTGTGAGAAGTGGACCGACAAGTTCATAAATAAGAACAGCAAAGAGCACGATATTGCGGACGAGGTGTCCCTCTTCGCCCAACTGCATAGCTGTTGCGCACATACCCAGCGCAACGCCTGCCTGCGGCAGAAGGGTGATGCCGAGGTATTTGCAAATCTGTGGTTCGCACTTGACAAGCTTTGAACTGCCGAGTGTGCCAAAGTATTTGCCAAACGAACGTGTGATAATATAAATTGCACCGATGAGCACGATTGCGCCGTCCGTAAATACGTTGAGTTCAAGTTCTGCGCCACTTATTACAAAGAAAAGTGCAAACAGCGGAGATGTCCATTTGTCCGAGCTTTCCATAAGGTCGTGTGAAAGGGGACAGATGTTGCAGAACACCGTGCCGAGCATCATACAAACGAGAAGTGCGGAGAAGCCGATATGTATGTGGCCGATTTCAAATTTAAGGTTGGAAAGTGCTGCCGTGAGGAATACAAAGGCTATCGTGAGGTTGAGGCGGTTTGTGTTTGAGTTGAACAGCTTTTCAAGCTGAGTGAGTACCCATCCCATAACTGCGCCGAGTATTAGCGAGCCGACAATCTCAATAAGCGGGTTTATTATGATTGAAACCATATCTGCCGAGCCGCTGATGAGTGCTTTTGCCACGCCGAAGGAAACGGCAAAAACGATAAGACCCACAGCGTCGTCAAGCGCAACAATGGGGAGCAGCAGCTTGGTGAGCGGACCGTGCGCCTTGTACTGGCGTACAACCATAAGCGTTGCGGCGGGCGCCGTTGCCGTTGCGATTGCACCGAGGGTGATTGCCTGCGAAACGGAAAGCTTGTCGGGCATTATGAAGTGAATTGCGATAAGGGCAATATCCACAACCGCTGCGGCGGCAAACGCCTGAAGTACACCGATTACAAAAGCTTGTTTACCTGTCTTCTTCAGGTCCTCAAGCCTGAATTCGTTACCTATTGAAAAGGCAATGAAGCCCAAGGCAACATCTGAAATTACTCCGAGCGATTCAACGTTTTCGTGTGAGGAGAAGCCGAGACCGTTAAGCCCGAGTGCACCAAGGCAATAGGGGCCGATAAGCACGCCCGCAATAAGGTAGGCGGTAACGCTCGGTAGTTTGAAGGGCTTGAAAAGCCTTGTCATCATCAGTCCTGCAAGCAGGGCTACAGATACGGATAAAAGAGTGTTCATTATTCAATCGCTTCTTTTCTTCAATAGATTTATTCAACGGCATTGTATTATATGCCTTTATATGCATTTTTTCAAGCATTAAATTCCCAAAAAATTATGCACTTCGCGAGTTGACTTATGTATAAAATCCATATATAATATAAATACTTTTTGAAACAGCAATTGAATTTGTCTGGAATGCAATATTTCACGCACATTCGTGCATTTTTCTCCTTGACATACGTCGGTATGCCTGCGGAGAAGAAATACCCGACTGCACATAAAATATTGTATTTCAGATGCGAAGCAGTTTTGAAAGGAAAAATTTTTGTCACAGCAAGGCAAAAAGTTGCAGGAATACGAGGCTATTTCAAAACTTTTTAACGCAGATGTGGCGGAAATTTTTTCTTTCAAAACCATATTAATTACTGATTCAAAAAGTATATACTTCCTGACACAAAGTATTCCTGCGTGAAAGGTGCGAGAAAAGTACAACAATAATTTTGAAATCTCACAGAGTTTTTGCGTATTTATCCGTGCCTTGTCAGGGTGCGGATTTTTTTTATTTTTAAAAGTTCTGAAGAGGAAATTCAAATGGATACAAGAGTTGCCGTTATGGGCATTATAGTTGAAAATAAAGACAGCGTTTCACAGCTTAATGAGCTGCTGCATGAATACGGCGATATAATTATCGGTCGTATGGGTATCCCTTATAAGGAAAGGGGGATAAGCGTTGTGAGTATTGCCGTGGATGCACCGCAGGACACAATTTCAGCTCTTTCGGGCAGGATAGGCAAGCTCAGCGGAATAAGCGTAAAAACCGCTTATTCAAACGTGATAAGCCATGAATAAAAAGGTGATAAATTTAATAGAGAAGTTAGAGAAGGAACACTCGCTTTCTGCTCAGGAATATGAATATATAATTGAAAACAGAACCGAAGAATCTGCCGCGTTGCTGCGCGAGAAGGCAGACAGGGTGCGCCGTGAAGTTTACGGCACGGACGTTTATATCAGAGGACTTATTGAGATAAGCAATTTCTGCAAAAATGATTGCCTTTACTGCGGTATCCGCAAGGGAAACAAAGCTTGTGAGCGGTACAGACTTACCGAGGAGGAAATCCTCCTTTGCTGTGAGCAGGGGTATGAGCTGGGTTTTCGTACCTTTGTTATGCAGGGCGGCGAGGATGCTTATTTTAATGATGAGCGTATGTGCCGTATCATAAAAGAAATAAAGCACCGCTATCCCGACTGTGCGGTTACGCTTTCTCTCGGCGAAAAAAGTAGGGAGAGTTATCAGAAGTTATTCGATGCAGGTGCGGACAGATATCTGCTCCGCCACGAAACGGCAGACAAGGAGCACTATGAAAAGCTCCATCCGAAGGAATTGTCCTTTGAAAACCGAATGCGCTGCCTGCGCGATTTAAAAGAAATCGGCTTTCAGGTGGGCTGCGGATTTATGGTCGGCTCACCCTACCAGACAGCAAAGCATATTGCAAAGGATTTGAAATTTGTCGAGGAGTTTCAGCCCGATATGTGCGGCATAGGTCCGTTTGTGCCACATAGTGCAACACCTTTTGCTTTATTTTCACAGGGGTCGGCAGAGCTTACCTGCTACCTGCTGAGTATAGTCAGGCTTATCCGCCCGAATATACTCCTGCCCTCCACAACGGCACTCGGCACAATACTCCCCGACGGCAGAGAAAAAGGCATACTTTCGGGTGCAAATGTTGTAATGCCCAACCTCTCTCCCGAAGCGGTCAGAAGTAAATACACCCTTTACAATAACAAAATTTCCACGGGTGCGGAATCCGCACAGCAGAAAGACGGACTCGCAGGAAAAATGGAAAAGATAGGCTACAGAATCGTTACTGCACGTGGTGACGTTGTCAAGCAATAAGAAAGGAAAAAACAAAAATGGCAGTTTACAATCCCAAATCACTTAAAGCAGAAGAATTTATAAATCACGAGGAAATCCTCGCTACACTTGAATATGCAGAAGCTAACAAGAATAACGTTGAGCTTATCGACGAAATACTCGAAAAAGCACGCCCTGTCAAGAGCGGCAGCGGCACAACCTGCAAAGGTCTTACCTATCGCGAGGCAAGCGTGCTTCTTGCCTGCGAAATTCCCGAAAAAATTGAAAAGATGTACGAGATTGCAAAGGAAATCAAGCTTGCCTTCTACGGCAACCGTATTGTTATGTTTGCACCGCTCTATCTTTCCAACTACTGCGTAAACGGCTGTGTTTACTGCCCGTATCACCTGAAAAACAAGCACATTGCTCGTAAAAAGCTCACTCAGGAGGAAATCAAGGCAGAAGTTATCGCACTTCAGGATATGGGTCACAAGCGTCTTGCGATTGAAGCCGGTGAAGACCCCGTGCACAACCCGATTGAGTATATCCTCGAATCAATCAGGACTATTTATTCTATCAACCACAAAAACGGTGCAATCCGCAGAGTCAACGTCAACATTGCCGCAACAACCGTTGAGAATTACAGAAAGCTTAAGGATGCAGGTATAGGCACATACATTCTCTTCCAGGAAACCTATCACAAGGAAAGCTACCTCAAGCTTCACCCCACAGGCCCCAAGCACGATTACGATTACCACACCGAAGCCATGGACAGAGCAATGGAAGGGGGTATTGACGATGTCGGACTTGGTGTGCTTTTCGGTCTTGAGCTTTACAAGTACGAGCTGGCAGGTCTGCTTATGCACGCAGAACACCTTGAGGCGGTACACGGCGTAGGTCCTCACACAATAAGCGTGCCGAGAATCAAGAAGGCAGACGATATTGACCCCGATGTTTTTGATAATTCAATACCCGACGAAATGTTTGAAAAGATAATCGCAATCATCCGTATGGCAGTACCCTATACAGGTATGATTATTTCCACCCGTGAATCTCAGGCTGTGCGTGAGCGAGTGCTCAACCTCGGCATTTCGCAGATAAGCGGTGCTTCCCGTACCTCTGTCGGCGGTTATACAGAAGAGGAAAGACCCCACGATTCCGAGCAGTTTGATGTTTCCGACCAGCGTACACTCGACGAGGTTGTCGGCTGGCTTATCGACAACGGCCATATTCCGTCGTTCTGTACGGCCTGCTACCGTGAGGGCAGAACAGGCGACCGTTTTATGAGCCTTTGCAAAAACGGTCAGATTATCAACTGCTGCCACCCCAACGCGCTTATGACACTCACGGAATACCTTGTTGACTACGCGAGCGATGCGACAAAAATGAAGGGATTTGAGCTTATTGATACCGAGCTTGGCAAGGTAACCAACCCGAAGGTAGAGGCAATAGCAAGGGATAACGTTGCCGATATCAAGGCGTCCAACCGCAGAGACTTCAGATTTTAAGGTGATTTTATGAGTCTTAATTCAACAACTTCTGCCGAAAGAATACACATAGGCTTTTTCGGCTTGAGAAACGCAGGTAAATCCAGCGTTGTAAACGCCGTTACGGGTCAGGAGCTTTCACTCGTTTCCGATGTCAGGGGCACGACAACCGACCCCGTAAAAAAGGCTATGGAGCTTTTGCCTCTCGGCCCCGTTGTTATAATTGATACCCCCGGTGTTGACGACGAGGGTGAACTTGGCGCTTTGCGTGTAAAACGTACGAAGCAGGTGCTTAACTATGTTGATGTTGCTGTGCTTGTTATTGATGCGGCAAAAGGCGAGGCACAAGCGGATAAAGAGCTTGCCACTCTTTTTGAGCAGAAGAAAATACCGTATATCAAAGCTTGCAACAAGTCAGATTTGCTTGAAAGCATTCCCGACGAAACTCAAAACTCAATATATGTCAGTGCTGCAAGCGGACTGAATATTGAACGTCTGAAAGAAAAAATGGCTTCACTCGTAAAAACACAGGAGAGTGATAAACGTATAATCGGTGACCTTATAGAAAATGGTGATACGGTTGTGCTTGTAACTCCGATTGACTCTTCTGCGCCCAAGGGCAGGCTGATTCTTCCGCAGCAGCAGACAATCCGTGACATTCTCGATTCGGGAGCAACCGCCTTTGTTACAAAAGAAACAGAGCTTGCAGGTGTGCTCGGAAATCTTAAAACACCGCCGAAAATGGTTGTAACCGATTCGCAGGCGTTTGGTATAGTTTCCAAAATTGTTCCCGACTCAATACCGCTCACCTCTTTTTCAATCCTCTTTATGCGCTATAAAGGCAGCCTGCAAGCGGCTGTTGAGGGCGCAAGAAAGCTTGACGACCTTAACGACGGCGACACGGTGCTCATCAGCGAGGGCTGCACACACCACCGCCAATGCGAGGATATAGGCACGGTTAAAATGCCGAAATGGATAAGAGATTATACAGGTAAGGATATAAATTTTGAATTTACAAGCGGCGGACAATTTCCTGAGGACTTGTCAAAGTATGCTCTTGTCGTGCATTGCGGTGGCTGTATGCTCAACGAAAGAGAAATGAAATACCGCATAAATTCTGCCCGTGACAGCGGCATGCCGATTACAAACTATGGCATAGCAATAGCGAAAATGAACGGAATACTTGAAAGAAGTGTAGCAATGCTGGATGTTTGACAAACTGTTATTTACTCATTTTTCTAAAAAAGAACAATATTGTTAACAAATTGTGGTAATATTAATATATTGTTTACATTTTGGGGAGGAAGAGTATGAAAAGAATCATATCAGTACTGCTTGCGTTTACTATGATTTTTTCGTTCGCAGGCATTTGCGCAAACGCCACTCAGGCTGATACCACCGAAGAAAGCGGCTCATTTTTAAACAATATCACAAATGCACTCAGCTTTTTCAAGTATGGTATCAATGATACCCGTGTTTATCTTGCACCGCTGGAGAAAAAGAACTGCTTTGAGTTCCACATCTCCTACACTGAAAACAGCGGCGCCGAAAAAGATGTCAACCTCGGAGCATACTACAACGAAAAAACCGGCGAGGTTTACGGCTTCAATTACACACAAGGCGTTTTTGATTCCGGCTTCAACTATAATGTTAACGATGCCATGTTCTACGCAATGAACGATTGTTGGCAGAGAGCGCTCGGTTTTACTCCTGTTTATGACATTATCGCAAACATGACAGCGTTTGACTATGTTACGCGCCGTGTTTATTTCGATTACGGCGGTAAAGAGTGGTGCATCCAGCTTTGGAAAGGCAACTATGGATTCAATCTGCTTGTCGGCGGCGAAGTAGGTGTTTACAGCCGTGAAGAAGGCAACTTCGGATATTTTTACAACTGTGCAAGCGATGAAGAAATGTTGCCTATATCATTAAAGGTTTATAATGACGACAGAACCTTTGTTGACCGCGAATCTTACCTCACATGGTGGGCAACGGGCTTCGCTTTCTCCGAGCCTGTTAATGAAAGGGAGCTCACAATGGAAACCTCAATAGAGTTCCCCGATGCCAAAATGCGTGATGCTTTTGTTGCTTCGGCAGAAAAAGAGCTCGGCGTAACCTGCACGGTAACAGATAACCTTGTGCTTGTTAAATGGTAATAATATCAAAATAAAGTTTAAAAGGACAGCAGTCTTGAAAGGCTGCTGTCCTTTTTGTAGAAATGAATGAAAAGTGCAAAGTTAGGGCCGTTGCGCTGTGGATTTTAAAAATGTTGATTCAGAGCGACTTATACAATCGGGTGAGTGCGAAGCCCACCCGCGATTTTGCATTGTTTGTTTATCTATAAAACTACGCAAATCGCACATATTTAATGATTATCACCAAAATATAATTTGCGGTGTGATTGGAATTTATAGTAAAAATGCATTTACTTTTGAATAATGTGTGTGCTATAATATGCGATGGTACATTGCGCACATTGCGCTGTGACTGTTTAATATTGTTTATTATTTATTAATGGAGGTATAAACCAATGGCTTACAAGTATGTTTACCTGTTCTCCGAAGGCGACGCTTCTATGCGTAATACCCTCGGTGGTAAGGGCGCAAACCTCGCAGAAATGACCAAGATCGGTCTCCCTGTTCCTCAGGGCTTCACAATTTCTACAGAGGCTTGTACAAAGTACTACGAAGATGGCAAGAAGATCAGCGATGAAATCCAGGCTCAGATCATGGAGTACATCGTAAAGATGGAAGAAGTTACAGGCAAGAAGTTCGGCGATAAGGAGAATCCGCTCCTCGTTTCCGTTCGTTCCGGTGCTCGTGCATCCATGCCCGGTATGATGGACACAATCCTTAACCTTGGTCTTAACGAAGAGGTTGTTGAGGCAATCTCCGCAAAGTCCGGCAACCCCCGTTGGGCTTGGGACTGCTACAGAAGATTTATCCAGATGTACTCCGACGTTGTTATGGAAGTCGGTAAGAAGTACTTCGAGCAGCTCATCGACGAGATGAAAGAAGAGAAGGGTGTAACACAGGACGTTGACCTTACAGCTGACGACCTCAAGACACTCGCTGGCCAGTTCAAGGCTGAATACAAGAGCAAGATCGGTTCCGATTTCCCCTCCGATCCCAAAGAGCAGCTCATGGGCGCTGTTGAGGCTGTTTTCCGTTCATGGGATAACCCCCGTGCAAACGTTTCCCGCCGCGACAACGATATTCCCTACTCATGGGGTACAGCTGTTAACGTACAGATGATGGCATTCGGTAACATGGGCGACAACTGCGGTACAGGTGTTGCTTTCACTCGTGACCCCGCTACAGGTGAAAAGGGTCTTATGGGTGAGTTCCTCACAAACGCACAGGGTGAGGACGTTGTTGCTGGTGTTCGTACTCCCATGCCCATCGCAGAGATGGCTGAGAAGTTCCCGGCTGCTTTCGAGGAGTTCAACAAGGTTTGCGCTATCCTCGAAGACCACTACAGAGATATGCAGGATATGGAGTTCACAGTTGAAGACGGTAAGCTCTATATGCTTCAGACAAGAAACGGTAAGAGAACTGCAAAGGCTGCTCTCAAGATCGCTTGTGACCTTGTTGACGAGGGCATGATCGACGAGAAGAAGGCTGTTGCAATGATCGACCCCAGAAACCTCGATACACTTCTTCACCCGCAGTTCGATGCTAAGGTTCTCAAGGCATCCACACCTGCAGGTAAGGGCCTCGGCGCATCTCCCGGTGCTGCTTGCGGTAAGGTTGTCTTCACAGCAGAAGATGCTGTTGAGTGGAACGAGAGAGGCGAGAAGGTTGTTCTTGTCCGTCTTGAGACATCTCCCGAAGACATCACAGGTATGAAGGCTGCTCAGGGTATCCTCACAGTTCGTGGCGGTATGACATCTCACGCAGCTGTTGTTGCTCGCGGTATGGGTACTTGCTGTGTATCCGGTTGCGGCGAAATCAAAATGGACGAAGAAAACAAGAAGTTCGAGCTTGCAGGCAAGACCTACAACGAGGGCGACTTCATCTCCATCGATGGTTCAACAGGTAACATTTACGACGGCATCATCCCCACAGTTGATGCTGAAATCGCAGGCGAGTTCGGCCGCATCATGGCATGGGCTGACAAGTACAGAACTCTCAAGGTTCGTACACACGCTGATACACCTGCAGACGCAAAGAAGGCTCGTGAGCTTGGCGCAGAAGGCATCGGTCTCTGCCGTACAGAGCACATGTTCTTCGAGGCAGACAGAATCGCAGCATTCCGTGAGATGATCTGCTCCGATACAGTTGCTGAGCGTGAAGCAGCTCTTGAGAAGATCCTTCCCTACCAGCAGGGCGACTTCGAGGCTCTCTACGAGGCACTCGAGGGTAACCCCGTAACAATCCGTTTCCTTGATCCGCCTCTCCACGAGTTTGTTCCCACAGAGGAAGCAGACATCGCAGCTCTTGCAGCAGCACAGGGCAAGTCCGTTGAGGATATCAAGGCTCTCATCGCTTCTCTCCACGAGTTCAACCCCATGATGGGTCACCGTGGCTGCCGTCTTGCAGTAACATACCCCGAAATCGCAGCAATGCAGACAAAGGCTGTTATCCGTGCAGCTATCAACGTTAAGAAGGCACATGCTGACTGGAACCTTGTTCCCGAAATCATGATTCCCCTTGTTGGCGATGTTAAGGAGCTTAAGCTCGTTAAGGAT
>JAZRQW010000025.1:0-12310 GCA_045650165.1 Acutalibacteraceae bacterium | reverse complement strand
CGGGCAAGCATTCCCTCAACATCGGGGAACACATCTTTGTCCCATTCAAAGCCGCACCATTCATTTTCTTTCATCCAGTAGCAATCAAAGTGGAATACGCTTAACGGAATATCCCTTTCAGCCATTCCGTCAACGAATCGGTTGACGGTTTCTTCATCATAAGAAGTTGTGAAAGAAGATGACAGCCATAAGCCGAAAGTCCACGCAGGAGGAAGTGCGGGTCTGCCCGTGAGTGCTGTATAGCGTGACAAAACACCCTTGCGGTCGGGTGCGCCGATAACGATAAAATCAAGCCTTTCGCCCGGTATGCTGAACTGCACCTTTGTGACAGCTTCCGAGCAGACCTCAAATGAAACGGGTCCCGATTCGTTAACAAACACACCGTAGTTGCGATTACTTATGTAAAACGGAATATTTTTATAGCTGATTTCGGTTGAAGTTCCACCATCCTCATTCCAGCAGTCAACCACCTGACCGTTGCGTACAAACGGCGTGAATCTCTCGCCGAAACCGTAGATTTTTTCACCCACATCAACCTGAAGCTGACCTCGCATAAAGTTGCCTTCGGGGGAGGTAATATAGCTGAGCATTGATGTGCCGTAGCGTCTGCCGATTTCGGTAAGTTTTCTGTCTTCGTAATAATAGGCAAAGTTGCAGGGCGTTTTTCTGCCGATGACAAGCTTTGTGTTGCCCGATTTAACGGTTATTTCATCATCGTTTTCACTGTATTCAAGCGGAATACGCTTATCATCGATTTCAAATTTCGGATATTTTCTTCTGTCGCCCTTAAAATGCACCGTCTGCAGACGAATCATATCGGGCAGCGGAGAAGAAATGACTATCTCCTGAGCAGGACCGCCCATGCTGCGGATATCCTCGCGGTAAGGAACAACAAAAAGATAAAGCTCCGTTTTGTCCTCCGAAAGGCTGACCTTGCGTATCTGCTCGCAGTTATATGTCTGAACGCCGGGCTTGAGAACCCATTGACCTATATTGAATTTCATACCAAAACCTCTTCAAGCCGGGATATTAATAAAGCGCATTGCACGAATCCATTATTGAATGGACTTCTTCAATATCAACCTTGCGCACATCATCAAGCTGATTCTTTACTGCAAGTCCTGCGGCAATGCCTGCACCTTCGCCTATGCTGCAGCAAATCGGCATAATTCTGTATGCCGATTGTGCCTCGTGTGTAGTGGAAATACATCTGCCTGCTACAAGCGTGTTCTTAAGCTTTTTCGGAATAAGAGAACGGTATGGAATGGTATAATATTTACCGACAGGTATTTTTTGAATTAACGTTCCCGTACCGTCGGGACTATGGATATCGACAGGATATGCACCCCTTGCAATTGAATCTTCAAATTGTACGCACTCAAAGAATTCTTCAACTTTTACCGTGTATTCACCGTCTATCATACGGCTTTCACGCACTCCGATTTCGGGAGCCGATGCAACAAGCTGTGCGTTTTCACAGCCGGGGATGTGTTCGCGTGCGAATTGCAAAAATTCAAACATCTGCTCTCGTGCAAGCATCTCTGCCTCTGACAAGCCGATAATATCAACGGGATTTTTCTTTATAACACGTGTTGTGTTCAGGTGAACAACACCTTTTTCTATAAGGTTAAAAACAAGTACGTTTTCACGCGGATTGAGCAGTTCGCCTTTTTCAAGCTTTTCTTTCCAGATGCTCTGCACACTTTTTATCTTTTCCCAGAAAATGTCGGTATCAACCTCGCCCAATCTGAAGCAAAGCGTCATCGGCTGGCAAAGGTTGTCTGAATCACGTCCCAGTCGGTAGTCACAGCCTGCCATATACGAAAGGTTTGCATCGCCCGTTGCATCAATAAAATAATCTGCCGAAACTTCGTAATTGTTTCCTCTGCAGGAAAGGTTCAGGGATTTGATTTTCTCATCCTCAACAGTACAGTCGCAAATATATGCGTGGAAAAGGACATCAACGCCGGCAGCTTTTGTCATTCTGTCCATAATGATTTTCAGAATTTCCATATTGAAAGCGCGCTCATTCTCGTGGAGTGCACCAAGACGCTTCAGTTCCTGCCTAATTTCCTCAAAAATTCCGGCATTGACAAGGTGTTTTCTTATTCCGCCTTCAACGTCGGGAATTTTATACTGACTCATAAAAGGATTAACATATGACATACCGGCTGAACCGCTGAGGTAGCCGTTTTTATCAACAAGCAGAACACTTGCGCCCTGACGTGCGGCAGCAACCGCAGCACCTACGCCTGCAAATCCGCCACCCGCAACAATAAGATCATAATGTGTTTTCATAAAAGTCCTCCACCTTTCATTTTTATGCTTTTTTCAATGCTTTTAATGTAACAACTGTTGCTCCGATTACTCCCAGACCAAGTACAAGAAGCACTGCCGGAGTTATGGCAAAGGTTATTGCAGAAGCGATATATCCGTACGCAAACTGAATTGCAAAACCTATGCCGTATGCACCGCTCATATGGTAGCCCGTGATATCCGCCGAGTAATCTGTGCCGAATCTTGCCGGTACACTATGGAGCACACTCGGGAATACAGGGCCGTAGCCCATACCTATTAAAAGAAGACCGACAAGAGCTGTTTTTCCGATTGGCAGCAGAAGAACAATCATTCCGACTGCCGCCAGTGCCATACCGCCCTTAACGAGCGTGTTGTCGGAGAGCTTTTCTGACAAAAAGCCTGCAATTATTCGGCTTACCATAATTCCGCCGAAGTAGAGCGAAATCCATTTTGCCGCTTCGTCGGGTGAAACGGCAAGAACATTAACTGCGTATGTTGCGCCCCAGGTGCCTATCGTGAATTCGCCTGCGCAGTAAAGTCCGAGTGAAAGAATGCTCGTTACCATTCCTTTTTCTTTCAGCAAATCGAAAAAGGTCTTCTTGGGCAATTCCTTTTGCGCTTTTTCGGATTCTGCAACATTTTTCGGCTGAACGTTCCACTTTTTCAGGCTTGCGAGGATTACCATAGCAATTGCAAACTGAATAAGTGCAACTATCCTGTAGCCGTTTCGCCACGTACCGTCGCCGCCGAGAAATGCAGACATTATCATCGGGCTTACCGTAACGCCAAGACCCCAGCAGCAGTGGAGCCAGTTCATATGCTTTGCCTTGTAATGAAGCGAAACAAAATTGTTAAGACCCGTATCAATCGCACCTGCGCCGTAACCCATAATGATTGTGCAGAGCATCATCACAACAATGTTCGGTGAAAAGCTGATGCCGATAAGTCCGAGAGCGGTAAGGAGAGTTGAGAAAAATGTTACTCTGCCCGTACCGAATTTGCGAAGAAGCGGACCCGCAATGAATGCGACACCGCCCGTGCAAACAGCGGTTATGATGCTGTAAACCGAAGCAAAACTCTCGGGTATTCCGAATTCGACGTGAACAACAGGCCACGAAACACCGAAAAGCGAATCGGGAAACCCGAGCGAAACAAACGCTATGTAAATAACAATAAGTAATGCTGTCATAGTACCTCTTAATTTATAACTGTGAATTTACCTGTGCCCAGACAACGGCATTATCCGCCAATACTATCTCTTTTTCACGGAAAACTCCGCTGTCGGTGAGACTGTTATTGCTGCAGGTTATGTTTGAGCAATATCTGCCGAAATGCAGTCTGCCTTTTGAGCGGTTGCCATCAAAAAAATCACCCGAATCAATGGTGTTATTGCTGAAAATGAAACCGTTGGTGTTGTCGGCCGTCAGCATAAGGGATGGAATATCTCTGAATGTGTTTGAGGTTATTTCAATATTTGTGAAAACGGCTGTTTCGGCAGATTTGCCTGCAATGTTCGTGCCGATTTCAATTACCGAGCCCCAGTCGCTGTAATTACACTTTTCAAAGGTATTGTTGCGGATGATAAGATTATCAACGCCCGTGCCCTCCTGCCAGAGAGTAGGCTCAATATCCATTACAACCTTTATTGCCTGAGCCATGGTTTTGTAGAATCGGTTGTTCTCGCAAAGTCCGTTTGAGGACTGAAGAAGCAAGCCTCTTGCCCTGTTTTCGTGGAAATAATTGTTTGAGATAACATAATTACTGCTGTTGCATTCGGTATTGTAAGCAGTCCAGCCTTCCGTTACGCTTTCGGGTAAATTTTCAACAACAACCTCTTTTATTATTCCTTCAAGGGCTTTGACCGAAACAATCTTTGCAGTAAAATCAGTATTTTCGAATTTATCATTTTTGAATGCAAGAACATCGCCTGCCTGAAGTCTCATTGCAGAGGCAATCAGCGTAAGCGTATTGCCGTTTATCTCAGAAACATATCCGAGACCGTCGTGAACATTAACGGCATCGTCGCCCATTCCGCTTATATCACAGCCGGAAATATTAAAGCAACCGTCTGTGTTTACAATATGAATCGCATCAGCCGTCAAAGAAACACATCTCTTGTCTTTGTATTCGGGATTAACACCGATAAAGCTGTTGATAATCTGAAAGTGTGAGCAGTTATCCTCGCAGATATAAGCCATACCCGCACTGCCGTAAATGCTGACATTATTGAAAGTTATGTTTTCGCTTTGGTTTCTGATGCTGAAAACTGTTCCGTCATAAACGTAGTGTCTGAGGATATATGTTTCGCCGTTTTCGAAATTATCCATACAGCTGTTATGCACAACACGCAAGGTATTATCGTTAATTTTTTCAACCGATTTTATGGTGTTTGGATCTTGATAAAGATAAATCTCCTTGGATGAACATTTTGCGCCGAAGGTAAATGTTTCGGGGTCGCATTGCGTAATTGCTGAAAGGCTGTTGCTTTCGCTGCAATATTCCGCATTCCTGAAAACAAGGTCAACAGTGTTGGCATCGGGATTGCTGTTATGAACGGTAACAACCGAAGCGAGCGGACTTTCAGCCCAGTTCCAATCGAAATTGAGATTGCAGATTTCAACGCAATCGCTGTTTCTGATAAAGAACTTATACCCCGATGATGAGAAAATGAAGGTTGCATCGGAGCCTTCAATAAGCAAATCCGTACAGTTGTTGGCATCAAGACCGTTGAAACTGCGGAAATATTATGTGCCTTTATCAATAACAAGCTTAGTCTGTGGATGCTGTGAACAGTAATCAAGCGCACTCTGAAATGCCTCAAAATTATCCTCATTGCTTTCCGAAAGACCGAAATCGGCGGCATTTATTTCATTGAGCTTTTCTTCTTTCGGCCGTTGAATATAAAACCTTGTTCCGTTTGCACCGTTAATCTCGTCGGCCGTTCTGTTTTCACTCAAATTATCAAGAGATTCAACAAGCACATCGGGGACACCGGGCATTTCAACAGACGAAGTAAACAGCATAATAATTGAAGCAATAAATGAAATTATTTTCAAAAGCATACTATCACCCTTAATATATAATCTTCTGTCACAATGGTTTAATCCGGATAAGTTACCTGTCTGCCGGTAACAGTTTCTATAAATTTACCGTAAACATCTGTTGCAAATTTCTGGAACATTCCTTTAACTGCAAATTCACGGGCCATTTTGTATGTGAATTTATCTCCGTTTTTCTTTTCTTCTTTTACCGTTTCAAAATCGTATATATCAAACATACGTGCAACGCGTGTTTCATAAGTTGAGGTGTCGTTTTCATCAACTTCAATCACACGATAGCCGCATTGTGTGGAATGAAAAAGTCCTATGTAACGTGTACTGAGAGAGTTGACGATATTAATCCCTTTATGCCCAACTCCAAAGGCATTTGTGTGGTCGTGTCCCGTAAACATTGCAAGAACATCACCTCTCTCAACCATTGCATCAAACTGACCATAGTTATTATAACCGGGGCAAGGGTATTCTCTTATTGTGCCGTAATTCACACGGTCAGGGTCAAACAGATAATATTCTTCTTTGTTGTATAAATGCTTGTATGAATAGGATTTCCATGAATCCGACTTCTGAAGCACATCATAGATTTCACCGACGATTATGTGCTGAAAAACAAGAGAATTCACGGTTTCTCCGTTGTTCTCTGCCATGAGCTTGTCCGAGACTTGTTTATACCATTCAATCTGGTCGGGTTTGACACAGCTGTATCTTCCATCTTCGTCATAATCGCCTGAATCAAACACCCAGAGATTGAATTTCACCTTTTCACCATCGGATGAAAGCACGGGGATATTGTATGTACCGCAACCCGAAAGAGCCTCACCGTCATCAACAGAAACGGAGCAGGAAAATGTGTTGTAATATGCCATCAGATCTTCTCGGGACATTGCGCCCTGCTCTGAATCGTGATTGCCGAAAGTTACTGCTACGGGAATGTTCCTTGAATCAAAAATATTCATCAATGCATTTATCAGTTTTTTCGTATCTTCTGCATTATCACAGTTCAGAACAATATCGCCCGTCAGCATAACGATATCAGGTTTTTCTGCATCACAAGCTCTCTCAACCAGCCAGATTGTCGGGTCAAGGTTATGGTTATCTTTAAGATGAGTATCGGTAATATGCAGAATTTTAAGCTTTCCGTTTGAGTCGAACTTAATTGTTTTGTCTGTTTTGTTCTGACTGTCTGCGGGGTTATAATTCACACCGCTGTATGCGGGTCTTATTGAAAGAGATAAAATTCCTATTATCACAACAACCAATACGAGTGAAGTTATTTTCACAATTCGTTTAATCATTCTCCAAACCTCCGACTAAATCAACACTCCGTTACAATGGTCAACTTCGTGCTGAATTATCTATGCACTTTTCTCCGGCGAGTGTGCGCAAGGAATCGCCCTCAAAGCGGTAGGTTGTCCATTCGTTCATCGGTTCGGCGCCGAGAGACAGATAAAAATCAATACTGGGCTTGTTCCAATCAAGGCACCACCACTCGAGTCTGCCGCAGCCTCTTTCAACGGCAATACGTGCCAGCTCTTTAATCAGACCTTTTCCGTGTCCGTGGCCACGGTATTCAGGCATTACGAAAAGATCTTCAAGATAGATTCCCGCTCTGCCAAGGAAGGTAGAAAAATTGTGAAAGAACAGAGCAAAGCCCACTTCTTTACCATCTTCCAAGGCGAATATAACCTCTGCCTTATTCTTTTCAAATATCCATTCACGCAGCAAATTCTCATCAGCTATCACTTTGTCGGACATCTTTTCGTACTCCGCAAGTTCCTTTATAAAGCCAAGGATAAGAGCTGCATCCTTTTCAGTGGCAAATCGAAATTTTTTATTGTTCATAATGTTCCACGCCTCGTTTGTATAGCTTTTAATATTTCTTTATCTGCCGGGCAGAAATCATATTCCGGTATTTCTGCCGGCGTAATCCATCTGATATCATTGTGTTCCAACTTCTGCGGTACACCTTCTGCGATAGTTGCATCGAATAACGTTAAATGAACTGTAATGTCCGGATATTCATGGACCACATCCATAAAGATTTCGCCAACAGATAGAGTAACACCAAGCTCTTCCCGACATTCACGAATCAGAGCTTGT
The DNA here is from genome assembly GCA_045650165.1 of Acutalibacteraceae bacterium. Taxonomy (GTDB): domain Bacteria; phylum Bacillota; class Clostridia; order Oscillospirales; family Acutalibacteraceae; genus UBA8612. Next base: position 4,856 of record JAZRQW010000025.1, on the reverse strand, counting down.
TCTTTTGTTTCACCGGGTTCAACTTTACCGCCGACAAACTCCCACAGCAGAGCGCAGGATTTTGTTGCAGGCCTTTGGCAAATCATAAATTTGTCGTTATCCCATATAAGTGCAGCAACTACTTCAACAAAGCTGTTCATATTTGAACCTTCTTTAATCTGAATTCTTAATGAAATGCAAAATAATTGTAACACACTCGCTTAAACTTATCAATAATTATAGTGGTTTATACAAAACCACCTCAATCGATGCAGATGTAAGCACCGATATGAAGTGGTTTGATATTTTTGTGAGGATAATATAATACAATTTGAAGTTCAGCAATAAAATCTGATTTTCCGTGATTGTAAAAATTCGCGTCGGGTCAGACATCATTGAGTTTGTTACCAAGCTGATAGAATGCTACAGCGGAAGCAGCGGCAACGTTCAGCGAATCAACACCGTGATACATTGGTATTTTTACGGTAAAATCGCATTCGGCTATAGTCTGATCAGAAAGACCGTCGCCCTCTGTTCCCATAATGATGGCGAGCTTCTCTTCATTAGTCAGTCTTGAGTCATTGATAGAAAGAGAATTATCCTTAAGTGCCATAGCTACCGTTTTAAACCCGAGAGCCTTTATTTCATCAAGACTGTCGTCGGTTAAAAACGTCCAATCAATCTGAAATACGGTGCCCATACTTACTCTTGCAGCACGTCTGTACAGAGGATCGGAACATCCGGGAGTGAGGATTACCGCATCCATTCCGAGTGCCGCAGCCGAGCGGATTATGGCACCCACATTGGTCGGGTTCATAACTTTGTCCAGTATAACTATTCTGCTTTTGTTTTTGCAGATTTCTCTTACGTCAGGCAGAGGCTTTCGTTTCATGGCACACAGCATACCTCTTGTAAGCTTGAAGCCTGTCAGCTGCGTCAGAATATCAAACTCCGCGCAAAAAACAGGAACGTCTTTTATTCTGTCAAGAATCTGCTTGCCTTCACCCTCAATGTGCCTTTTTTCCATAAGGCATGAGACAGGTTCGTATCCTGCATCAAGAGCCCGTTCAATAACCTTCGGGCTTTCTGCTATAAACAAGCCTTTTTCGGGGAACTCTCTGTTTAACAGCTGAACCTCGCTTAACCGTGCATATACATCCAGCTCGGGAGCGAGAAAATCTATTATTTCTGTAATGTTATTCATGCTATTCTCCGTTGTGTTGATATGAAGACAAATTGGAATTTACTTATTTTTCTTATTTGAATTCGAATGCAAAATTGCATCGGAATTTGATGGTGGAGTTATTGCCGAATTGCAGAATTCAGTCAGATTTTATATTACAATTTTACAAATATATTGATGAATTCGAGAAACTTTTCCGAAAGCATCTCAACAAAGTTTTTAAAGAAAACGGAAATTTCAAGAGCTTTTTGATTTGTTACCTCGTTTCCTTCAACAAGAAATGCACCGACGTGACTGTATTCAACTTCTGCGGTGAAAGTGCCTATTTCTTCTGCGGTGCCTTCTTTTAAAACTTCTCCCGTCATAAGGTCGGTCACCGTATAAGTTTTGTAATAATTGAGATTACATGCTCTGAACGGAACAGTTATCTCTCCGCCTGATGAATCGGGATTGTTGTTTGCAATAATAAGAACAGCCTTGTTATCCATAAATCGTGCATAATTCTGAAGTGTGCCGAAGCCCGATGTTCTAACCTCACAGATGTTGCTTCTTCTGTGGTTTTCGGGGAAGTATTCAAAAATATCGCTGTATGTACGGCGGATGTTAATCATCTTTTTGACATCCTCAAGAAAAGCTGCATTTTCCTCGTTTTCTGCCTCGGAAAAATCAACAGGAAGGTCATAAAGCACGCCGTTGGGATTTGTTGCGTTGAATTCATCGCCCATATACCAAAGGGGAATGAACGGAGCAAAAATTGCGGAATATCCTATTTTAATACGGTCACCCTTAACATAACGGCGCTGATAATCGTGGTTAGTTATGCAATGAGTATAGTAGCGTGCGGTACCTTGCTTAAGATAATTACCGTGCCTTGAAAAATGACCCATGCCATCACCGCTTTTTACGGAATCGACTATATTAAGATAACCGTCGGTGTAAAAGTTTATGGGGTTCTGATAAAGGCCACCTCTGTCGGTTGCAGAATAATCAAAAACACCGTCTTGTTCAAAATCAAATACAGAGCTTCTTGTGCTTGTGTCCTCGGATATCAGAATAATATTTCTGCCTTCTTCCGCAAGCTTTTCACGGATAATTCTGAATGGCTCATATCCTGCATAATTCGGCTCACAGTCGCAACGGTAACCGTCAGCACCTGTAACAAGAATGTTATTTACAAGAGTTTCGATAAACCAATTCTGAAGTTCAGTGTTGCTCCAGTCAAATGCAATATTACCCCACGCTTCGCCATTGAACCATTCGGGATGCTCGTTAAGCAGCGGTGCTGTTTTCACAACACCCCATGTTATAACATCGAGGAAAACATAAATTCCCTTTGAATGAGCATAATCTATAAACTCTTTTACAACCTGCCAACCTTCTTCATAATTATCTGTTCCCGTAATGGCGGGCTCAAGCGTGTGCGGACCGCAGTTACTGTATCCGTTTCCGATATCTCCGCGGTCATAAATCGGTGAAAGCCATATTCCGTTTACTCCGAGGCTTGCATAGAAATCAATAAGATCATAACATTCAGGCAATGTGCCGCCGATTGATGCTGTGTCAGGGCGAATCTCAACAATAATCAGCGAATCAGCCCACTCGGGCGTGCCGATAAGGCCATCTTCATAATCAAGTTTTAACTCTGCGGAGTCAGCATCATATTTAAGCAAAGCAGAGTTATCTGTACCGCTTTGCTCTGAGGCAAATACATTTGCTGAAAGTGCAAACAGTAAACAACAAATAAGCGACATTGATAAGATTTGCTTTAATCTGTACATAGGTGATTCTTCCTTTTTATTTTTATTTATATTTCTCTATTTTCGCAATCATCTTTCTGCCGATTACTTCAGAAAGTTTCAATCCTAATCTGATTTCCTCCTCTGTTTCAAAGGAGTCAAAGAAATGGTTGGTTTCAAGGGTGAAATCGCCTTGGTAATCAACCTGGGCTAATGCTTTTGTTATTTCTTCCCAATTCAATTCGCTCAAGCCCGGAAGCGTGTGCATATCATCAAGATAATCGTTGTCGTGAACATGGAGAGCGCCCAATCTGTTTCCCAAAACTCTTATGCTGTCCTGGGGTTCTCTGCCGTCGAGACTTGTGTGCCCTAAATCAAGACAGGCGACAAAAAACTCACTGTTCATTTCGTCAACAAATCTTGCGTGTTCATAAGGATTACTGAAAATACTGCCTCTTATTACCTTGCGTTTTTTGTCACCGCACCACATGTTTTCACAAGCAATTTTAACGCCGTATTCCTCTGCATAGGGGAGAAGAATGTTAAAATATTTTATATTTCTTTCTAATGCTTCTTCTTCCCTGCTGATGTATTTACTTGTGCCGTAAGGATGAACAACAAGCGTTTTCATCCCCATAAGACCTGCAATTTCAAGACATCGGATATTCTTTTCTGCAAGAACTTTGTATGCAATTTCAGGATCATCTATACCTACACCTGTTACTGCGTGACCCTGATTGAAAATAATATCATTTCTTTTTGCTGTTTCACAAAGCTCGTTTACATAGGCTTTGTAATTATCTGAATCAAGTACATTTCCGTCCTTTGCAAGAGTAGACATAGTGTAATCAATTGCATCAAATCCCGCTTTTGCAATAAGCTCAATTGCTTTTAATTCGCCAAATTTTGTTGCACAATTATTTTTTTGAGAAAGAATCATTTTTAAACTCCTCTTTTTATTGTCGTTAAAGCACTTGTATTGCTGTTTTGTTGGCTGATTCCGCATGAATAATTTAAAGCTTATCGGTTCTGCTGCAGTTGAAAAATATACTTTGGAATCCTTTTGAAAAAGAACGGCGTAAAATATTCTGTAATCCTACACCGTTATAATATTTCTGCTGTGCAAATTCATATCTATCTCATTATAATTCCCTTTGCCTGCTTTTGCAACACTTGAATTGATGCTGAACATGATATATAATTTCATTGTAACAAAATAAAACTTCAGGAGAAAAATTATGGCACAAATCATATCGTTTATAATGTCCATAGTGTTTATGCTTGATATGTTTTTCATCGGCTTATTCCCCGATAAGCAGCTCGTTATCACACAGACTGACACCGCAACCGAATATTACATAAACGGTGAAAGTGAGAGTCTTCGTTTTGGCGTTGAGGGCGATGGCAATCTGTTTGAGCCTGATGAGGAAATCAAGGTTATTGTTGAGTGCCTTGATGAATCTCTTGACGGCACAAGGGCTAAAATCTCTGTTACCAGTGAGCAGACTGGTTTTGACAAACGTGGGTATGTTACATTCAATTCAGCTTTTCCGTATAACACCTTCACTTTTTTGTCCGATAAGAACGGTATTTTTACCGTTGCGATTCAACTGCCGGACTTGACTGAATACAGCTTCAATGTCGGTGTTCTTACCCGAAATGAGCAGGCAGGCAACAGCTTTTACTACGGAATTCAGCCGTACATCACCCGTGCATATACTTGGGGCGAAGGCTTTCAGCTTCCGAATTACACCGCCGCTGAATCCGTTGACAAAATCCTTGATGTGGTGCAATATCTCGGCGTAAACCTTGTCCGTGAGGACAGCGTTGGCTGGGGTGCAATGCAGAGCGAGGCTTACGGTGAAGTCAATTTTGCTGTTCAGGATTATCTTGTCGGCAAGGTCAACGAGCGGAATATGAAATATAACTGGATTCTCGGCTTCAACGCAGGCAAATGG
>JAZRQW010000024.1:0-117819 GCA_045650165.1 Acutalibacteraceae bacterium | reverse complement strand
CGTAAACAATGAAAAAAGCACTTTAAAAATTAAATTTATTGGTTTTCAAAGCAAAAACCATATTAACGGAATTAAAATCAACAAAACCTGGCTTTATAAAACTCTTTCAAAACATTATAATTTGATTGAATGCGACGATGCTGATTATGTTATTTGTTCATGTTTCGACTTATATAAATACTGTGGAACAAAACAGATACGCATTATGTATTCAGGCGAAAACTACATTCCTGATTTCAATCTGGTGGACTATGCTATATGCTCTTATCCCATTGAATTTTGCGACAGGAGTTTCTTTTTACCTGCAAGTATGTTCGGTTATGATAATGATAGAAGAATTATTGAAAAACGCCAAAATTGTTTTACTAAAGATATTTTCCAGACCAAACACAGATTTGCCAATTTAATAGCAAGTTACGATTCCGAAAACAATTACAGAAGTAAAATATTCAATGCCCTTAATGAATACAAGCAAGTTGACTCACCCGGAAAATTCCTTAACAATTGTGATCGTGTAGTACACTTTCAAGACAACAGCAAGGTTGAATTTCAAAAGGAATGCAAGTTTTCAATTTGCATAGAAAGTGCTATCAATCATGGTTTCAATACAGAAAAAATAATGGATGCTTTCTTTGCTGAAACAATCCCAATTTACTATGGCGATCCTGAAATATCCAAAATTTTCAATCCAAAAGCTTTTATAAATTTAGCCGATTTTGATTCTATTGAAGATGCCGTAAAAAGAATAATCGAAATTGATAATGACGATGACTTATATCTGCAAATGCTAAATGAACCTGTGTTTAACAAGAAAGATTATATATCAGAAACTTTCGATAATGCAGAAAAGTTCTTATTACATATTTTTGAACAGCCTATGCAAACAGCATATAGACGTTCAAGAGTAGTTTGGCCCAAGGGGCACGAGGAGTTTCTTGTAAAAGCAACTAAACTGTACAACAAGGTATATCGTAATAAGCTTTATATATTACTGAAAAAACAAATTCGTAAGATAAAAAACAAATCTTAACTACAAATTCCCCAAGATACTTGTAATAGTTTTTATTAATGAAATTATAGATAAGTAAATTTAAACTATCATTGGAGATGGAAACTTCAAATCAAACATTGTTAAAGAAATTGAAAAAACAAACTTAACGATGTCATTATATTAGTTGGTTCAAAACTTAATCCTTATCCTATTATGAGCAAAGCTGATATAATTGCAGTAACTTCTTCATCAGAATCTTTTTGCAATGTAATACGAGAAGCTATCATACTAAAAAAACTATTATATCTACAAATTTTCCAGCAGTTTATGATACTATGGATAATTATGAATACGAAACAATATGTGATATTAATTCATTCTCTGACAAAATTGCTGAACTTGCCACTTATATAAAAGATAATAAGCCAGTTGTTGGGTCTCGCGATCTCAGCATAACAGTTGAAGATTCATCAGGATTTAAAAACAAATTAGAAAACTTTTTCAAATCAACTAATTTTTTATGTTATTCACAAATCTATTCATATAATTTTATCCGTTTAATTTTAAAAGCACAGTATAGTTGTTACTAAAACTATACTGTGCTTTTCCCTTTGATTATGATTAATTCAATTCATTTGAATTCAACTTCTCCGCTCAGGCGGATATCGCTAGACGATGAGGCGGCGAAAATTCTGAACGTGCCCGGTTCGACGACCCACTCATACGCCTGATTCATAAGGCGGAAGGCTTTATAATCAAGGTTGAATTCGAGTGTCTGCTTCTCGCCCGGGTCAAGTGTTACACGCTTGAAATCCTTGAGGAGAAGAAGCGGAGTAACAACGGAGCTTTCACAGTCCTCAACATAAATCTGTACGACCTCGTCACCTGCAACCTTACCTGTGTTTTCAACGGTTACGTTGACCCTGACGTCGGTTTTGCCTGTTTTTTCGAGCTTAAGGTCGGAATATTCAAACTCGGTATAGCTAAGACCAAAGCCGAAGGGATAAAGCGCATCTCCCCTGCCCTCATAATACTCATTGCTTGCACCGGGCAGCATTGAATAGTAGCAAGGAATCATCGTTGAGCGCCTCGGAAGCGAAAACGGCAGTTTACCGCCGGGGTTCACCTTACCAGTAAGCACATCGCAGATAGCCTGCGGACCGCATTCGCCGCCAAACCAGCAGGAAAGAACAGCGTCTGACATATCGCTTTCTTCTTTAATAGCAAGAGGCTTGCCATGAATCATAACAAAGACCATAGGCTTACCCGTTTCGGAAAGAAGCTTCATCAGCTCGCTCTGTCTGCCGCAGAGGGTGAGCTCGCAACGGTCTCTGCCCTCGCCGCTGGAAATTGTATCGTCACCGCCACAGAAAATAATCAGATCTGCCTGCTTTGCAATATTTACGGCTTCTTCAATGTTTTCGGTCTGCTCCTCTGCCTTTATGCCCTGCAGATGGTGCTGGTCACCGAGAGCAAACTGAAAATCGCCATCGCTGATACCACAACCGTCGCACTGCATTATTTCTGCTTCGGGGAATTCTTCTTTGAGAATATCAAAAATAGTTTTGAGCTTTCTGCCAACTATCTTCGCGGAATATCCGCCAAGGCGAACTTTATTTGACGACGGACCGATGAGAGCAATTTTCTTATACTTACCCTTTTCAAGCGGCAGTATGCCGTTATTTTTGAGCATAATTATTGATTTCTGTGCAATTTCAAGTGCCTTGTCAAGGTGAGCCTTGCAGTTGATTATGTTCTTGTACTCTTCCTCGTCAGTATAGGGATTTTCGAAAAGACCAAGCTCAAACTTGATTTTAAGCACACGGCGGCAGGACTCGTTGATGTTTTCAACGTCGAGCTTACCCTCGTTGACTAATTCTTCAAGGCTGTCAACCCAGAGCTTGTTCGGATATTCATCGCCACCCTGACAGTCAAGACCGTTTTTCTTTGAAAGATAGATAGCATCCTTTTCGTTCTTTGCCATTTTGTGCAGATAGTGCACACGGCGAAGTCCGCCCCAGTCCGAACGGCAGATACCTTTAAGACCGAAACGCTCTTTGAGCACGGTTTTGAGGTAGTAGCTCGAGGTCATCATAAGGTCGCCGTCGATTGAGTTATAGCTCGCCATAACGTCGTAGGCACCACCCTCTTTGATACCTGCCTCAAAAACAGGCAGATAACAGGTTTCGATTTCTCTGATACCTGCTCTTGCGGTTGCACAGTTTACACCGCCCTCGGGAATGCCGTGAATACAGTAATGCTTCGGCTCGGAAACAACACTGTCCTTTGCGGAGATATCGCCGTTCTGGTGACCCTTTACGATTGCCGCCGCCATTTTTGAAGAAAGACAGGTATCCTCGCCGAAGGTTTCCTCTGTTCTGCCCCAACGAGGGTCACGGGCAACATCGAGGTTGGGTGCAAGTACTTCGTAAATACCGAGTGAGCGTGTTTCCTTTGCGATTACCCTACCTGCCTGATAAGCATATTCCGGCTCGAACGTAGCCGCCCACGCTGTGGGAATAGGCAGAACGGTTGCCCTTGTACCGGCGATACCGTGAAGCGCTTCACCCGTGAAAATTACGGGAATACCAAGGCGTGAATTTTCAATAAAGAACTTCTGCAGTTTGTTCATAACGGCAGGCACGGAATAATTATCGTGCAGATAACCCAGACCGTCGGGAAAATCCTCACGCAGCTTGTCCCAATAATAATCAGTCGTTGCCGAAGCGGAACAGTTATCATTCGGGTCAGGCTCTGTGCAGTAGTTACTGCCGAACTTCATATCAAGCTGGGCAATTTTTTCGCGCAGAGTCATACGGGAAAGCAGATCCTCCGCACGCTCAGCAGGAGATAATTCAGGATTTTTATATTTCAAAATTTCTGACATGAAATCAGCCCCTATATTACAAACGCCTGCCGATAACAGCAGGCGTTAATTTTAAAATTTAGATATCGCAGTTGTTGACTGTTCTGGGGAAAGGAAGAACGTCACGGATGTTGGACATACCTGTAAGGTACATTACGCAACGCTCGAAGCCGAGACCGAAGCCTGCGTGACGGGCTGTGCCGTACTTGCGAAGGTCGAGGTAGAAATCGTAATCCTTGGGGTTGAGACCCATTTCGTTCATACGGGTTACAAGCTTATCGTAGTCGTCCTCACGCTGGCTGCCGCCGATGATTTCGCCGATGCCGCGAACAAGGCAGTCCATAGCAGCAACCGTCTTTCCGTCGGGGTTGAGCTTCATATAGAAGGCCTTTATTTCCTTCGGATAATCAGTTACAAATACGGGACGCTTGAACACTTCCTCTGTGAGGTAACGCTCGTGCTCTGTCTGAAGGTCACAGCCCCATTCAACGGGATAGTCGAAGTTAGCGTTGTTCTTTGAAAGAATTTCGATAGCCTCTGTATAGGTGACTCTGCCGAAATCGGAGTTGACAACGTTGTGAAGTCTTTCAAGAAGGCCCTTGTCGATAAAGCTGTCGAAGAATTTCATTTCCTCGGGAGCCTTTTCAAGAACGTAGTTGATAACATACTTGAGCATATCCTCTGCAAGCTGCATATCATCGCTGAGGTCTGCAAAGGCGATTTCCGGCTCAATCATCCAGAACTCTGCAGCGTGGCGTGTGGTGTTGGAATTCTCTGCGCGGAATGTGGGACCAAAAGTATAGATGTTACGGAAAGCCATTGCATAGGTTTCACCGTTGAGCTGACCGCTGACGGTGAGGTTAGTGGGCTTGCCGAAGAAATCCTGTGAGTAGTCAACCTTGCCGTCCTCAGTCATGGGAAGAGCATCGGGATCGAGCGTGGAAACTCTGAACATTTCGCCTGCACCCTCACAGTCGCTGCCTGTGATGATGGGAGTGTGGACATATACAAAGTTACGCTCCATAAAGAAGCTGTGGATTGCAAAAGCAATGAGAGAGCGTACACGGAAAACAGCCTGGAAGGTGTTTGTTCTTGCACGAAGGTGAGTCATTGTGCGAAGGAACTCGAGTGTATGACGCTTTTTCTGAAGCGGATAATCGGGAGTGGAAGCACCCTCAACAAAAACTTCTGTTGCTTGAATTTCAAAGGGCTGCTTTGCTTCAGGTGTTGCAACAAGTGTACCCTTTACAATAATTGCTGAGCCTACGTTGAGCTTGGAAACCTGCTCGAAGTTTTCCATATTGTCGTGGAAAACGACCTGAAGCGGCTCAAAAAAAGTACCGTCGCTTACAACGATAAAGCCGAAGGATTTTGAAGCACGGACACTACGGACCCAACCGCAGATTTCGAGCTCCTTGTCGTAATACTGTTCTCTTTTTTCAAACAGCTCACGGATAGTAATAATATTCATCGGATATATGCTACCTTTCAGTTATTTTTTCTCTCTCATTTTACAGTCTTTATTATATGCAGCTTCAACCGCTGCATTAACTGCATTTTCAAAGCCGTTTTCCTGCAATGCAGTAACGCCTTCAATAGTTGTGCCACCGGGCGAACAGACCTTATCGATAAGATCGTAAGGATGCTCATCAGACGAAAGTATTTTTTCTGCGCTGCCCTTGACCGCCTGTGCGGCAACCTGAAGAGCCATTTTTTTATTCATACCGAGCTTTACTGCGGCACGGGCAAGCTGGTCGATGTACATATAGTTAAACGCAGGTGAACAGCCGCCGATAACACCGAAAACTGGAAAAAGTTCCTCCCCTATTTCAAAGGCGGAGCCAAAGCTTTCACAGAAAGAAACAAGACTCTCTTTCTCTTCGGGTTTTACGTTATCAAGACAGCATACAGCAGTTGCCGAGCCGCCGACAGAAGCGTTTATATTAGGCATTATTCTCGCAAGCCTTGCATCAAAGCCGAGGAGTGAACGGATATAGGACAAATCCGTACCCGCCGCAACGGAGACGATAAAGGGATTTTTTCTACTGAACACTTCCGCATTCTGCTGAAGAAGCACAGGAAAATCCTTGGGCTTGACGGCAAGAATAACCGTATCGCAATTATTTATAAGCTCTTCAACGCTTGTGCATTTATTTACGCCGAAGGAAGCGACTTTTTCGAGGCTCGGCTCAAAAACGTCGTAGGCGTAAAAAACGTTATCCGTAAAAAAGCTTGTTTTGCAGGCACCGACAACCAGAGCGGTTGCAAGATTGCCGGCACCGATAAAACCGAATTTCATTTTATATCACCGGATAATTATTCAACGTCAGAAGTACAGTTGGGGCACTTTGTAGCTTCGATATCGATTTCGCTCTTGCAGTAGGGGCACTTCTTTGTTGTGGGTGCTGCGGGAGCTTCTTCAACCTTCTTTTCGGTCTTTGCGCGAAGAGAGTTGATAGCCTTTACAAGGCAGAAGATAACGAAAGCCATAATAATGAAGTTGAAGATTGCGCCGATGAAGTTGCCGTAGTTGAGAGTTGCAGCACCTGCTTCCTGAGCAGCGGCAAGTGTTTCGTACTCGTTACCGTCGAGAGAAACAAAAAGGTTTGAAAAATCAAGACCGCCTGTGATAAGGCCGATAACAGGCATAACAACATCATCAACAAGGGACTTGATGATAGCCTGGAAAGCAGCACCGATGATAACACCGACTGCAAGGTCAACAACGTTGCCTCTCATAATAAAGGTTTTGAATTCTGCCATAAAACCGTTTGCTTTTTTCATAATAACACATCCTAATTTAATTAATTTTTTTGCTATTATAACACACAGGAATTTACATTTCAAGTTTGAATTGACTATTAATGTAAAATATGTTAAAAATAAAGTAATAAAATTCAGGAAGTATTATATCTATGCTTTACAATATGAAAACTCTGCTTGATAAAGCACGGCTAGGAAGCTGGGCTGTCGGCAGTTTCAGCGTATCTAATATGGAAATGGTGCTCGGCATACTCAAAGCCGCCGAGGAAACACAAAGCCCCGTTATTCTTCAGATAGCCGAGGTAAGGCTCAAACAATCTCCGCTTGAAATAATCGGTCCGCTTATGGTTGCCGCCGCAAAGAATGCAAAAGTACCCGTTGCGGTACATTTCGACCACGGACTCTCGATTGAAAAAATAAAGCAGGCGCTTGAAATCGGCTTTACAAGCGTTATGTTTGACGGGTCGCATCTGCCGCTTGAAGAAAACATTGAGAAGACAAAGCAGACCGTTGCACTCGCAAAGCAGTACGGTGCGGCAGTTGAAGCGGAAATCGGCTGTGTAGGCGGAAGCGAGGACGGAAGCGAAGATATTGCAACAAACTGCACATCCCCTGCTCAGGCGGTTGAATTTGTTGAGAAAACAAATGTCGATGCGCTTGCAATAGCAATAGGTAACGCCCACGGCAACTACAAGGAAACGCCGCATTTAAGATTTGATATACTTGAAGAGATAAAAACAAAGGTTGATGTTCCGCTTGTTCTGCACGGAGGTACAGGAATACTGCCCGAGGAATTTATCAGGTGCCGTGAAAACGGAATCAAGAAAATCAATATTGCAACTGCAACCTTTGACAGCGTACAGCAAAGTGTAAAGCAAGCCTATGCAGACGATACAATCAAGGGTTATTACGATTTGCAGGCAGCTGAGGTTGAGGGCGCATACACAAATGCAATGAAACATATTGAAATTTTTGACTGCGCAGACAAAGCAAAGTTTTTTATATAACGAAAGGACAAGTAAATTATGAGTTTTTTAAATTTTGACAACACAAGAAAATACGACGTAATTCCGCTTGGCAGAGTTGCCATTGACTTTAACCCGACAGATATGAATAAGCCGCTTTCCGAAAGCAGTAACTTCAACAAGTATGTTGGCGGTTCACCTGCCAATATTGCTGTAGGTCTTGCAAGACTCGGCGCAAAGTGCGGCTTTTTTGCAAGAGTTTCCGACGACCAGTTCGGCGACTATGTAACAAACTATTTCAAGAATGACGGTATTGACGTTTCGCACATTGTCCGCTGCACAAACGGCGAAAACCTCGGACTTACATTTACCGAAATCAAGAGCCCGACAGAATCGAGCATTCTGATGTACCGCTACGGTGTTGCTGACCTTATGCTTGACGTTGCGGACATTGACGAAGAATACATAAAGCAGGCTAAAATGCTTGTTATTTCAGGCACATCGCTTTGCGCTTCCCCCAGCAGAGAGGCTGCACTCAAGGCTATGTTCCTTGCCAAAAAGAACGGCACCATTGTTGTTTTTGATATTGACTACCGCAGCTACACCTGGAAGAACAAGGACGAAATTTCCATTTACTATAACCTTGTTGCACAGAATGCAGATATCATTCTCGGCTCACGTGAGGAATTTGACCTGACAGAAGCAATTATGGGCGGCGGTAACGATGACCTTGCCTCCGCAAAGCTGTGGCATGGCTACGGCGCAAAACTCATAATCATCAAGCACGGCAAAGAAGGCTCTTATGCTTATGCCTGCGACGGCACAAAGTACAAGGTAAACATCTTCCCCGTTAAGATGCTTAAGGGCTTCGGCGGCGGTGACGGCTACGCTTCCGCTTTCCTTTATTCTCTGCTCAACGGTAAATCTCTCAAGGATGCGCTTGAATTTGCAACAGCCTCTGCATCAATGCTTGTTTCCGCACACAGCTGTTCTGAAGCGATGCCGAAGGTTGAAGCAATTGAGAAATTCATCGCTGAACAAAAAGCTAACGGTTGCGGCGAAATCGTAACCGAGATATAAGCAAAGGAGACAATATTATGCTCAGAGTAGCTATGCTTTCAAAATGGCATGTTCACGCAGAAGGCTACGCAAGAACAGTTCTTGCAACAGGCAAGGCACAGATTACCGCTGTATGGGATGAAGATCCTGAAAGAGGCTCAGAATGGGCTGCCAGACTCGGCGCAGATTTTGAGGCCGACCTCGACGCACTTCTTGCCCGTGAGGATATTGACGCCGTTATCTGCGACACACCCACAACAATGCACGAAGAGGTGCTTATCAAGGCCGCAAAAGCAGGCAAACACATATTTACCGAAAAGGCACTTGCAACAACTGTTGAAGGCTGCAAAAAAATTGCCGCTGCAATTGAAGAAAGCGGTGTTACCTTTACAATCTCATACCCTCAGCTTTTCAACAGCGTTATGAAGCTTGCAAAGGAGTATATAGACTCGGGCAAGCTTGGTAAGGTTACTACAATACGTATCCGCAATGCACACAGCGGTGTAAGCAACGGATGGCTTCCCGCTTACTGGTTTGACGAAAAGGCCGCAGGCGGCGGCGCTATGATGGACCTTGGCTGCCACCCGATGTATCAGCTTGCTGCGCTTTGCGGAAGGCCGAAAAGAATCAGTTCGCTTTTCAACGCACCTCTGGGCAGCAAAGTTGACGAAAACGCTGTATCAATAATCGAATTTGAAAACGGCGTTATCGGTATTTCCGAAACAGGCTTTGATTCATACCACTCACCCCACAGACTTGAGGTTTACGGCACAGACGGCTCTCTGTTTGAGGAGAGCGGTAAGATTACTGTTAAAACAAAAGAGACAGCAGAAATCAGCAACGAGCCGATAGTACCCAAGGCTGAAAACGGTGATGCAGAGCCGCTCGTCAAGTTTATTGATGCTTGCGTTGACGGCACGGGCACACCCGAGGGACTTGGCCTTGACCTTGCAATTGCATTGACAGAACTTCTTGAAAATGCATATATTTCCGACAAACAGAACATAACCGTAACTTTATAATACAAAAATTTACGCCCTGCATTCCAAACGGAATACAGGGCAATTTTTTTATAATGCTTCCTGAGCTATGGCAAGCATAAGCTTGATTCTGTTTTCCTGGTTGACCTTGGTTGCACCGGGATCATAGTCAATGGGTACGATATTGGATTGGGGATAAAGCTCCTTGAGCTTTCTTATCATACCCTTGCCGACGATATGATTGGGCAGACAGCCGAAGGGCTGTGCACAGACAATATTGCCGTAGCCGCTTTCGACAAGCTCCATCATTTCAGCCGTGAGCAGCCAGCCTTCGCCCATTTTACAGCCTGCGCCGATTATTTCGGTGCATTTTTCTTTTATGTGGGCATAGGGTGCAGGCACGCAGAAATCCCCGTGAGCACCAGCAGCATTATTGAGCATTGTTTCAATTTTGGTAAGATACCACATTGCGACGGTCATTGCAATTTTCTTGAGTTTTTTGCCGCCGTAAAGTTTGATATCTTCAAGGCGGTTATCTGTTTTGAAAAGAATGAAGCCAAGCAGACCGGGCACCATAACCTCGCAATTCTGCGACTTTATGAAATCCTCAAGATTATTGTTAGCAAGTGGTGAATACTTGACATAAATCTCACCGACAACGCCAACCTTTACCTTGGGTACTTTAACAACCTTTATATTGGCAAAACTCTTTGTGATTTCGGGCAGAATACGCTTCATTTCACGCATTGAGTAGCCCTTTTTCTGCTTGAAAAGTCCGCTGATATCGGCTATCCATTTTTCCACAAGCTTCTGTGTTTCGCCCTTATTTACTTCGTAAGGCTCGACCTGGTTTTTAAGAAGCATAATAAGGTCACCGTAAATGAGTGCGGAAAGTGCTTTGAGCGCCATTGAGGGCTTTAATTTAAAGCCGCTGTTTTTCTCCAGACCCGAAAGGTTGAGAGAAATGACAGGCACCTGACCGTAGCCCGCTTTGCGCAGGGCTTTACGCAGAAGATGGATATAGTTTGAAGCTCTGCATCCACCGCCCGACTGAGTAATCAGAAGTGCGGTTTTGTTCACGTCATATTTACCGCTGTTGAGAGCATCAATAAGCTGACCGATAACGAGCAAGGCAGGATAGCAGGTATCGTTATGGACATATTTGAGACCTTCGTCAACAACCGCTCTGCCATCGTTTTTAAGAAGCTCGACATTATAACCGTATTCCCTGAGGACATCCATCAGTATTGAAAAATGAATATCCGCCATATTGGGTGCGAGAATAGTATAATCCCGCATTTCTTTTGTAAATTCGACTCTGTTTTCCGGATTCATACTCTTCCCCCCTTATCTTCCCGTTGCGGCAAACAGACTTCTGAGTCTGATTTTTACCGCACCGGTATTTGAAATTTCGTCTATCTTTATCTGTGTATATATGCGCCCTCTGCTTTCAAGAATAGAACGCATTTCATCGGTAGTAATTGCATCAACACCACAACCGAAAGAAACAAGCTGAACGATGTTAATATCGTTATCCTGCTTGTCTGCAACATATTTTGCGGCAGCGTAAAGGCGTGAATGGTATGTCCACTGGTCGAGGACATCCGTCGGGAATTTTGAAACAAGCGGACTTACCGCATCCTCTGTGACTACTGCCGCACCGCATTCGCAGATAAGCTTATCTATACCGTGGTTTATCTCTTCATCAAGGTGATAGGGTCTGCCGCAAAGAATGATAACGGGAATATTCTCCTTCTTTGCTTTCTTCATAAAGTCAAGGCCTTCTATATGCACCTTGTTCATATAAAGATGATATTCCTCGTAAGCCTTATCGGCGGCCTTTCTGACGGATTCAAGTTCAACCTTTTCGAACTTGTCGCAGATTATTTTATGTATCTTGCCGACAAAATCATCGGGTCTGTGCAGACCAACATAATCGCTGACAAAGTTGATATCTTTAAGTGCTGTGACATTTGAGCGCAAAACCTCAGGATAATAAGCAACAACGGGACAGTTGTAGTTGTTGTCACCTAAGTTTTCGTCGATATTATAGGTCATACAAGGGTAGAAAATATCCTTGACACCCATATTCAGAAGTGACTCAACATGGCCGTGCAGCAGCTTTGCGGGATAGCAAACCGTATCCGAGGGGATTGTGTGCTGACCCAAAACATAGAGCTCTCTTGATGATTTTTCGGAGATCTTTACACCAAAGCCGAGTTGAGTAAAGAAAGTATGCCAGAAAGGCAGAAGCTCGAACATATTAAGACCCATCAGCAGGCCTATTGTTCTACGCTTACCTTCGGTATCGGAATATTTTTCAAGGAGAGTGCGCTTATAGTCATATATGTTATATTCGCAGGTTTTAACCGTACTCTGGACAGGCTTACTGCACTTGTTGCCACCAATGAACTTTCTGCCACCGTTGAAAGTATTTACTGTCAGGCGGCAATTGTTACTGCATCCGCCGCAGGCAACGGTTTTTACACTGTGCTCAAAGTTTTCAAGCTCCTTCGGTGAAATGAAGGTGCTTTTTTCCGCGGCATTTTCTTTTGACCAGAGAGCCGCACCGTAAGCGCCCATAAGACCTGCAATATCGGGACGGATAACATCTCTGCCGATTTCCTGCTCGAAAGCACGCAGAACAGCATCATTAAGGAAAGTACCGCCCTGAACGACGATATTTTTGCCGAGCTCGTCTGCATTGGCAGCTCTGATAACCTTGTAAAGAGCATTCTTTACAACACTTACAGAAAGACCTGCTGATATGTTTTCGATTGATGCACCGTCCTTCTGTGCCTGTTTAACGGATGAATTCATAAATACCGTACAACGTGAACCAAGATCAACAGGCTTGTCTGCAAAAAGGCCGAGCTTTGAAAACTCCTCTGATGTGTAGCCCCATGCGCTTGCAAAGGTCTGCAGGAATGAACCGCAACCCGAAGAACAGGCTTCATTGAGGAAGATATTATCAATTGCATTATTGCGGATTTTGAAGCACTTTATATCCTGACCGCCGATGTCAATAATAAAATCGACCTCGGGCTTGAATTTTTTGGCGGCGGTGAAATGGGCAACGGTTTCAACAATACCGAAATCCACTGCAAAGGCGTTTTTGATAAGGTCTTCACCGTAGCCTGTAACTGCAGATGAAGCTACTACCGCATCGGGATAAAGAGAATAAAACTCGCTTATAAATTCACGAACAAGTCGTACCGGCTCACCGGAATTGGGCATATATCTGCTGAAAACAAGCTCGCCGTTTTTATTGATAACAGCCGCCTTTACGGTTGTTGAGCCTGCATCAATACCGACATAAACATTTTTATCGCCGTCAAGGTTTACATTTTTAACAGAATTTCTGCCATGTCTTTCAAGAAACTCTGCATACTCATTTTCATTTAAAAACAGAGGCTTTGCAGACGGATATTCACCGCTGACCTTGCCGTAATCAATGCTTTTGATAAGCTCTTCAACATCAATCGGCTTGCTTTTTGCGCTGAAAGCGGCGCCCATAGCAACAAAGTACAGTCCGTTTTCGGGGCAGACACCTTTTACGCCGAGGGTATTATCGAATGCCTTACGAAGCTCGGGTAAAAAGCTCATCGGTCCGCCGAGATATGCAACATTACCCTCAATTCTTCTGCCCTGAGCAAGACCTGAAACGGTCTGATTTACAACGGCATAGAAGATACTTGCCGCAACATCACTCTTCTTTGCGCCCTGATTGAGAAGAGGCTGAATATCTGATTTTGCAAAAACACCGCAACGGGATGCGATTGAATATATCTTTTCGCAATCCTTTGCTATTTCATTCATATCAAGCGGTGACATTTCAAGAAGCGACGCCATCTGGTCAATAAATGCACCCGTACCGCCTGCACATGAGCCATTCATTCGCACTTCTGTGCCGTTGGTGAGAAAAAGAATTTTTGCATCCTCACCGCCAAGCTCAATTACGGCATCTGTTTTGCCGAGCAGCTTTGAAACAGCAACCTTTGTTGCATATACTTCCTGCACAAATTCGAGATTATACATCTGCGCAAAACCCATACCTGCCGAGCCTGCAACAGAAAGCACCGCTTCGGAAAATTCAGGGTGCTTTGAAACAATTTCGCCAAGCATTTTTGAAATAAGCTGTGCAATTTTTGAATAGTGGCGTTCATACGCCTTATAAATAATGTTATTGTTATCGTCAAGCGCAACACACTTTAAAGTTGTTGAGCCGACATCCATACCGATTTTCATCTTTCCCTTTAACTCCCCGGATATATTAACTAACCTTTAATTTCTGTTCTTCTATACCTTCACGCATAAGCCTTTCGACCTCACGGTAGAGCTTTTCATTCGCTTCTTCTGCGGTCATATCCCCTACCTTGAAAGGTGTGCCGTAGCGCACGATCAGGTTTTTACTGCGAAATTTATAATCGCCCGTCAGACCGAAGGGCACAATATAAGCATCCGTTTTCTTTGCAAGTGTTGCCGCACCCGGCTTGAACTCAAGCAACATGGCATCTGTTCTGTTTCTTGTGCCTTCGGGGAAAATGCCGATAGCACCGCCCTTTCGCAGCACCTTCATAGCCGATTTTACGCTTCGGATATCCGTATTCTGTCTGTCAACGGGGATGCAGCCCATAGCGCCGAAGAACCAAGCAAACTTACCATCAAAATACTCTTTTTTTGCCATATAGTGAATCATTCTTTTTGTTGCAGCTATTGTAATGCACTGGTCAAGGATATGCTTGTGGTTTCCTGCAATAACTATTGCACCGTCTGTCGGAATGTTCTCTGCCCCGATGGTTTTCGGGTTATAGTAAAGTTTAAAAAACTTATTGAAAACGGGCATAAAAAGCTTGTACCCAAGCTCTCTGTCCTCGGGATTCTTCTTTTCTTTTTTCATTTTTCTACTCCATATACTTTTTCTAATTCATTTCTTACGGTTTCATAAAGCACTTTATTTGCCGCCTTCAGGCTTCCTCTTTCAACCTTCATAACAGGCATAAACTTGATTTTTACGCTTTTTTTGAAGTATTTATACTTACCGCTGATTGCAAAGGGAACTATATCGCAATCTGTATCGGAAGCAATTTTAACTGCGCCGCCTTTAAAGGGCATCATAATATCGTCTGTTTTGTTTGTTGTTCCTTCGGGGAAAATAGCGATAAGTTTCCCCTCGTTCAGATATTCCTCTGCCGTAACAACAGCCTGCTTACCGCTTGTGCTGCGGTCAACCGGAATAATTCCGAGGCCGGGAAAAATATACTTGCCTATACCATTCATAAGCTCTGCCTTTGCAATGAAATGCACGCAGCGCTTTGTTGCGCACGCAACGGTGAAACAGTCAAAAATAGATGTGTGGTTTCCTGCCAGGATTATTTTGCCCTCAGCAGGTATGTTCTCTGCGCCTTCTACAGTAGGTCTGAAAACAAGCGTAAACAGAGCCTTAATCGGCGGTCTTACCACCTTATAAAGCAACGGTTCTTTCATAAAATTCTCCTTCACTTAAAAATGTACTTTTAACGCATGAAAAACGGACAGGTTATATCCTGTCCGATGTATTTTCTTTTATAACCGCAGTTACGGTAAACTTACCTTTTATGGTTTTCTGCATGGTTACATACCTTGCACAGTTTCTTGATATTCTCTGTTTCATCTCATTGCTGATATTAACCTGATTCATAACACGGTTGTATTCAATGATTTTATTTACTTTCATAATTCAACCATTCCTTTCAAGTTCATTTTTCAGCAACTGCCTTGCGTACTGAAGACGTTTACGCACAGCAACAGGGCTGATGTTGAGAATATTGGCGATTTCATTGGATTTATAGCCTTCTATATAATACAAATCCAGAATGATTTTGTATTTTGAAGGAAGATGCATTATGGTTTCGAACAAATCTCTGTCGTCGGGATTAATACCAATTCCTTCAAGCTCTGCAAGATTGGCAGACTGATGGGCTTTTCTGAAGCGCACCATATTCTTGCTGATGTTTGTTGCAACTTTGATCAGCCAGGCCTTTTCGTGCTCGGAATCCTTGAAAAGCGGAGCCTTTGTCATATAACGGATAAAGGTTTCCTGCAAGGCATCTTCCGTGTCAGCTTCGTTGAGCAGTATGGAGTAGCAGATACGAAAAAGCATCTTACTGTATTTTTCAACGGCATATTCAACGAAGCGTAATTCTTCGTTGTAGCGTGATTTTATACCCATACCGACCCCCCTACCGCAAAAATGGCAATATTTCACCCATTTATAATATATACACCTGACAGCATTGTTTTGTGATAAAAGAAAATAAAATATTTAAAAAATTTTTTTCAAGAGCCTCTCTCGTTGAACGCCCGAGAGAGGCTTTACTGTTAAAATGCGGATATAACCACTTCACCGTCTTCTGCCGAAAGTGCAACCGTCTTAAGCGGTGATTCAGCGTTTTCGACAATGAGGTTTGCAATTTTATCTTCTACGCTCCTGCGTATGGCATTACGCAAATCACGGGCACCTCTTGTACCGTTTTCGCATTTTTTTGCAAGAACCGCAGGAACATCCTCCGACCACGAGAAGCTGATTCCCTTATTCTGCAAGGGCTCAACAAGCTCATCAAGCATAAGCACGGCTATCTGCTCGTAATTCTCCTGTGTCAGATCGTTAAACACCGCAATTTCATCAACACGGCCGATAAACTCAGGACGCAGGAATTCACGAAGAGCCTTCATTGCTCTGTCCGTGCTTGCATCCGCCTTGCTCTTTGCAAAGCCGAGTGCATCGCCTTTGCGGTCACTGCCTGCATTGGAGGTCATAATTATAACCGTGTTTTCAAAGCTGACAGTTCGCCCTTGAGCATCGGTAATTCTGCCTTCATCCAGAATCTGAAGAAGGATATTCATAACATCCGGATGCGCTTTTTCAATTTCAACAAAAAGGATAACGGAATAGGGCTTTCTGCGCACCTTTTCGGTGAGCTGACCTGCCTCATCGTAACCGACATATCCGGGCGGTGAACCGATAATTCTCGAAACGCTGTGTTTTTCCATAAACTCAGACATATCAAGGCGGATAAGCGTTTCGGGAGTATCAAAAAGCTCCTGAGCAAGAAGCTTGACAAGCTCCGTTTTACCGACACCCGTCGGACCGACAAAGATAAATGAGGACGGTCTGCGGCGAGGGCTTATCTGTACCCTGCCACGCTTAATGGCTGCGGCAACAACCCTTACAGCCTCATCCTGACCGATAAGCTTTTCCTTGAGTTTGTTTTCAAGGTCAGCAAGTCGGCGAAGATCACTTTCTATAACCTTCTGCGCAGGAATACCCGTCCAGAGCTGGATAACCTTTGCAAGGTCATCTTCGGTGACATTATTGTCCTTTGCAAGCTCAGCAAGGTTGTTTATTTCGTTTTCGCATGCCATTATCTCTGCCTTGACCTTTGAAACAGCCTCGTAGTCTATTTCCTTAGCCTCGGAAAGAGTCTGATGCTCAACCTTCAGTACACCCAGTCGCTTTTCAGCCATTTCGTGCATTGAAATATATTTGTTACGAAGGTTTGCGCAGGTACACGCTTCGTCGAGAAGGTCGATAGCCTTGTCGGGCAGAAAGCGGTCATTGATATAACGCTCGGAAAGCACAACTGCGCTGTAAACAAGAGAATCATTGATTTTTACCCTGTGGTAATTCTCGTAATAATCTTTGATACCAACGAGGACTTTATAAGTATCCTCAACGGAAGGCTCTTCAACCTTTACGGGCTGAAGGCGACGTTCAAGTGCGGCATCCTTTTCGATGTACTTACGGTACTCGGTAAAGGTGGTTGCACCGATAATCTGAATTTCGCCACGGGAAAGTGCAGGCTTGAGAATATTTGCGGCATTCATAGAGCCTTCTGCATCACCCGTACCGACAAGATTATGCACCTCATCAATAAAGAGGATTATGTTTCCCTCTGACTTTACTTCATCGACAAGGCCCTTGATTCGGCTTTCAAACTGACCTCTGAACTGTGTGCCCGCAACAAGAGCCGTGAGGTCAAGCAAGTGAATTTCCTTATCCGCAAGCTTTGCAGGAACATCGCCGTTTGCAATTTTGAGGGCGAGACCCTCTGCAATGGCTGTTTTGCCTACACCCGGCTCACCGATAAGGCAAGGGTTGTTTTTTGAACGGCGGCAGAGAATCTGGATTGCA
The DNA here is from genome assembly GCA_045650165.1 of Acutalibacteraceae bacterium. Taxonomy (GTDB): domain Bacteria; phylum Bacillota; class Clostridia; order Oscillospirales; family Acutalibacteraceae; genus UBA8612. The sequence goes on along the minus strand of JAZRQW010000024.1, from coordinate 100,022 downwards.
CGGTAAATTTCGTTGTCTCTGCCTATAATTCTGTCAATTTTACCGTCCTTGGCTTTTCGGGTCAGGTCGGTACAGTAGAGCGAGAGATACTTACGCTTTTTGTCGTCGGGCTTTTTCTTCTTTTTACCGAAGAAACCGGCCTTACCGTCAGGCACTTCCTCTGCAACGATTTCACCCTCTTCCCCATCCTCGAGATTGGGAGATTCGGATGAATTCATAGCAGCAAAGTTCTGCAGAAACGGGAAGGTAGGTGCGCCACCGGTCTCAAAAGCACCTTCGTCAAGACCCTGAAAAGCCGCATCCATCTGCTCTGTTACCGCATCAACATCGTCCTCTGTTATGCCCATATTTTCCATCATCTGCTTTATGGGACCGAGATTCATTTCCATTGCACATTTCAGGCAGTAACCCGAGGGTGTGGACTGACCGTTTTCAACACGCTGAATGAAAATAACTGCAGGACGCTGTTTGCACTTACTGCACATCATTCTTTTCATTTTTTAAACTTACTCCTATGATATAATACTTATTTCTTGAAATACTTTTCCTTTACCTGTCTTACAACATCAGGGATATAAGATACAAAAGCGACAAGTGTGAGCACTGCCGAAATTGATACAAGCACGATGCAAACAACATTGGGAAGTGTAAACGCACTTGCAAAAACACCTACCTCAGGACCGAAGAGGAAGAGCGCAACCATAACGCCATAGAAAACAAATGTTGCTACCTTGCCGTAAATCTCTGCAGCAGACGGCACCATACCGAGCGCTATCATAACAATGGCAAAAATGGTCATAACTGCTTCCTTTACAAGGAAAACAAGGAAAACATAGCTGAACGCATGCATAACCTTATCGGTCGAAGCATTGAACTCGAGGAAGAGGAGAACTGCAAGAGTTATCTGTGTCAGCTTATCCGCAAGCGGGTCAAGCATTTTGCCAAGCTCGCTTATCTGGTTGAACTTACGGGCAATTTTACCGTCAACAAAATCGGTAAGACCCGAAACGACAATAACAATCAGCGCCCATACAAGCTGGTCATTGTAAAAGAGAACGCCGAAAACGGGAATGAGAAGAATTCTGAAAAATGAAATAAAGTTAGGGATGGTCTTCCAGCCCTCAAGATAACGTTTGATACTATCCATAATTTTATACACTCCTTAAAATATATATAAGTTTATTTTATCATACTATTTATATTTGCTTCAATTACGCTGAGGTCAGGTTTTTCGAACTCACTTACCAACGAACAGATGCGTGAATTTTCTATTGACTCACCCAACATTTCATTGCTTCTGAACAGCCCTGAGCATGCATTGATAAATAAGCACATAACCAGTACCAGTATCACTCCTTTCACAGTACCTAAGGCTGCACCGAGCAGTTTGTTTGCACGGCGGAACAACCTCGGGGCAGGTAATTTATCTATTAAACCAATGATAAGCCCTGAAACAAAGCGCACTGCAATGAATATCAGGACATAGCATATCATTTTCAAAAGCACCAGAGCAGCAGGACGGATGATATCCGTTGAAACTTTTTGAGCCGTATCCGAAACAGAAAGCTCGAGGGAAGATATTTTATCGGTAAGAGCATTTATATCAATTCCCATATCTTCAAGCTGAGTTGTAAGCACACCGGGTATAACCTCAAGGGTTGAGGTTACAGCCTGTGCAACAGAGCTGCTGTTAATGCCCTGCTCCAAAGCCTGTTCAATTTCCGCTTCAATCATACCGCTGAAAACGTTGTCATAGCTCCATTCAGCCAAAGGCTGAGAAAAGGTTACGGATGCAAAAATTGCAACAAAAACACAAACCAACGAAAGCACACAGCGGAAAAAACCTTTGCGGGCAGAATCCAGAATATTGGTAACTAAAACAATCAGCAGAATTGCATCTATGCTGTATTTTACGAATATTTCCATTTATTCTCCTTTCTGCTCAATCCTTGTTTTGACGTCGCAACGAAGCAGGTCGCCATAGCAAAGGGTGTAACAATACTTACCGCTTACGGCAATTCTCTGCGCACTCATTTCAAGCTGTGTTTTGCCGACAAGTTTGCCCGACGAATTGTAGGAATAAAGGAAATTATCCGAATCCACAAGGCAGACGGTCTTGCCGTCATAGCTTATACATTCTACATCACAACCGAGTTCAACAGTGAACTTTTCCTCACCCTTGCTGTCAAACAAAGCAACAACACCGGAATCTATACTGCCGTATTTTGTGAGTACGATTGAGAAGTTGCCGTTTTCAAAGGGCGTAAAGGAAGCGATTGTATTTCCGCCAAAGCTGATTTCCCGCTTTTCCTCGCCGTCTTCAATAATAAAGTAAGAGGATTCGCCGATGGCGATTACCGTATTCTTACTGCTGAAAAATACGTTACTGAGGTTTGTTCCGTCAAGCCTGAATTCATTCACAACACTCTGTTCGTTTATATCGATAATATAAATTTTGGAATAAAGAGCGGCATTTTCCGCACCGAGACCGATACAGGCAAGCTGTTTACCGTCAGAAGAAAGCGAGACATCAATTATATATTCGGCAGCACACTTAAAAGTGAATTTCTGATTATAATCAGAACCGTAAACCTTTACAACGCTTGAGGCATCATCTGAACCGCAGGCAAAAGCGTAGTTGCCCTTTCTGCCCATTACGGCACAGTAAATTTCCGTGTTAAGTTCATCATCGTGGAGAATGTCACTGCTGTCCGCAATGAAATATCTGCCCGTTGTACGGTCTGTGAGCAACATTCTGCCTGAACACACGCTCATAACCGGTTTTGAATACGAATGGGTGTAGTCCGCAAGTTTTTTTGCGGTTGAGTTGAGCATCATAACATTGTCATCGCGAAGAAGTGCAACGCAATCCCCCATCGACTGCATATCCTTGACCTTGCCCGAGCCAACCTCTATCGGGTATCCGTCACCGGGTTTAAGGTTAGATATGCTCTGCGAGATATAGTCTGCCGCCTTTGAGAAGGTAACATTGCCAAGCGACCTTGCCGCTACAAAAAGAAGAGAGAGTACAACAACCACCGCAAGAAAAATCTTTGCGGCAAAAATGAGTTTCTGAAAAGTCTGATTATTCTTCTGCTTTTTCAGTTCCTGCTGCTTTTTCTGCTCGGCACGCTGTTCTCTGCGCTCAAGCATACGCTGTTGCATTATGCGTTCATCCTCTTCGGTGAACCTGCTTTTATTGTTGTTATTATCCGTCATAATTCTTCTCCTGAATAATATACACGGTTTAGGTAAAGCCCCTGAGGCGGTGCGGTAACACCTGCATTCTTCCGCTCACAGGAAGCAATTATATCGGGAATGGTATCGGGCATTATCCTGCCGAGAGTTATATCGGTCAGCGTACCGACCATAATGCGAACCATATTATATAAAAAGCCGTCTGCCCGAACTGACATTATAACATTTTCGCCGTCCCGTGTCACGCGGAAAGATTTTACCGTGCGAACTGTGGACTGAACACTGCTGCCAGCAGCACAGAAAGCTTTGAAATCGTGCGTACCGACAAAATCCTGTGCCTGTGTGTTTAAAAAACCGGCATCAATCTGCTTTTTGAAATCCCAGCTTCTGCCGAGCAGAAACGGGTCACGGATATGTGAATTGTGAATTATATATATGTACTCCTTGCCGCAACAATCATATCGGGCATGGAAATCATAATCAACATCACGGCACGATAAAACGGCAATATCATCCGGCAGATGGGCATTCAGCCCCCTTACCACCACATCACAGGGCAAGGCAGAACTTGTCCTGACATTGCAACAATACATATTGGCGTGAACGCCGGCATCCGTACGGCTGCAACCGACAACGCTTTCACGCACGCCGAACAGTTTTTCGATGGCACCCTGAAGGGTTTGCTGCACACTCGGTGCATTCGCCTGCACCTGCCAGCCGCTGTAAGCGGTGCCGAGATATTTGATTGTAAGAAGTATATTTCTCATACCGACACCGACCTGATTAAAACTAAATCAAATGTATAAAAAAGTGATTGAGCAAAATAACACCCGCAAGCAATACCGAAGCACCGATGACAAAGAGCAAATCAAGCAAAGATAACTTCATCTGCTTCATTCGTGTGCGGTTGTTACCACCCGTGTAGCAACGGCATTCCATTGCAAAGGCAAGCTCATACGCCCTGCGGAAAGACGAAACAAAAAGCGGAACAAGAATAGGCACAAGAGCCTTGGCGCGGTCAATGATATTACCGCTTTCAAGGTCTGCTCCCCTCGCCTTCTGTGCATTCATAATCTTGTCAATCTCCTCAATAAGCGTGGGTATAAAACGGAGTGCAAGAGTCATCATCATTGCAAGGGTATGCACCTGAATGTGAAACACCTTAAGCGGTGACAGCAATCTTTCGATAGCGTCGGTCAGCATTGTAGGCGTTGTGGTATATGTCATAAGCGAACTGCCCGTAATAAGGCAGGAAATGCGCACGGTCATAAAAATTGCGGTATAGACACCCTTGTCCGTAATTTTTGCAAAGCCGAGGTCAAGAAGAGTCTTTCCGCCTGTGGCATAGAAAAGATTGAGCAAGGCTGTAATGAAAATTATCAGCAAAATTGCCTTAAGGCTTTTCAACAGCATTTTAACCGGCACACCCGAAATGCAGATTCCGCCAAAAAGGAAAGCCGCCATAAGACCGAGTGACCAGAAGTTTTTACAAAGGAAAATAACGACGATAAAAATAAGCGTCAGGACTATTTTTACCCTCGGGTCCATTTTGTGAAGAAGGGATTTACCGGGATAATACTGACCGATTGTTATATCTCTTACCATCAGCAGTTACCCCCTTTCGCCAGAGAAAGCAACCTGCGGCAGCCTTCCGCAACGGTATAGACATCCGTTTCAACATTAAGTCCCTTTTCGCGCAGACCTATAAAAATGCGTGTAATCTGCGGAACGTTCAGACCGATTTTCTCAAGTTCGTCAGCCCGTGAAAAGACATTCGGGACAGTATCGTACATGGCAACCTGACCCTTGTTCATAACAAGTATTTTTGTGGCTACGCTTGCAACATCTTCCATACTGTGCGAAACAAGCAGAACGGTACTGCCCGTTTTCTTTTTGTAATCCTTAATCATTGCGAGTATTTCTTGCCTGCCCTTGGGGTCAAGACCGGCTGTAGGTTCGTCAAGGATAAGGATTTTCGGATTCATTGCCATAACGCCTGCGATTGCCGCACGTCGCTTTTCACCGCCCGACAAATCAAAGGGAGATTTGTTAAGAAGCTCCGGTTTTAATCCGACATACTGTGCCGCACGAAGGACACTTTCTTTTATCTGAGCCTCGTTCATCCCCATATTTTTGGGGCCGAAGGCAATGTCTTTATATACAGTTTCTTCAAAAAGCTGATATTCGGGGTACTGGAAGCAAAGGCCGACCTTGAAACGTACGGAACGGATTTTTTTCTTATCCGCCCAGATGTTCTCGCCATCTATTTCAACGGTACCTTCGTTGGGCTTCAACAAGCCGTTGAGATGCTGGATAAGCGTGCTCTTACCCGAGCCTGTGTGGCCGATAATGCCGACAAGCTCACCCGCATCAATATCCAGATTTATATTCTTTATCGCACTCACACTCAGCGGAGTACCCTCGCTGTATGTATGAGTAACGTTTTTAAGCGAAATAATCGGCATCGTTTACTCCTTCAAAAGTTTCAGAACTGCTTGGATACATTCTTCTTCGTCAAGAATATCCGTTCTTATATCAATACCCTCGGCATTAAGGGCTTTTGCAAGCTGTGTTGCCTGCGGCACGTCAAGACCGACGGCAATAAGCTCATCTGCCCTTGAGAAAACCTCACGGGGCGTACCGTCCATACAAACCTCGCCGTTGTCGATTACAACAACTCTGTCAGCCTGAACGGCTTCGTCCATAAAGTGAGTTACGAGCACGACGGTAATACCTCTTTCCCTGTTGAGGCGCTTTATTGTGGCAAGAACCTCTTTCCTGCCGTTGGGGTCAAGCATTGCGGTAGGCTCATCAAGCACTATGCAGCTAGTCTGCATTGCGATAACGCCCGCTATTGCCACACGCTGTTTCTGACCGCCCGAAAGCTTATACGGCTCGCTGTTACGGAATTCGTACATATTGACTGCCTTTAACGCATCGTCAACACGCTTACGGATTTCTTTTGGCTCAACCCCGAGGTTTTCGGGGCCGAAGGCAACATCGTCCTCAACAATCGTTGCAACGATCTGATTATCGGGATTCTGGAACACCATACCGACGGTACGGCGGATTTCGTCCGTATTGTTTTCATCTGCGGTATCAAGCCCGTTTACGGTAACCTTACCGCTTTCGGGGATATTTATGGCGTTTGTAAGCTTCGCAAAGGTGGATTTGCCCGAGCCATTGTGACCGAGCACAGCAACAAAGCTGCCCTCTTCTATGGCAAGAGTTATGTTATTCACAGCAAGAGGTAACACCTGTCCCTCTTCATCCGCCTCATATCTAAAACTTACATTTTCAAACTCAATTATACTTCCCATTCTTTACTTTCCCTGTTTTCTCCATATTGCCGTAGCACCGCAAGGCAGAGGCATACCCGACTGCGTTGCGGTAAGACCAAGCTCTGAGCCCGAAACAAAGCCACCGTGCTTGGGTACAACCGTTGAGCCGAGTATGTATTCCATAACAGACGGCGAAAGACCGGTTGTGTATGAATTTATGAGTATGGCTTCGGCATCATCTGACAAAAGCTGTTCACAAAGCTCAACAAAGCCGTAAACCTCATCCTCTAATTTCCAGACCTCGCCGCCGGGGCCTCTGCCGTATGACGGCGGGTCCATAATGATGATATCGTATTTGTTTCCTCTGCGGATTTCGCGCTGGACAAACTTTATACAGTCGTCAACAAGCCACCTTACGGGAGCATCTGCCACACCGCTTGAAACGGCGTTTTCCTTCGCCCACTGCACCATACCCTTTGAAGCATCAACATGGGTGACGTGCGCACCGCTTTTGAGTGCGGCAACGGTTGCACCGCCCGTATATGCAAAAAGGTTAAGAACTTTAAGCGGTCTGTCCGCATTTTCAATCATTTCACGCACAAGGTCCCAGTTTGCTGCCTGCTCGGGGAAAAGACCCGTGTGCTTGAAGCCCATTGTTTTGATATTGAATTTAAGGTCGCCATAGGCAATTTCCCATCTGTCGGGAAGCTTGCCGAGCAGCTCCCAATGACCGCCACCTGATTGCGAGCGATTATAGCGCGCATTGGCTTTTTTCCACATCGGATGGCGTCTGCCTGTTTTCCAGATGACCTGGGGGTCCGGACGGATGAGGATAATATTACCCCATCTCTCCAGGCGCTCGCCGTTTGTACAGTCGAGCAGTTCATATTCCTTCCATTTGTCTGAAACTCTCATTTTAAATTCCTCTTAAATCTATATCAGTCTTTCTTTGACAACATCTGCTATTTCATCTGCTATGCGTCTGATTTGTGTTTCGTCTTTACCTTCAACCATAACTCTTATAAGAGGCTCCGTACCCGAAACACGCACTATAACTCTGCCGTTTTTGCCGAGTTCTTTTTCGGCAGTTGCAACCGCCATTCTGATTTGAGTGTCATTTGCATATCGTGCTTTTCCGATCTGAGAAACACGGACATTGAGCATAATCTGCGGATAAAACTCAATTTCATCAGCAAGTTCACCGAGTGTTTTTTCGCTGTCGCGCAGTATCTGCAACAACTGAATAGCAGTCAACTGGCCGTCGCCCGTTGAAGCATAATCAAGAAAAATCACGTGTCCCGACTGCTCACCGCCGATTGAATAACCGCCATCAAGCATTTTTTCGAGGACATATCTGTCACCGACCGAAGTAAGTTCGACCGAAATGCCATTCTTTTTACAAAAATCGTGAAAGCCCATATTGCTCATCACGGTAACCACGGCGGTATCCTTTTTCAGACTGCCTTTGTTTTTCAGATAAGAAGCGCAGATTGCAACGATTTTGTCACCGTCTACCACCCTGCCGTTTTCATCAACCGCCATAAGCCTGTCTGCATCGCCGTCAAAGGCAAAGCCCACCTGACAGCCGTTATCTTTAACGAATTTCTGCAAGGGCTCAAGATGTGTTGAGCCACAGTCGCGGTTGATATTCACACCGTTGGGCACGGCGGAAAGCATTTCAAAATCCGCTCCGAGTTCGGTAAAAAGCTCGGGCGCAGTAAAGGAAGCGGAGCCGTTGGCACAGTCCAGTGCGATTTTCAAACCCGAAAAATCGCCTTTCACGGTTGAAAGAAGATGCTCGATATAATCAAACCGAGGCATATCCGCGTGGCGTATTCTGCCGACACCGCCGCCGACTTTAACATCAGGCACAACCGTACCGTCAAGGATAATCTCTTCTATTTTTTCTTCCAGTTCATCGGGCAGCTTATATCCGTCTGACTTGAAAATTTTGATTCCGTTATATTCACAAGGGTTGTGGGAAGCAGATATCATAACACCTGCATCGTATCCGTATTTCTGAACAAGAAAAGCCACAGCCGGTGTGGGGAGCACACCGAGAACAAGTACATCCGCACCCACAGAACAAAGCCCTGCAGAAATTGCCGAACAAAGCATTTCCGAAGAAATTCTTGTATCTGTTCCGATTAAAACACGTGGGCGTTTACGGTTGCCGTCCGACAGCACCATTGCCGCCGCCCTGCCAATCTGCATCGCAAGCTCACACGTAAGCTCGCTGTTAGCTACACCTCTTGCTCCGTCCGTACCGAATAATCTTCCCAGTCGAATTCATCCTCTCTAAAACAGCCGCTGCTGTCCCTCCATAGGAATGCCCAGGTGAGCATAACCGGCAGGGGTAACAACTCTGCCTCTTGGTGTACGGCTGAGGAAACCGATTTGCATAAGATAGGGCTCATAAACGTCTTCAATCGTTATTGCTTCCTCGCCGATAGCAGCAGCTATAGTTTCCAGACCGACGGGACCGCCCTTGTAGAACTTGATTATTGAGGAGAGCAGGAGTCTGTCGATATTATCAAGACCCAACTCATCAATTTCAAGGCGGTTAAGCGCCAGGCGCGCACTTTCAAGGTCGATTACACCTTTGCCGAAAACCTCAGCAAAATCGCGCGCACGCTTAAGAAGCCTGTTCGCTATTCGGGGTGTGCCCCTTGAGCGTGAAGCTATTTCCAATGCGCCATCGTCGTCTGCTTCGATGTTAAGTATTCCCGCAGAGCGCTTTATTATGCCGGCAAGCTCTTCGGGAGTATAAAGTTCAAGACGGAAAAGCACGCCGAATCGGTCACGCAGAGGTGCGCTGAGCTGGCCTGCTCTCGTTGTTGCACCGATTAAAGTAAAACGCTTAAGGTCGAGTCTTATTGACCTTGCCGAAGGACCTTTGCCGATTATGATATCAAGCGCATTATCCTCCATTGCCGGGTAAAGCACTTCCTCTACCGCACGGGAAAGGCGGTGGATTTCATCGACAAAAAGCACATCGCCGTCGTTAAGGTTGGTAAGCAGAGCTGCCAGATCACCGGGCTTTTCGATTGCGGGGCCCGAGGTAACTCTGAAATTAACGCCCATTTCGTTTGCAATAATTCCCGCAAGCGTTGTTTTGCCAAGACCGGGAGGGCCGTAAAGCAGAACATGGTCAAGCGGTTCATTTCGGTTTTTAGCCGCCTCAATATATATACGCAGATTTTCCTTTACCTTTTCCTGTCCGACATAATCATCAAGGCATTGCGGTCTGAGAGAAAGCTCAATGTTGTTATCTTCCGGAGTGTAACCGGAGGCAACAATGCGGCTTTCAAAATCCATTTCGTCGTTACTGAACATCAGCTTTCACCTCCGTTAAAATCCGCCCGACAGGGAAAGAAGGGCTTTTTTGATAAGCTCGTCAACGGGCAAGGACGGGTCGAGCCTACCGACAGCAACACTTGCCTCTGTGCGGGAGAAGCCGAGCGACATAAGCGCATCGACAGCTTCGTTGCCCGAATCCTGCGAAACAGCCGCCTTGACCTCGGCAAACTGTACTGCTGCAACACCCGTTGCAAAGGGAGCCAGTTTATCTTTAATTTCGGTTATTATTCTCTGTGCGATTTTCGGGCCGACACCCTGTGCGGCAGTAATCGCCTTGACATCACCCGAAGCCACGGCAAGAGCAAGCTTATCAGGAGTGAGTTGTGAAAGAATGGCAAGACCTGCCTTTGGGCCGACACCCGAAACACCGATTAATATCTTAAAGCAGTCAAGCTCATCCGTATCAGCAAAGCCGAACAAATCCAGCGCATCCTCACGTACGGACAGATATGTGTAAAGCGTTACCGTTTCGCCCGTTGAGGCGATTTTGCGAAGGGTATTGAAGCTTGTAAAGCAACGAAAAGCAACACCGCCGCAAGAAAGCGCAACACTTGTTTCGTCTGTATGTACTACCGTACCGGTAAGTGAATAAAACATATTCTTCCTATCCTTTCATTCTTCCGAGCAAAGAGCCTGCGCTGTGAGCGTGGCAGATTGCAAGGGCAAGGGCATCGGCAGTATCGTCCGGCTTGGGAACAGCCTTCAAATTGAGCATAAGCCGTGTCATTTCCTGCACCTGCTTTTTCTCTGCCCTGCCGTAACCGACAACACTCTGCTTTACCTGAAGCGGTGTATATTCCGCAATATCCAGACCGCCCTGTGCGGCGGCAAGCACTATAACACCTCTTGCCTGTGCAACGTCAATAGCGGTTGTTGTATTTGTGTTGAAAAAGAGTTTTTCTATTGACATAGCATCGGGGGAATATTTTTCTATCAGGCAGGAAAGACCGTTGTAAATTGTCTGCAAACGCAAATCAAACGGCGTATGTGCCTGAGTTGTAACCGCACCGTAGTCCACTACTTTAAAACGATTTGACTCATAATCAATTATACCGTAACCCACTATTGCATAGCCGGGGTCAATGCCGATAATTCTCATTCGCAAATTCCTGCCCATTATTAATATCAATGCATTATAACATATTAATTATAATAAAGTAAAGACTTTTGTACTAATAATTATTATTTAAAAGCAGATTTACTGTTGTTGAGAAAACGGGTGCACAGTCTGCGGAGCCCGACTCGCCATCCTCACACATTACAACAAGAACATATTCAGGTTTTTCGTAGGGATAAAAACCCGCAAACCAGGTAACGACACGCTCCTTGCCTCCGATATACTCACCTGTTTGCGCCGTTGCTGTTTTACCGCCGACACGACAATTTTCGACCTGTGCCGCAGACCCCGTACCTTCACGCACAGCAAGCTCAAGAAAAGATCCGATAATATCAGCAGTTGATTTTGAAAACACTTTTACAGGTGAAGGTGAGGTATATTGATCGTAAATATTCATATTTTCATCGCAAAAGCCTTTGACCAGATAGGGCTTTTTGTATTCGCCGCCGTTTGCAATTGCCGCATAAAGGCAGGCAACCTGAACAGCGTTTGCCGTAAGAGTACCCTGCCCGAAGGAAAAATTAGCCCTTGCCGCCGCAGAATCAAGTTCAGTCACCTCTGGGATATTTCCGCTGTAGGTACACATACCCTGTGCAAATTCAATACTGCTGCCAAAGCCGAGATTTTTTGCAGTTTCAAGCACGTCAGCTGTATCGAGTTTTTCAATCAGGTCAATAAAATAGCAGTTGCACGAAAAAGCCAGTGCAGAAGCCATATTGACAGAACCGTGGTTTTTCATACAACTGAATGTTTTACCGCCACTTACCGTATAACCTTTACACTCAAACTCTGATAAAGGGTCTGCGCCTTGCTCAAGTGCACATGCAGCAACAAGAGGTTTAAAAACTGAGCCAACAGGATATGAACCCAGAATCCTGTTGAAAAGCGGAAGATTCTCATCCGTAAGGCTGGCTGAAATATTGTTTCTGTCATAGTCGGGTCTGCTTAATGCCGCCACTATTTCACCGCTGTTGATATCGAGTATTACCGCCGCGCCTTTTTTGAGTCGGTACTTATCCGCGGCACTTTCAAGTGCTGACTGAAAATTTTTATCGATAGTCAGAACAACACCGCCGCAGTTGTTGTAATTATTGTTAACTAATTCGAAATCCGTACCCGGCAAACCTGAGCCGTTTGCATCGGCAAAATAGCGCACATCAAGCCGTCCGCTATAGGAATTCAATACGGAATCAAAGCTGCTTTCGATACCGCTTACTCCCCTTGTTCCGCCATCCGAAAGATAGCCGATCACATGTGAGGCTGTTTGTTTGAAACTATACCGATTGTATACAGGGAGCGTCATTATATCGTCATTATTAACCGAGTTCCCTATTCTGAGCACAACGGGATTATGCTGTGATATTTCCCGGCTGATTGCCGTAAATTCATCATCATCAAGCACTGTTCTCAACGCATTGAGCGCAGATAAAGTAGGTTTGACAGCAGATACGGTAATCATATTTTCACATGTCAACCGCCTGAGCCGTCTGTCATATATAATCCCCCTGCTGTGCGCTGCGGTAAGGCTTTTTGAGCCTGAGTTTTCAGCTGCCAGGCTATATTCATCACCAACCAACAGAATCCGCACCGGAAGCAAGCCAAGAATTGCAATAACACAAAAATAAACGACCAGAGGTCGTGACAATAATTTTCCGTTTTTCTTCTTCAACAAAACATTCCGCCCATCAAATATTCTGCATATATTATCTGCTGAAAGCATAAAAAAATACCGACGGCACACGCCATCGGTATTAAACAGATTGTATATTTTCAGAAGCTATATTAATTACTGTTCCGAAAACAAAAATTTACTTTGTGATTTTGTGGAACACTTTCTTACCCTTCTTAACGATCACATAGCCGCCGTCTGCGAGCTTTGCCTCATCAACAAAGGTATCGATTGAAGTAACCTTTTCATCATCGAGGGAGACACCGCCCTGCTCAATGAGTCTGCGTGCTTCGCCTCTTGACTTTGCAATGGCAGTCTTGACGAGGATATCGATAATACCTACCTTGCCGTCTGTAAAGTCTTCAGCAGAAAGAGCGGTTGTGGGCATATTGTCGGTATTTGCGCCGCCTGCAAAGAGTGCTCTTGCAGCCTCCTGAGCCTTGACTGCCTCTTCCTCGCCGTGAACAAGCTTTGTAAGCTCAAAGCCGAGAATCTCCTTAGCCTTATTGAGCTGGCTGCCCTCCCACTTATCCATTTCATCAATTTCCTCGAGAGGAAGGAAGGTGAGCATACGGATACACTTGAGAACGTCTGCATCACTTACATTACGCCAGTACTGATAGAACTCGTACGGAGAGGTCTTCTGGGGGTCAAGCCAAACAGCGCCGGAAGCGGTTTTACCCATCTTCTTACCCTCAGAGTTGAGGAGAAGAGTGATTGTCATTGCATATGCATCCTTACCGAGCTTTTTACGGATAAGCTCAGTACCGCCGAGCATATTTGACCACTGGTCATCGCCACCGAACTGCATATTACAGCCATATTCCTTATAGAGGTGGTAGAAGTCGTAGCTCTGCATAATCATATAGTTGAACTCAAGGAAGCTCAGACCCTTTTCCATTCTCTGCTTATAGCACTCTGCACGGAGCATATTGTTTACAGAGAAGCAATGGCCAACCTCGCGCAGAACATCAACATAGTTAAGGTCAAGAAGCCAGTCGGCGTTGTTAATCATCATAGCCTTGCCTTCACCGAATTCGATAAAGCGGCTCATCTGCTTTTTGAAACACTCGACATTGTGCTCAATCGTTTCCTTGGTAAGCACCTGACGAAGGTCGCTTCTGCCAGAGGGGTCACCAATCATACCTGTGCCGCCGCCGAGAAGAGCGATAGGCTTGTTGCCCGCCATCTGAAGGCGCTTCATAAGGCAAAGAGCCATAAAGTGACCGACATGAAGGCTGTCAGCCGTAGGGTCAAAGCCTATATAGAAAACAGCCTTACCGTTGTCGATAAGCTCTCTGATTTCCTTTTCATCCGTTACCTGAGCAATAAGACCTCTGGCAACGAGCTCGTCATAAATTTTCATTTTAAAATTCCTCCGAATTGAAATTATTGTGATAATATAATAAATTTAAATTTTTGTCAACATTTCTTCAGCCATATCAAGCTGTGCCTGTGTAATTTCTTCGCCGCCGATGATACGGGCAAGCTCACGCTTTCTGCCGTCAAAATCAAGCGGAGTTACACTTGTGTATGTTTTGCCGTCACGGGAAGCCTTGCTTATTTCAAAGTGGTGGTCAGCCTGTGCTGCAATCTGTGCAAGGTGAGTTACGCAGATTACCTGCCTGCCGTCAGAAACAGCGCTGAGCTTTTTGCCCAATTTCGAAGCCGCTCTGCCGCTGACACCCGCATCAATTTCATCAAATATAAGGGTTTCCGTGCCGTCCTTATCAGAAAGAACATTCTTTATGGCAAGCATAATTCTGGAAAGCTCGCCGCCCGAAGCGATTTTTGCCATAGGCTTCGGCGCTTCACCGAGGTTGGGAGAAATGAGAAATTCCACTTCATCCGCACCGTTTTCGTTAAGAGCGCAAGGCTTCATATCAACAGCGAAAACAACATTCGGCATATCGAGGAAAACCAGCTCTTCCTTAACCTTTTCGGCAAAATCAACGCCTGTTGTTTTTCGTATTTCGGTAAGCTTTTCGGCAAGAGAAACAACATATTCGTACTGCTTCTTTTCTTCCGCTTCAAGCTGAATAAGCCTTTCGTCTGAAAGCTCGATATCCTGCCTCTCCTTTTTGCACTTTTCGCAGAAAGAAAGCATCTCCTCTTCCGTTTCGCCGTATTTGCGGCTTAAACGGTTGAGATAATCAAGTCTGTCCTCTACTGCCTGAGCGTACTGCGGATCGTATTCAAGCTCATCCATAACGGAAGACAGCTTATCCTGCACATCTTCTATAAGATAGCTTATTTCTCTGAGCTTTTCGGCGTTTTCATCAAGCGCTGAATAGTACTGCGAAACGCTGTCAAGCTGTCTGGCAGACATTTTAATCTGTTCAAGTGCGCCCGACATTTCATCGGCACCGCTTAAAAGCGCATAGGCCTCATTTACATTGCCTATTATCTTTTCGCTGTTACGGTGCAGGGTACGGACGGATTTAATCTCTTCCATTTCGCCGACCGTAAGGCTTGCGTTTTCAATTTCATCAATCTGATATGTCAGAAGTTCGATTTTGCGTGCCTTTGCAGCATCATCCGTCTGTAATGAAGCTATTTCTCTTTTGAGTTGTGAAAGCTTATCAAAAGCCAATGCGTACTCTTCGAGCAAGCCATCATTGCCTGCAAGCTTATCGACAAAGCTGCAATGAGTTTCAGGGTTAAGAAGCTGCTGGCTATCGTGCTGACCGTGGATATTGATAAGCTCTCTGCCGAGTGTTCTGAGCATGCCCACAGTTACGGGCATACCGTTGATACGGCAGACATTTTTACCGTCAAGGCTGATTGAACGGCTTATAAGCAGACTGCCGTCTGCTTCGCTTTCAATGCCAAAATCATCAAGCACGGCAGAAACACCAACGCTCTGTGTCTTAAACAAAGCGGTAACACTTGCTTTGGTACAACCCGTACGCACATGCTCTCTGGATGTTCGCTCGCCGAGAATTGCATTTATAGAGTCAATAACAATAGATTTACCTGCGCCCGTTTCGCCCGTCATTATATTAAGGCCTTTTTCAAAAAAGATATCGGCGCTTTCAATTATTGCAACATTTTCAATTTTAAGGTTCTGGAGCATATCTCCCCACCTCTTGAAACTTAAGAATTATAGAATTATTTTGAAATCATATTTCTGAGAGTAATTGTAAGCTCGTGTGCAAGTCCCTCGTTACGGCAAAGCACAAAAATTGTATCGTCACCTGCAAGTGTGCCGACAACGCCGTTAAGCTCCATTGTATCCATTGCCGCACAGACAGCCTGAGCCATACCTGCGTAGCACTTTATAACAACGGTATTCATTGCATAATCCACCCAGAGTACAGAGGGCGCGATTATATTATGGAAGGTTCTGCCTGCTTCACCCGAAGCACTTTTGGGCACGGAATAGCGGTATTTACCGTTTTTGCCCATTGATTTAACGAGGCCAAGCTCTTTGATATCTCTTGATACAGTGGCTTGCGTAACATCAAGACCGTCCTCACGAAGAGCAAGAAGCAGTTCCTCCTGAGTGGCAATATCTCTGTTTTCAATTGCCTTTATAATCAGTTCATGCCTTCTTTTTTTCATAGCCTTGTCCTCCCTTAATTTATCAGCTTACTGTTGAGTATTTCGGTAAAGCTATCGGATTTTATTCTTATAAATTCCGCCACCGTGTCTGCTTTTTGCACCACGCACGAACAACCCTGACCTATTTGTATGGGTGATTCACCGTCACACAGAACGCAAAGCTCTGTTTCGTCGTCCTTGGTGGCATATACTGTCATTCTCTCATCCTCACGGAATATAATCGAGTGGCTGAAAAGAGAATGGGTACATATCGGCGTAAGTATGATACTTTCGATGGTCGGGTCAACAACGGGTCCGCCTGCAGAAAGCGAATAAGCCGTTGAACCCGTTGGAGTGGCAAATATTACACCGTCGCCCCAATAGTTATTTATAAGTCTGCCGTTGCTTTCGACGGTCAACTCAATAATCGTTCTGTTGGTTTTACGTGAAAAAACAGCATCGTTAATGCAGTTGTGTCTGCCCGTACACAAGCCCGTTTCATCGAAGGTAAGAACTTCAAGCATCATACGCTTGTCGGTTTTGTATTCACCTGTGAAGAGCTTACCGAGCAGGTCAAGCTCGTGTCTTTCAAGACCTGCCATAAAGGCCAGACGGCCTGCGTTTATGCCGAGAATGGGCTTTGAATATTTCGCCGCAATTTTGCCGATGCGAAGGATCGTACCGTCACCGCCGATGGCTATAATTACATCAGCTTGCTGTATTGCGCAATCCGTATCGGAGAAAAACAATTTACTGTCCCCTGAAAACTCTTCCTTACAGCTATCTGCAAGCACAATTTCGCAACTGTGTTTTTTCAGTTCATCAACAACCTGCCGTGTTGTTTTGAGTGCGTATTCGCGCGTTAAATTAGGTATGACTGCTATCTTCATAACCATCACCTATGTTCATTTATTTATCAAGCTCGTTATGTGATGCTTCTACTGTTGCTTCGGGCGAAATCGCTTCATCCTCACAATCTGCCTTAGCGATATAGAGAAGATACTCGATATTACCCTCGGGGCCTTTGACTGGTGAAAACTCGAGGCCCTTGACGGCAAAGCCGTTTTCTTTGGCGTAACCAATACAGTTATTGATAACCTCAAGGTGTACCGCTCTGTCACGGACAACACCCTTTTTGCCTATCTTTTCCTTGCCTGCCTCAAACTGCGGTTTGACAAGGCAGACAGCCTCGCCGCCCTGCTTTAAAAGAGAGTAAAGCACAGGAAGAATAAGTTTGAGTGAAATAAAAGAAACATCAACACTTGAAAAGTCTATTTCATCAGGTATCTGTTCACGGGTTACGTAGCGGAAATTGGTGCGCTCAAGGTTAACTACCCTTTCGTCGCTGCGCAGTTTCCACGCAAGCTGACCGTAGCCGACATCGACAGCGTAAACCTTAACGGCACCGTTCATCAGCATACAGTCGGTAAAGCCGCCCGTAGAGGCACCGACATCCATACATGTTTTATTTTGAAGGGAAATCGGGAAAGATTTCATCGCCTTGTCAAGCTTATATCCCCCACGGCTTACAAAGGGCATTTTTTCGCCCCTTACTTCGACACTGTCGTCGGGCTTTACGTTGGCGCCCGCCTTGAGTTCCTTCTGACCGTTGAGATAGACTTGACCCGCCATAATAAGTGCCTTTGCCTTTTCACGGCTTTCGGCAAGACCCATATCAAAGATTGCTACATCAAGCCTCTTTTTTTCAGCCAACAAAAGCACCCCCTGCTATATTTTCCATAGAGTCGGCATCAAGAGAGTTGTTGCGTATAGTCGCTTCAACGCTGCCGTGCTCAACAAAGCAGTAATCAACTGCCGTTAACTTATATTCGCCTTTATAACCGGCTTCAAGCAATCTTAACGCAAGCTTTTCGCCGACACCGCCGTTCTGTATACCCTCTTCAAAAAAGAAGATACTGCGGTCGTTTTTTAATATTTCAATTATGCACGGGTCAAGCGGTTTAATCTGATTGAGTTTCAGCACACGCACCGACTTACCTTTGGCACGCAGATTGTTACAGGCAACGCAGGCGTTGCCGAAAATTCTTCCATAAGTGACAATTGTGACATTTGCATCCTCGTCGCCATAGACATCATAAACATCATAGGTCGGCCTGAAATCGGCAGGCAGGACACATTCACCGCCCCTGGGATAACGGATTGCTATAACATTGCTGTCTTTATATACAGCACGGTACATATCATGCCTTAGTTCTTCATAAGTGGCAGGTGCATAAATGGTAAAATTCGATATCGTGTTCATAAACGCCACATCAAATATGCCCTGGTGTGTCTCGCCGTCTTCGCCGACAAAACCTGCACGGTCAACAGCTATTATCATTTTGCGCTTCTGTAAGGCAGCATCGTGAATAAGCTGATCGTAGCAACGCTGGAGGAAGGTTGAATAAACAACGAAAAACGGAACCATTTCGCCTTTTGCAAGACCGCTTGCAAAAACAACTGCGTGTTCTTCCGCAATACCAACATCGAAAAAGCGTTCAGAATAAGTATTACAGAATTCACTCAGACCCGTACCGAGTGACATAGCGGCGGTAATGGCACAAATACGCTCATCCTTACTTGCAAGCTCGCAAAGGCACTTGCCGAATTCATCTGAAAAGTTTGCACCCTTTGAAACGGTTTCACCCGTATCGGTATCAAACTTCGATATACCGTGGAATACGCTCGGATTCTTTTCTGCAAGCTCATAGCCCTTACCCTTGGTGGTATGAACGTGAAGCAATACGGGACTGCCGATATTCTTGCACTCCTCAAGCACTTCACAGAGCTTTTTGATATTGTGGCCGTCAACGGGACCCATATATCTGAAGCCAAGGTCCTCAAACATATTGCTGTTGTAAACCTTGTCCTTGATTTTGGTTTTAAGCTTATAAGCCTTTGATGAGAGTGATTCTCCTATTACGGGAATGTGGTTGAGAGCCCTTTCCACACCGGCTTTAAGGCGGAAATAACCCTTGGTTGTGCGGATGTTTGTAAGATACTTTGAAACCGAACCGACGTTCTGTGAAATTGACATCTCGTTGTCGTTGAGAATTATAATCAGTCTTGCATCCTTGTTTCTGCCTGCGTTGTTAAGCGCTTCATAGGTAAGACCGCCGGTAAAAGCACCGTCACCGATAACAGCAACGGTATAGTTATCAGAATTCTTGATTATCTCGGAAACACTTATACCGTATGCGGCAGAAATTGACGTACTGCTATGACCTGAGCAAAACGGGTCGTGCTCACTTTCCTTGGGTCTGGGGAAGCCTGAAATGCCGCCCTCGGTACGAAGGGTCGAAAACCTGTCGTATCTGCCGGTGAGAAGCTTGTGAGTATAAACCTGATGACCTACATCAAACACAAACTTATCTTTAGGTGAATCAAAGCACTTGTGCATCGCAATAGTCAGCTCAACAACGCCAAGATTGGACGCCAAATGACCGCCGTTGTTGGCAACGGTGGTTATCAGCGTTTCTCTTATTTCCCGGGAAAGAGAATCAAGTTCATCAAAGCTGTAGCCCTTTATATCCTCGGGAGATTTTATGTTTCTGAGCATTGAGTCGTTCATTTGAACATTTCTCCGTAAATTATTTATTACGCCTGGAAAGTCTTACCGCATAATCGGCAAGGAAAGCGGAATTTTCGCCGAAAATTTTAAGAACATCCACAGCTTCAGCTGTCAATTCATCAACAAGCTGAGCAGACTTTTCCATACCAAGCAAGGCAGGATAAGTGGACTTTTCGTTTTCTTCGTCACTGCCGACCGGCTTGCCCAATTCCTCGGCAGTTGAAGTGATATCAAGCAAATCGTCAACAATCTGGAAGGCAAGACCTATACTGTCTGCATACTTTTCAGCGACTTTTCGCATTTCTTCGTCTGCACCTGCGGCAATACAGCCGAGCGCACAGGCACAGCGGATAAGCCTGCCTGTTTTAAGGGCGTCAGTCTTGCGAAGCTGGTCGATAGTTATGCTCTGCCCCTCGTGGGCAAGGTCCATTGTCTGACCGCCAATCATACCAAGGTGACCTGCGCAGTCTGCAAGCACTTTTACTGCCTCTATTTTCTTTTCGGCAGATAACTCTGCTTTTGAAAGAACAGAAAATGCAAGTGTGAGCAAGCCATCACCCGCAAGCAAAGCGGTTGCTTCGCCGTACTGCTTGTGGCAGGAAGGCATTCCGCGGCGGAAATCGTCATCATCCATGCACGGTAAATCGTCGTGAATGAGTGAATAGGTGTGTATCATTTCAACGGCGCAGGCAAAAGGCAAAGCTGCCTCAACATTGCCGCCGCAGACACGGCAGAATTCGAGAACAAGCATAGGGCGCACACGTTTACCGCCGTTTTTCAGGCTGTAAAGCATAGCTTCGGACACCTCGTCCTCCTCACCGCCCGTAAGTTCAACCAAGCCGTAAAGAGCGTTATTTATAAGCTCAATATATCCTTTTTCGCTGTAGGCTTTATTCAACGAAATCAGCCTCCGTTCCGTCTGAAGTAAGGCGGACTATTTTCTGTTCTGCATTATCAAGACATTCCTTGCAGTAAACGGCAAGCTTGTTTGCCTCTTCAAAAAGTGCCATTGATTTTTCAAGCGGAATACTGCCTGTTTCGAGTTGGGCAACTATTTTTTCAAGCTTTTCAAGCGCCTTTTCATATGTCAATTTTTCCATAGTAAACTCTCCATCATATAAACAGCTTTTTTTCAAGCGGTTTACATTCTATCTCACCGTCGGCAAAGCGGACGGAAATATTCTTTGTCATATCTGTTTTTTCTGCGCTGTCAGTAATTTTACCGCCCGAATATACAGCGGCATAACCACGGGCCAGCACCTTGAGCGGACTCAACGCATCGAGCTTTGCACAACATTCAGCAAAGCGTGAAGCCGACAAATTAAAATTGGACTTCTGCGCAAAGAGCAGACGGTTGAAAAGGATATCGAGCGTCTGCCTGCCTATCTCAACAGTTTCAAGCGGATTCTTAAGCACACGGCTTTGCGAAAGTGTATTCACTCTTACCTTTTGTTCGGCAATTTCCTGCTTGATAAGGCTTGATGCGTGAAGCATAAGACCCGAAACATAGGCCCTTTGCTCTGAACAATCCGGCACTGCAAGCTCAGCCGCCGCTGACGGAGTGGGCGCACGCAAATCGGCAACGAAATCACAGATTGTGAAATCCGTTTCGTGACCAACGGCGGAAATCACGGGAATATTACTGCGGCTGACAGCTAAAGCAACCTGCTCTTCATTGAACGCCCACAAATCCTCTATTGAGCCGCCTCCCCTGCCAACAATAAGCACATCGGCAGCATCGTAACGGTTAAATAAATCTATCGCCTCGGCAATCTGCGGTGCGGCATTGACGCCCTGCACCTGAACGGGGCAAAAGACAACCTTTGCAAGCGGAAAACGCCTACCCAGAACGTTGAGTATATCCCTTACGGCCGCACCCGTAGGTGAAGTGATAACACCTACTCTTTCGGGTATTTCGGGTATGGGCTTCTTGCGGGAAGCGTCAAACAATCCTTGCGCCTCAAGTTTTGTCTTAAGCTGTTCAAAGGCGAGGTTGAGCGCACCTGCACCGTCAGGCTGCATATCCTCAACATACAGCTGATACTGTCCGTCCCTTTCAAAGACGGAAACTCTGCCACGAAGAATTACACGCATACCGTTTTCGGGCACGAATTTAATGCGTTGCGCACTGCTGCGGAACATTACCGCCTTGATGGCAGAAGATTCGTCCTTGAGCGTAAAATAATAGTGACCCGTGCGGTAGTGGTTTGTAAAGTTTGAAATTTCACCGACGACAAAAATATAATTCAGGTTCGGATCTCCGTCGATTATTGACTTGATATATGTGTTTATCTGACCGACGGTCAGAACGGGAATATTGTTCATCTTAATTCCTCATTGATGCAAGTATCGCTATACCAGCGGCATTGTCGCAAGAAAACTCGGGTGCAGCAAAAAAGGCGCCGTATTTCTCACCAAGGCGTTTGCTGATTATGCTGTTACTCATAACGCCGCCCGAGAAAACAAGCGGCAATTTGCCGTATTCTTCGAGAAGCGCACTTGCCATACCGTCAAGCGAAGTGCAGATATACTCAATGCAAAAGCGAGCAATTTTCTCTTTGCTTTCGCCCTCATCAAGCATTTTTTTACACTTGTTTTCAACACCCGAAAGTGAACAGTCACAACCGCGCATTACGGGTCTGACCTTGATTTTCTCCTCGCAAAGGCAGGCAAGCCTGTCCAGCTCTTTGCCCGCAGGAAAATCGAGCCCGAGCATAACGCCAACACGGTCAACAGCCTGTCCTGCTTTCAAATCAAGCGAGGAAGCAATGAGCCTTGTTTTGCAGATATTTTCACCGTCGGGCTCAACCAGAAGCGCCTGAGTTGTACCACCCGAAACGTGAAAAGCTATAAACTTTTCATTCAGCAAATCGAGCCTGCCTGCTGAAAAGAGCGCAGCAGCTATATGACCCTGCTGATGGGTAAAGCGCAAAAGCGGTAAGTTATTAACCGCAGAAAAAGCGGTTGCAGCGCTGATACCAGCAAGGAAGCACGGCATATATGACCCGTCGTCACCGCAAGGCCTGTCCGAAACACCAACCGCACAAACGGATGATAAATCACAGTCTTTTTTTAATTCGTCAAAAAGCTCGGGCAGCTGCACCGTATGGTGAAAGACGGCATCCGCCTGCCTGAGACCAAGTTGACCTTTGGCAACGGGCAGGAGCTTTTTACACTGAATGACCTCACCCTTTTCAGAATCAAAAAAACCGAGTGAGGTTGTATAGTTGCTTGTATCAACACCGAGGTAATAAGGCATTACAGCGACCTCGCAACCGTACCGAGAAGGCCGTTGATAAAAGATGCATCCTCAGGATTGGCGTACTTTTTGGCAAGCTCAACCGCCTCATTGATTGATACACCTGCAGGAACATCCTCAAAATAGAGAATTTCCGCAAGAGCGAGGCGGATAATTGCAAGCGGAACTTTGGAAATTCTGTTGAGCTTCCAGCCCTTTGCATTGCTACTGATATGTTCATCTATCTCCTGCTGCATTTCGCAGGTCTTGTGCACAAGGTTTTCAAGGAACTCATCGTTTTCAATCAGCTCCAGTTCCTTTGCAAGGTCAAGAATTTCGTCAATTCCTGCCTCGCTGTTGAAGGATTTTTCAAAAATGAGTATGAACGCCTGTTCTCTTGCTTCACGTCTTGTCATAGCTTGTCCTCCGATAGGGTGCGGAAATAATTCCGAACCCGTTCTGTTTAAATTATTAATAAAAACCCTCTGCTTCAAAGAAATGCGGCAGAGGGTAAAATTCGTCAATCGTTTTTCTCTTGAGTAGGTGCATCTGGAAATTCCACGCCCGCAATAACCACATTAACTTTCGAAACGACCATCGAGGTCATTTCCTGAACCGCATTTTTAACCGCCTTTTGTACCTCAGCGGCAACAACGGGGATTTTTGCATCCTCATTTACGGTGATATGAAGTGTGATTGAATAGACATTGTCCGCCTTGCTGACTCCAACGGTTTTTTGAGTTTTTTCAAATAACCCTGCAACACTTGTCATATCTGCGGGACGGGGAACCGGTTTACCGACACCGGGTACATCTTTTATCGCGCCAAGTGCAATCGAAGCAATTACTTCGTCTGATATCACAAGGCCCGAAACCGGACCGAAATTTGTATTATTATTCATTGACGGACGTCCTCCTTCTCGGACTTTTTATATATTATAGCATAATTTTATAAATATACAACTATTTCGCCTCAAAAATCGTAATATTTTCAGAATTTATTTTCGCTTGACTTATTACAATTTCTTTTATCTGCAGAATAACATTGCCGTCCAGGCTTCCCTTTTCGCAGACTATCTGCGCCGCCGAGTCCGAAAGCGTTGTTATTGACCCGAAACCGCATTTAGCATTAATCAGCGCATCAATATCCGCTTCAAGTTTTATGTCCTCGGTTAATTCTGCAAGTTTCCGGGCAGCAGTATCAACAGCAGACTGTGATGCAGAAGAATCGTCAATCACAGCCTTTAACTTATCAAACGCTTCATTGTGCACCTTATTGCGTTCCGACCTGATTTGAGTCAGCGCATCTGCCTGCACCTTATTCTGCGTTTCATCACCGGCATTTACATACTGAGCATCTCCGACAACTGAATAACTCGGTGTTTCCCCCTGCACCTGTTCTGTCTGCGGCTTGGTGAAATACCAGTTTACAAACACCGCCGACCCGAGTGCCAGGACCAGCGCCGACATTATTATCTGTCTTTTTCTGATTATGATGTTCATTGTTTTCTCTCCTTCAATACTGTATTTTTGACACACTTATACGGTTGGAGCCAATATCCAGCAAGGCCGAAATCATTTCGCTCACCTGTTCGCGCACATACGGGTCGTTGCCACCCTCACACAAAACAGCAACTCCTCTCACTCTCGGAGTCACGGTTTTGAGGACAAGGCCGTCCTCATGTTGCGACGAATCTATGATTATATATTCATTTTTTTCGTCACTTGATGCTTCGTCCTGCGAATAGCTGCCATCACGCGCATAAACGGTTTCGTAGTCACACTCGAGCGTTACCATTACGCTTGCTCTGCCTGCACCGTAAAGCGAAGCGACCGTTTCCTCCAGCCTTTTTTCAAGATTTGCGGTATATTCACTCTCGCTGAACCGTGTCTGAGCCTCTGTGGTTTCTTCATCTGCCGCACCCTCATCAGCACCGGAAGATATTACAATCAGTATAATACCAATTAATGCTACAATTAAAATCATCAACTTTTTTCTGTCATTTTTCAGCGAAGCAACTATATGACTAATTTCATCTTTAAGGTTTTTCATTCCATCTCCTTAATCTCAGGCTTTACGCCAAAATTCTCCTGTGAATAGTCGGTTATCTTCTGCTTTATTTTCTCATTACCTCCGTATATGTAAACGGTTATTCCGTTCAGATAAATATCCTTATCCGCATTAATCACCACATCTGTTTCAACGCTGTCACACACAGCACCGGTGCTTTCGATATAAGCGGAAATCAGCGAACTTATCTGCGTTTCAAGGCTCTGCCGGGCCTGCTCTTCCACTTGTTTTTCAAGCTCGTATGATTCAACAAATTCCTCCACACCCTGCGTATATTCAAAGGACAAGTGTTCAAAATCCGCAAACGGTGAAACAAAAGCAAACAAAACAAAAACCGACGTAATAAATTTAACGGGTTTTTCACCGCCACCTTCAGGCACAACCAACTCCGCAACCGCCGCAACAGCCGAAGAAACCACAACACAAATTGCCCAGCTTTTCAGATTTTCCATAAGCTATGCACTTCCCCCAATCACAAGCACCAGCCCCACGGAAAGCAGGAAAACAAGCGTTTCCAGCACTATGGTAACGCACAGCAAAACCACTGCTGAGGAAACGGCACGAAACAAGCCGCAAAGACTGCTTTGCGAAAATATATCACCGATAAGCGCCAGGATATTGAGCGAAAAAGTCCACATAACACATTCCGCAATTACAGGCAGATTTATAACCGCAACAGCAGCAAGTGCAAACACACCTACTGTGTTTTTCACAAGGCCGAGTGTGCCGACAATCGACTGATAAGCATCGCTAACCGCACCGCCGACAACAGGTATCATATTGCCGATAAGAAAGCGTATTCCTCTGACAGCAACGGTATCGGCAGAAGCCGCAAGCATACCTTTAAGCGAGAGCATAGTCACAAAAACAGTGGCGAAAAGGCTCATAATAAAAACAACTGTCTTCTTTGCGAAATCAACGATTTTTGTAATGTCCGCCGACTGAGAAACAGACGAAATCACACTCAGTGACATAAGCACCTGAATCACAGGACGAATCACTTGATTGCCGAGCGCAGAAACAACCTGCGCCGCTGCGAAAGACAAAGAATTATATGTCAGCGCAAGTGTAGGTTTTCCACCTGCGGTTATTATTGCCGCTAATACCGGTATCAGCGCCGTTACAAAACTGCTGCTCAGAGAAATTGCACTCACAGCACGGGTAATGCACGAAGAAAGAGGAATTACAACTGAAAGTGCTGTAATAATATTCGCAGTAAGTCCTACCGTTTTCGATGTTCTGATACCATCCGGCACAAGCTGTGAAACAGCCGAAATTGCAACCACGCAAATTACCGAAACAGACAAAGCCTCAAACGGCGACTTATATTCGTTGCGTATTAACCGCCAGAACAAATCCGACACCGAACGCAAAGACGGCGAAAACACGCTGTCAAAATTCATTTCGTTCAGACCGAGTGTTTCAAGAAGTTCAAGTTCATCACGCGTCAGCACACCGAAAAGTTCTTCGGCCCCGCTTGCTTGAAGCTGTTCCTCAAAAAGCTCATTATCCTGTACACACAAAGCCCTTAACGAAAAGAAAAAAAGCATTGTGCAAAGCAGAAAAATTATCCCGATTTTCTTGTTTTTCATCCTTCAATAAGCTCCGTTGCAAGTTGCACTAGCGCCTTTAACATAGGCAAGGACAAAAGCATTATGCTCAGCCTGCACGCCATATCAGCGCAGGTTGCAACAGCCCTGTTTCCCGTATCGGTGCAGATATCGCATACCACCCTGCCGCAAAGGGCAATTGCCAATGCTTTGAGCAGCAAATTAATATACTCACTGTTTATTTTTGCAACAGAAACCAATTCCTTGGTCTCGGCAAAAACCCCGGCAATCGCATCGGAAGCCAGCAGGACTATTGCCCCGACGGCACAAAGTTCAAGCAAGAGCGAAAACTCGGGTCTGTGCTGTGAAACGAGAACAACACAAATGCAGGCGGCAAGCGCAACAAGCAAAATCTTCAGTATATCCATTGTTTAAAAATCCATAAGTTTTTTCAAGGTATCAATCAAATCCGTCAGGTGCGGCAAAAGCATCATAACAACTGCAAGAACACCCGACAATGTTGTCAGCATTGCATATTCTTCTCTGCCGGACTTTGAAAGCACCTGATGTACAACGGCAACCCCTATACCTATTGCCGCAATTTTAAAAACCATCAACACATCCACGGCTTATCCTCCCGACAGAAAAACGAATAGCAGCACTCCAACCGCCGCACCCGTAACACGACACAGTTTTATCTGCTCCGCACACTTTTTACGAAGTTGATTCTCGTTGAATTCAAAACGGCTTTTATAGAACTCGCACAGCCGGATTTGGTCATTTGAATCAGTTTTCCCAAGGCGTGTACCAAAACTTTTCAGCAGGCTTTTGTTTTGAGCATCGAGGCAACCTCCTCCCCTCTCCACACAATCATTCCACACAACCGCAAATCCTTCTGACAAATCGGCGCTGTCCATTTTTTCAAGAAATTCAAGCCGATCGAAACTTCCGCTTTTGCAGGCACGGTGAACGATAACCGGCAGGCTTTCATCCGAATGGCTGATTGAAGAAGCGAAAAACGCAGCAAGTGCAGCGCATTGTCCGAGCGTTTCACAGCGAAGCTTAACCCGTGCTCCTGCATAAAACCCTGTCAACACCGATGCCGCCGTCAGCAAAGCTGTCCCTAAAAGTCTTGTCAATCAACTCACCTGCCGTTATGTATTCACGAACCGTTGACGGTGCATCCGCTCCGCCAAGGAAAATAACACCGCTGAAGGCGCCCGTCTGAATCAGGCGTGCAGCCTGAGGTCTGGCAATAAAATCCTCCTTTGATGAAGCATGTATGCTCAGAATAAATCGTACACCGCTGTTCAGGCCCTGTTCAACCGCTCTTACCTCCTCCATACTGCCAATTTCGTCTATTATTATATTTTCGGGCGACATTGAGCGCAAAGCTATAAACACTGCTTCACTTTTGGGATAGCCCGACAAAACATCACAGGTTATACCTATATCGTTGCCGGGCACACCGTTAACGCAGGCGGCAATTTCCTCACGCTCATCAATTATTACCGTTCTCGCATAGCCGCCCTCTTCACCACCAAGAAGCCTTGCGAGGTCGCGCAAAACCGTTGTTTTTCCGCTTGACGGAGGCCCCGCAATTATAAGACCGCCCCTTGAATTGAGTCGTATGTTTTCAAAAACAGCATCGGCAATCCCTTTGAATTCCCGTGAAATTCTGATATTGACCGATGATACCTCACGCACACCCGTGACAACACCCCTGTCGCATACAGCTGTACCGCTCAGTCCTACTCTGTGGCCACCGCTGACTGTAACATAGCCGGCACAGATACCACTTCGGTGAGTATGTACGGAATGGCCGCAGACAATAGAGAAACATTCCTCAATATCTGTAATCGAAGCCTTTACAGCCGATTCCGAACAAATAAAACTGCTTCTGCCCGAATCAAGCAAAAACACAACGCCGAACAAGCCGCACACGGTAATCGGACGGCCGCACCGCAGACGGATTTCCTGCGCCTGCGACTTGATACTATCGGGCAACGCAAGCAACAAAGACCTTATTCTTTTACCCGTGCAGGCAGCCG
Source organism: Acutalibacteraceae bacterium (assembly GCA_045650165.1). GTDB lineage: Bacteria > Bacillota > Clostridia > Oscillospirales > Acutalibacteraceae > UBA8612. The sequence goes on along the minus strand of JAZRQW010000024.1, from coordinate 71,374 downwards.
CACCATCAAACCTTTTTACACTGTCTTGATTCATTTAAACACTCCTTTTTGTTTGTAGGCTATCATATATCTATGTAACCTTGTCCTAATTTATAACCGATGAATAATAAGCGCCGTTATGAATTATCCTAAACACGATAAAATCTGTTGAAAATAACGCTTGAATATGATATTATAAAAATAATTATGGAAAAATAAGGAGTGTTAAAGTGAAACAGAACAAACTTATGCAGGCAGCCGCACGCAACAAGTATTCTTTACTTGCCTTCGGTGCTTCGGCTTTTGTAATGGTCATTGTGTATTACTGCTTCAACGTAATACCTTTTGGTGATTACACGGTACTGCGTATGGACCTTTATCACCAGTATGGTCCACTTTTCGCAGAGCTTTATGACAGAATAACCGAAGGAAAGAGTCTGATTTATTCGTGGACATCGGGTCTGGGTTCTAGCTTCCTCGGTAATTTCAGCAACTATCTCGCAAGCCCGACAGCTATATTCCTGCTTCTTCTCGGGCATAAAAATATGCCGGAGGCAATTGCGCTTATGGTGCTTTTCAAGGCTGCCTTTGCAAGTGCATTCTTCTCCTACTATTTAAGAAAATCCACAGGCAAGAATGATTTTTCGATTTCCGCATTTGGTGTGCTTTATTCCTTCTGCGGCTTCTTCCTTGCTTATTACTGGAATGTAATGTGGATTGACGCTATGGCGGTATTTCCGCTTGTAATGTACGGCATTGAGCAGATTATTAAAAATGGCAAATTCAGAACATATATGTTCTCGCTTGCTTTCGTTATGATAAGCAACTACTATATGGCATATATCGTCTGTATTTTCTCTGTTATTTATTTCCTTGCCTACTACCTCGGTCATTATTCCTTCGCGGAAAAATTCACGGTTACTAAGTACTACAACGAAGAAGGCAAAAAAATCAAAGCACCGAAAAAGACTTCGGCGCTTTACAATCTGAACAACTCTCGCTTTTTCAGTGCAGGCATACGCTTCGCAGGTGCTTCCGTTGCAGCGGCAGGCATAGCAGCCTTCCTGCTTCTCCCGCTTGTATTCATTCTTCAGAGTTCATCGGCAACCTCGGGCACATTCCCTGAAGAAACCAAGACATATTTCAAGATATTTGACTTTATTGCAAATCATCTTTCGTCAGTTAACCCCACAATCCGCAGCAGCGGCGAGGATGTACTGCCCAATGTTTACTGCGGTGTGCTCACGGCAATGCTCGCTCCCCTCTTCCTCTACTCAAAGTCCTACACAATGAGAGAGAAGATTTCCTATGTTGCACTTCTTGCATTGCTGTTTATCAGCTTCAACCTTAATATGCTCAACTACATCTGGCACGGCTTCCACTTCCCCAACGACCTGCCGTACAGACTTTCCTATGTATATTCCTTCGTGCTCCTTACAATGGCGTACAAGGCACTTATCAAAATCAAAGAACTCCCGGCAAAAATGCTTCTCACCGTAGGCATTTCAGCAATGGCATTTATAGTAATCACAGAAAAGCTCGGTTCAAAGAATGTTACGGAAGATACGGTTATTATTTCGCTTATCTTCGTTGCATTCTACACACTCGTAATGCTGATGATGCAAAGCGGCAAATACCAGACAAGTGCAATTGCCCTGCTCGTTTTCTGCTGTGTTGTTTCAGAGGCTGCAATCGGCAACACCTCACATTATGTAATGCAGCAGCAGAAAAAGTATTACACTATTGATTACAGCGATTTCCAGAAACTTCAGGACAAGCTTGATGAGCGTGAAGAAAACGGCTTCTACAGAATGGAGCTGACCGACCTGCGCACAAGAATGGACCCGAGCTGGTACGGCTACAACGGCGTTTCCATCTTCTCGTCAATGGCTTATGAAAAAACCTCCAACCTGGTCCACTACCTTGGTATGGACGGTAACTTTATCAACAGCTACACCTACAACGGCTTCCAGACGCCCGTTTTCAACATGATGACATCGCTCAAATACATTGTTGACAACACAACAACCACACCCAAACAGAGCGAGGAGCTTTATTCCAAGGCTACAAGTTCAGGCAAATTCATCGCATATGAAAACCTTTACAACCTGCCTATCGGTTATTGTGTCGGCGGCGAAATTTTAGGCTGGGATTACTCAAACGATAACCCGTTCACCGTACAGAACGACTATTTTGAGCGCGCAACGGGTATTCCCGAGGTATTCACACAGCTTCCTATTGATTATTTTGATTACAACAACATTTCGGATTTCAGTTCGGGTTATGACGACGGCGAGCTCACCTTCTTCCGCGACACCTACGATGTTGATGCAAGCTTTACCGCCAACTATAACCTGACAGAAAGCGCAGAATATTATATTTATATCAACTCCTCAAATGTAGAAAGCGTAACCATGTACTACGGCGAAACCGAGTATGAACACAATTTCGGCTCTGAGCACATAGTCAGCCTTGGTAAAATTGAAGCCGGCACGGAACTTAGCGTAAATATCCCGATTGATAACGGCAACTCCGGTTATGTTGACATTTACCTTTGCAAGCTTGATATGAACAAGTTTACCAGGGGTTACGAAACCCTCAAGGTAGAGCAGTTTGAGATTGAAACCTTTGAAGAAACATTTATCAAGGGCACGGTAACAGTAAACAACGACTGTGTTTTCTACACCTCAATCCCCTACGATGAAAGCTGGCAGATTTACGTTGACGGCGAAAGAGTAAGCAAAGAAACAATGCAGGAATGCAAAATCGGCGAAGGCTTCATCGGCTTCTATGTAAGCGAGGGCAAGCACGACATTGAGTTCAAATATGAGGCAAGAGGCTTCAAATTGGGCGTTTGCGTATCTGCAGTGACAATTCTTGCTTTACTCGTTATCTTTGTTGTATTGCGCAAGAAAAATCCCGTAGCAGTACTCCTCAGCGGTTATTCCGAAAACGGTGAACTCGTAGAATACACCGTTGATATTGAAGGCAATATAAGCGCAAAAAAAGAATACGATAGAGTCACAGACATCACAACCGAAGCAACGACGGAAGAAACGATTGAAGAAACACAGGAATAATTTCAGATTTATAAATGCAGTATTAACAAATAACAATTCATAAAAACGAGGCTTATGAGAAAACTCTCATAAGCCTCGTTTATTATAGTATTATTTAATTAACCGAAGATTGTTGCAATGAGGTTGAGGGGAAGGATGCTCAGGAGGAAGCGGACGGGAACGTCACAGATGATTGTTGCGATTGTACCCCAATCAAAGAATGCGCCGATGGGGTTTGCCTCAGGTGCACCGTCATAATCGAGAACGAAAGCCTGGGTGTACATAACGCCGCCGTAACCGTATGCCTCTGCTCTGACATAGCTGCCGATTTCATCCGAATAATCGTCAAGGTCGATTGTGTTGCCGACGTGGATAACCTTGCCGTCTGCAATCCAATGAACGACGAGAGCGTTTTCTGCAGTGAGTGCAATTGTGTCCTCTGCATCGTCAACAACAACGTTTGTGAAGAGCGGAGAAGCAGCATCTGCAGGTGCTTCGTATTTTCCGCCTTCGTCACCATTTGCATGGTCGATTTCACTCTGAGCGATTATAGCATCAAGAGTTGCAATCATCTCAGCTGCCTCAGGAGCATTGATAGCCTTGAGCTCATCTCTGACTCTTACCTGCTCGTCGTAGTTGCCGACATATTTACTTGCTGCAAAGAATTCGCCCGCAGCCATATTCTTCTGAAGGTTTGCAGCTGTGTTAGAGGGCATATAGTGGATTGTGTAGCCCGAATCGGCAATGTTGAGATTGTGAGCGTCTGATGTAGCAATTGCGAAAACGCTTCTGCCCTGAGGAATAAGGTCAGCAAGCATAGTATCCCACAGCTTTCTGTCAAAGCGTGTTCTGCCGTCGCCTTTGCTGTTGATATCAATACCGATACAGGTATCATTTTCGAGAAGGAGCTTTTCAAACTTGTTTATCTTGTAACGGTAGCTTATGTTATCCTTGTTATAAGCATCTGCTGTGTAAATTTCATCTCTTGCGTTGGTGTACTCACCGGGGTGGTTGATAACGGAAAGACCGCCGAGCTTCTGAACAGCTTCAATAGGTGTTGCGTAATCGCTGGTACCGCCTACTATGCCGTGACCGTATTCAACAAACCAGGAGTTGACGTGAGCGTTATTGAAGGAAGTAGGATTGTTTTCTATTCCGAAAGGCACACTCATCATATCCTGACCCTTTGTGCCGTCGGCAAAGGTCTGTGAATAATACTCGTCACCGGACTCGCCCTTGAAAACGATGTAGGAGTTGCCATTGGCAGCGGTACCGCTCTCGGCAAGAACGTCGTCAATAACCGCACCGTTGTCAAAAAGGCCAAGGATTTTCATTGCGGGAACGTGGTACTGATTCTGTACGGTGTAGCCGTAGAAGTTTGTACCATGGTCGGTAATGGCAAGAGCATCAAAGCCGAGCTCATAGTGTCTTTCAACCATTTCAGGAAGAGTGTTGCCACCGTCACTGAAAACGGTGTGGCTGTGAAGGTCTGCCTTATAGGTGTTATACGTTGCGAAATCAACACCGGCATAGGGGTTGGTTATTGTGTAATCAACATCACCTGAAGCCAGTGAAAGCGGAGCCATTGCAGCAAGCATTGTTGCACTAATGGCTGCACAAAGAGCTTTTTTGCCAAACTTCTTAAGAGTCATTGTTAACTCCTCCTAAAATTATTTTTAAATTTGGAAATATTTTAGCACTTTTAACTTTGTTAGTCAATAAAATATTAATTTTATTTAACCTGTTCCGCAGAATATTTCATTGCCACATCAAGCATAAACGAATAAAACGGTTTGAAGGAAGAATAAATCGGTCTTATTTTTTCAATGAAAGCACTGTCCGAAAGCTCGTTGAGATTCGGGAAATAAAACGAAAAGAATATACTTTTAACGTTGTAATACGGCTCAAGCACGGGCATGGGACAGCCCGTTTTTGCCTTTTTGTAAAACTCACCGCCGAAAACCGCTCCTGCTCTTTCAGCAAGAATTACCGCATCGTAAAAATCGTCCGGTCTAGCGATTATTTCCTCACGGTAAAGCTCCATAAATCTCGGCGGTGCATAATAAGTGCCGATACCGCCCGAGTAGCCGTTTTGTGCCACCTCAAACCACATACACGGGAAATAAGGCAAGGCACGCTTATCACGCATAAACATTGCCCAGAGATTTTCCCTGTAAAGGCTTTTATCCTTGGTAAAGCGTGTATCGCGCCTTACTCGGGAAACCATTTTTGTGGGCACAATCGGGATTTCATCGTCAATCTCACTTATCGTATCGGCAAGGGCACAGATAATCTGCTGAATAGGAATGGTTATTCCCTCTTTGATTTGCTTTTTATGCTCCTCGTAAAACTCCCTGCTGTTGCGGAAGCGATTTTCGCTCAGAAGCATCAATATTTCGGGCTTTATGCCATTGTATTTATAATCACTCATCCGAGTAAGCCTCTCTTGTAAATTTCCTGTGCAGCAAGCATTACGCCGATTTTGCCGCTGTCAAAATTGAGTGAGCCCTGCATCCACACAGCAAACGGCTCACGAAGCGGAGCATCCGACGAAAGCTCAATTGACGAGCCGCCCGTAAACGCGCCTGCAGACATAATAACCTGACTGTCATATCCAGGCATATCCCACGGCTCGGGGCTGACGTTGGAATCAATCGGTGCACCCTTCTGCATACCCTGGCAGAAAGCGATAAGGGTTTCGGGGTTGCGGAGCTTGAGTGCCTGGATGATATCAACTCTTTTTTCGTTTGAAGCAGGTGTAGCCTCATAACCGAGCTGCTCAAACAGACTTGCGGCAAAAACAGCGGTTTTGAGTGCTTCGCCGACAATATGGGGAGCGTTGAAAAGACCCATAAACATACTTCTCGTCTGACCGAGTGAAGGACCTACCTCTCTGCCCAGACCCGGTACAGTCATACGGTAGGCACATTTCTCAACAAGGTCTGCTCTGCCCGAAATATAACCGCCACACTTGGCAATACCGCCGCCGGGGTTTTTGATAAGCGAGCCTGCAATGATATCTGCACCGTGTGAAATCGGCTCTGTACGCTCGACAAACTCACCATAGCAGTTATCCACCATAATAACGGCATCACTCTTATTTTTAACGATTTTGGCAATTTTTTCTATATCCTCAACACCGAGGCTGGGTCTTAACGAATAACCTCTTGAACGCTGGATATAGACCATTGCGATTTTTTCTTCAAGTGCTTTTTCTATGCCCTCATAGTCAACCGTGCCGTCGGGCAGCAAATCAACCTGCTTGTATGTAACGCCGAAATCCTTGAGCGAACCCATACCGTTACCCGAAAGACCGATTACGGAATGAATCGTATCGTAGGGTGTACCCGTAACACACAGCATTGTATCACCCGGACGGAGCATACCGAAAAGGGCTATACCGAGGGTATGTGTGCCGCAGGTCATACTGTGGCGGATAAGCGAATCTTCGGCACCGAGGCTGTCGGAAAGAACGGCATCGAGCACATCTCTGCCTCTGTCGCCGTAGCCGTAACCTGTTGACTCGGTGAAATGGCTTTCGTTTACGCTGTTTTTAACAAAGGCGGCAAGCACCTTTTCCTGATTATATGCTCTTACCGCATCTATTTCAGCAAACGAGGCAGCCGCAGTTTCCATTGCTTTTGCCGAAGCGTTTGCTATTATTTCATCTACCTTAAAAAAACTGTTCATTTCCAAAATTACCTTAATTTATTTTTTTACTTCTGCCCACACATCAACACTCTTGAAGCCAAGCTTCTGATAAAAGCCGTTGAGGTGAGGCAAGCAACGAAGATATACTGTTTTTTCGCCGAAGGAATTGACAAGGTCTGTTGCAAGACCCTGTTTTCTGTAATCCTTGTGGGTTGCTACTGCGCCGAGCAAAGCTCTCGAGCCGTCGATATGAAGCAAGGAAGCCGTAGAAACGATTTTACCGTCACGCCTTATGAAGCGCATATCGGCTGTACCTCTGTTGATTCTGTGGCTGATATCAGCAAACCACTCGTCAAACTCGCCCTTGATTTCGATCAGTTCAAAAAGCTCTTTGTAATCTGCCTTTCTTTCGGGCTTTTCATATTCACACACTGTTGCTTCAAGAGCGTCTCTGCGCCACACCTGACCGCAGGCACAGGCAAAAAGCTCAAGGCTGACAACATCCCTTGCGCGGCAGAGGATGTTTGAATATCCTATCGTTTTGATAAATTCCGCAAGTTCCTCATAATCTGCACGCAGAGTTGACCAGAGTACGATTTCACCGCCGTGCAAGCAGATACCCGCTGTCATTTCGTCGCCGATAATCTGCATCCAGCTGCGACATATATCAAGTTCAGGCGGATAGGCAGTTACAAGAGAAGCAACAGTCAGACCGAAACTATCCGTCGAAAACTCCCTGAGAAGCTCTGCTTCCTCAAGATTCTCTATCATTTTAAGCATTGGCAAATTCCTCCGCAATTGCATTTACAGCCTTTGACATTTCGGCAATATCATCCTTGTGGATAACGCACGAGGGCGAATGAAGATAGCGCGTTGCAAAGGAAACCGTAAGCGTTTTTACTCCACCGCGGTTTGTCTTTATACTTCTTGCATCGTTACCGCCCGCAACAACTGTTTTGGTCTGGATTTTAAAGCCTTTTTCTTCAGCAAGCTTATTAGCAAGTTTATAAAGCTCAGGTGAATAAACCGTGCCTGCATCCATAAAGGGCACTACGGCACCTGAACCGAGCTTACAGACCTGCTTTTCACCGCTGACGCCCGAAATATCTGCGGCAGTAGTAGTTTCAACAACTATAGCGTAATCGGGCTCTACTGCAAAGGCGGCACAGCCTGCACCCCTGCAGCCTACCTCCTCCTGCACGGTGAAGGCAAAATATGTGTCGTACTCAACACCTTTGATTATCATATCAAGCAAAACGGCACAGCCTGCTCTGTCATCAAGAGCCTTGCCCTTAAGCATTGAGCCGAATTCAACCGTTTCGCTGTCAAAAACTATTTTATCACCGGGCGAAACCAGACCTTCAAGGTCTTTATCGCTGCCTGCGCCAACGTCGATATAAAGCTCGTCAACCTTGGGAAGCTTCTGCTCATCGTCACCCCTGCGAAGGTGGATAGGCGTAACACCGATAACGCCGACAAGCTCATTTTCGCCGACCTTCACACGTCTGCCGAGCTGCACCTCGCTGTTGATGCCACCGACATTTGCAAACCTTATAAAGCCGTCGGAATTGATGTAGGTTACTATCATTCCGACCTCGTCCATATGTGCAGCAAGCATAACCTTGTTTTTTGCTCTGCTTTTGCCTTTCACAAAAACAATAAGGTTGCCCATATTGTCAACAGAATATTCTGACGATTCGGGAAGGCGTGAGATAATATAAGCTCTGACAATATCCTCTCTGCCGGATATACCGTTGAGAGAGGACAGTTCTTTAATCATTTCAAGCATTTTATTTGCCCTCCCTTGCGAGTATATAAGCCGACATAAGCTGAGCCGTGCTTTCGATATCCCTCAGGTCAACAATCTCCGACTGGGTATGCATATTGCGCTGAGGAATTGAGAGCAGAGCCATTTTTGTACCCTTGCCTGCGGTTACCATATCGTCGGCATTGGTACCCGTGGAGGAGCCCATAACCTCAGTCTGGTAAGCAATACCGTTTGCTTTTGCAAGTGATTCCAGCTTGCGGGAAAACTCAAAATTGAGCGAAGGTGCATAGCCTATCATTGTTCCCTTGCCAAGCTCCGCACGCACACTTTCCTTTATTCCCGGTGCTCTTGCAAAGCTGACGTCAACGGCAATTGACTCATCTGCCTGTGCGTTGAAGCTGCCCGATTTTGCCGCTGCACTGCCCGTTTCCTCACATGAGGAAAACATTACGGCTATCGGCAATTCTTTAACTCTGTCACCGAGGATTTCAAGACAGCGCAGAATTGCGGCAACACCGCTTCTGTCATCAAGTGCGGCACCGCAAACACGCTCGCCGAGCATTTTTGTAATATCGCCGTTCATTGTAATTCTGTCGCCGATGCTGATTAATTCTTCAGCTTCTTCCTTTGACATTCCCGTATCAATTGCAATATCGGCAATTTCGCGCGCCTTACTTTCCGACCCCTTTGAGAGATGAGGCGGAGTCGAAGTGATAACGCCGTAAATATCTTTTTTGCCGTGCACGGTAACTTCCGCTGCAGCAAGAACAGCCGGGTCAATACCGCCTACCCTTGCAACCTTTAAAAAGCCTTTTTCATCAATTGCCGTAACAGCAAATCCGATACGGTCAAGGTGAGCATCGAGCAGAATTTTGCTGCCCTCAACACCCGTATCACCCGTTACGTTTCCGAGTGTATCGATTTTCACGGGCATAAATTTACCAAGATACTCTGCGGCAATCTTGGCTGCGGCAGATTCGTCGCCCGAAGTGCCGTTTGCCTCACACAGAGCTTTGAGCATACAAAAAAGTTCCATATAAATTCTCCTGATAAAAACGATAAAAAGGGCGGATATTCCGCCCATTTGATTTAGATTACGTTTACGCCGCCGACAGGTCTGATTGAAAGAACATAGCAACTCTTTTCACCGAAGACAAGCTCCATTCTGCGCTTGAACTCTGCGAGCATATCAACGGGAACAAACGCCTGGATAGTGCCTGCAAAGCCGCCGCCGTGAACACGCCATGCGCCTTTACCGTCAAGCAGTTCCTCGCAAAGGCACAGACCGAGAGAAACGGGCTGTGAAACAGGGTCTTTTACGGAATAGACATTCTGGTTATACATATAGGATGACTGACCGCTCTTGACAACAAGCTTCTTGAACTCGCCGAACTGCTTGGATTCAAGAGCCTTTACCTGCTCGTCAACACGTCTGTTCTCGCTGAAGAAGTGCTTTGCACGAAGAATTGCTCTGTCACCTACAACATCTCTTACAAGGTCGATTGAGTTATAGAACTGTGCCTCGTCAACCTCACGCAGAACGTCGTGACCTAAACGCTGTGCTACACTTATCATTTCATTTTTTACCGCCGCATATTCATCGGTAAGATTTGAATGGCTGCCGCCTGTATTTACAATGCACAGAGCGTGAGCGCAGGACTCGAAATCGAACTTGACGGGTTTGATGTAGGGCTTCGAGGGATCTCTGAAATCCATAAATACAAAACCGCCGACAGAGCAAGTCATCTGGTCAAGCAGACCGCAGGGCTTGCCGAAGAATTCATTTTCAGCGTACTGGGCAATCTGTGCAATTTCAACGGGCGTAACCTTGCCGTCGTTATAAAGGTGGTTGAGGATTGTACCGACAAGCACCTCAAAAGCCGCAGAAGAAGAAAGACCTGAACCGGAAAGAACATCATTTGCCGTTGCAGCATCAAAGCCGCCGATTTCATAGCCTCTCTGAACAAAACCTGCACAGACACCGCGAATGAGTGCCTTTGACTTGGAATATTCTGCCTTGTTGGGATTGAGGTCGGTGATATCAACCATATCCATATCGTAGCCTTCGGACTTAAGGCGGATAACATCCTTATTGTTTTTTGCAGCAACTGCTATGGCATCAAGGTTAATTGCGGCAGCAAGCACCTTGCCGTGGTTGTGGTCTGTGTGGTTACCGCAGACCTCGCTTCTGCCGGGTGCAGAGAAAACGCCTACCTCGCCATTGGTGCCGTAAAGCTCGCCGTAAGCATTGAGCACACGCAGATAGCGCTCCTTCTGGGCAGGTGCGGCTGCACCGTAAAGATTTGTAAGGGCTGAATCAAAATCAACACCCATAAGACCTTTTTTAACAGTATCAAAGCTGAACATAATATATCATCCTTTCAGTTTTTCTCAAGATAATTTATAAGCACATTTACGCCGAGCACAGTTATACCAGAAATAATCAGCAAAACGATAATCGGCATAAAGAATTTTACGGACAACGGATCGAAAACATACACACCGATGAATGTATAGGAAAAAAGCTTCGGTACATATCCGAGCATGGAAATAATTGCGAATTTTTTATAGTCGAATTTCAACGAGCCGTAAATCTGGCTGATGGTATTTATCGGGAAAGTGGGTATCAGCCTGAAGACAAACAACAGCCAGGCGTTGCCTGCACCCCGGTAGCGGAAAAGCTGGCGGAAAACCTCGTTTTTTGCGAGTATTCCCATTGCCCTGCCACCCGTGTAATTGCGGCCGATTTTATATCTGACAGTCATCATAAAAAACACGCCTGCCGCATTGACAATAAGAGCAGGAATTGTGGGAAAAACCATACCGGTAAGCACGCAGACCGCCGAAACGGAAACGATTGGCACGAAGCACTTTATTGCATATAGTCCGAGGATTATGAGAACAATGTAACTCTCTGTACCAACGGAGAGAATTGCCATATCGAGTTTATACAGCATTTCCTCATATCCGGCATACCAGCGCTGTATTTCCTCGCTTGCGGAAACAACACAAAGGACAATAAAGACTGCCGCCAGGATAAGCAGACCGAAACCTGCAAAATTCATATATGAATTGCGCTTAGACACCTTTTCCAAGCAGAGCCTCACCGCCCTTTCAAAAACATTTGCAAATTCGGGACATATACTGTATAATTATATATAATTTTTACTGTAAGGTCAACCAATACGGAGGAATTTTTTATATGAAAGCTGTTATTTTAGACGGATATACAACCAACCCCGGCGATTTAGATTGGAAGTGGCTTGAGCAAAAGTGTGAGCTGACAGTTTATGACAGAACTCCCGCTGATAAAATCATCGAACGCTGTGACGGATGCGACATTGTTATCACAAACAAAACACCGCTGACAAAAGAAACCCTTTCACAGCTTCCTGACTGTAAATTCATCGCACTGCTCAGCACGGGTTACAACATTGTTGACCACGAATATGCGGCAACACGCTCAATTCCCGTTTCCAACATACCCACTTACAGCACAGCCGCCGTTGCACAACTCACCTTTGCCCTTTTGCTGGAGCTTACAAACAAGGTTGCAACGCACAACGCTGCAGTCAAAAACGGTGAATGGAGCAACTGTGCGGATTTCTGCTTCTGGAAGGCTCCGTTGCAGGAGCTTTTCGGCAAGGCTATGGGTATAATCGGCTTTGGCAAAATCGGTCAGGCAGTTGCAAATATCGCACACGCTTTCGGTATGAAAACAGTTGCCTACACCGCCAATCCTGATAAGTATAAAGATGCTGAAAACGTTGAATTCACGACACTTGATGAGCTTCTTGAAAGAAGTGACGTGGTAAGTCTGCATTGTCCGCTGACAGAGAAAACTGAGGGTATGGTAAACGCGGATTTCCTCAAAAAGATGAAGAAAACAGCATATCTGATAAACACTTCCCGTGGTCCTGTGCTGGACGAAGAAGCGGTTGCATACGCCCTTAAGAACGGTGAGATTGCAGGCGCAGGTGTTGATGTACTTTCAACAGAACCGCCTAAAGCCGATAATCCCCTGCTTGGCTGTGAAAACTGCATTATCACACCGCACATAGCCTGGGCAGCATTTGAAACAAGAGAGCGTCTGCTCGGCGTACTCAAAGAGAACATCTTCGCTTTTCTTGACGGAAAGCCCATTAACACAGTTAACAACTACCGATAAGGAGTAACGCTATGTCTGCTGTTATTGCTTCTTTTTCCGTTATATTTTCAACGCTTCTTGCTTTTCTCGGGCTTGTCTCAACGCCGTATGATACACCCATTGATGAATTCAACGGCGGTGACCCTTTTATTGTTGAAGACAAAACAGGTTGCTATTACACCTACACAACGGGCGGCGGCGTGACAATCAGAAAGATTGCCGCGTTCAACGACACAACCGTGCTTGAAGAAAAGACAGTTTACACGGTAGGAAGCAACGGTATTGCACACAGTATATGGGCGCCCGAAATACACAAAATCGGTGACAGGTGGTACATTATTTCCTGTGCCGTATTTGACAAAGTGGCTGTTGAAAGAGGAGCAATGCCCGACGGAAACGCAGCGGAAGAACACGACGACTATTACCGCTACGGTTTTGTACTTGAAAGCAAGAGCGAGGATATTTTCGGCGATTATGAGTTCAAAGGTATACTTGCACCAAACGGCTTAAACAACATTGACGGCACATATCTGCAAAAGAGCGGTAAACTTTATTACATCAGCTCCGCTTACCACGCCGTAGGCACACAATGTATATACATCAGCGAAATGGAAAACCCGTACACGCTCAAACCCGACACACAAAGCGTTATGCTTTCGAAACCTGAATACAGTTGGGAAAAGAAGGGCTGGCGTGTTAATGAAGGCCCTGCCGTACTTTACAACGGAAATGATACATACATTGTCTATTCCGCAAGCGGTTACAGCTCGGGTGATTATTGTATGGGTATGCTCGCCCTTAAAGGCGACGACCCGATGAACGCAAGACATTGGTCAAAAAGCCCCGTGAGAGTTCACTACCACCAACCACAAAAGAGCATTTACAGTGCAGGCCATTGTTCCTTCCTGTACAGGGAAAACGGTGAAATATTTATGGTCTATCACGCCACAAGAACAGAAGCGTTTTTTGAGTCGCCCCGTATTACTTACATAAAGCCCGTGCAATTTGTTTTCGGCAAACCGTGGCTTTGGTAACACAACAAGCAAACAACCTCTCGATCAATCAGATTGAGAGGTTGTACTCTTTTATTTAATGCTTTTCACAAATATAGATATCGCACTTTGCCTTTTCGCCCTTCCAGCGGTTGGTAAACAGAGCAGAAATTTTAACCGTTTCTCCTGTCATACCGTCAGGTAATTCAAGGAAGAAGGTGTTATTTTCATCCGAGCTGCAAACCATATGCTCCCACTGGTTCGCCTTATAATCGGGCGCACGCTCGGGGAAGCCGAAGAGCTTACCGCTTAATTTTGCAACACAGTAAACACATTCCTCTCCGTGCACGCCGTTAACGGCAACGGTGAGTTTTGCACCGCTCTTATATTCAGGCAGAGTAAATTCGCCGCTCTTTACAAGATTTATCTTCTTGTGGCGGTAATGCGCCTGCATATTATTGGCACAGGCAACCTGTGTTTTTACCTCTTTGCCGTCCTTGATAAGCCTTACGGCATAGATTCGGTCAACGGGATTTTCAACGCGGAGATAGCGCATTTTATCGTTTATTTTGTAGCTTGAAACTATCTTTTTACCGTGCAAATCATAGAGAGTGTGTGCTGTGAATTTTATTACAGTTGCGGTAAAATCATCGTCTGCAACACTTGTTTCAACAAGCGATGATGCATTCCATTCTTTCAGGTTGCAGGAATATTCGGCAACAAGAGGAAGATTCTGCACGGCAACCTCTCTTGTCGGGTAATCACCACTGAAAAATTCAATTTCAACGCTGTCGCAGTCAACCTCTTTGCCGAAATCCACGCGAAGACAACCGTTGTCAATTCTGAGGTTATTGTCGCAGTAGGTTTTGCTCTGTGAATCATAGAAGGTATCGGGCTTGCCGTCAAACATATTTTTTGCTTCGCAGCCGCGAAGCTGATAATGCAGCTGACCGAAAAACGCATCTCTCGCCTTTTGCACCTCGGGAATTTTTGTTTCACCCGAGCGCAGAATACTGCGTGCTTCAAGTGCATCATTGGAAATGCTGTACATTGCCGTTTCATAAAGCTCTTCGCCGTTTTCGGGGTTTCTTTCACTGTTGCTGAGTTCGCCGAGATAAACGGGTGCTTTCTCTGCTGTGTCGCACTTTTCGCCGTGCATAAAAAATGTTTCAACGCCTTTATTTATCAGCGTTATATCATTGCCGTCGCAGGTGAGAATTTTAACCTCAACAGGCAAACCGTTTTGGTCTTCCTTGACTATTTCATACTTGCAGTTTGCGAGCATAGGCTCGGCCTCATCAACAACGCTGACCTCAATAAGAGCCGCTCTGAAAGGCATCAGTTCGATTTCAACCTTGTCCCCTGCCTTATACTCACCGAGATACTCCTCGTACGGGTGGTGAATATTTACCTGAACTGTCCTGTCCGTATCGAGGCCTATTTCTTCACCGAGAGTAAACGTAACTTTCTTTGTTTTCCACGAATTATTACCTGTTGAAATAAAGCGTTTTGTTTTGCTGCCTCTGGCACAGGCATTGTCGCCGAAATGCTCGGGCAGAAGCATACCGTTCACAAGAATCTGTGCATTTCTGCCGTGGAGATTGTAAACCCTAGCAAGTTTAGGCAGCTCATCGTCACGCATAAGCCACGGATTGCCGTAAATTTCGGGTGCAAGAATCAGCGAACGGTTAAACGCCTGATAAATCAGTTCATCTTCAAAATAGTCAATATTCGAGGAAATACAAACGCCGTGATCCTCGGCAAGTCGCTCGAGATTATCCGTGTGACCTCTTTCAAACATAAAGCCCCTGTGGTGCATAGCAGTATTGCTGTTGCAGGAGAGGATATCGACATAGGTTTCCGTACCATTCCAGAGGTAGGTTGTGATATGTTTTTCCGCCTCGTAAAACTCAAGGCGATGGTTGAGAACAATAAGGTCGGGAGAATATTTACGGCATTCCTTAAGCATATCCGCAAAAACGCCTGCTTTTTCGGGGCGCAAGTGACCGCAGACACCGTCGAGCTTAAAAAGACCGAACTTATAGTCTTTGCAAAGGTGAACAAAGAAATCAAAGCGTTCCTGTTGGGTTTCTTCGGTATCACCGTAGCCGTCGGGGCTACCCCAAAGACCGAGGCGTATCCCCTGCTCTCTTGCTTTTTCTACGATTTTCTTATAGCCCTCAGGGTACTGCGAACGGAATTTTTCACCGTTCACGTCGCCGTAACCCTCGCTTGCGCCGTCGAAATTGCCGGCATCCCATGCGTATATTTTTATACTCATACCGTAGGTATCCTTGAGGTATCTGAAAAAGTCCAGATTTACAAGGGTATGCTCTTCGGTTGAGCCCTCATTTGTGTTGTTAATCCAGGAAAAATACTGCGGAACGGACGGAGTAAAGTTGTCCGCACCTGCATCCTTTGCGTTTTTAATCATTGGTCCTAACCTCCTGTTACTTGGCAGAATACAGCATAATAACAGCCTTTGGCGTATCGCTTATTGTAAGTTCAACACCTTCGCTCATAAGCTTTTCACCCGTCATTTCAAAAACTTCTTCAGGTTTATCGTAATCGTAAAGCTTATATACGGTGTCACCGTCAAGACCATTGAGCTTTAAAGTGTACGTATTATCGCTTACGTTTTCACGCTTATATATGAGTGCCATACCCGATGTTGCATCGGTATCAAACTGCATTGCATGGTATTTTGAGGTATCCGTTCCGCCAAAGGTAAGCGGATTGTAGTTACCCACCATATGCGGTCTTATATCAAAATATTCAAGGCGCTGTGAGCAGGAAATAATATTTGTACGGGTTGCGTACTCACCCTCAATATAGGCACAGGTACCGTTATAGGGCAGCCAGAAGGATATGCCGTAGGTATGTGCCTGAGTTGCCTGTAAAATGTCGGGCTTTGAGTTACCCTCACCGTCCATACAGTTGTAGTCCGTTCTCCAAAGCGGTATGCCTCTGCGGCACATTTCAATATCAAGACGCTTACCGCCCGAAGCACAGTTATCAATTGTAAGACCGGGAATTTCTTCAAGCAGCGTATCAAAGAAGCGATAAAGGTTTGATAAATAAAGGTTTTCCGTTACACCTTTTCTGCCGTCTCCCCTGTCATTATCAACCTGCTCCCAAAGGGGAAGCGGTGTGAAATTGCTGTCCATACGCAAGCAATTTACTCCGTTGTAGCGAAGGGATTCAAGCATAAAATCCGTAATATAATTAAAGGCACCTTCATTTGCAAAGTTTACGACATTCGCCTCATCATTGTCTTCATTTACAATAAGCCAGCCATCGTGCTTTATGCATTCATTATAAACTACCGTATCCTTACAGCAGCGTTCAACCTCATACCAGAGAAGCAGACCAAGTCCTCTCTCATTAAGCCGCTTTGATATCTCACCAAGACCGTTCGGGAAGCGTTCGGGGTCTGCGTACCAGTTGCCCACGCTGTCACTCCAGCTGTTTCTGATGGAATACCAGCCGGCATCAACCCAGGCGTAATCGAGATAATAAGTCCTCTCCTCGGGAATATTCTTTATGTTCTGAATTACCTGTTCTTCAGTTACACCGGGAACCTCGACACCTATACCCGTTGTTGCAACCTGCTTTGTACCCTCGGGATAAACGCAATCAATTGTAAACTGTCTGAAAACATTAAAGCCTTTCAATGCGTTATCGGAATCGTAAAACGTAAGTGAAATAAGGGGTGAGCGGAACTCCTCTCCGGGAAGAAGATAGCCCTTGAGTGTCTGCTGTTTTGCCTTGACGGTTGTTCCGGCAAAGGTCTGTGCAAGTGAAGTGTACCACTGACCCGACCAGCCTACTGCCAGAACTACACCGCAGTCTTTACCGTGAATATTGAAATACGGAAGGAAGGATTCCGTTCTGCCGCCGTTGGCTGTAAAAACTGCAGGAAGAAAGCTGAGTTCAGATTTAAAAGTTTCGAAATCATCCGCCTCGCAGAAAGAACCGTTGCTGAAATAAATATCCGCCTTTTTACCAGTGGACAAAGCTTCTTTTCCGCATCCGATACAGCAAGCTCACCTGCCTCGAGTGAAGCAAAGGAAAAATCCGATGTTGAAGTTATGTCCATTGCCGCACGGTCAACCCAGACTTTGAAGTTTGAATCCGGAACGGCAAAAGAGGAAACAACAAGCAAAATTGCCTGAATTAGAGAAAGGATGATTTTCATACAAATACTCTTTCTTATAAGGTTTTATCGGTTGAAGTATAGCATTTATCATAAAATCTTTCAAGGTTATTTAAAGAATAATATTGAAATTTACATACCATATCTGTTACAATGTAAAAAAATCAACTCACCAATATCAAAGGAGAGATTTACAATGGCTGAAACACCGAGAACCTATAAAAGCTTCAGAGAATGGAAAAACAAATCCAAGCAGACAGAATATACAAAAAACACACCTCTCCTTGCTGCAGATGGCACTTTACAGGCAAAGGGCTGGGCAAGAAAGAACGTTTTTGATTACGACCGCAACCTTGTAAAGGCAAAACTTATGAGCCGTAAAGAGTGGGACTTCTATCAGGTTTCCGACGGCAAGTACATGGTGCAGATTAATTTTGCCAACATCAACGTCGGCGGCTTCGTCGCCGCAAAGCTGATTGACCTTGTCAATGGCAAGTTGATAATGGACTCTACACAGCTTTTCCTCGGCGGTAAGGATAAATACATTCCGCCTGCAAAGGGCGATGTCCCCAACCGCTTCGGATACAAAATCGGCAAGGCTGAATTTGACTTTGACACAAAGGAAAACACAAGAACGCTTTGGTTCAAAATGCTCAAAGACGGCAAAACAGTCGAATGTAAATTCACAATGGATATTATGCCGGACCTTGAAAACATCACAACTGTTCTCCCCTTTGAAGGCGACAAGACAAAGTACTTTATGACCACAAAGCAGAACTGTATGCCCTGCGAAGGTACATTCAAGATTGACGGCGAAGAGTGGAAATTCGCCAAAGAAAACTCCTTCTGTGCTCTTGACTGGGGCCGAGTAAATACTCCGCACAAAATGGTATGGTACTGGGGTAACGGCTCAAGCTACATAACCGACGAAAATGGCGAAAAGCACCTTTTCGGCTTTGAAATCACCTGGGCAATCGGCGATGAGAGCAACGCCACGGAAACCTGCCTTTTCTATGATGGCAAGGCACACAAGTTCGGCGCAGTTGACGTTGAGGTTTTCCCGAAGCCTGACAAGTTTATGGACGAATGGAAATTCGTTTCCGAGGACGGCAGATTCAATATGACAATGAAGCCGACATTTGATCACCACACGGATATGAACGTTGGTGTTGCAAGAATGCACACACATCAGGTACATGGCATCTGGAACGGTGACGTAACCCTTGACGACGGTACAAAAATTGAAATCAAGGATATGTACGCATTCTGTGAATACGTAGAGAACAAGTGGTAAACCAATAATAACGGGGCAGTCTTATTTGCATAAGACTGCCCCTGCTTTATTTTATTCCACCAAATCTTTATACTGATAAACTCTTACATAGTCAACAATAAAATCTGTCAGCGGCTCGGTATTGGTTTCGATTGAAGCGCCGACCCAGCTTTCACCCGGAACGCCGTTTTCACCGCCGACCTCAACGGAAAGAATGAGCCATTCCTCCGCCTGAGAAACACCGCCGAAATCGCTTCTGCCCGTTTCAATACCGTTTATATAGAAGATATATTCATCCTCGTTCCACTCAAGGCCGTAGGTGTTGTATTCTTCATAAGGATTGTTGATAAAAACAAAAGGCTTGCATATATTCTTCTGTCTGTGCTCCTCGCCGTAGCCGTCATAGTGGATATTTGAAGTAACACGGTTTTTGAAAAATGACGGACTGTCGTAAAAAGCGGATTCAAAAACATCTATCTCAGCACCGTCAACACCGCCGTTACCGACTGTGCCTACGCCGTGACTCATAAGCCAAAAGGCAGACCACAGACCCTTGCCCTTGGGCAGAATACACCTTGTTTCGAAATAGCCGTAACGCTGAGTAAAAAGACCGATAGAATTAAGGCGAGCCGTATACCAGCCGGGAATACCGTTACCGTTGTAGCCGTCAGGGTAATATTCCGTGCGGATATGGAGGTTGCCGTCCTTTACCGCAGCAAAATCAGGGTTCCAGATTCCACCCTTGCGGATTACTGATTCTTCACCGGTGTAATTGCAGGTCCACTTAGTTTTATCAACACTGTCACCATCAAATTCGTCCGACCATTGCAGCACGAAATCGTCCTCATGAGGAATTGAGGGAAAAGAGGTTGAAGGTAAGTACGAGAGAATTAGACTGAGTACTAAAGCAAAAATCGATTTGATAAAATTCATAATCATCTCTCCTTTGTGTTTTAAATTCTAACACAAGTAAAAATAAATATCAACATAATAAAAAAGCACTTCGTCTGAATTATCCAGAGAAGTGCTTTTGGTTTTAATTATGCTGTTTTTACTTTGCTCTTTTTGTTACCCGTAAACTTCTGGAGAAGCAGAAGCACGACTATTATTGCAACGCCGGCAGCGTCTGTTGCTATGCCGGGGATAACCATACAAAGTCCGCCTGCAAGGGCAAGTATTCTCTGCCACCAGGGCATTTCTTTGAGAAGATAGCCCTCCATACCTGCGGATATGATGAAGATACCTGAAACAGCTGTAACAACGAGAAGTACGATTTCGTACCACGGTGCATTGGAGCCAACGATAAGCATTTCGGGGCTGAAAGCAAAGATATAAGGCACGATAAACGCCGTAATTGCAAGACGGGTTGCTGTGACACCCGTTTTAAGCGGGTTGGACTTTGCGATAGCTGAGCCTGCATAGGCAGCAAGAGCAACGGGCGGAGTGATATCCGCAACAATGCCGAAGTAGAAAACAAACATGTGTGCTGCAAGCACGGGAAGGCTGAGGCTGCGGATAAGGATAGGTGCAACCATCGATGCCATAATAACATAGTTTGCCGTTGTGGGAACACCCATACCAAGAACAATACACATAAGCATTGTGAGCATAAGTGCGAAAATCGGATGAATCTGCGAAGCGGACTGAACGAGTGAGGACAGAACGTTTGCAAGACCCGTCTGCTGTACCATTGCGGAGATACAACCAGCAACCGCACAGGCAAGGGCAACACCGATTGCGTTCTTTGTGCCGTTTGCAAGTGAGCGGAAATACAGAGTGAAATCAAACTCAAACTTCTTGTGTACTATTGATTTTACAAGACCTTCAACAAGCTTGACACCTATGGCGCAAAGTATTGCAATAATAGCAGACTTTGCGGGAGAGAAAGTGTTCATCGCAAGAACAAGAGCAACAACGGGAAGAAGAAGGTAGCCCTTGGAGAAAACAAGCTTGAAGAAATTCGGGATAGCTTCCTTGGGAAGACCCTTAAGACCGAGCTTCTTTGCTTCAAAGTGAATCATCATAAAGATACCTGTGAAGTAAAGCACGGCAGGAAGAATTGCAGCAATAATGATCTGCGAATAAGGCATACCCGTGTATTCAGTCATAAGGAAGGCAGCAGCGCCCATAATAGGCGGCATAATCTGACCGCCTGTGGAGGCCGCGGCTTCAACTGCGGCAGCAAATTCAGGCTTGTAGCCGCAACGCTTCATTGTGGGAATTGTAACCGAGCCGCTACCGACTGTGTTGGCAACGGATGAACCGGAATACATACCTTCCATTGCGCTGGAAATAACAGCAACCTTTGCAGGGCCACCCGTTGCCTTACCTGCGATTGAGTTAGCAAGGTCAACAAAGAAGGCGCCTATTCCCGATTGCTCGAGGAAGGAAGCAAAAATAATGAACAGAACAATGAACGATGCACAAACGTTAAGGGGTGTGCCTGCAATACCTTCTGTTGTGTAGAAGAGCTTATACATAATAACCCTTAACGGGTTGCGGTTTACAACAATAAAGGCGTAGGCAATAAACGCCGCAGATACACAGACTATCGGCAGACCGACAACCCTTCGGCAGGCTTCAAACAAAAGAAGCGTACCGACAATTGCAACAGCAATATCAAGCTCGTTGATTCTGGAAGCTCTGTCAACAATAGCCTGGCAGTTAATTGCGTAGTAAAAGAAAGCTCCCGAGCCTAAAACCGCAAATATGTAATCATAGAAAGGCACATGATTGAGCCTTTTCTTTTCTTTCTTGCTTACGGGGTAGAGAATAAAGGCGATAAAGACAATGATTCCGATGAACCATGACATTTTCTGCCTTTCCTCCATGGTGCCCGTCCAACCGTCGAACATAACATAGAGGGAAAAAAGCACCATACCTATTTTTATTATTTTATCAAATATACCTGAGAAATGGCGTGTGTTTGACTCCTTGTCGAAGTCCGCCATCAATTTGTCAACATCAATAACTTCGTCCTCATCAGCCTGCATGCCAATGGGCTTGGTGTTTACATCTGACATCAACTACATTCCTTTCGTCAGAATTTCAAATCCCGTAACGGTTTCAAATGCCACCCTTTCGCTTCTGCCGCACATATTGCGAAGGCTGATTTCTTCACCGCCGAGGGTGAGAATGTGGTCGGACACGGTACCGACACAATATCTCAACGGGTCGTAAGTAATATCGAAGCCCGTAATAATCATATTACCGTGCTCGTCATAGGTCATTTTCTGGTCACCTTCAAGCGCCGTCTGAACACCTGCGCCGAAGGAGCGATAAGTGGTAGAATATGCACGGATTTCTCCGTTTTCGATTATAAAAGTGTCTTTGACCGGGGTTTTGTTGACCGAGTGGATAAACTCAACGGAAAACATCATCCCCTCTTCGGCTTTTTCGGTTATATAACGCTCCCCGGTATCAGCATTGTATAAAACCAGGTACTCAGCCGAAGCGGTTTTTATAAATACAGCAGCCGCTGTAATGAATATCATTAAAACGGCTGCTGTGATTAACGTTTTTCTGAAGTCAGCTGAGACTTTGCTCATTCAGCGATTGCGCCAACCTCTTTAAAGTATCTTTCTGCACCGGGATGGAAGGGAACGGAGATGCTGGATACTGCATACTCAAGGCTCATTTCTGCTGCCTTTTCGTGTGTGTATTCATCCTTATTCTCGTAGATAGCCTTTGTAAGCTGGTAAACTGTTTCCTCGTCAAGGTCGTTGCTTACGATAAATGTAGCCTTAACAGCAACTGTTGTAGCGTCAGCATCGATACCGTTGTATGTGCCTGCGGGAACCTTGTACTCAGCATAGAAGCCGTACTCGGACTGGAGCTTTGCAAGATGCTCAGCATCGATTTCAACAAGAACGATACCTGTTGTTGTGGAAAGGTCTGTGATAGCAACTGTGGGAGCACCTGCTGTGCAGAAGAAAGCGTCAATCTTGCCGTCCTTAAGAGCATCTGCGGATGCCTGGAAGCTGAGGTTCTGCTTGTCAATCTGCTCGAAGGTGATGTCGTATGCACCGAGAATCTGCTGTGCGTTGAATTCAACACCGCTGCCGCTGTCGCCTACGGAAACCTTCTTGCCTGCAAGGTCAGCAACTGTCTTGATGCCGGAATCTGCTCTTGCAACAATCTGGCAAACCTCAGCATAAGCTGCACCGAGTGTGGAGAAAGACTTGATAGCGCCAACATCTGCAAAGAGAGATGTGCCGTTGTAAGCATAGTCCATAACGTCGTTCTGAACGATAGCCATATCAACGTTGCCGTCATCGATGTCAAGGATATTAGCCTTGGAAGCACCGGAAGACTGAATCATAAGGTTTGCGCCGACTTTGTCCTTAAGGATGGACGAAATCGTGTTACAGAAGCCGTAGTATGTACCTGTTGAACCACCTGTGCCGACGATGATTTCCTGTGCGGAAAGGTCGCCTGCTACGGGGTCATTTGCGGGATCCTCAACAGGTTTGTCGCCGCAAGCAGTAAGGAGCAGCATTGAAAGTGCGAGTACGAGGGAGAGAACGATTGCTAATCTTTTCTTCATAAGTTTACCTCCTGTTATTTGTTCCGAAAATCGCAAAATTCCGCTTTCGGAAACTTAGTCTTTATCATTATAAACTATGAATAAGAATTTTGCAAGGGTTTTATTGTATAAAGCATACATATTTTTTATATTTATACAAGAGCCTGATTTCACACTTTCCCCAAAACAACTATACGCAGATAGTTTTAAACATTATTTCACCGAACGGTATTCATAACCATCGGGATAGTCGTTCCAATGCATTTTACCGTTGGTAAGCAGACCGTTCTCAAAGGTGAACTCAAAATATCTGTCCTGCACACGGTCGTACCAGCTTTTTTTCTCGGGGTAAACCGTACCGAAGCTGTAAACACGGTAATAGGTTTTCAGCACGCCGTTTTCGAGAGAAGCGGATTTCGTGTAAATCTCACCGTACTGAAAAATAACGCCGATATCAGAGCCGAATACAGCCAGCACATCCTCTTCCCTGTCGCCTTTTTTCAGGTTATCAAAGGCGGCAATAAGCTCTTTCATATCGTCACGTCTCTCATAACTGGTGCTTGAATATCCGAAGCCGTATTCATTATAAATATCGGTGTCAATATTGCCGACGCTTTTTCCGATGATTTTGTTTTCAGCGTTCTTGCGCACGGCAACAAAACCGTTGCCGGCTATATCTTTCAGTTTTTCAGGGTTAAACCACACCTCGTAGCCGTCTTCAAAGCTGAAACGCCTGAGTTCGCCGCGGAACTGCTTTGCAGTTACCCTGTCAAGCGTATTTTCGTAGGCTTCAAGTGTCATCCATCCGTTTTCGGAAAGATAAGCGGCAACTGTGTCATAATCGTCAAGCGGTTCTATGTTTTCATACAGTATATCTGTTTCTTCACTGATACATCTGCTATACTCATTAAACCACATCGGATAGTTCTTTTCATAAGCCTCGCTCCACGGATAAATGCCGCAGGAAAACACCGCAAAAGCAAGATAAGCCACGGAAAAAGCGATAAGTTTTCCTTTTGCTTTTTCAACCGATTTGGCTATGTCTATTTTAAGCAGGACAGCCATAAGGAAGCAATAAAGAGAAGTAAGCCCGAGAAACGCTATACAGCCCCAATAGAAAAATCCGCCGACGTAGTATTGAAATATGTCGTTCATATAAAGCGGTGTGAAGCGGTCAAGCAGACAGATTGTGTTTAAATCCAGCACATAAAATGCTGACTGCGGATAGAAGCAAATCAGAAAACAGCCTGCTACAATTGCGTTGGCAACACCTATACCGATAAGTATTTTACGGTATTTTTTAATCCTCGCAAAGACAACTCCAAAGAGCATAACGAATATCATTGAAAAGCTGATAAAGGCTGTAAAAGGGGTAGGCTCGTCGTTAAAATCGGCAGAGGTTACCCACAAGCCCAACGGAAAACACAACAAGTTCATCGAAAGTATAATCGCACCGGCAACAAACGACCACCACGTACGCTCAAAATGAAGCTCTTCAAATTTATTGCGAATGCTTAATTTTACGCTTTCATCCTCACCCATATCGCAAAGGGCTTTGTCAATTGCAGAATCCGTATCGTAACCGATTTCTTTGTAATAATCTGTTCTGTCGAAAATGTGTGAAAGCAGCTCTTCGCGGATATCCTGCTGTTTTCTTTTGGGGATATTTGAAGGGACAAGGGAATTAACATAATCATTAATTCTGTTCAATGTCTGCACCTCCTCAGTTAACGGCAATCGCTTTACCGTTTATAACCTTACCGACTGCCGCAGAGTAAGCCTTCCACTCCTCTTTTGATTCCTCGAGTGCTTTGAGACCTTTCTTTGTGATTTTATAATATTTCCTCTTTCTGCCTTGCTCGCTTTCATCCCAGTATGATTTAACGTAACCGTTGTTTTCAAAGCTGTGTAAAATAGGATAAAGCGTGCCTTCTTTGAACGAAAAAACCTTTTCGCTTCGCAGCTCAATTTCCTTTATAATCTGATAACCGTACATATCCTTACCCTCAAGCACGGAAAGCACAAGCAAAGAGCTGCTGCCCTTTGAAAGCTCTTTTTTTATGTTCATAATTCTGCCTCCTCTTTTCAATACATAGAGCTCCGATACCTCGGTACTCTATGTACATGTTAACAAAGCTGTAACCAATTGTCAATACAAAAATTTAAAGACCGTGCGTGACGGTCTTTTAAAGAGAGTTATTTGTTCATTACAAGCTCGTAAAGCGTTGGTTTTACGTTGAATTCGGCAATTGCCTCCTTGACCTCTGCGAGTGCTTTTTCCTTTGATTTTTTCGTTGCGCTCGGGTTAAGTACGGCACGGATGAGCAGGTTTTTAGGCGTATGAGAAAGGTCGATGAATTCAAGCACCTGCGTTTTATAGCCACAGTATTCAAGCAGATTTGCGCGCACAGAATCGGTAAGCAAGGCGGCAAAACGCTCTTGAATTATACCGTAGCGGGTAAGAAGCGAAAGATTCTCCGTAGAAAGCTGATTATTCAGCTCATGCTGACAGCAGGGCACGGAAAAAATCATCTTCGCATTCCAGTTAATTGCGTTATAAAGTGCATAATCTGTAGCCGTATCGCAGGCGTGAAGAGTTATGACCATATCAACATCAAACGGGCATTTATAACCGTTGATATCGCCAAGCTCAAAGCGCAGGTTTTCGTAACCGTACTTCTGCGCCGCTTTGTTGCACTTTTCGATTACGTCCTTTTTCAGGTCAAGACCGATTATGTTTGCCTCAATTTTTCTGATTTCAGTCAGATAGTAATAAACGATAAAGGTAAGATAAGATTTGCCGCAGCCGAAATCAATTATGTTGAGTTTTTTGTAATTATTCTGCTTGATGCAGTCGTCAATCAGCTCAACGAAGCGGTTAATCTGCCTGTACTTATCGTACATAGACTGCACTACTCTGCCCTCTTTTGTGAATATGCCCATATCCACAAGCGGCTCGATAATCTGACCCTCGGGGAGAATATACTGCTTTTGTCTGTTGTGCGAAGCAGGCTGATTTTTCACCGCAGAGGCATTCTTTTTCGCGCCGTAGAAAATCTTACCCTTTTTGGAAACGGTGATGCAATGCTCCTTTTCCACACCCCAGGCATTGAGCTGAAGATACTGACCGTCAATTATTTCACAGCACCGCTCGGCAATTTTGTCAAACGGTATATTTTCGTGGAAAACCTGTTTTTCGGTGTATTTTGCTATCTGGTAAAATTTCGGCAAGCGCTCAACCGTAATTTTGCGGTATTCACTGTCTTTGGCTTTTGGCTTGCTTATAACAGCCTTATAAATACTATCGTCAAATATTTTATTTATATATTCCTGAAGTTCAGACATAGTCAATCACCATCAATTATGCTTTTGTTTTCTTTTCGGGAACGAAGAAGATAAACACAAGTGAGCTGATAAGAAGAAGGAAGGGATAGAAAAGATTTTTGATAATGTCGAATGCCGAGAGTTCAAGCCCGAGAGTAGTCACTACGGACAAGGCAACGAGAATCTGAGCACCGTAGGGCAGAAAGCCCTGGACAATACAGGAAAATGTATCAAGAATTGAAGCAACCTTACGGTTGTCGATATCGTAATCCTTCGACATTTCCGAAGCAATGGGGTTAGCCATAACAATTGCAACAGTATTGTTTGCCGTTGCAATATCCATAAGACCGACAAGCAGACCTATACCAAGCTGACCGCCCTTTCTGCCTTTGAAAATGCGGCGAATGCCGTTGAGCAGGGCATCGAAGCCGCCGTTATACTTAATCAGGGCACACAGCGCCGCAACCAGCACAGCAACCATTGAGGTTTCAAACATACCCGAAGCACCAGTACCCATACCCGAAAGAAGCGAGGGAAAATCCACGGCAGAGGTTGCAAGCATTATGATGCTGCCCGAAACGATACCGATAATGAGTGTGAGGAAAACATTGATGCCGACAATACCGCTGATAAGAACGAGGATGTACGGAATAATCTGAATCATATCGTAATCCTTGATAATTCCACCTGAAATATCGTACCTGAGCGAAAACGCAATAATCAGCGCAAGAGTTACAACTGCAGCAGGTGCGACAATTGCAAGGTTTGTGCGAAATTTATCCTTCATTGCACAGCCCTGACCGTTACAAGCGGCGATTGTTGTATCCGAAATAAAGGAAAGATTATCGCCGAACATTGCACCGCCGACAACCGTACCTACACAAAGTGCAAGCGGAAAACCCGAGCCCGTTGAAATTGCAACAGCAATGGGAGTAATAAGCGTGATTGTACCAACAGAAGTACCCATAGCGGTGGAAACGAAGGCACTTATTACAAACAGAACAGCTATTGCAAAGCGTGGCGGAGTGACTGAAAGCAGAAAGTAAGCAACACTTTCGGCTGAACCTCTACCGACAACACCTACAAAAATACCTGCAAG
The DNA here is from genome assembly GCA_045650165.1 of Acutalibacteraceae bacterium. GTDB lineage: Bacteria > Bacillota > Clostridia > Oscillospirales > Acutalibacteraceae > UBA8612. Next base: position 43,401 of record JAZRQW010000024.1, on the reverse strand, counting down.
CAGGAAGATAAGCAGCATTGTTATTATATTTTTGTCGCCTATGCCCTGCCCCATTAATTCGAATTTTTTGTCGAGCGAAACACCCTTTGTCTGGAGTACAGCTACAAAGAGAGCCACGAGAAACGCAACAATAACGGGAACGCTGTAAAATCCCATAGGGATAGCCATTACATATTCAAAAATTATACCAAGCGAAAGATAGAACGCAACAAATACGCCTATTGGTATAAGCGCAAGAGGATTGGATTTTTTCATTTTCATAACCACTCTTATTTAGTCATTTTTTCCTGCTTGACCTTATGATCGATAACATGGCGTGAAGCAAGTTCCTTATATACTTCTTCAACCGAGATATCCATTTCGGTCATCATAACCATAATATGATAGGCAAGGTCTGCAATCTCGTAAACAGTTTCCTTTTTATCGTCTGCCTTTGCAGCGATGATAACCTCAGTTGACTCCTCGCCGACCTTTTTGAGGATTTTGTCAATACCCTTCTCAAAGAGATAGCTTGTGTAAGAGCCTGCAGGCGGGTCTGCCTTACGTGATCTGAGCAGTTCCATAAGACTTTCAAGCGAAAAATCACTATAGCCGCTCTTGCGGTAGAAGGTGTTTGTGAAGCAGGAATCCGTACCCTTGTGACAGGCAGGACCGTCCTTCTTTACCTTTATAACAAGTGCATCCTTATCGCAGTCTGCCTTGATTTCCATTACGTGCTGGTAGTTGCCCGAAGATTCGCCCTTACGCCAGAGCTTCTGACGTGAACGTGACCAGAAGCAGGTTTTACCCTCATCAAGAGTAATGCGAAGGCTTTCCTCGTTCATATAGGCAAGGGTGAGCACTTTATTCGAGCGGTAATCCACAACAATTGCCGGGATAAGGCCGTTTGCATCAAATTTCAAATCACTAACATGTAACATATCTTTCTTTCCTCCTCAAATTCTGGTGTTGATGTTGTTTGCTTTGAGTTCACGCTTCAGCTCGTCGATAGTTACCTCGCCGAAGTGGAAAATGGATGCCGCAAGACCTGCATCGACCTTGGGCAATTTATTGAAAAGTTCAATAAAGTCTTTTATTCCGCCTGCACCGCCCGAAGCAATAACAGGCACAGAAACGATATTGCAGACAGCCTCGAGCATTTCAAGGTCGAAACCCTGCTTTACGCCGTCTGTATCGATGCTGTTGACAACGATTTCGCCTGCGCCGCTGTCAACGCCGAATTTAATCCATTCGAGAGCGTCGATTTCGGTGTTTACTCGTCCGCCGTTTTTGAAGAGCTTGAACTTACCGTCTACCCTCTTGATATCGGCAGAAAGCACGACACACTGGTCGCCGTATTTTTTTGCAGCCTCTTCGATAATCTTTGGATTTTTGATAGCACCCGAATTTACGCTGACCTTATCCGCACCGCAGTTGAGCACACGCTCAAAATCGTCCAGCGTTGTGATGCCGCCGCCGACAGTAAGCGGAATAAAGATTTTCGACGCCGCTTCTTTAAGTATATCCGTAAATATCTGCCTACCCTCGACAGATGCCGTAATATCATAAAAAACAAGCTCATCTGCGCCTGCACGGCTGTAGTAATCCGCAAGCTCGACGGGCGATGAAACATCGCTCAATCCCTCGAAATTCACGCCTTTTACAACTCTGCCGTTTTTGACGTCAAGACAAGGAATAATTCTTTTCGTTATCATATTATTCCTCCCCTGCCGTTATTTTTACGGCTTCCTTCAAATCTACTGCACCGGTGTAAAGTGCCTTTCCGAGAATTGCACCGTAAACGCCCATTTCGTTAAGAGCTTTTACATCATCAAGCGTTGATACACCGCCGGAAGCAACCGTATCAAACTTAAAGCGCTTTGCCATTTCACGGTAAAGCTCACGGTTTGTGCCCTGCATTGCACCGTCCTTTGAAATGTCGGTACAGATTACGGTTGCAACACCCATTTTCTCTAATCTTTCGCAGAATTCAAAGCCGTCAACCTCGCTGACATTTATCCAGCCGTGAGTTGCAACCTTACCGCCGAGCATATCGACACCGACTGCAATTTTATCGCCGTATTTGTTTACCATTTCGGCAACAAAATCGGGGTTGGAAATTGCAACAGTGCCGAGGATAACACGCATAACGCCTGCATCAATATATTTCTTAATTATTTCTTCGTTTCTGATACCGCCGCCGATTTCAACCTTAAGACCGCTGTTCTGGGCTAAATCTGCAACGATTTCAAAGTTGGGGTTGTCGCCGTCCTTCGCACCGTCAAGGTCAACAACATGGAGATACTCCGCACCGCTTGCCTTGAAACCCTTGGCTGTTTCAAGCGGATTATCGCCGTAAACCGTCATCTGATTATAATCGCCCTTGAAAAGACGGACAACCTTTTTATCTTTTAAATCTATCGCCGGAAAAAGTTTCATAATTACAAGTACCTCTTATAATTCACAGAATGCTTTGAGTATGTTCAGGCCGACCTCACCGCTTTTTTCAGGGTGGAACTGACAGCCGTAAACATTTCCGCTCTGCACGGAAGCTGTAAGCCTTGCGCCGTATTCGCACACGGACGTTGTGCTTTCCTCACAGTCCGCCGCCCAGTAGGAATGGACAAAATAAACGTGGTCGCCGTTTTTGATGTGCTTGAAAATGCCTGTTTCCTTTGTAAACTCAAGCGCATTCCAGCCGATATGCGGAATTTTGAGTTCGGGGGAAATAACCTCGGATATAGGTCTTACCGAGCCTTTGATGAGTCCGAGGCCCTCGTGCTCGCCATATTCGTAGCTTTTATCAAAAAGCATCTGCATACCAAGGCAGATACCCATAAGGGGCTTGCCCGTTTTAACCTGCTCTTTTACAACCTCGGTCATACCGCTTTCGTCGAGCTTTCTTCTTGCATCCTCAAAAGCGCCTACACCGGGAAGGATTATATGTGAACAGGAATCAATTATCTTTTTGTCGCTTGTGAGCACAACATCCTCGCCGATAAACTTAAAAGAGGAATACAGCGAAAAAATATTGCCCACTCCGTAGTCAATTATAGCTAACATCAAAGAACTCCTTTGGTTGAGGGAATTTCGCCGTTAAGCCTTTCATCTATGCTTACGGCACTGCCGAGCACTCTGCCAAGTGCCTTGAAGCAGCCCTCAATAACGTGGTGTGTATTTGATCCGTAGAGCTTATTTATGTGCAGGGTGATTTTGCTGTTGCGCACAAGACCGAGCATAAACTCGCTCACAAGCTCGGTGTCAAAATCGCCTACCTTCGGGGGCATAGCACCAAGGTCAAGCGAAAGATGTGCTCTGCCCGAAATATCGACCGCACACATAATCAGCGATTCATCCATAGGCAGAATAATATCGCCGTAGCGCTTGATACCTGCCATATTGCCGAGTGCTTCGGCAAAAGCCTGACCAAGGCAGATGCCGATATCCTCAACTGTGTGGTGGTAATCAACGTTAATATCGCCGTTGCATTTCACGTTGAGGTCAAACCTTCCGTGGCGTGAAAAGAGGGTGAGCATATGGTCGAGAAAACCGCAGCCTGTATCAATTTCGCTTTTACCTGTACCGTCGAGATTAAGAAAAAGCTCAATCTGTGTTTCGGCGGTGTTACGCTTAATTTCACTTGTACGCATTGTAAAATCCGTCCTTTAAAATCAAAGTATTTTATCGAGTGCGGCAAGAAGAGCATCCATCTGCTCTTTTGTGCCGATAGTAATACGAAGGTATTTATCGAGTCTGGGCTTGTTGAAGAAACGGACAAGCACACCGTTTGCTTTCAGTCCTTTGTAAAGCTCTTCGCCGCTTTTCTCTTTATGAGAAGCAAAGACGAAGTTTGTTTTAGAGTCGAGCACGGTAAAGCTTCTTTTTTCAAGCTCTGACACCGTATATGCACGGTTTTCGATAATCTGATTCCTTGTGCTTTCAAAATATGCCTTATCGTTTATCGCTGCCTCGCCTGCAAGCAGGGTCAGGCGATTGATATTATAGGGGTTTGATGCAAAACGGACTGTATTCAGATCCGCAATCAGTTCTTCGTTCGCAATGGCAAAACCGAGGCGCGCGCCTGCAAGCTGACGGGATTTTGAAAAGGTCTGTACAACAATAAGGTTGCTGTATTTCTTTGTAAGCTCAACTGCGCTCTCACCGCCGAAGTCAACATAGGCTTCATCAATAACAACCACGTTGTCGGGATTGCTTGAAGCTATCTTTTCGATATCCTCAAGCGATATAGCCATACCTGTAGGTGCGTTGGGATTTGCAATAACGATTGTTTTGTTCAGACCGCAGTAATCATCTGCACAAAGAGAATAATCAGCTTTAAGCGGAATAACCTGTGAATCTATACCGTAGCGTGAAGCAAAAACCTCATAAAAGCCATAGCTTATATCCGGATATGCAACGGGAGTGTGTTTATCGCAGAACGCCTCAAAAATAAAAGCGAGGATTTCGTCCGAGCCGTTACCGAGGACCACATTTTTGCTTTCCACTCCGTAATAGTCGGCAACAGCCTGTACCGTCTTTTTGCACTCGGGGTCTGAATAAAGCCTCAGGCGCTCAACCTCTGCTGTATTGACAGCTTTTATAACCTCGGGAGAGGGATCAAACGGAGATTCGTTTGTGTTAAGTTTTACATAGTTAAAGTCCTGCGGCTGTTCACCCGGCGTATACGGTGTAAGGGATGAAAGCCTGTCTGACATAAATCTGCTCATTGTATATGCTCCAAGTTTAAGTTATTTATCTTCAAATCTGACAGTTACGCTTCTGCCGTGGGCGTGTAAGCCTTCCTTCTGTGCAAAAGAATCAATCTTTTCATAAACCTTTTCAAGTGCATCCTCGGAATAGGAAATAAAGGATGAACGCTTGATAAAATCATCAACGGAAAGCGGGCTTGAGAAGCGAGCCGTACCGCTTGTGGGAAGTGTGTGGTTGGGGCCTGCAAAATAGTCGCCGAGTGCTTCGGGACAGTTTTTGCCGAGGAAGACCGAGCCTGCGTTACGGATACGGGGCAGGAAGTCAAAGGGCTTGTCCACACAAATTTCAAGGTGCTCGGGAGCAATTGAGTTGGACATTTCGGCAGCCTTCATAAGGTCATCAACAACGATGATTTTACCGTTGTTGTCTATTGATGCTCTTGCAATTTCCTCACGGGGAAGAAGCGGAATCTGTCTTTCGAGTTCTGCGCTTACAGCTTTTGCTAGAGCCATACTGTCGGTTACAAGAACTGCGCTTGCGTTCTTGTCGTGCTCTGCCTGCGAAAGCATATCTGCTGCAACAAACTTCGGGTTACAGGTTTCGTCTGCAATTACGAGGATTTCACTGGGACCTGCAATCATATCAATTGCAACCGTACCGAAAACCTGACGCTTTGCCTCTGCAACAAAGACGTTGCCGGGGCCAACGATTTTATCAACCTGGGGAATTGTTTCTGTTGAGTAAGCAAGGGCTGCAACAGCCTGAGCACCGCCGACCTTGAATATACGGTCAACACCTGCGATTTTTGCGGCAACGAGAATTGCGGGCTTAATACTGCCATCAGCCGACGGAGGTGTAACCATAACAATTTCATCACAGCCTGCAAGCTTTGCAGGAATACAGTTCATCAGAACGGAAGAAGGATAGCTTGCCGTACCGCCGGGAACATAGAGGCCGACTCTTTCAAGCGGAATTACACGCTGACCGAGCACAACACCGTCACGGGGAGTGATGACAAAACCGGTCTTAACCTGGTGGCGGTGGAACTCACGGATATTTTCTGCTGCTTCCTCTATAACAGCGATAAATTCAGGCTCAAGTGCCTCAAATGCAGCGTCGATTTCCTCTGCTGTTACCTCAAGGCTGTCGAGCTTTGCCTTATCGAACTTTTCGGAATATTCACGAAGTGCTTTGTCGCCGTTTTTGCGCACGTTTGTAATAATATCGGCAACGATTTCACCTACCGTGCTTTTTTCCTCTTCTCTTGCGAATATGTCTTCGGCTTTGATTTCGCCGTCAAAAATTTTAATCATTGTTAATTACCTCTTGGAGCTTTCTGCGGATATCGTTAATCTGCTGGGATTTGAACTTACTGCTTGCCTTGTTGGCAACAAGACGGGCACTGATGGGAATTATTGTTTCGATTACCTCAAGGTCGTTTTCCTTAAGCGTTGTTCCCGTTTCGACAATATCGACTATAACGTCAGTCATACCAAGGATGGGAGCAATTTCAATAGAGCCGTTGAGCTTGCATATTTCGATATCCCTGCCCTTGGAAGCATAGTGTGCTCTTGCGATGTTGACGAACTTTGTTGCAACCTTAAGTGTTTTTTCCGAATTGTCGCGAAAGCCTTTTTTAGCGGCAACGCACATTCTGCACTTGCCTATATCAAGGTCGGCAAGCTCGTAAATATCGGGCTCATATTCAAGAAGAATATCCTTGCCCACAACGCCTATATCTGCCGCACCCTTTTCGACATAAATCGAAACATCGGAGGGCTTTGACCAGAAATAGCGGACTTTATTTTCTTCGTTTTCGAAAATCAGCTGTCTGTTCTTTTCTTTGATTGCAGGACAGCCGTAGCCGATTTTCTCGAACATTTCATAGACCTTTTCGCCGAGCCTGCCCTTGGGAAGAGCTATATTAAGATATTCCATTATTCCTCGGCTCCCTTCTGTGAAACGCTTACCTTTTCACGGTATTTGAGGGTTTCGGGCGCATTGATAAGCACCTTGACGCTCTTACCCTCGGAAATGTATTTTTCTGCAACAGCCGCAACTGCTGCAGGAGTATCCTCACTTGTGTAAGTAACAAGCACATCCACGTCGTATTCACGGCTGTGCCTGTCATAAAGCTCAAGCAAATCAACATAAACGGCAAAGCCTATTGCCTGGCAGTTTTTGCCGAGCTTCTGAAGGAGATTGTCGTATCTGCCGCCGCTGAGCACGCTGAACGGAACATCCTTTACATAGCCACGATAAATAACGCCGTTGTAGTAGCTCATATCGTTGACAATGGAGAAGTCGAGGTTGATGTGTTCACCCTCGCCCATTGCGCTGAGCACAGAATAAAGCACTTCGAGCTCTTTTATTGCGTCAGCCATTTTGTCGTTGAGTACAAGCGATTTGATTTTCGGCAGAGTTTCTTCAAAGCTGCCGTAAATCTCGCAGAGAGAAACAATTTTTTCGCTCATTGAGCTTTCAACGCCGAACTGCTCACAGCAGTAACGCATTTCGTGGGTATCCTTTTTACCAAGGAAGCCGAGCAGCTTTTCCTGCTGAACATCGCTTAAACCCGCCTGCTCAAACAGACCCGAAATAAAGCCCATATGGGAAATGTCAAGAATGTAACTTTCGCTTATAAGCTTGAGGCTCTTTGCGGCAAGAAGAACGGCTTCTGCCATTGTGTAGGAATCAATTTCACCGATATACTCAAGGCCGAGCTGTGTAATTTCCTTGTATTCCTTTGTGTCCTTTGATGCTCTGTAAACATTCTCTTTATAATAGAGCTTCTGAGGCTGGGCAGGATTTGCATTCTTTGCAATTGACAGAGTGATATCGGGCTTCAAAGCATAGAGCTTACCGTGAAGGTCAGTAAATGTGATGATATTCTCTGTCTGCAGAAACTTCTTATACTCAAGATAGAGGTCATACTCCTCAAACTTGCTCATTTTAAAGCGCTTATAGCCGTACTGCTCGTAGAGCATGCGCAGGTTATAAAGCACGGTTTCGTTTTTGTTGAAGGCTTCCATAGTTAACTCCTGTGAGAACTGAATTTAATTAAAGTAATTTATCGGTATCGGTAAGACGGACACGCTTTGAAACAATATATGTATGGCGTTTTTCATCGGCAGAGAAAATGCCGTAAGTTGATGTAACAAAGGTGCCGTCGGGAAGAACGACATTGCCGCAGTAACCGCAATCGCCGTTGGCAACAATATCGGGCTCAGTCTGATAGTTGAGGTAGGTGTGGGCAAGCTTTATTCTGTACTGCCCTTCCCTGCCGTTTTTAAGGTCATCGTAAGTGCCGACCCAGGCTATCCAGCCCTCGCTGTACCAGCCGCGTCCTTTGTGTCCCTTTTCGATATTCACCTTATTTTTTTCGGGGCAACGCTCAATTGAGCGGAAGGTTATGATAAGTCTGCCGTCGGGCAGGTAATCTGCCTTGTGCCTTTCACCGTTAAGTGCGGCAGGCAGCTCGACGGGCGCAGACCATGTTTTGCCCTCATCCTTTGAGAAGCTTATCATTGAATTTACCTTTTTGGTATTGCTTCTGGTGAGGATACATATTTCGTCACCCTTACCCATATCGGAGCGGATGCACTCAACCTCGCACATATTACTGCCCTTTTCGGTTTTACGGTAGCAGGCAAAGTACTTTTCGGGCTTGCTCCATTGCATTTCGCCGTTTTGGTCAAAGGTAAGTATTGTTTTATAGTTGTGGAACTTTCTGTCGTGGAACAAAGCCATCCACTTATCGACGAACTCGCCGTTTTCCTTGAGCCTTGTGAGCGATGCCATTGCAACGATAGTGTTCATACCCTTATAAAAGAGCTTGAACTCGCTCCAGGTTTCGCCCTCGTCGCAGGAAAGTGAACAATTGAATCCGCCCGTTGTCGGCTCTATGCCCCATTTGGGGTTGCCACAGATAAGTATAAGCTTATCGGGTGTGTTCGGGTCGTTGAATTCAAGGCGGTAAACCGTTGGGGTTTCGCGCGAGCCTTCCCACGATTTCGGCTGGTTATCCATACCGTTGACGTAGGTTACGCCGCCATCCTTACTGCGGCGGGCAAGAGCGGCACCCTTGCCGTGACCCTTGGGAAAAAAAGTGAGAATATCGCCGTTTTTGAGCAAGACAGAATCGGGGTGACCGAGGTAGCCCTCACCGTAATCGACAACACTCTGCTCATATAAATACTTAAGCTCTTCAGGTGTATTTTCGGGGCAGACGGACAAATCAATCTGCTTGATTGAATAGTTACTGCCCTTGCTCTTGATTCTTGAAAACAAACTCATTTAAGATAACCCTCCTCAAAAAGTTTTTCGGCACATCTTACGGATGCCATGGCATCCTTACAATAGAAGTCAGCGCCTATCTGTTCGGAATACTCCTGTGTAAGTACAGCACCGCCGACCATAACTTTGCAGTCGTGCTCTTTGCGCAACAGTTCAATCGTCTGCGCCATATTGGGCACGGTAGTGGTCATCAGCGCACTCAAGCCCACAAGCGCAACGCAATTTTCTTTTACAGACCTTACAATTTCTTCGGCAGGAACATCCCTGCCAAGATCGATTATTTCATAGCCATAGTTTTCGAGAAGCACCTTGACTATGTTTTTGCCGATATCGTGGATATCACCTTTGACCGTAGCAAGAATTATTTTGCCTTTCTTCTGTGTTGTACCTTCTGCCGAAAGCTGTTTTTTGATAACATCAAACGCCGCAGATGCCGCAGAGGCGGCAAGCAGAAGCTGGGGCAGGAAGAGACGTTTACTTTCAAACTGCACGCCTACCTCATCGAGTGCGGGTATCAGATAACCGTCGATAATTTCGACAGGCTGTTTTTCTTTGAGTAATTTTTCGGTTTCTTCCGCCGCCTTTTCACTCATACCTTTGATTACCGCTGTTTTAAGGTCATCAACAAAATGCACCGTTGCTTTCTGAACAGGCTTTGTTTCTTGCTGAACCTGACTTACGGGATTATTTGCGATATATTCAAGACAACCCTTATCGTAGGCATAAAGAGCGTTGTATGAATAATATGCATCCATCATAGCGGCATTGAGCGGATTTACTATACCTGCGCTCAAACCTTTCTGCATTGCAAGAGTGAAGAACGCGGAATTGATTTTTTCTCTGTTTGGTAAACCAAAAGAAATATTAGAAACACCGAGCACTGTATGAACACCGAGTGTGTTTTTGATATAATCGAGCGAATCGAGAGTGGGCAATGCGCCGACATCGCTTGTGCTTATTGTCATTGCAAGAGGGTCGATAATAATATCGGACTTATCTATTCCGTATTGAGCCGCACGGCTGATTATGCGCTCAGCAATTTCGATTCTGCCCTCGGCTGTTTCGGGAATACCTTTTTCGTCAAGCGTTAAGCCGACAACCATTGCGCCGTATTTTGCCGCAAGAGGAAGAACGCTGTTAAGCGATTCCTCCGAGCCGTTGACGGAATTTATGAGAGGCTTGCCGACGTAGGCACGAAGTGCCTTTTCAAGAGCGGCAACATCCGAAGTATCTATCTGCAAGGGTAAATCCGTAACCTGTGAAACCTTTTTAACCGCTGCTTCAAGCACGCTGACCTCGTCAATTTCGGATATACCGACGTTGACATCAAGAATATGAGCACCTGCATTTTCCTGGTTAACAGCCTCGACACAGAGATATTCGAGGTTATTCTCTTTGAGAGCGGCTTTGAGTTTCGGCTTACCGGTGGGATTAATGCGCTCGCCTATAAGAACGGTTTTATCGTTAAAGAAAACTGTTTTTGCACGGGAGGAAACAAAGCTCTTTCTGCCGCTGACATTGGGTTTTGCAACGGTCATACCGTTACAAAGAGTGACAACCGCTTCAAGGTGTGCAGGCGTTGTGCCGCAACAACCGCCGACAGCAGAGCAACCCATTTCAACAAGCTTCTTTGCACTTGCGGCAAATGATCCGGGTTTTACATCGTAGCTTGCAACGCCATCAACCACAACAGGCATACCTGCGTTGGAATTTATCAGCACGGGAAGCTTTGTGAAATTCAGAAGCTGTGGTACGAATTCAAGCATTTTTTCCGGACCAAAACCGCAGTTGATACCAACTCCGTCTGCACCAAGGCTTTCGATAAGGGCAGCGGCAGTAACAATATCCGCCCCCGTCATCAGCCTGCCGTTTTCATCAACGGTAAAAGTAACAACAACGGGAAGAGAAGAATTTTCTTTAACTGCAAGCACGGCAGCCTTGATTTCGGCGGTATCGGTCATAGTTTCGATAAGAACAAAATCCGCACCTGCCGCCTCGCCTGCCTTTACGGCATTGGCAAAGCCTTCGTATGCTTTTTCAAACTTAAGTGTGCCCAGAGGCTCAAGGAGCTCACCCGTAGCAGTCATATCAAAGGCAACAAGAGCCTCCTTACCGCTTTGAGCAACCGCTTCTTTTGCAATTTTTACACCGCTTTGGGCAATTTCTTCTGCTGAGTAATCGCCGCCGACTGCGGCAGAGAAAGTGTTTGCGGTTATTATGTTACAACCTGCTTCAAGATAGGCAAGATGAACACTTTTAACTTTTTCGGGCTGTTCGACACTCCAGTAATCTGCTCTCTTACCGACGGGAAGACCGAGCGACTGCAGCATAGTGCCCATTGCACCGTCGCAGAAAAGAAGCTTTTTGCCAAAAACTTCACTGAACTTCATTGCCCGTTTCCTCACTTTCCGATAATGTCAGAGAGATTTGTCATAATGCTTTCAGCCACATCAGGCTTGTTCATGGTGTAGATATGTATGTTATTCACACCGCTTGCGATAAGGTCGATAATCTGGTCGGTAGCGTAAGCTATACCTGCCTGTTTCATTGCGGCAGGGTCAGAAGCAAACTTGTCCGCAATTGCTCTGAAGCGAAGCGGAATACCCGAGCCCGAAAGAGAAATTATTCTGTCAAGCTGGGCGCTGTTTGTAACGGGCATTATACCTGCAACAACGGGCACGGTAATACCCGACGCAAGAAGTCGATACATAAATTTATAAAAAACATTGTTGTCAAAAAACATCTGTGTGGTAAAAAACTCGCAACCGCTTTCAGCCTTTATTTTAAGTCCGTCAAGGTCGGCAGCAAGGCTCGGTGATTCGGGATGACATTCGGGATAACAGGCACCGCCAATACAGAAATCGCCGTGCTTCTTAATAAGAGAAATGAGGTCACTTGCGTGGGCAAAGGCTCCGGGCACAGACTGTTCACCCTTATCGCCTCTGAGTGCGAGTATATTTTCAATTTTATTTGCTTTTAAACTATCAACAATCGAAACGATTTTTTCCTCGCTTGTTGAAAGGCAGGTAAGGTGTGCAAGAGCAGTCACTCCGCAATCCTCAACCTCGCGGCTTAAATCTACGGTGTATTCGCTTGTGCCGCCGCCTGCGCCGTAGGTAACGCTCATAAACGAAGGCCTGAGTGCGGCTATTTCACGAACAACCTGTTTTACACCCGAAAGCTTATCCCACGCCTTAGGCGGAAAAAGCTCGCAAGAAACATTGACCTTACCGTTGTTGAGTATATCGGCTACCTTCACAGCAAACACCACCCCAATGTAAATAATAAATATATTATAATATAGCACACTCCATTGTGATATGCAAACAAAATTTTAAGTTTTTGTTACTTTCGTCATTCGGTAAAATATCTGCGCTTTTAACAGCAAAAATATGTGTACTTTGCTGCATTAAAGTGATAATACGCTAAAGTATCGCGAGTTTAGTTTACAAAAAGTTTACAATTGCACATTGCAGTCGGCAGATATTTATAATAAAATGATATTTGTATAATTTTGCTCAAATAGAACAAAGGAGGAAAAATGAAGAAAGTTATAGTTTATTTGAAGTACGCCGCAGGCTATATGGTTCTCGGTGTAATCTTCCTTATCGTGCAGGCATTGGCGGAGCTTATTCTGCCGAGCATGATGAGTGAAATCGTTGATGTCGGCGTTATGGGACTCAACGGTCAGGACGGTCAGATGGAGTACATCATATCGCAGGGCCTTAAAATGCTCGGCGTTGCGCTTCTGAGTGTTTTTGCAGCGATCGGTGTAAATTTCTTTTCGACCAAAGCTTCTGCAATAATTTCAAAAAAGATGAGGCACGACGTATTCAAGCGTGTAACGGAATTTTCAAGCACCGAGTTTGACAAATTTTCCACTGCCTCACTTATCACAAGAACAACAAACGACATTCAGCAGGTTCAGCAGATGCTCAGCCATGGTGTGCGTATGGTCTGCTTTGCACCGATTATGGGTATAGGCAGTATTACACTCGCACTTAGCAAGAGCACATCAATGAGCTGGATTCTTGCCGTTGCAGTAGGTGCCTTGCTGATGCTTATCGCAACAGGCTTTTCAGCCGCACTTCCCAAAATCAAGATTATTCAGTCGTTAATCGACAGACTCAACCTTGTCAGCCGTGAAAACCTTTCAGGCATGATGGTTATCCGTGCCTTCGGCAACGAACAGCACGAAGAAAAAAGGTTTGAGGGTGCAAACAACAACCTTCGCAAAACCAATCTTTTCATTCAGCGTATTATTTCCCTGCTCCAGCCGTTTATGACAATAATTATGAATTTCACGCAGATTGCTATTGTATGGCTGGGTTCAAAGGCGATAATCAACAGTACGCTTGAAATCGGCGATATGATGGCTTACATCCAGTACGCTATGCACGTAATCATGTCTTTCCTGTTCATCTCTATGATTTTCATCAACATTCCCCGTGCAATGGTTTCAGTCAACCGTGTAGGTGCAATTCTTGAAACAGAGCCGTCAATCAACAGCGCCGAAAATGCCAAGCAGCTGCATATGACAAGAGGCGAAATTGAGTTTGATAATGTTTCTTTCAAGTACAAGGATGCTGATGACTGTGTGCTCGAAAACATAAGCTTTACTGCCCTCCCCGGTCAGACAACAGCCTTTATAGGCTCAACGGGCTCGGGTAAATCCACACTAATCAACCTTATCCCGAGGTTTTATGATATTACCGAGGGTTCAATTAAGTTTGACGGCACAGATATACGCAAAATCGACCTGCAAAGCCTGCGCGACAACATAGGTTATGTACCGCAAAAGGGCGTGCTTTTCAAGGGAACTGTTGAAAGCAACCTGAAAATCGGTGACAACAACGCCGATACCGACACGGTAAGTGCCGCACTCACCACCGCTCAGGCACGCTTTGTTGCCGATATGCCCGACGGAATAAATTCCGAAATTGCTCAGGGCGGCACAAACGTCAGCGGCGGTCAAAGGCAGAGGCTTGCAATTGCAAGAGCACTTGTCAAGAAGTCACCTGTTTATATTTTCGACGACAGTTTTTCAGCGCTCGACCTCAAAACCGATGCCGCACTCCGAAAAGCACTCAAGGGCTACACGAAAGATGCAACCGTACTTATCGTTGCACAGCGTGTTAGCACGATAATGAATGCCGAACAGATTATAGTGCTTGATGAAGGTAAAATAGTCGGCAAGGGCACGCACAAGGAGCTACTCAAAACCTGTACACAGTACCGTGAAATTGCGGAATCTCAGCTTGCAAAGGAGGAGTTGGAATGAGTAAAGACAAAACACCCTCTCCCCCGATGAATCACGGTAAAAGAGGACCCGGCGGACCACCCGGCAAACCCATCGAAAAAGCAAAGGATTTCAAGGGTACGGTCAGAAAACTGTTTAAACTTATTGCGCCGTTCAGGTTCAAATTTATTCTGATAGTTTTCCTTGCCGCCTGCTCTTCCCTTTTCGGCGTTATAGGCCCGAAAATACTTTCACAGGCAACCAACGAGGTTCAGTTCGGTGTTGAGCGTATGCTCGCAGGAACGGGCACAATTGACATTGAAAAAATAGCCGAAATTCTGATACTTCTCATAGTTCTTTATCTTATCAGTGCTTTCTTCAGCTATATGCAGTCATTTATAATGTCCGGCGTTACTACAAGGCTGTCATTCAATCTGAGAAACACGATAATGCAGAAAATCAACCGTATTCCTCTCGGCTTTTTCCACAGCCAGAGTCAGGGTGATGTCCTTTCACGTATCACAAACGACGTTGACACACTTGAAAATGCGCTTACCCAATGCATTACTCAGATTGCCACAAGCGTTACAACGCTTATCGGCGTACTGACAATGATGCTTATTACCAGTCCCCTTATGACACTGATTATCATAATTACGGTACCTGTTTCAATGGTAATAGTCAGAAATGTTGTAAAACTTTCTCAGCCGCATTTCCGCAAGCAGCAGAAATACCTCGGTGCGGTAAACGGTCACATTGAGGAAATGTACGGCGGACACATTGTACTCAAGGCATTCAACGGTGAAAAGAGAGCTATTGAAGAGTTTGACGAATTAAACGAACAGCTTGCCGAAAACGCAAGAAAGGCCGAGTTCCTTTCCGGTCTTATGATGCCGCTTATGGGCTTTATAGGCAACCTCGGCTATGTTGTTGTATGTATAGTCGGTGCAGTTATGGCATCTGGCGGAACACTTTTAATTGGTGATATTCAGGCATTTATTCAGTATGTAAGAACCTTCAACCAGCCGATTAACCAGCTTGCAAACATCTCCTCACAGATGCAGAGAATGGCTGCCGCCGCTGAAAGAGTTTTTGAATTCCTTGAAGTACCTGAAGAGGACGATTCCAAGGCAACACTCAAACTTTCCGATGTTGAAATTGAAGGAAACATCACCTTTGACCACGTTAAATTCGGTTACGAAAACACAGATAAGATTGTTATCAAGGATTTCTCCGCAAAGGTAAAGAGCGGCCAGAAAATAGCAATTGTCGGACCGACAGGCGCAGGCAAGACCACAATGGTTAAGCTGATTATGCGCTTCCACGAGCTGACAGACGGCAGAATTCTTATCGACGGCCATGACCTGACAGACTTTGACAGACACGACCTGCGGCAGGAAATCGCAATGGTACTTCAGGACACCTGGCTTTACAGCGGAACAATTATGGAAAACATCCGCTACGGCAAGCTTGACGCGACCGACGAAGAAGTCATAAAAGCCGCAAAAACTGCTCAGGTTGACCACTTTGTACGCACCCTGCCCGAAGGTTATCATATGATGATGAACGAGGAAACAACCAATATTTCACAGGGTCAGAAGCAGTTGCTCACTATAGCCCGTGCGATACTTGCAGACCCGAAGATACTCATTCTTGACGAGGCAACAAGCTCGGTTGACACAAGAACGGAAATCCTCATTCAGAAGGCTATGGACAACCTTATGAAGGGCAGAACAAGCTTTATTATAGCCCACAGACTTTCGACAATACGCAATGCCGACCTTATTCTCTGCATGAACAACGGTGATATTGTTGAGCAGGGCAACCACGAGGAGCTTATGGCGCTCGGCGGATTTTACGCTAACCTTTACAACAGCCAATTTGAAAAAACAAATTCATAAAAGCACACAAAAAAGCGATGCAGTACAAAACTGCATCGCTGATTTTTTTTATCTGTATATCAGAACAAATGGAATTTTACTATAACTCCCGCAAAGACGATTGAAACAACGGACAGGAGCTTGATGAGGATATTGATGGACGGTCCCGAGGTATCCTTGAACGGGTCGCCAACCGTATCACCTACAACAGCCGCCTTATGAGCATTACTGCCCTTACCGCCGAGAACGCCTGTTTCAATATGCTTCTTTGCGTTGTCCCACGCACCACCTGCGTTTGACATAAATACTGCAAGCAGGAAGCCTGTTGCAGTAGCACCCGCAAGCATACCGATAACACCGTTATAACCAAGGAGCAGACCCACTGCAACGGGAGCGACAACAGCGACAATTGTGGGAAGTATCATTTCCTTAAGGCTTGCCTTTGCACAAATGTCAACACAGGAAGCGTAATCCGCCTCGCCCGTACCGTCAAGCAGACCCTTGATTTCCTTGAACTGCCTGCGGACCTCAACAACAACACTTCGTGCGGCTTTACCGACGGATTCCATTGTGAGTGCGGCAAAGATAAACGGCAACGCGGCACCTATGAGTAAGCCCGTAAGCACAGTGGGATTCATAAGACTCATATCAATCTGAACTTCCGCACCGCCGACCTGCTTGATTTTTTCGACATAGCTTGCAATAAGAGCAAGGGCGGTAAGTGCGGCTGAGCCGATTGCAAAGCCCTTACCCGTAGCAGCAGTTGTGTTGCCCAGAGCATCAAGAGCATCTGTTCTTTCACGGACCTTAGGGTCCATACCCGTCATTTCTGCAATACCGCCTGCATTATCAGCTATCGGGCCGTAGGCATCGGTTGCAAGGGTGATGCCGAGAGTAGAAAGCATACCGACTGCCGCAACGGAAATGCCGTAAAGACCGTTTGCGGAATTAACAAAGCCGCCTGCAAAGCCAAACGCCATCATTACACACGCACCGACAATAATTATAGGAAGAGAGGTTGAAAGCATACCGAGGCTCATACCGCTGATAGCGATTGTTGCCGAGCCTGTAGAGGCGGTCTGTGCCAGTTTCTTGGTGGGATTATATGTGTCGGAAGTGAAATATTCTGTTGAGGCACCGATAAGCACGCCTGCAGCAAGACCTGATATCATTGAGAAATAAACACCGATATTCTCTTTGCCGAGGATAAACCATATTACAGGGAAAGCCAGTGCGGCAATAATAACGGCAGAAGTATTGGTGCCTCTGCGAAGTGCCTTAAGCAGATTTTTTTGTTCTGTACTTTCCTTTGTGCGCACAAGAGCGGTACAGAAAATTGAAACAATAACGCCGAGTGCTGAAATAAGCAACGGCACAGCCATAGCCTTGATATCGCTGAAAGCAACAACGCCGAGAGCGGATGAGGAAATAATTGAGCCGACGTAGGATTCATAAAGGTCGGCACCCATACCTGCTACATCACCGACATTATCGCCTACATTATCGGCAATAACAGCGGGATTTCTCGGATCGTCCTCAGGAATGCCAGCCTCCACCTTGCCGACAAGGTCTGCACCGACATCGGCAGCCTTTGTGAAGATACCGCCGCCGACACGAGCAAAAAGTGCCATTGACGAAGCACCCATACTGAAAGTAAGCATCGCCGAGGTGATATCGGCTATTTCAAGTTTAAATACATATTTAAGCAGAATAAACCAGATTGATATATCGAGCAGACCCAGGCCGACAACCGTAAAGCCCATAACAGAGCCTGCGGAAAAAGCGACATTGAGTCCCCTGTTAAGGCTGTTACTGCACGCCTGGGCTGTTCTTGCGTTTGAACGGGTTGCGATAGTCATACCGATATACCCCGAAAGGCCGGAGAAAACTCCACCTGTAATAAACGCAAACGGCACAAACCAGGTGAGCACGCCGAAAGCCGCCATTGCGACCAACACGGCAAACATACCTGCAAAGAAGATGCCGACAATTTTGTACTGGCGCTTAAGGTAAGCCGATGCACCCGTACGGACGAAGCCGGAAATCTGCCTCATTCTGTCCGTACCGGGCTCAAACTTAAGCACCTTATATGCTTTAAGGCCGGCAAAGCCGAGCGCTGCAATTGCGCAGGCAAGCGTAGCAAAAGCCATAATTACATCCATACTGATTCATCCTTCCTTATAAAATTAATATGCTTCAAAGCTCTGAATCGTTGCAAAGCCTCTGTGTTTTTCAATTACAAGCTTGATTTTTCTTGTTCTCATATGGTATTTGAACTCGCAAAGGCGCTTTGTACCGATAACAGTATCCTCGGCAACCTTTTTCCATTTACCCTCCTGCTCAACATAGAGAATAAACTCCTCTATCTGCTGGCCCGTTTCAACGTTTTCTTTCAGAACAACACGGTCAACATCATAATCGTCACCCATATCGAGTATAAGCTCAGGTTTCTTTGTATTATAGCCCGAATGCCAGTAACCCTGCTTATCGGGCAGAGCACGGGTAGCTGAATGAAGCTCATTAAGCTGACAGTTGCCTTGCATTGTTGAATCAAGTGCAAGGTTATCCTCAAAATGAAGTGAAAGCACGGCACCGAAGGTCATGAGGGTTTCAACATCTTTTTCGTTCATCATACCGTCGGGCTGCGGTGCAAGACCTATCAGCATAGAGCCGTTTGCACCGACTGAGCCTGCATAAATTTTTTCAAGCTTTGAAAGCGGTTTAATTGACAAATCCTGTGCCTTTTTATAAAACCAACCGTCACGCAGGGGGAAACAAACCTCTGCGGGATACCAGATGAATTCGTCAAACTTCTTGAGTTTTTTTACACTGCCTATATCGGGCTGAGTGTAATCAGGTGTGTATTTTGAGGGAATGTAATCACAGGTTTCCTCGTCAAACAGCCTGTAGTGCGAGGGAACAACGCTCCACTCGCTTATACGGCACACGCCCTTATCGTTGCCGCACCAGCGCACATCGGGACCGCAGTTGGTTATTGCGGCATTGGGCTGAAGACGGCGGATAAGTTTGAAATAGCTTGCCCAATCGTACTGCTGTACTGCACCGTTTCTGCCCTCGCCTGTTGCACCGTCAAGACGCACACAGTAAAGATCACCGTAATTTGTGAGAAGCTCTTCAAGCAGATTCATAAAGAATTTGTCATATTCCTTGCCGCTTCCAAAACACGGCTCATGTAAATCAAGCGGAGAAATGCAGATACCGAATTTTAACCCGTGCTTTTCACAAAGGCGGCTGACATCGGATACAACATCGCCCTCACCGTCCATCCATTGGCAGGATTTAACGGAATAATCGGTATATTTTGTCGGCCAGAGGCAGAAGCCGTCGTGGTGCTTGACATTGAGCACCAACGCCTTCATACCGCTGAGTTTAGCTATTTTAACCCATTGCTCGGGCTTGTATGCGGTGGGGTTGAACAAATCGACCTCCTCAAAGCCCGTGCCGTATTCTCTGCCGCTGAAGGTGTTCATACCGAAGTTGATAAGACCTGCATACTCGACCTCCATCCAGTCGAGCTGACGCTTGCTCGGTACAACCGCAACGGCTTTTTTAAGAAAATCCTTAGCCATAATTCAAAGTGACGGAAAATATTTCCGCTTCTCCTATCCCTCTATAATAGCGAAAACAGGGCGGCAACGCCGCCCGTTAAAATCAACAAAAATCAGACATAATCTTTTTTTACGCTGTCGTTAACAATTGTGGGGTTGAATTCAAACGCCGCAACATCACCGACGGCACAGTCAACGTCCGTAACGTCAAGAATCAGATCTGTAAGACCGACCTTGCCGATAACGCTGACCTTTTTGCCGTTAACAACGGCGGAAAGTGTCTGGTCAGCACCGAAGTGCTTAACCTTACGCAAAAGCGAGTTAACTTTATCGGAAGAAGTGAAGGCAACCTCTGTTTTGCTCAGACCGTAGCCGTCGCAAACGCCCAACGGCACAACAGCCGCCCTTGTTTCACGGGTGGTTTTGTACGCTTCACCGTAACAGACAAAGTGGTTTGCAGGCAGAGTTTTAACTGAAATAATTTCGCACTCCATAAAGCCGACCTTTTCAAGACCGACAGTATTCGGCACGGCAATTCTGCCAAGCAGAGCAGAGCCCAGACGCACGGCATCAAAATGATATTCGGGATATTTCACAGCAGCCGCAGAGGAACAGATATGTTTTTTCAGCCCCATACAGCCTGCCGCTTCAACCGCAGAAACCATAGAATTAAAACGGCTGACCTGTAATTTAACCGAGTCGGCACTCGAAGAAAAAGCGTTGTAAAAATGGGAATAAATGCCCTCAAAGCAGATATTCTCACAGGTTTTATATGCTTTTATTATGTCTTCTTCCTCACCCGGCATAAAGCCGAAGCGACCAAAGCCCGTATCAAGCATAATGTGGGCTTTTGCTTTTTTGCCCAGGTCCCCTGCCGCTTTATCCAGCAGTTGAGCAGTAAAAACGCTGTCCACCGTTGCAATTATATTAAGTTCAACAACTGTTTTTGCGCTTTCCGCATCAAACGGAGGGCTGAGCAACAGAATATCGCTCTCAATACCGTTTTCGCGCAGCTTAACAGCCTCATCAACACGGGAAACAGCAAGCGTTGCTGCACCGTTTGCAGTGAGAAGCTTTGCCATTTCGACAAGGCCTAAGCCGTAGCCGTTGCCCTTTACGACACAGATAACCTCTGCCGTCGGGCAATGGGCACGCATTTTGTTGAGATTGGAAACAATCAGTTCTTTTTGTACAACGTATCTCAAGGCTTAATGACCCTTTCTGAGCTTCTTTCTGAGTTTCTGCGCAATATCCATTCCCTTGTAAACAAGAGGATTGTAGATGTAGTAGAAATCACCTATAAACTCAGTGATTTCGGGGCAAAAGCCTTTTTTGAAGCGATAAAGACCGTAGAGAGGATTGCTTTCGTCAAGGTCGCCCGAAATGCCACGGAAATCATAAATACGGCAACCGAGCTCAACCGACCAACGAATCATCTCCCACTGAAGAAGATAGTTGGGCATCTTGTTACGCTCCTCATTTGAGGATGCGCCGTAGAGATACCATACCTTATCGCCGCAATGGAGTGCGAGTGTACCTGCTATTGCCTTACCCTCACTGTATGCCATATAGATTCTGGCATCGTCACCGTATGCTTCAACCATACGCTTGAAATAGTTTGCAGGGCGGATTGAGAAATTGTCTCTCTCGCCTGTTTCAATCATAATCTTGTGGAATTCTTCGGCAGCCTCTGCGCCCTTTATGACAACCTCAACATTGTTCTTCTTGGCAACACGCACCTTATAGCGGTGGCGTGAGTGGAAACCTGCAAAGACCTCATCCTCGGTCTTGCCTTCAACATCAAGACGTATTACGAAACGTGGCTGAATACCCTCAAAATTCTTTGAGCGCTCACCAACCTTAAAGCCGTAATCTATTGCCATTTTTTCATATTCGGTGTCGTCAACCTTTGTGTCGGTATCCACCTGAAGTACGTAGCCGCCGAACTCCTTGGCAAGCACCTTTGCTCCGTCCATAAGTTCGGTGAAAACAGCTTTGTCGTGCAAATCGCAGACGGGGCCACGGGGAGCGTAAAGCATACTGAACGGCAGACCGCCGGGCAGACGGCGGATTATAACCGCCATTGTGCCCTTGATTGCGCCGTCCGAATCACGGCAGATTATGCCGCGCCATATCCAATTATTTTTAACCTTTGCCCATGCGCTCTGCTGCATAAAATGACCCTTGGGGTGGCTTGCCACGAAGGCGTCAAATTCTGCAGCCGCATCGGCTTTGATAATTTCTGTCAAAGTAAAATCCTGCCCTTTTATTAATTATTCAACAGCAATTGCTGCGGGGAATGCTGTAGGCTCTGCACCCATAGCCATTGCAAGGCGGCGTGCAACTTCCTTGTTCTTGATGGATTCACCGTTCTGAACGAAGTTATCGCAGCCGTAAACAGCAAGCGGAACGGGAACACCGGAGTGTGAACCGGAATTGAACTTGTAAGAACCGTCCTTCTCAAGAGAGATTGCACCTGTTTCGTGGTCAGCGGTGATAACAACGAGTGTGTTGCCGTCTGCCTTTGCGTATTCAATAGCAGCCTTACAAGCCATATCAAACTCGTATGCAGCCTTCTTCATACTTGCCTCGTCATTGCTGTGGGAGTGCTTGTCGATATGTGCGCCCTCAACCATAAGGAAGAAGCCGTCCTCATCGTCATCAAGCATATCAATAGCCTTTGCTGTAAGTGTTGAAAGGTTGGGAGAATCGGCACCTGTATTTGTGTTCCAGAGCTCACCGGGGAAAGCACCGAAGGAACGCTCACCCTCTTCAAGAGCCTCGAACTCTGCTGTGTTATTTACAAGAGTCCAGCCGTATTCATTTGCCCACTCATCTGTAACAAGACCGTTATCTGCTGCCCAGATAAGGTCGATTTCAGAGTCTTCAATCTGCTGTCTTGTGATTTCATCGGCCTCGTCACGGTCGAAAACGTGAGCGGAGAAGGAAGCGGGAGTTGCACCGGAGTTTTCATCGGAAGTTACAACACCTGTCATTTTGCCGAAGGAATGTGCAAGCTCACAAAGATTCTGTGCGTAGAAAGCAACAGCAAACTGATCCTGCGGGAATACACCGATCGCACCGTTGGTTGTACGTGTTGCGCAAGCAAGAGCTGTACCGCCTGCTGCGGAGTCTGTAACGTAAGCACTGGAGGACTGTGTTTTTGAATTGCCGACATAGTCAGCCATTGAGAAAATGTTTGCTTTAACGTCATATTCCTGCTCCATCCAGTAAAGATGGTTATAGCCCATACCGTCACCAATCATAATAATGACGTTATCATAATCACCGGGGTCGAGCTCCTCGCCGCCCTCATTGATCATTGTGTTAAAAGAAAGGTTAAGAGACATCAGCGCCGCAATAATAGCGGAAATGATTTTGATAAAGGATGTACCTTTAATAAAGTTAACAAATTCGAGCATATTCGGTTTCCTCCATTTTTGGAATTATTTTGTGCATAAATTATACGCTTATTTGCCTTCTATGTCAATAATTATTATCTATAAATAAAGGGTGTTGTAATTTTTTTAAAATATGCTATACTAATAAGGATATTGTTTTAAAATATGGTAACAGGAGGTAAAACATTATGTCAAAAAAGCCATATTACATTACCACAGCTATTGCTTACACATCACGCAAGCCTCACATAGGCAACTCCTATGAAATTGTTTTAACGGACGCTATCGCCCGTTTCAAGCGAATGCAAGGCTATGACGTTTTCTTTCAGACCGGTACCGACGAGCATGGCCAGAAGATAGAGGAATATGCTAAGGACGCAGGCATTTCCCCGAAGGAATATGTCGATAAGGTTGCAGGCGAAATCAAAGACATCTGCGACAGGCTCAACACAACCTACGACAAGTTTATTCGTCCAACAGACGATTATCACGAAAAGACCGTACAGAAGATTTTTAAGAAGTTGTATGATCAGGACGATATATACAAGAGCGTTTACGAAGGTTGGTACTGTGTACCCTGCGAAAGCTTCTTTACAGACAGCCAGCTTGTTGACGGCAAGTGCCCCGACTGCGGCAGAGAAGTAAGAAGAGAGAAGGAAGAAACATATTTCCTCCGCCTTTCCAAATACCAGAAGCAGCTTGAGCAGTATATCGAAGAAAACCCCAACTTCATCTACCCCGAAAGCCGCAAGAAGGAAATGCTCAACAACTTTATCAAGCCCGGTCTTCAGGACCTTTGTGTTTCCCGTTCAAGCTTCAAGTGGGGTGTTCCCGTAACATTCGATGACAAGCACGTTATCTATGTATGGATAGATGCGCTTTCAAACTACATCACCGGCATCGGCTATGACCCCGATGGCAGCAGCGAACAGTACAAGAAGTACTGGCCTGCTGATGTGCACATCATTGGTAAGGATATTGTCCGTTTCCACACAATTTACTGGCCGATTATGCTTATGGCACTCGGTGAGTCCCTGCCCAAGCAAGTCTACGGCCACCCGTGGCTGATGGTCGGTGCAGACAAGATGTCAAAATCCCGTGGCAACGTTATTTATGCTGACGACCTTGCAGACCGTTTCGGCGTTGATGCAGTCAGATACTATCTGCTTGCTGAAATGCCCCACGCAGCTGACGGCTCACTTACCTATGAAACACTTATTGAGCGTTACAATTCCGACCTTGCAAACACACTCGGCAACCTTGTAAACCGCAGCGTAGCAATGGTCAAGAAGTACTTCGACGGTGTACTTCCCGCTCCCACGGCACCCGAAGCACTTGACGACGAGCTCAAGACAGTTGCTCTTGAATCCGTTACAAAGTGTGCAAAGAAGATGGACAGCTTCTGCATTGCCGATGCCGTTAACGAGGTAATGGCTGTTGCAAAGCGTTCCAACAAGTATATCGACGAAACAATGCCCTGGGCACTTGCAAAGGACGAAGAAAAGAAGGCAAGACTCGGCACGGTTATGTACAACCTGATTGAGAGCATCCGCTTCATTGCCGTACAGCTCAAGCCCTTTATGCCCGAAACGGCTGAAAAGATTTTTGCTCAGATTGGTTGCAATATCGACACATACGAAAGCCTTGAAGCATTCGGCGCAACTCCTGCAGGTACTGTTATGGGCGAGGCTGCTCCCCTCTTCGGCAGAATTGATGCAGAAAAGCTGCTCGCTGAAATAGAAGCAGAAAATGCAGCAAAGGCAGCCGCAGAAGAAGAAAAGAAGCCCGCTTTTGAAGAAATGGAGCCCATCGCAATCGACGATTTTGCAAAGGTTGACCTTCGTGTAGCCAAAGTTGTTGACTGCAAGCCCGTAAAGCGTGCAAAGAAGCTGCTTGAACTCACACTTGACGACGGCACAGGCACACCCCGTACCGTTGCAAGCGGTATTGCGCTTTACTACAAGCCTGATGAGCTTATCGGCCACAATGTAATTGTTGTTGCAAACCTCAAGCCCGCAACTCTCTGTGGTGTTGAAAGCAGAGGTATGATTCTTGCAGGCGGCGAAGACGACGTAAAGGTTGTATTTGTTGACTACCTTGAGCCCGGTACAAAAATCAGATGACGTACGAAAATATTTTTGATACACACGCTCATTACGATGACGAAAGCTTTGACGCAGACCGTTTCGAGCTGCTTGAGGAAATGTTTGAAAGCGGTGTATGCGGCATTATCAACTGCAGCTGCACCGTTGAAAGCAGTAAAAAAAGCATTGAATTTGCCGAGAAATACGACAAAATCTATGCGACTGTGGGTATTCATCCGCAGAATGCGGCAGAAGAAAACAAAGACGCAATAGAGCAGATTGAAAAGCTGGCAACTCATAAAAAGGTTGTAGCAATAGGCGAAATCGGACTGGATTACCACTACGATTACACGCCCAAAGAAATGCAACTTGAATGGTTTGAAAAGCAGATTCTTCTGGCGAAAAAGCTTGATTTGCCCGTAATAGTTCACGACAGAGAGGCTCACGCCGACTGCCTTGAGCTGATTTTAAAGCACAGACCCCGTGGTGTAATGCATTGCTTTTCAGGCAGTGTCGAAACAGCAAAACAGCTCACCGACATCGGCTTTTACATCGGTCTCGGCGGAAGCGTAACCTTCAAAAACGCGCGCAAGCCGCAGGAAGTTGCCGCAAGCGTTGATATTTCAAGACTTCTGCTTGAAACGGACTGCCCGTATATGACTCCTGTACCTTTCAGAGGCAGGCGTAATAATTCAGCGCTGATAGCCCACACGGCAGAAAAAATCGCCGAGCTGCGAGGAACCACGGCGCAGGAAATCATAAACACAGCAACGCTCAACGCAAAAACTTTATTTGATATAAGATAACAAACAGCAAAAGCAGAGTCACGCGACTCTGCTTTTTGTATTTTTATTTATTAACATAGCTCAATACACAGTTGCCGTCACGGCAGTATTCAACAGCGGTAACGGAAATATTATCAAGCGAAAACCTGAACACGTGCGGATTTACGCCCAGCGCAGTCGGTATAAGATATTCAAGCATACCGTGGTGGCTGAAAACGGCAACGGTATCACCGAAGGTGAATCTTTTTCTGATATAATCAATAACCTTCTGTGCTCTGAGCACGTTATCCTCAAACGCCTCACAGCCAAATTCATACGCTGCTGTGCCGAAAAGGCTTTCGCACATTCTCGTGTTACCGTAATAGCGGCACAGATATTCCTCGCTGCAACCGAAATAACCGGGTGTACATCCGCACTCAATAAGTTCAGGGCAGATTTCAAGCACGGGATTATCTCCCTTAGCCTTGCAGACACCCGTAGCGGTTTTAAAGGCACGCAGAAGCGAGCTTGTAATAAAGCCGTCGATCTTTTCGTTCTTCAGTTTTTCGCCGAGCATATTGCATTGCTTTTCACCATTTGCGGTAAGCTCACCGTCGCAATTGTCACGGTCGCCGATATCGCTGTAATCCGTTTCAGCGTGGCGAATGAAAAGAATTTTTAATGTGTCGTGTGTTACCATTGTTTTTTCCTTTCAGTTGGTTTGATGGACTTCTTACAGATTATAGCAGGTTAAAAACAACTTGGTCTGTTAATATTTATCACAGAGAATCCGAAACCTTTCTTATAAATCAATTTCTCTGTAATTATAAATGTAGATATCGGATATTGCTTTCAGTTCATCGGTGTCCTTCTCGCTCTCGTCAAAAATGCCGACAAGGTTATAGCCGTTTGCCTTTGCGGTTTTGGCAGCGTAAAGCGCATCCTCAAACACCCATGTGTTTTCCTTGGGAGTGCCCAAATTTTCAAGCACAACATCATATACCTTGGGCTCAGTTTTTGCCGCACCGACGGTATAGGTCGAATATATTGCTGAAAAATAATCACGCATACCGTATTTTTCAAGCACCGCCTCAAGCGCGGATTCGCCTGTAGCCGTAGCGATGCCCATTTTTACGCCCTTCGCTTTCAGCTTTTCGAGAAACTCGATTATATCATTTTTAGGTACAGCCTGCTCGAGATATTTTTCTCTGATATAGCCGAAAAAGCGGTTAAACAGCTCTTCATAGCTCTCAACCATATTGAACCGCTCTTTTGCAAGGATAAGTGCTTCACGAAGGAAAAGGCCTTCAAAAGCCTTCTTGTCCTCATCGCTGAGTTCAAGCCCGATAGCATCGAAAAATTTGAACTTGATGCCTTTCCATATCGGCATAGAATCAAAAAGTGTTCCGTCAAAATCAAATATAGCTCCGTCGATTTTCATATTCATCCTCAAAATTAAAGATTTATTTTTTCGGCAAAGAGGTTGCCGAGTTTTACTGTGCAATCAGAATCGTAGTGCGCAAAATCAACCTCACCTTCCGGCTCGTTAAGCACAGTGCTCTGTTCGTTATTGTGGGCTGCTTCGCTGTAATCCTCAAGTTTTTTCTAAAAAGCCCTATACGCTAAAATTATAACATAAATATACCAAAACGCAATGCATATTTAAATACTTGTCTTGAAATGTTGAACAGTTTAATGTAAAATAAAAGCGGAGATGATGAAATGAAAATTGAGCTTATCGGAAAACCCGAAACAATAATGTCCAACCCTGACAGCAAGCACAATTATTTTGGCTGGCCGACGGCTGTTACCCTGCCCGACGGCAGAATCGCAGTCGGTGCTTCGGGCTTTCGGCTTGAGCACGTCTGCCCTTTCGGCAAGGCTGTAATTTCATACAGTTATGACGGCGGAAAGACCTACACAAGGCCTGCTCCCGTTATTGACACACCGCTTGACGACAGGGACGCAGGTATATGCGTATTCGGTGAAAATTCGGTCATTGTTACTTCCTTCAACAACTCTGCCGATATGCAGCGCCACCACAACACAAAGAACAGATATGTGCAGAATTATATCAATACAATCACAAAAGAGGACGAGGAAAAATACCTTGGCGCAACCTTCCGCATCAGCCGTGACGGCGGTATAACCTTCGGCGAAATTCACCGTTTCCCCGTCACCTCGCCCCACGGTCCCGTTGAACTTCGTGACGGCACGGTTTTGTGGGCCGGAACAAGGTTTGATGATATTTTTGCAGGTATAGAAGTACGCCGACTTGACACTGAAACCTGTGAAACCGAGCTTATAGGCAAAATAACATCAGCAGATAAAAATGTTGTACTCAACGAGCCGCACCTGCTTGAGCTGCCCGACGGCAGACTTATCTGTCACATCCGTGGCGAAAACGCAGAGCTGTTTAACGGCGGAAAGGAATACCTGTTTACCACTTTTCAGAGTGTTTCCGAGGACGGCGGCAAAACGTGGTCTGAGCCCGAAATGCTGCTTGACAAAACAGGCGGTGCACCGCCCCACCTGTTTATGCTGAAACCGGGCGTACTGCTGTGCACCTACGGCAGAAGAAAAAAGCCCTACGGCATTATGGCAATGTTCAGCACCGACGGCGGAAAAACCTGGCAAAAGGATGTACGCCTTTACGAAAATCCTTTCAGCGATGACCTTGGCTACCCCTCAACGGTTGAACTGCCCGACGGCACGCTGATAACCGTGTTTTATGCAAAAAATGTCAAGGGCGGCCCCTGCGAAATCATACAGCAGAAGTGGAGAATAGTATAAGAAAAAGCACCTCGGATGAGGTGCTTAATTTTTACTGAAGCTTGTTTTCCTGCTGCTCTTTATAGAACCTGTGCACGGTTACAAATGCACCGATTACGCAGTAAAGTGCATACACACCGTAAATAAGGTAGGTTGTTTCTTTATAATCGTTCATCACCATCTGCACGTTGAGCAAAAGACCGATAACCGCTTGCACAATCCAGAGGTATGTATATTCAATATAGGCAAGCATAGTAAGAATCGGGATTATAAAGCCGAAAAGGAAGGTAATACTGTCAAGTATAGCATATTCATATTTCAGGTGAGCAAATACAGCTGCAAGCATAGCCCAGGCGAGCAGCACGGCAAGGGTAAACGCTACACGCATTTTGTTTGACATTTTTCTGAAAACGGCTGTGTTTTTATACGCTTTCTTTTTCCACATAAAGAACGTGCCGAGCTGAATCGGGAAGCTGAAAAGGAAGGAGGAAGCGGCAGAGGCGTAAACGCCCATATAAATATAGGTTGCCGTGTAGATAACGGAATTTACCGCGCCGATAAGCGCTCCGACCCTGTTCGCCTCCGACTGAAACGCCATAACGAAAAGCGAAACAAACAAAGGTATCATCAGGAAAAACTCCTGCTTGCACAAAATACCTGCGGTGAGTATTGCAATACCCGTGAGGACTATAATAATTTTTTTATAATTTTTCATAATTTCACCAATGTATGATAATTTCTCGGATATTATATACCAAACGCATTTACTTTTCAACAGTTATGGCTCAAATCACACAAATCCCGATTGTTAATATACAACCATAAAAAATGAAAAAGCAAGAAAAGAGTACAATATTATACGAATATTATTGCAACTGATATCTTGACTACAGATAAAAAAATATTATAATACTTATTAAAGGCGGTGACAGATAGTGAACACTTATTTTAACGAAATAACAGCAAAGCCGGTAAACACATACAACGGCAATGTACTTTATAAAATCCCCGCAGGCGCAATGTGCGGCAACGGTGACCTCGGAGTTGTTTTCGACAACGATGACAAAGACCTTATTATTCACATTTCAAAATGCGATTTCTGGAAATTCACACCGGGGGCACACAAAGACGGCGGAATAAAAACCGTAGGCAGCATCAGAATTAAAAACATTGATTTATCTGAATATAACATTAAGCAATACTTTAACAAGGGACTCCTTGAATGTAAGTTTTCAAATTCAGAAATTGAATTTTTTGTCGCCCCGGAAAACCTTATTTGTTTTGAAATCAAAGCTCCCGATTCCGACAGAATTCCGAGTATTTCTGTTGAAATTCCCGACACATGCAATTCCGTCAACTCAGATTTTACCGACAACGGCGTTGACTGCCATATACGCAAATTTGAAGGTAAAGAACTTGAAAGAGAATCGGCAGTAGCGGTCTGCTGCTATATAACAGACACACGCAAAGCAGACGGCTTCGTATATACACGCTACTGTATTTCGGTTGTTACCAACTTTGATAACAGCCAATATACCGACAAAAGCATTGATATGGTCACGCATTGCGATTATGACAACGCCAAGGCACGAACTCAGGAAAAATGGGAGAAATTCTTTTCCGCCTCGAAAGTCACTCTGGAAGATAAAGAAATTGAAAAGTTTTACAATTCAAGCCTTTATCACCTTGCAGGCTGTATGGGCAACAGAGAATTCCCACCCGGACTGTTCGGCAATTTTGTTACAGACGATTTCTTCCCCTGGGCGGGAGATTATCATATGAACTACAACTACGAAGCGCCGTATTATTGCGTGTTCTCCGCCAATCATCCCGAACTGTTTGACGGATATATGGCACCTGTTAACGATATGAGCGAAAAAGCAGGAGAATTTGCAAAGTTATTCGGATGCAAGGGATATGCTTTCCCCGTAAGTTTCGGCCCGAAGGCGCTCGATGTATATACTCAGAAGAACTGCAAGGAGCACGGCATACTCTTCCTTGGTCAAAAAAGCCATGCTGCTTATGCCTGTGTAATTCCGATAATGCATTGGTTTTCGACATATGACAAGGAATACGCAAAGGAAAACTACTACGATTTCGTGCTGAACACGGCAAAATTCTGGGAGGATTACCTTGTAAAATCAAGAGGCAGATACGTAATCAGGAAAGATGCGGCACACGAAATTCCCTACTACCGTGGCGAAAAGTTCAGGTACATAACACACATCGGTCAGATAAACACCGTAAACGCAATAAACTCACTCGGTCTTGTAAAGCTGCTGTTCAAGGCAGTTTACGATATGGCAAAAGAGCTTGGGCTGAACGAGGAAAAATATAACCTTTGGAAAGACATAAACAAAAACTTAAGCGATTTCCCTGTGTTTATAAAGAAGGGCAAGAGATGCTTCAAATACTCCAGATTCGGCATACGCTGGAGAGACGACAACACCGTTGGCCTTCAGCACATATACCCTGCTTCACAGATTGGTCTGAATTCGGGCGAAAAGCTGCTTAAAATTGCAAGGAACTCATATTTCATCAACGACAGACGTCTTGACGACAACGGCTCCAACTCCTACCTCCCTGCAGGTGCAAGAATAGGCGTTGACCCCAAATTCCTTATTGAAGGAATACATCAGAACATAAAAGAATTCGGTCTTCCCAACAGGCTTTTCCGCCACCACGGCGGCGGTATAGAACACCTGACTATGGTTCCGGCTACCATAAACGAAATGCTTATGCAAAGCTATGAAGGTGTTATCAGGCTGTTCCCATGCTGGGACAAAAAGATGACCGCTTCATTTGAAAACCTTCGTGCAGACGGCGCCTTCCTTGTTTCTGCCGCACTTGAAAATGAGCAGATAACTTCGCTTAAAATCAGGAGCCTTAAGGGCAGAAAATGCAATGTGGAATGTTCAGGCATAAAATCCGTTATACGGGAGGCTGACAAAAAAGAAATACCGTTCAAAAAAGAAGGTAACACCGTTTCTTTCGAAACACAAACAGATACAGTATATACACTGATATAAAACTATAACTATTAAAGTATTTCAAGGAGGAATAACAGAATGGATAAAAAACTTAAAATAGGTATTTTCGGCGCAAGAAGAGGCTGCGGAATCGCACAGGGTCTCACCCTCACCGAAAAAGCATACATCAGCGCAGTTTGCGATTACGATGAAAGCACCTACGAGGGAATTTCAAAATACTGCTGCGAGGAAACAAAATTCTTCACCGATTTTGATGAATTTATCGAAAGCGGAATGGACGCCGTTGTTCTTACAAACTTCTTCCATCAGCACGCAAAATACGCTGTAAGAGCTCTTGAAAAGGGTATTCATGTTCTCAGCGAAACAATGCCTGCCGTAACAATGGCTGAATGTGTTCAGATTTGCCGTGCAAGCGAAAAGAGCGGTGCGATTTATATGCTTGCGGAAAACTATGCTTATTTTGCGGTTATAAGCAAACTTACAGAGCTTTATCAGAGCGGCACTCTTGGCGAAGCACTTTACTGTGAGGGCGAATATGTTCACCCCATGAGCCACGAGGAATATGTCCACTACACACCCACCACAACCCATTGGCGTGCACTTATGCCTTCCGGCTTTTATCTGAGCCACTCATTCGCTCCCCTGATGAGAGTTACAAACGATGTGCCTGTTTCGGTCAACGCAAGAAGTATTTACACCGACGGAATGCGCCAGGAGCGTGAAGGCGAGCCGATAAAAGATGTTGCATCAATTATGCTGTGTACAATGAGCAGAGGCGCTGTTGCAAGAATTACGGGTTGGGCTAAATTCGGCGGTCACGGCAACTGGTACCGCTTTGCCTGCGCAAAGGGAAGCGCAGAAACCGTAAGAGGTGACGAAGGCAAAATCCGCATTGTTTATAACGATTGGGAAATCCCCGAAGGACTTGAAAAAGAGAAGGTTTCAACCGTCGGCTATCCCTTTGATAAGGACAAAGCAAGACAGTGCGGACATTCAGGCGGCGACTACTATGTAGCTCACGAATTCCTCAGCTGCATTCTCGAAGGCAGACAGCCCTATTTCAACGCATACCGTTCCTGCGCAATGTCCGCGGTAGCAATTCTCGGCTGGAGAAGCAGCCTTCACAACGGCGCAGAATACAAGATTCCCGATTTCTCAAACGAGGAAGAAAGAAAGGCATTTGAAAACGACAACCTTTCCCCCTTCCCCGATGAAAACGGCGTTGCAAACTACCCCTGCACAAAATACGACGCAGATAAATTTGACATTTAACACCACTTATAACAAAAAAGACAAGTCAACACGACTTGTCTTTTTTATATGCTGAAATTCAATATATTACTGTCTGTCTTCAAAATATTCCCAGAAAGTAAAGTACGCTTCGTTGTCAACAGACTATTTTTCAGAACTCGGTTTTTGAGATTTACTTCTTCTTTCTGAATACCGATACCGCTTTGTATGCAGGTGTTTCGAGCACTTTTTCAGCTTCTTTTAACTGTTTTCGTATCTCGATGCCCTGAGGGCAATGGGTTTCGCATTTTCCGCAGCCTATACACTTTGAAGCAGGTGCATATTTAGCTGTGGATTTGACATACTCCCTTAAGCCTGCAAAGCTGCCGTCGGCAAAATGTCTGTTGTATGCAGAAAAAGTACCGCTGATATTAATATTCTGAGGGCAAGGCATACAGTATTCACACCCGGTACAGCCGACTTTCATTTTTGAATTGATAGCCCTGACCACACTTTTCAACATTTCTTCATCATTGGCAGTCAATTCACCGATTTCGGTATCAGATGCAGTTTTAATATTATCCGCTACCATTTCATCTGAATTCATTCCCGAAAGCACAACAGAAACCTCCGGCTGATTCCACAACCAGCGGAATGCCCACTGTGCAGGGGTGTGCTGAACAGGATGCTGTGCAAAAATATCCTTTGCTTCCCTTGGCAGATTGTTTACAAGTTTACCGCCGCGAAGAGGCTCCATAATCATAACGGGAATACCCTTTTCATGGGCGTGGTTCAAGCCCTTGCGCCCTGCCTGAGTATGCTCATCCATATAGTTATACTGTATAAGGCACATATCCCAATCGTACGCATCCACAATCTTGCAGAACATATCTGAATTGCCGTGGTATGAAAATCCGATCTGGCGGATTGCTCCGCTTGCTTTTTTATCTTCTATCCACTTTTCAATACCTATGCTTTTCAAACGTTCCCACAACTTAATATCAGCCATCATATGCATAAGATAAAAATCAATATGGTCAGTACGAAGTCTTTTGAGCTGCTCATTAAAAAGCTTATCCAGAACATCAATACTGCGCATAAGCTGCGGAGGAAGTTTTGTGGCAATATAAACCTTGTCACGGATGTTATTTTTTTCAAAAATTTCACCAATTGCAGATTCGCTTCCGGGATATATGAATGCAGTATCAAAATAATTCACACCGTTATTAAAAGCCGCCATTACCTGACGCTCTGCATCCGCCATTTCAATCCTGCCCATTTTCTTCTTAAAGCGCATACAACCGAAGCCTAAAACAGACAGCTTGTTGCCGTATTTATCCTCACGGTATTTCATAAAACTTTCCTCCGAACTGAGATTAAATTTTTCTGTAAGTTCTTATTTATTTGATTAATTATATCATATTACCGAAACAAAAAACAATATTTGCTGTCGGTTAAAAAGACAAACGAAGTATGAGAGCAAGTGATATTATTTACTACAAGGTCAAAAACATCTTATGAAAACTGTGAATTATACAGCGTGCTGTAAAAACCGCCGAGTTTTATCAGCTCATCGTGAGAGCCTTGTTCGGTGATTTCGCCGTCCCTTACAACAAGAATGGTGTCAGCATTCTGTATCGTCGAAAGGCGGTGAGCAATTACAAAACAGGTTCTGCCTTTCATCAGCTCGTTCATCGCATCCTGAATCTGAATTTCTGTTCGTGAGTCAACATTGGAGGTTGCCTCATCGAGAATAAGCATCGGCGCATCTGAAAGAAAGGCTCTTGCAATGGTTATCAGCTGCCGCTGTCCTTTTGATATATTAACACCGTCATCGGAGAGAACCGTGTTATATCCGTCGGGCAGACTCTCTATGTAGCTGTCAATTCTGGCAGCCTTTGCAGCCGCTTTAACCTCCTGCATCGTTGCATTCTCTCTGCCGTAAACAATGTTGTCGTAAACTGTTCCGTGGAAAAGCCATGTGTCCTGCAACACCATTGTAAATGCAAGTCTTAAATCAGAACGCTTAATTTTAAGGGACGGTATTGAATCAATGCGTATTTCGCCCGACTGCGGGTCATAAAACCTCATAAGCAAGTTGATGATTGTCGTTTTTCCCGCACCCGTCGGACCTACAATCGCCACCGTTTTCCCTTTTGGTGCATACACCGAAACATTTTTCAAAATAGCTTTTTCGGGAGTGTAGCCAAATGTAATATTATCAAGTTCTGCATTTCCTTCAACATCTTTAAATTCCTGTGCGTCGGGTAAATCAAGCGGTTCGGGAGCTTCATCCAATATGCGGAAAACACGCTCCGCAGCAGAAAATGCTGACTGAAATTCGTGCAGGATATTTGAAAATTCATTTATAGGTCCTGCAAACTTGCGTGAATACTGAACAAACTGTGCAACACCGCCAAGCGAAATAAAGAACATTGAACCCGCAAGAACTGTTCCGCTCTGAGAATACATATACAAAATTCCGCCGAAGATAGCCACAAGCGCTATTGAAATATTGTTAATAAGGTTAATTGACGGAAAAAGCAATGCAGCATTGTATTCCGCATTATAATACGCATCCATTGCCGACTCGTTCCGGTCGTTGAATCGGTCCGAAATAACATTCTGCCTGCCGTACGCTTCAATAGTTCTTGCACCCGAGAGCATTTCCTCAGCGTAGCCATTGAGTTCACCGTATTTCTTTGACCTGGCTCTGAAAAGAGGCCGTACCTTTTTAGAACGGTAACGGGTAAACAGCACCGAAACGGGAACGGTAAAAACAAAAATCAGAATCATAGGCTTTGAAATTTGCCACATAAAAATCAGAGAACCTACAACCGTATAAACACTTGTCATAACCTGGACCAGATCATGCGAAAGTGTGCTGTTTATGGTATCAATATCATAAGACAAATGGCTGATGATATCACCTGTCGGGTGTGTATCAAAATACCCTACGGGTAATGTGTTGAGCTTTTCAAAAAGCTCCTTTCGCATTTTATAGGTAATTTTCTGACTGAGGTGAATCATGATCACCGCAAGAACATAAGAAAGCAGTGCAGAAAGAGCATAGCAAATGATCATCTTTATTACATTTACCCATACAACGGGGAAATCAACGCCCTGTAACGATTCAATTGCATCAAGTGCTGCTCCCGAATAGCGCGGACCAAGTAAAGAGAGCTGATTTGAAAGCAGTGTAAAAATAACAGCCGGGATAAACAGATGCCATTGGTTAATAACATATTTGCCAAGCCTCAACATGATGCCCTTGTTATCTCTTTTATGAGTAGTTTTATCAGTCAACAAAGGCACCTCCCATCTGCGAATCACTGATTTCTCTGTATTCGGTGCAATTTTCGAGTAACCATTCGTGCTTGCCCTTACCGATAACCTTGCCGTCATCCATAACAAGAATGAGGTCACAATTTTTAACTGAGCTGACTCTTTGTGCTACGGTGATAACGGTAGAATTTGACATATTTTCATCAAGTGCACGTCTGAGATTCGCATCTGTTTTGTAATCAAGCGCAGATGATGAATCGTCAAGAATCAAAATTTCAGGATCAGATGCAACCGCACGGGAAATCAAAATCCTTTGTCTTTGACCACCTGAAATATTTGTACCCTTAGATGAAAGCATGCGCTCATAGCCGTCAGGTGCAGCGGTAATAAAATCGTGTGCCTGTGCTATTTTTGCAGCACGGATTATGTCGTCCTTTGAAATATCTCTGCCAAAGCGGATATTTTCCTCAACACTGTCTGCATAAATGAAATCGTTCTGCAACGCAACACCGAACATAGATGTAAGCTGCTCACGGCTATAAGATGTTATATTTCTGCCGTTAATTCTGATTTCTCCCGAATCAGGTTCATAAAAACGCAACAGAAGTTTTATAAATGTTGACTTTCCGCTGCCTGTTGTTCCGATAATTCCAAGCCGCTCGCCCTTTTTCAAAGAAAGAGAAAGGTTGTGAAGATTATGCTTTTTGCCGAGATACGAAAAGGATACATTTTCAAAGCTGATATGAATATCATCCTCTTTCCGTTCATCCTCTGTTATGTTGAATTTATCAGGAGTATCGAGGACTTCAGAAATTCTGTTTGCGGAAGCTGCGCACTTTGTATACATAACAAACATTCGTGAAAGTGACATCATCGCCATTGAAATAAGCGTAAAATACTGCATAAACGCAATAACCGTTGCGGGCGATGATAAACCCTTTGACACTCTGACCGCCGCTACAGCAACAACCGCAGCAATACCAAGATTCATAAGCAATGTCATTACGGGATTGACTATGCCCATAATCGTACCTGCATGACGCTCCTGCTTCGAAAGCTCAGCATTTACTTTGTCATAGCGAAGGTTTTCATGTTCATTCTTGGACAGAGCTTTAATTACTCTTATTCCCTGGACATCCTCTCTCGCAACCCTGACCATATTATCGACAGATTTCTGCACCTTGGTGTAAAGCGGTACACCCTTGCGCGAGATACCGTAAACCGTTATGAAAATAATCGGCAGAGTAGCAATCATAACAAGCGCCAACGCCCTGTCCATAATAAGTGTGAGCGAAATTCCGCCAATAAGCAGAATCGGAGCTCTGACACCCATTCTTTGCATCATACCGATGAAATTATGTACATTATAAGTATCGGTCGTTATGCGTGATTCAAGTGACGGTATGGTAAATTTGTCAGTATCAGCAGAAGAAAGATACAAAGTTTTTGAAAAAAGCTCTTTTCTCATTGCTTTTGAAAAATTCGTTGTAACTCTTGCAGCCATACGGTTGGCTGTAATATTACCGACACATGCAACAATGCCGAAAACCACCATCACTACACCGTAAAATACAACTTTGCCTACATTC
Organism: Acutalibacteraceae bacterium; assembly: GCA_045650165.1. Lineage (GTDB taxonomy): Bacteria > Bacillota > Clostridia > Oscillospirales > Acutalibacteraceae > UBA8612. The sequence continues at coordinate 5,613 of JAZRQW010000024.1, read as the reverse complement.
AGTTCAGCTATAACATTTTCGAGAATATGCGTTAAAATATACGGCAGAATCAGTTCCGCCATGGTTCCGGTTACTTTAATAATAAACCCGACAAGCATACGAAGCCTGAACGGTTTAAGATAAGATAATATTCTTTTCATTTCACAGCTCCTGAACTATACTTTTTGCCTTGCTTTCCATGCGCTGCAAAACAGAATAAAAAATATCAATCTCTTCTTCGGATATTCCTTCAGTGATACAGTCATTCCAGTCTCTCGAAACAGCTCTGACCTCAGGCAGAATTTCAAGCATTTTATCGGTCGGATAAACCAAAAACTGACGCTTATCATCAGGATTGGGCGTTCGGTCTATGTACCCATACTTTTCAAGATGATTAAGGGTTCTTGCAACGGTGCTTTTATTAAGACATATTTTATTAGCCAGCTCTTCTTGCGAATTACCGGGATTCTTCGAAATAATCAATATAAAGGCATGGTGACAGGCGGCTATCCCGTCAGCTTTCAGTTTCTCACTTCTGTATGTAGCCTGACAACGGCTTATACTGTTCAGGCTCTTCATTATTTTCGGCATAATAACCTCCAGATTAGTTGCGTGTGCAACAGTTGTTCACGCAACAATTATACAGCCTGACTATTTATATGTCAACAAATAATAATGATAGTGTTCTGGTAACATAACCGAAAAAATCCCGTGGATTACCACCACGGGATTTAACTTCAAAAACAGATAAAAAGTTCTGATTAGTATGGTACGAGGCGCCTGCTCCCATACCCTATCCGAAAAAAATGTTGTACGGAGATTTTCGGGCACAATCCAAATGATATTAAAAGATAAAATAAATAGCTCAAACAAATTGAATATTACTTGGTTGATTTATTACTCTTATATGCTCTGTAACCTGACAAAAAAGCCAAAGAAATCAACATAGGAATAACTGCAAATCCGGCGTTTACTGTTCCGTTGGATGTCAGAACAAAGATAGCACCAACAAATGTCAGAATGATAAAAACGATTGATAAAATCAATAATAACTTTTTCATACAAACATTCTCCATAGCAAAATTCAAGTTTGTTATAATAAATATAACAAATATAAAAAACAAAAACAACCCCATAAAAAATTATGATTTTGCATATTCAGCAAGCATCGCATGGTCATTCATCGGTTTACAGCAAATTTCCGTTCTTACTGATGACCATTTGCGTTCAATTTCTGCGACTGAATCGTTATTTATGTCAACAACATTATCCGGGTCATCTGAGCCCATCATAAACCATTGACTCGTTTCCCCCTTGGGGCAATGGCCTTTATAGGTCCATGTCTGCCAGTTATATGAACACTCATTGAAAAGCTTCAATATATATTCCCACGTTGCAGTTCCGCGGCAAGGAGAAAATTCACCGGCAAGCACAGGAACATTGAAGTTTCGGCTTGCGTGGTGCAGTGTAACCTCTTTGAAGCTTTCGTTTGAATCATCATAAAGATGATACTGATACATCACATTTTCCCAGCCCCGTTCTTTCGGGTGCGGTAAGTCATCCGGTGTCCAGATTGCCTCAAGTGTTATGATATGGTCGGGGTCAACTGCCCTGACAGCATCGTAAAGTAAAGAATAAACATCGTGATACTTGCTGTTGACCTTATCGTCGCCTTCATAATCGCACATCGGCTCATTCATCAGGTCATAAGCAGCAACCGTTCCGTTACCGGCAAAATGACGGGCAATTTCGGTCCACAACTCACAGGCAAGTGAGCGGAAATAAGCACCTTCTTCGGTTTCGTCATAAAGCTTGCAATGGTTCACACGGCAGCTATGGTGGGCAATGCTCTGATGACCCGGCACACCGTGCATATCAAGAATTACATACATTCCTCTTTTTCCGCATTCATCAACAACCCAGTCAAGGCGTGAAAAATCTATTTCACCGTTTTCTTTACGTTTCCAAGTACCTGATTCATCCGTCTGAAAATTACGGTACCAGAACGGCACACGAACACATGTGAAACCGAGCGACTGAAGATAGTCAAGGTCATATTCTGTGATATAGTTGTCTTCGCGGATTTTTATAAGTCGATCAGATTCCTGCTTGCCGAAACGTCTTTCAAGCGTGGTTACGATATCCCACTGCGCTTCTCCGCCTTTGAAAAATCCCTGCCATAATTCATCGAGCAACCATCCACCGAGATTTGTTCCGCGCAAAAACACCTGTTTTCCTTCGGCATTGATAATTCTTTCACCGTCACAATGCAGCATACTGAGACTCATAATGTATCCTCCCTTTACAATAAGATTTAGATTGAGATTAATATATAAGAGTTAATTAAAAAATAGTTCGACAAATTCTTATTTTTCTAATTGATTATAGCATATAAAATCAAATCGACAGATTAATATTGTACATTATCTTATCTATATAATGTATTATATAAGTATTTTGAATAAAATACAAGTAACAAAAAAACGACATGTCCAAACATGTCGTTTTTTCTGGCGCCGTTGCACCTATTCGAACCACATAAAAATTATAATTTTGTGTATTCGGAAAGCAACGCGTGGTCATTCAAGAGTTGATTTAATAATGGTTCGACAAATTGGAATTTGTTGTTTTGAATAAAGCAGGTATCATACTGAACAAACGCTCAAAGAGCTGATGGCACTGCGTACAGAGATCTTGAAAAAATGATAAAATACGCTGTCCGAATGCAGAGAGGGAGTCACACATATCTTTTATAAAACGCTCAAATTCTGTAAGTCTGTTGTTCTCATCATAACCGTTTTCATCTTTATAGACACGGACGTAATCAATCAGCCATTCTATTGGATAATTATTTTCGGGTTCATCCCAACCGCTGAAATCAGAATTGATATACATAGACAGAATCATGCACATTCTGTATTGGGGTGATTCTATGGTCTTGGCTACTTCTTTTCCGTCCACATAAAATGTTATTCCTTCAGGTCTCCAGTCCATAGCATAGGTGTGAAACTCGTTTATGTAATCTGTCGGCGTACCCTCAAGGGTAACCTTGTCTGACCACTCATTAAGGTTCCCGTCATTCCACGGGTGAACCTTTGGCTCGAACACTCCTGGAGATTTAAAGAAGGTTTCCAATACATCAATTTCACCGTTCTGTTCCGAAGTTGTTCCGACAGGAAGCATATCGTCCTGAGTGCCGATAAGCCACCAAGAAGCATATCCGCCACCTTTGGTGTCAGGCATTTTCATCCGTATTTCAAAGTAGCCGTACTGTGTGGCATATCCTTCGTAAGATTCAACATCCATCTGCTGAGCACCGCCGGGATGCAGATGATTCTTTTCCCATGTCTGAATACCGTTGGCTATCCATAAAAGATTGTCAGGGTTTGTTGAACCCGGTTGACCGCCGAAATAATCAGGTGAATCTTTTGTGATGTACAGGTTCAGATAACCATTCTCAATTTTATATCTTGCAGAGGATCCTTCTGTGTTGGTGGTACAGTGAGGCAGATATTGCGGTAGCCAGTATTCTGTATTTAAATTGTCATCATTAAACTCTGTGTTGAAATCAAGAACATAGCCTTCCTTTTCGGGAACACTATCTTCGGCAGATGCTCCTAACGGCAATCCGACGAGCACAGATAAAACAAGCAACAAAGCCATACTTTTTCTGAACATAGTTTATTATCCTTTCGTACAAATTCTTATTTTTCGAATTGATTATACCACACAAAATCAAATCGGCAGACTTAACATCGAACATTATCTTATCTATATATTGTATTATATAGGTATTTTGAATAAAAACAAGCAACAAAAAACGACATGTCGAAACATGTCGTTTTTTCTGGCGCCCCAAACAGAACTCGAACCTGTGACACACTCGGTCAAAAAAAAATTGTCAAACAATTAATGTTACGGTATTATATGTTTTAAAATTAATCTATGTTTCTTAATCAGTTCGTACGATTCTCTATTCTCTTTATAGCAAAAGCTGCACTATCTTTTATGTCATGTTTCCTGCTGGTCAGGTGTTTTTTCAGTATAGGAATATCATCATCTGTCCCTATTTTTCCTAAAGATACATTTGCATATGTGATTTCATAGCTATACTTTTTCTCATCTTCTAGTTTTAAATAATAATAAATAGCTTCCTTGCTTTTTTCTGTATTTGAAGAACCAAGTGCTTGAATTGCACTGTGTCTTATCAACCACTTATCACTTTCAGAACAACGGATAATAGGATCTATATCAATATTACTTGGTATGTTTACCTCAACAAACAGATCAAGAATCCCCGATAAAATATATTTATCGGTTTCAACATCCAATCTTTCAACAAGGAATTTACAAGCTGATTCATCAAAGGAATTTTTGATAATCTTTCCTATAATAAAATAAACAGAATTCCTGAGTTTTTTCTCTTTTGAGTTGTTGTTTTGATTTGACAGTATTGTTTCCTTTAAAAAAGGTAATAGAGATACATCTGAAAGCTTTTCAGCTTCTCTATAAGCCTTCCAACAGATACTGTCGTCACTATTTGAACTGTTTTCCTTGCAACACATTATGTCAATTAAATCTGATAATTGTTCTGTATTCATGTATTTGTCACTTCCATTGCTATTTTTATCAATGTTTTAAATATGATTATGACAATAATTGAAGTTCTAACAATATTTTTCCTGCTAAACATACTTTTAAATTATTATAACAACTAAAATTATAAAAATCAAGCACCTGTGACACGCACGGTCGGAAACAAAAAATACAGATATCCGGTTCGGATATCTGTATTTTGGCGCCCCAAACAGGACTCGAACCTGTGACACCGCGGTTAACAGCCGCGTGCTCTACCGACTGAGCTATTAGGGCATATAAAGCGTTTAGCTTAAGCTAAACTATATCAAATCAGCAATTGCTGATGTTATCAAATCAGCCGGACAAAGTGTCCGGCTCTTTGTGTTGGCGTCGACCTATCTTCCCGGGCGGCTTCCCACCAAGTATTTTCGGCACGATTGAGCTTAACTACCGTGTTCGGAATGGGAACGGGTGGACCCTCAATGTCATAAACACCAACTATTATGCACCGTGGCACATAATTTATACATTCAAGCTTCAAAGAAGCGAGAAATCAAATATGGTGACCCGTAGCGGATTCGAACCGCTGTTGCCGGCGTGAGAGGCCGGAGTCTTAGGCCACTTGACCAACGGGCCATATTTGGTACACCTTCAGGGACTCGAACCCTGGACACCCTGATTAAGAGTCAGGTGCTCTACCAGCTGAGCTAAAGGTGCTTATTTAAGGCATCATACCTTAAAAACTGAACAAAGAGAACGAAATAGTGGAAGTGAAGTGGAGAGAAAAACCTGAATACCAAAGTGAATAAATGGTTCAAGCCCTCGACCTATTAGTACTGCCAAGCTGAACGTATCACTACGCTTACACATGCAGCCTATCAACCTCTTAGTCTATGAGGGGTCTTACTAGCTTACGCTATGGGATATCTAATCTTGGAGATGGCTTCACGCTTAGATGCTTTCAGCGTTTATCCAAACCGCACATAGCTGCCCAGCTGTGCCACTGGCGTGACAACTGGTGCACCAGAGGTGCGTCCATCCCGGTCCTCTCGTACT
>JAZRQW010000023.1:0-25936 GCA_045650165.1 Acutalibacteraceae bacterium | reverse complement strand
GAACAGATTTTCGTCTTCAGTTTTATTTTTATTTTTATTGTCGTTCAAAAAACAAAACCTCCTCCTATAATAATGCACCATATATAATAACACGCATTGTGTATTATTTCAAATAGTTTTTTGTATTTTTTGAAATTTCTTCTCTAAAACAAAAAAGCAGGGCAACTGTTAGGTTGCCCTGCAGAAATTTATTTGTTGTTTTAACCGACAAGTTCCTCGAAGCCCTTCATAAGAAGAGAGCCGGAGTTGCGGCTGAATGCGATTGTCTCCTGATAGTGGTCACCGAAAGGCTCCATATCATCAAAGAAGATCATGCAGTAATCGTTATCGTTGAGGATGTAACCGATTTCGTCGTTGCAAAGGCCGAAGCAAAGGAGAACATCGTCCTCGCCGATTTCAAGGCTTTCTGCACAGGACTTGCCGGGGAAGTCACAGCCGGAGAAAGAGTACTCAGCTTCCATTGTAACACCGCCGTAAATAAGCTCGGGGCTGATTTCGCCGGGCATCATAGCAACCTTGATGTTGGTGCCGAATTCAGCAAAGCCAACCTCTGTGGGTGTGCTGTATGTGCCGTCGCCGTTGTCGAGGATTCTGTGGTTAACAAGACCCATCTTGCCGACAAGCATAAGAACGGGGTTTTCAACTGTGATGATAACTTCCTGGGCTGCTACGTTGAGAATGGGCTCAACCTCTGTTTCTTCAACAGGCTCCCAATCCTCATACCATACTGTGTACTGGCCCTCTGCTGCTGTTGCCTTTTCAGCCTCGATAGCTTCAACGTCGCAGTAGTCGCTTGCAAGGATTTCTTCCTCAGTCTTTGTCATGCTCATTGCGATGTATGCAAGCTCCTTGCCGTAGCGGTCAGCCTGCATCCAGCGTGCGTTCATCGGAACGCCATCGTTTGTCGGGCCTCTGTCGGAGTAGATACCGAGTGTTGCACCGATGATGGGCATAAAGTTGAAGCCGTTTTCGCCAAGAACCTGGTTCATAGCTGCTGTGTAGTCACCGGAGAGCTGCTTGCCTGAGCTATCATCAGTCTTAAGACCTGTGATGTAGGGGTGAGCAGGCTCGTTGATGATGAGTGTTTCGTCAACGCCGTCCTTTGCGGGGTCAAAGCGGAGAACGTACATATTGCCGTCGTAACCTGTGGGGTCACGGTCGTCGGAGAAGTATTCAGCGCAATCCTTCTGGCTGAAGTAGAGCTTACCCTCTTCCATAGAAGCTGTAGCGCTCTTGATGGACTCTGCTGTGCGCTGCTTGAGGAGAGTCATAAACTGCTCATCGGGGCCGGGCTGAGTCTTGAAGATAAACTGGTTTGTAAGAGCGGCAAGAGTGTTGTTTGCCATCTTGAGGAAGAAGGGATTCCACAGGCCAAGCGTATCAATTTCGCTGTGGCAGTGTGTAGCTGTAACATTGATGGAAACGATGTTGTTTTCCTTTGCAAAATCTGCAAGAAGAGCACGGATGTCGCGGATATCCTTGTTGGAGATACCGATTGACTCGATTGTGCAGAATGCAACCTTGCCTCTGCCTGAGCCGTCATCCATAACTACTGTGTAAACGTTCATATCGTCGAGAACTTCTTCAACTGTGTTGGAGGGGAAGTTCTGAAGAAGATAACCTGCAAGGTAGTAGGGTCTGTCAAGAACATCGTCGGGAACAAGGCTGGTCTGGTTGTAGCCGAGGCTCCAGACGCCGTCGGGGTTGGAGTCGATGAATGTCTTGTGACCGGGCATAAAGTCGGGGCTGAAGTACTGGTCAGCATCGACAAATGTTGTGTTTGCAACGGGAGCAGGAACTGCAAGGCAGTTGAGAAGTGTCATAAAGACAAGCTCAAGGTATGTATAACCGATTGTTTCCTTCTCCTGCTCTGTGTCAGCGCCGATCATAGCAATGATAGCCTCAATGGGGTTGAGGAGGTTGTATGCTTTGCCGTCGATTCTGACATAAACGGGATCGAGAAGCTTGCGGTTGCTTGTGATTGAGCTTTTGATGAATGATTTGTCAACTGTTTCGGTGTCCGCTGTCTTGGCTGATGCACTTGATGCGGCTGCTACGCAACCGAAAATCATGCAAAGGCTCAGAACAACGGCGATAACCTTTTTAAGAGCTTTCATTTTGTTTCCTCCGTAGAAAAATTTGAAACAGCGGTTTTTACCGCTTTTTGGACAAATATAATGATAACACATTAATTCTTATAATACAATTATCCTCGTGTAGAATTTAAAGCTCAAATATTGGTTAATTTTACTGTATTTGTTTTTAAAGCGCGGATATTAATATGTTTGGCGTTGACTATTTTAGATAATTTTGTTAAAATGCATAATGGAATAGGGTGTACCTGTATTCATTAAAAGGAGAAAAATTATGGACAGCATAAAAGCAGTTAAAACGCTTATGGATATACTCCGCTTTTTGCAGAAGTGGACTCCCGTGCTTACGCCGCTGCTGGCGCTGACTCTTGTGCTTTCGGGCGTGTTTGAGCTTGCAACTATCGGTGCAAGACCCGAGGAGGTTGCCAAAACAATGGTGCTCGGTGCGGATTCGTGGGAGCATTCTCAGGATATCACGACCGACGGTGAAAGCTACTATTTCACCTGTAAATACGGCATAATCAGAACAGAGCTTGACTGCAAAACCGTTATCAAGCGCAATGCGGACGCTATTCCCGACGACTTCAAGACCGAGTACGGCTCGGCACATATCGGCGGTATCAGCTTCTATGACGGCAAGCTCTACTGCGCCGTTGAGGACAGCAAGGTCTGGCAGCATCCGCTGATTGTGGTTTACGACGCCGAAACGCTCGAATTTACGGGCGAATTCTACCACCTTGACGCTGAAAAACATACAAAAGGTCTGCCGTGGATAAGTGTTAACCCCGAAACGGGTATAATATACTGTGCCGCAAGAGATAATTCCACCGAGATTATGTGCTACGACACAAGCACCGAAAAATACCTTGAGCCGATTGCGCTTGTCAACGCCGACCCCGATTTCAACATTCACAAAATTCAGGGCGGAGAGGTTAACGGCGGTGTGCTCTACCTTGCAACAAACGATTCAACGCAGGCTCTTTTCACCGTTGACCTTGCGAGCGGTCAGGCGGACAAGCTCTTTGACCGTAACCTTTTCGAAGGCAGTGAGGGCGAGGGACTGACCATTCTCAAAACCGAGGACGGTGCGTTTATCCACGCAATGGATATGAGCCCGATTTTCATTTCGGCTTATGTAAGACACTACGCAAAATAAGAAAGGCAAAAATACAGATGTTAGAACTCAAAAATGTTTCCTTCACCGTCGGCGGTAAGGACGGACTTGATATAATCAACGATGTTTCTTTAACTGTCAACGACGGCGAATTTCTTGTAGTAACAGGCCCCAACGGCGGCGGTAAATCCACGCTGGCAAGGCTGATTATGGGTATCGAGCAGCCCACGGGCGGTCAGATACTCCTCAACGGGCAGGACATAACGGGTCTGTCCGTAACCGAAAGAGCAAGACTTGGCGTGGGCTACGCTTTCCAGCAGCCGCCCAGATTTAAAGGTCTCACCGTGCGCAGGCTTCTCGAGCTTGCCGCAGGCAGCGCGCTTCCCGAGGACGAGTGCTGCTCGTATCTTACGAATGTCGGTCTTTGCTCAAAAGACTATCTCAACCGTGAAATTGACGCTTCCCTTTCGGGCGGTGAGGTAAAACGAATTGAAATTGCTTCGCTTATGGCAAGAGAGCTTAAGCTCGCTATTTTTGACGAGCCCGAGGCAGGCATTGACCTGTGGAGCTTTGCAATGCTTGTCGACACCTTCAAAACCCTCAGCCGCCGCAGGCACGACAGCGTAATTATAATCTCGCACCAGGAGCGTATTATGCAGCTTGCGGATAACATCGCGGTTATCGCAAACGGCACGCTCAAAAACCTCGGCCCGAAGGATGAGATTTTCCCGAATCTTATGAAAGAGCTGAGTGCGGACTGCGGTTTCAGAGGAGGTAAGTGAAATGTTTGATTATATAGAAAAAAACCTTCTCTCTGCAATTGCCGATATGAGCGGCATCCCCGAAACGGGCGCTTTCAATATCCGCAAAAACGGCGGCGGTGTGGCAAGGTCGTCCACCGAAACCGTTACAATTGAGTCTAAAACAGACAAGCAGGGCATAGATATAAAAGTTAAGCCCTTCTCAAAGGCAGACAATGTCCACATTCCCGTTATCGTAACCGAATCGGGCGTGAGCGACAGAGTTTATAATGATTTCTATATCGGCGAGGGTGCCGAAGTCAGGATTGTTGCAGGCTGCGGAATTCATAACGACGGCAACTGCGACAGCAAGCACGAGGGCATACACCGCTTCTTTATCGGCAAAAACGCCAAAGTGACTTATGTTGAAAAGCACTACGGTGATGGTGAGGGCACGGGCGCAAGAGTGCTCAACCCCGTAACCGAGGTCTATATGGAAGAGGGCGCCGAATGCGAAATGGAAACCGTGCAGATTAAGGGTGTCGATTCCACGGCACGCACAAGCACGGCACATCTCGGCAAAAACGCAAAGCTCGTAATAACCGAAAGACTTATGACCCACGGTGCACAGTATGCACGAAGCGATATGGTTATTGAGCTTGACGGTGAGGATGCTTCCGCGCAGATTATTTCTCGTTCTGTTGCAAAGGACACATCCGAGCAGATATTCTACCCCAGAGCGGTCGGTAACAACCGTTGCCGTGCACACGTGCAATGCGACTCCATTATTATGGACAGCGCAAAAATCCGCTCCATTCCCGAAATTGCCGCAAACCACCCCGATGCACAGATTGTCCACGAGGCGGCTATCGGCAAAATCAACTCCGACCAGCTCACAAAGCTCTGCACACTCGGCCTTACACCCGACGAAGCTGAAGAAGTAATAATCGAAGGCTTCCTCAATTAAGTATTGATTTGCTTTAAGCAAAACATATAAAAGCAAAGGAGAAAAGACCATGGCAAACGACTTTTTCTGTGCGCCCGGCGGTAAATTCAGCCGTAAGCGTACCATCCTCACAGGCTTCGGCTTTATGGCAAGCTCAATAGCCTGGGCAATTTACGATCCCTATATCACAAAGATTCTCAACCGTCTTCTCACCGAATCGGCAACCATCACAAGCTGGAGTATGAAGCTCAATGAGGCTTTCCCCGTGCTTGCAAAATTTGCTGAGGCACAGGGTGAGGATGTCAACCTTGTTGGCGGCGGTATAACACTTGTTCCGCTGTTCATCGGTATTATAATGACCTTTGACAATATCTTCGGCGTTATCTTCCAGCCTGCCTTCGGTAAGCTCTCCGATAACTGCCACTCAAAGCTCGGCAAGCGCCGTCCATTCATCGTTTTCGGTGCACCCGTTTCCGCCTTCCTCTTCGGCGTTATTCCGTGGGTTGCTCTGAGCAACTCCCTTCCGCTCACAATGCTCTTCATCATCCTCTTTGTTTTCTCTATGTCCCTTTGGAGAGCACCTGTTGTTGCGCTTATGCCTGCACTCACTCCGCCTGCAATGCGCAGTGAGGGTAACGCCATCATCAACCTTATGGGCGGTATCGGCTCAGCTGTCGGTATGTTCGCAGGTACTATCGTAGGCGTTATCTATAAGATCTTTACGGGTATTGAGGTTACTGCCGAAAATGAGCAGATTGCCTTCCCCTATGTTTTCCTCACCGGTTCAATCGTTATGGTTATCGGTATGCTTGTTATTCTCTTCTGTGTCAAAGAGCCTTCAAGCAAGCTTGAAGTTACCGCCGCACAGAACAGAGCAGCTGATGCTGCCGCACGTGCAAAGGCAGAAAAAGAGGCCAGGAAGGCTGAAAAGGCTGCAAGAAAGGCCCAGAAGCTTTCCGGTGCAGAGAGAAGAAGCCTTGTCTTTATGCTCGGCGGTCTGTTCTTCCTCTTCTGCGGTACTAACGCTATCACAACCTTCTTTGCTCTGTTTGCTGCAGAGATTCTCGGCAAGACAACAGCAGAAGCCACAATTATGACAACAATCTTCGCTGTCTGCTCCGCAATAGCTGCAATTCCCGCAGGCTGGCTGGGCAAGAAGATAGGCAGAAAGAAGACCATCCTTATCGGCCTTGCCGTATTTATGGCTGCCTTTGTTCTCTACCTTGTAACACGCACCAATGCAGTTGTATGGGCAGTTCTTGTTCTCGGCGGTTTTGCAAATATGTTCATCACCGTCAACACCCTTCCCCTTGTTCTTGAAATCGGCGGTAACGATAAGGTCGGTACTTTCACAGGCTACTACTACACAGCAACCTTCTCCGCACAGATTGCTTCCCCCATCGTTTACGGTGTTGTCCGTATGCTTTCCGGCACATATATGTCCCTTTTCTATTACAGCCCCATCATGTTTGTTCTCAGCCTTCTTTGCATCCTCGTTGTCAAGCACGGCGAAGCCCTGCCCGACGAGGTTATCAAGGCCGCACAGGAAGAAAACGATTAATTCACACTTTAATTTTATTACAGGAGAGGGTTTTCCCTCTCCTGTAAAACAAAAAGGATGATTTGTTTTGGCACAGAAACTTACAAAAAAGCAGAACATAGTCCAGACAGTTAAGTTTGTTATTTTTTCCACAGGCGCAGGTATTATTCAGACGGTTTCTTTCACACTTCTCAACGAGGTTTTAAAGCTCGATTATTGGAAGGCATACCTGCCTGCTCTTGTTTTGTCCGTGCTTTTCAATTTCACGGTAAACCGCAAATTCACATTTAAATCGGCAGCTAACGTTCCGCTTGCTATGCTTAAAGTGGCAGGCTACTACTGCGTTTTCACGCCTCTTTCAACCTGGGGCGGCGATGTGCTCAAGGCGTGGCTTGACGCAACCTTTGCCTCTACCGCAGAGTGGAACGAGTATATAGTTCTTGCGCTGACGATGCTTCTCAACCTTACAACGGAGTTCCTTTTCTGCCGCTTTGTTGTTTACAGAAACAACATAAACACAAACGAGCTCGGTAAAAAAGAACAGGAGAAGCTTGGTCAGTAAAAAGAACACAAGCATTTTTAGTTTAAGGGAAATCTTTTTTATGAAAAAGTTTTTATGCATAAGTCTCTGCCTTGTCCTTGCTGCGACAGCCTTTACGGGTTGTTCCGCCGCGGGAAAAAATGTTCTCACAATAGGTGAGGCAAAGGTAGACAGCGAAATTTTTGCATATTATTTTGACGGGGTCTACGCCGCAACCGAAAGCGAGGGCGGCGACCTTCTTGACACTGACGCAATTGTTGATGCGGCGGTGGACAAGTGCTGTGAGTATGTCGGAGCTCTCACGCTGTTTTCCCAGCTCAACCTCAGGCTTTCGGTTGACGACAAAAAGGGAATAGCGGACGACACCGAGGATATTTGGACACTTTATTCCGAGTATTACACCGCAGCAGGCATCAGCAAGCAGACCGTTCACAAAATAAAGCAGGCTGAGTATATGCGCAAGGCTCTTCTCCTTTACTATTTCGGCGAGGGTAGCGAATACGAGGTCAGCGAAGAAGAAATAGAATATTATTTCGACCTGACTTATGTTGAGTTCTATGCCGTTAACGGCTATTTTACAACAGTAGATGAAAACGGCGACACAGTTGATCTCACCGAGCAGGCAAAGACGGATTTAAGAGCCGAGTTTGAATTAAAGCGACAGAAGCTTGTCAACGGCGCAGAGCTTGCCGAGGTTAACGGCGGCAATGCTGTCGAGCCGAACTTTGTTGCCGTTTCAAGCACGGCGTATCCCGAGGGCTTCCTTGAAAAGGTGGCTGAGCTTGAATACGACGAGCCTGCAGTTATTGAAACAACAGAATATATTTTCCTTGTTGTAAGGGCAGACGCCAAAAAGGGTGAAAACAGCCGTTACAGCAGCTACAGAACAAGCTATATTGAAGCTCTGCGTGGTGAAATGCTCACCGACAGACTTGTTCAGACGGGTAAGGACTATGGCGTTGAGCGTGAGGATTCAAGGCTCAACCGCATAGCAGACGATGTTGTTGATGCCCGCAACGAAAGAAAGTAAGGGGTTACTTTTATGGCTGTTTTTGTCAGGGATAAAGGCTTTTACAAAACCTTTTTTTCAATGGTTTTCACCATTGCAATGCAGAACATTATCGTCTACGCGGTAAACCTTGCGGATAATGTTATGATAGGCGGTTACAGCGAGCTTTCGTTGAGTGCGGTTGCGGTTGTCAACCAGATTCAGTTCATGCTGCAGATGGTGGCGCTCGGCACTTCAAACGGACTGACTGTGCTGTCTGCGCAGTATTGGGGCACAAAACGCACTCAGCCCATAAGGCGTGTGTTCTCCGTGGCGCTTTGTGTGGGTGCTCTGCTCGGCGCGGCGATTTTTCTTGCCGTTCAGCTTGCGCCTCACGGCGTGCTCACCCTGCTGACCGACCAGATGGCGGTAGTTGAGGAAGCAAAGCCGTACCTGTTTATAGTCAGTTTCTCGTATATGCCCTTTGTCTTTTCACAGCTTCTGCTTGCACTTATGCGCAGTGTTGAAAAGGTTAAAATCGGCTTTGGTGTTTCCGTTGTTGCACTTTTTGTGAATGTTATTCTCAACTATGTGCTTATCTACGGCAAATTCGGTTTCCCTATGCTCGGCATAAGAGGCGCGGCAATTGCAACGCTTATTTCAAGAGTGGTCGAGTTTGCGGTTGTGGCGGTTTATGTTTTTGTTGCTGACAAAAATGTAAAGCTTAAAATTTCCGACCTTGTAAAATTAGAAAAGAATTACATAAAAGATTACATAAAATACGGTTGTCCGCTTGTGCTTTCGGCAGGAAGCTGGGGTATAGCAATGACCGTGCAGGGTGCAATTTTAGGTCATCTCGGGTCTGAAACTGTGCTCAGCGCAAACAGCATTTCAAGTGCCGTTTACGGCATCATGAGCGTTGTCGCCTACGCAGGCAGCAGTGTGGCGGGCGTTATCATCGGTAAAACCGTGGGTGAAAACAGGATTGAGGATGTAAAGAAATATTCCAAAACCCTGCAGGTGCTTTTCCTGATTATAGGCGTTGCCTCGGGTCTGTTGCTGTTTGTATTCAAAAACGCCTTTATTTCGCTTTACGATGTAAGCGGAGACACTCGTGCGCTCGCGTCAACGTTTATCACGATTCTCTGTGTAACGCTTGTCGGCACGGCGTACGAAGCACCCGTGCTCGGCGGTATTGTTGCAAGCGGCGGCGAAACGGATTTTGTTTTCAAAAACGACCTTATATTTATGTGGGGCATAGTGCTTCCCGTGTCTGTTCTGTCGGCGTTTGTGTTTAAATTTCCGCCTGCCGTCACCTTTGCCTGCCTTAAGGCAGACCAGGTGCTCAAGTGCGCCGTTGCCGCGGTAAAGGTAAACAGATATAAGTGGATTAAAAAGGTAACAAGATAAAATTTAGTTGTTGACACGAAAAAACACTTGTGATATAATTCTTTTTGTATTATAGGTTAGTATCCTATTTCGCAAATTATGAAAGGTTTGGTGTATTACTTATGAAAAAAATATGCGTAGTTCTTCTTGCACTTGCATTCGTTTTTGCAACTGCATCCGTTGCTCTCGCAGCAGTAAGCCCGGTTGCTCCCACAATCGAGCATATCGAAACAACAAAGGCTCCCACAACTGTTGCTCCCACAACACAGGCAAAGCCCATCGACAAGCCCACAACTGCTCCCACAACACAGAAGGCAGATGTTGACGAGACAACAACAAAGGTTGCTGAAACAACAAAGCCCGTCGAGTCCGACACTAACCCCACTTCTCCCGACACAGGTGTTGCTCAGACTCTCGGCAAGGCAAGCGCAGCCGCTGCTGTAGTTCTTGTTCTTTCCGCTGCAGGCGTTTACACAAGCAAGAAAAAGGTAACAGAATAATTCTGTAGCTTTAATAGCAAACAAAGCCCCGTTGTTCTGTTCAACCGGGGCTTTTATTTTTGGGGCAGCCGATAATTCATTGCTCCAGCCAAAGAGATTTATAAGGAAGGAAGCAAAATGGAAAACAATTCCAACAAGGGCTACAGCGTAATCAGCGAAAACGAGCCCGAGAAGAAGAAAAAGAGCAAGTCAACTGTTGTTGCCGTGCTGTTGCTTGTTGCGGCAATACTGTGTTGCCTTGGTTATATCGGCGTGCTATTGTTCCAGCATTTCACGGCTGAACAAAGCTACGGCGAAATTGAGGATATTGCAATGGTCAACCCCGAGCAGCAGGAGGGTGTAACAAAGGTTGAGCCGGGCAGTCCTGCCGTTGGCACAAGCCCGATTGACCTGCCTGCCCTGCAGGAAATCAACAGCGACGTTTATGCGTGGATTCGTATTCCCGGCACCTATGTTGATTACCCGATGGCACAGAGCAAGGTTGATGACAACTACTATCTCCACCGCTCTATCTACAAAAAATACCTCTTTGCGGGTATGATTTACACCCAGTCGTGCAATGCGCTCGATTTCAGCGACCCGGTAACCGTTGTTTACGGCCATAATATGCGAAGCACGACTATGTTCACATCTCTCCACTATTTTGAAGACCCCGAATTTTTTGACACACATGATGTTTTCTATATTTATACGACGGACCGTGTGCTGACCTATCACATTGTTTCGGCGTACAAATACGATAACCGCCACATTATGAACGCCTTTGATTTTTCAGACCCCGAGGTGCTGAAGAATTATCAGGATTATGTTCTCAACCCTGTTTCGACCCTGCGCAATGTACGCAAGGGCGTAACGCTTGATGAAAACAGCAAGCTTGTGGTGCTCAGCACTTGCATGTCAAACGACAAGAGTTCAAGATTTTTGGTAAACGGAGTGTTGGTAAGCGATGTCCCGATTGAACAGTAAAAAGAACAAATACGATTCCGATAAGGAAATCAAGCTCAGTATAGAAAACGTGGGCAATTACAACCCTGATGATGCTTTCAAAGAGTATGTTCCGGGTGAAAAGCCGCAAAAAAGTAAAAAGAAGAAAAACAAGGGATTGAAAGTTCTGCTCGTGCTTCTTCTGATAATGTTCCTGCTTGTCGGTATTGCCGCAGGCTCATTCTTCTATTTGCAGTATAAGGGCAAGCAAATGGTTTCTTATGAGGATGTAACAATTCAGTCCGTTGAAGAGGCTGTGGTTGAAAATGACGGTAAAACGGTTGTTTACAACGGCAAAAAATACCGCCTCAACGAAAATATCACCTCCATTGCCTGCCTTGGTATAGACAAGGAAAGCCTTGGCACAAACGGCAATATTATCGGCACGGGCGGTCAGTCCGACACGAATATGGTGCTTGCGATTGATACCGCAAAGGGTGAGGTTTCTGTCATTGCCATTCCCCGTGATATTATGGTTGACATAGACCTTTATACTGTTGACGGCGAATATGTCGGCAATGGCCGTGAACAGCTTTGCCTTGCTTACGCTTACGGCGACGGTAAGCATACAAGCTGTAAAAATACTGTTGCCTCAATTCAGCGTGTGCTCTTCGGTATGCCCGTAAATTCCTATGTTTCCCTTGATATGGACGGTATAGGCCCGCTCAACGATGCCGTCGGCGGTGTAACCGTGGTTTCTAACGAAACCGTCGGCAGTTTCACAGCAGGACAGAGGACGACCCTTTACGGCAGGTCAGCGCTTGAGTTTGTCCGCACAAGAAGTAACGACACAAACGCCAGCCTTCGCAGAATGGAAAGGCAGGTCGCTTATATCAAGGCATTTGCATCTAAGGCTGCAAACGCCGCAGTCAAAGACTTTTCCGTTATTTCAAGGCTTTACAAGACGGCAAACCGTTACAGCTGCACAAACGTAGGTCTTGACAATGTCACCTACCTTGCAACAACGCTTATGACCAAGGGTGTTAACGAGATAAACACCTATTCCGTGCCCGGTAAAATGGTGATGGGCGACAAGTACACGGAATTTATTATGGATACCTCTGCGGCATACGAGATTATACTTGACGTGTTCTACGACGAGGTAGCGTAACCTTTATTTCTTAATTACAAATTACCAAAACAGCGATTATCCGCACGTCGGATTTTCGCTGTTTTTTATTCGCATTAACGCATAATTTAATGCTGTTCGCATTGACTGTGGGGCATAATTGTAGTATTATAAAGTGTGGTAAAACAACAACCGAAAGGATGGCAGATATGGCGAAGTATATTCTTGCTCTCGACCAGGGCACAACATCCTCGCGCGCAATAGCCTTTGACAAAAAAGGCAGAATTGCCGCAAGCGCACAGAACGAATTTGCGCAGATTTATCCGCAGGCGGGCTGGGTAGAGCACGACCCGATGGAAATACTCTACAGCCAGTTTCACTCGATAACCTCCCTTTTTGCAAAGGGTCAGGTAAAACCCGAGGAAATTGCCTCAATCGGTATAACAAACCAGCGTGAAACAACAATCCTCTGGGACAAAACAACGGGCAAGCCCGTTTACAACGCCATCGTCTGGCAGTGCCGCCGTACGGCTGATTATTGTGAAAAGCTCAAGGCGGAGGGTCTGGACGAATATATCAAGGACCACACAGGTCTGCTGATTGATGCCTACTTTTCGGGCACGAAAATAAAGTGGATTTTAGACAATGTCCCTGCCGCAAAGCAGTTGGCGGATGAGGGAAAGCTCCTCTTCGGTACGGTTGAAACCTGGCTTATCTGGAATCTTACGGGCGGCAAGGCACACGTTACGGATTATTCCAACGCCTGCCGTACAATGCTTTTCGATGTTGACAGACTCTGTTGGGACGAATATCTCTGCGAAAAACTGGGAATACCAATGTCGATACTTCCCAAGGCTGTGCCTTCAAGCCTTCACTATGGCGACGTTGCGCCCGGCATACTCGGTCTGGAAGCGCTTGCAGGTGTTCCTATCTGCGGTGCAATCGGTGACCAGCCTGCCGCTTTGTTCGGTCAGGGCTGTTTCAAGCCGGGTCAGGCAAAGAACACCTACGGCACGGGCTGTTTCCTGCTGATGAATACGGGCGAAAAGCGTGTCCATTCAAAGAGCAATCTGCTTTCCGGCGTTGCCTGGGGTATAGGTGACAAGGTTGAATACGCTCTTGAAGGTTCTGCCTTCAACGCCGGCTCGGTTATCAAGTGGCTTCGTGATGAGCTTCATATGGTTGATACCGCACGCCGTTGCGATGAGCTTGCAGAAACCGTTGAAGACGCAAACGGTATTTACCTTGTGCCCGCTTTCACGGGTCTTGGCGCACCGTATTGGGATATGTATGCAAGAGGCTGTATCGTCGGCCTTACCCGTGGCGTCAACCGCGCACATTTCTGCCGTGCTGTGCTTGAAAGCATCACTTATCAGATGACGGATCTGCTTGAGGCTATGTCTGCCGATTCGGGCATTGAGCTGAGCGAACTGCGTGTTGACGGCGGTGCTTCCGTCAGCGATATTATGATGCAGATTCAGGCGGATATGATTCGCACAAAAGTCAACCGCCCGAAAACCGTCGAAACAACGGCACTCGGTGCTGCTTACCTTGCAGGCCTTTGTGTAGGCTATTGGGAGGATATGGCGGATATCGAAAACAACCGCGAGGTTGACACGGAATTTGAACCGAAAATGGATATGGCTCAGCGCGACAAGCTTTATAAGGGCTGGAAGCGAGCTGTTGAAAGAGCAAAGAATTGGGAAACCCCCGATGACGAAGAATAAACAAGAAATAATTTAAACTTTATATAAGGAGAGAATAAAATGGCAAAGGTAGTTCTTGATTGGAAAACCCTGCACGATTTTGTAGCTGATGCTTTTATGGGTGTCGGCGTTCCTGCAGATGAGGTTGAGATGGTAGTCGATATCCTTCTCGAGTCGGACAGACGCGGCATCGAGTCCCACGGCTGCAATCGCTTCAAGCCCATCTACATCGACAGAATCAAGGCAGGCATCCAGCAGGCTGTAACAAACTTTGAAATTGTTAAGGAGACCCCCACAACAGCAGTTGTTGACGGTCACCACGGTATGGGTCAGGTTATCGGATATAAGTCGATGAAAATGGCTATTGAAAAGGCAAAGCAGCACGGTATGGGTATGGTTGTTGTCCGCAACTCCTGCCACTACGGTATTGCCGGCTACTACCCCACAATGGCTTGTAAGGAAGGCTGTATCGGTATCACAGGCACAAACGCCCGTCCCTCCGTTGCTCCTACCTTCGGTGTTGAGGGTATGTTCGGCACAAACCCCCTGACCATCGGTATTCCCACAGACGAAGAGTTCGATTTCCTTATTGACTGTGCTTCCTCAATCACACAGAACGGTAAGGTTGAATACTACGAGAGAATCGGCGAGGATGTTCACCCCGGCACAATCATCGACATCGACGGCAACCCCGTTGACGGCGATGCAGGCGTAGCACTCAAGAAAATCCGTAACGGTACAGCTGCCCTCACAACCCTCGGCGGTATCGGCGAAGAGCTCGGCGGTTACAAGGGCTACGGCTACGCTATGGTAGTTGAGCTTCTTTCCGCAGTCCTTCAGGATGGTTGGTACGGCAAGGACCTTGACGGTAAGGACGAAAACGGCAACGCCCGTCCCTATCACCTCGGTCACTTCTTCATCGCAATTGATACAAACCACTTCCTCGGCGAAGACCTCTGCCGCAAGAAGGCAGGCGATATCATCCGTGCAGTCCGTGCTTCCAAGAAGCAGCCCGGTCACGACCACATCTACACCGCAGGTGAAAAAGAGTGGCTCGTATGGCAGGAGCGTAAGGATTCCGGTGTGCCGATTAACGAGTCTGTACAGAAGGAATTCTGCCAGGTCCGTGACGACCTCGGTCTGACACAGTACAAGTTCCCGTGGGAAGAATAATTTATAATTACAGCAAAGGACGATAAAAATGGATTACGCAAAGGAATCACTGCGCCTTCACTATGAGTGGAAGGGCAAGGTAGAGGTTACCGCACGCGCAAAGGTACAGGACAAGGAGTCGCTTTCCCTTGCCTATACACCCGGTGTTGCACAGCCCTGCCTCGAAATTCAGAAAGATATAAACAAAAGCTACGAGCTCACACGCCGTTGGAACACAGTTGCCGTTATAACAGACGGTACAGCCGTACTCGGCCTTGGTGATATCGGCCCCGAGGCAGGTATGCCCGTTATGGAGGGTAAGTGTGTCCTCTTCAAGGAATTCGGCGATGTTGACGCTATTCCGCTTTGCATCCGCTCCAAGGATGTTGACGAAATCGTAAGAACAGTTTCTCTGCTTGCAGGCAGCTTCGGCGGTGTCAACCTTGAGGATATCGGCGCACCCCGTTGTTTTGAAATTGAACGCAGACTCAAGGGAATCTGCGATATTCCGATTTTCCACGACGACCAGCACGGTACAGCCGTTGTCTGCTCCGCTGCTCTTATCAACGCACTCAAGATTGTCGGCAAGGAAATCAAGGACGTAACCGTTGTATTTAACGGCGCAGGTGCTGCAGGCGTTGCAATTTCCAAGCTCTTCAAGTGGATGGGTGTCAAGAACATCATTATGTGTGACAAGAAGGGTATCATTGCCACAAAGGACGATATTGACGAGCCCCGTCACGAAATTCTTGAATACACAAACAACGACAAAATCAGCGGCACTCTTGCAGATGCTCTCAAGGGCGCAGACGTATTCGTCGGCGTTTCCGCACCCAACGTTGTAACACCCGAAATGATCAAGGCTATGGCAGACAAGCCTGTAGTTATGGCTATGGCTAACCCCACGCCCGAAATTATGCCCGACCTTGCCCGTGAGGCAGGTGCAGCCGTTGTCTGCACAGGCAGAAGCGATTTCCCGAATCAGGTTAACAACGTTCTTGCCTTCCCCGGTATCTTCCGCGGCGCTCTCGATGTAAGAGCAAGCGATATCAACGAGGAAATGAAGGTTGCCGCTGCAAACGCTCTTGCAAACCTCATCACGGATGAAGAACTTTCCGCAGACTATATCCTGCCCAAGGCATTTGACCCCAGAGTCAAGGATGCTGTTGCTGCTGCAGTAGCAGAGGCTGCCCGTAAATCCGGTGTAGCAAGAATATAATTTCGGAATCAGGAATTAAATAACAAAACGCAGGATAGCCGTCTGACTGTCCTGCGTTAACTTTTTTGGTTATAATATTTTTACATAATGTGCAAGTTATCAGGTAATAATTTGTCGTTGAGTTTTCCTTGACAAAGCCGACAAATATGTTAAAATAAACTTTGCAAAAGCGGTAAAAGTGAGGTGAGAGGCTTTTGGAAAATCAGAACGGAAAAACAGTTGCACAGAATAAGAAAGCCTATCACGACTACTTTGTCATTGAAGAGGCAGAGGCAGGTATTGAGCTTTTCGGTACGGAGGTCAAATCCATCCGTCAGGGCAGGGTCAATCTCAAGGATTCCTGGTGCTCAATCAAGGAAGGCGAAATTTTCGTCAACGGTATGCACATCAGCCCCTACGAGCACGGCAATATCTTCAACCGTGACCCGCTTCGCGTGCGCAGATTATTGATGCACAAGCATGAAATCAACCGCCTTTTCGGTCTGATGAAGCAGCAGGGCTATGCAATTGTTCCGCTCTCGCTCTATTTTGTAAAGGGCAGAGCAAAGCTCAAAATCGGCCTGTGCAAGGGTAAGAAGCTCTACGATAAGCGCGAAGTTGCCGCCAAAAAAGACGCACAGCGCGATATTGAAAGAAATATGTCACTTCGGAATTCGTAATCTGAAATTAAAATTATATATTCGGGGATGAAAGGATTTCGACGGGGATTCAGAGTCATGATAAGCGAGTAGCGGTGCGGAACCGCTTTAAAAGCCGCAGTTTATTAAAAATAAACGACAACGAATTAACTCTTAAAGCTGCTTAACTTTTAGCAGCCGTCGTTACCGGGAGCACCGCGGCCCGGATAACGGCGTCGATTAGCGGTGAACGTGCGCATCGGATTAGCCTTGTACGGTGCCATGAACAAAAGGCTACCGTAGGGTAAAGCCTGCCGTTACGGCGTTACCCGAGGGGAATCCCAAAAGAGCGGATACACTCGTAGAAAGTTGTGGTAATGGGTTTTCGGACGCGGTTTCGATTACCGCCATCTCCACCAGATAAAATAACAGCCTTGCTTAAACGCAGGGCTGTTATTTTACTTTTACATACAACTGTTAATTTTACTTGAAAAATTTATATATATATGGTATCATAATTCTAAATATCGTAATGAAAGGAAGTTTACACCTATGAAAAAAGCATTAGCACTTGTTCTTGCTGTTGTTATGCTGTTTACTTGCAGCGTTATGGCTTCGGCAGAGGACAGCCCCATTCTCCGTTTTGACGAGAACGGCGATTTCACAATTCTCCACATCACAGACTGTCAGGACGTATATCCTGCAAACAAAACAATGGTTCAGTTCATCAACCATACACTCGACAAGTATGACCCCGACCTTGTAGTTCTCGGCGGTGACAACTGTGTTGATGATACAGGAAATGTTGAAAAAGCTATCGCAGAGATTGCCAACATTTTTGTTGAGAACGAAACATACTTCACACTTGTTTTCGGTAACCACGACCGTGAAGGCGACAGAGGTTCAAACGATGTGCTTCTCGGCTACTACAAGAAGGCCGGCGGCAAGTACTGCCTTGCTGACGATGCTGTTCCCGCTCTCAGCGGTGTAGGCACACACAACCTTCCCATCTTCTCTTCCAAGAACGCTCTCAAGGTTGCTTATAACCTTTATATGTTCGACTCCGGTACAAGCGGTTATACAGATGCAAACGGTAACGGCGGTTACGAGTGCGTCTGGGAAGACCAGGTAAAGTGGTTTGAAACCATAAACAGCGCATACACAATTGCAAACGGCGGCAAGGTTATTCCCTCAATGGCTTTCCAGCACATCATTGTCGGTGAAGTTTACGAGGCTCTCTACAAGGAGAAGTCAGAGGTTGCTATCAGCCTTGACAGCAGATTTGTCAACGGTAAGGAATATGACCTGACAATGGCAGACCTCTCCGTTATCAAGGACGGTTTCATGCTTGAAGCTCCCTGCCCCGGTGTTGAGGATTCAAGACAGTTTGAGGCTATGGTTGAGCAGGGCGTTGTTGCAACCTTCTCCGGTCACGACCACATCAATACCTTTACAATAGAATACCAGGGCGTTGACATTGTCAACACACCCGGTTGTACCTTCCACTCCTACGGCCAGGATTACAACAGAGGTGCACGTGTTATCACTCTCCACGAGGGCGAAACAGAGTACGGCTCCGAGGTTATTCTCCTTGCACAGGAAGCAATGGAAAACAGCGATATCGAACTCAACATTTTCAGCAAGATTTTCGGTATTCTGTTTAACAGAATTCTCCTTTCATTCTTCAACCTTTTCTAAAAACAGGTTCGGAGTTATCCTAACAACCTTTCCGAGAGGAAGATTAACCTATGAAAAACAGAGCGATTAAAATTTGTGCCTGTATTCTCGGCACAATAACGGCTCTTTCCTGCCTTTGCCTCGGCATTACGGCAAATGCCGCAAGCCTGCCCGAATTCACCGTAAGCGACCTTTATCAGGTTGTTCCCGGCGATACAATCAGCGTTGAGGTAAACGTAAACGAGAACAGAGGCTATTGCGCAGGCGAATTCCTGCTTGAATACGACCCTGCTGTGCTCACTCCCGTGAGTGTTACAAGGGGTGAGGCTTCAAGCGAGTACTTTGCCTCCAACACAGAATACGGCAACGGTCAGGTTTTCTTCGCTGTTATCAGCGAGGAGCTTATGAGTGCTTCCGGTAATGTAGCAACCGTAACATTTGAGGTTAATGATGCCCTTGTGATTTACAGCGGCGAAATAGAGCTTAGTGTAAATTCACTTGTCGGTAATATTTCCGTCGGCTATGGCCTCAACTCTGTGCGCAGCACCGCAAACGGCGGCGAACTGCACATCGCAAAAAAGATTACGGTGCCTGCAGAGGTGCTTCCCGTACTGCCCGACGGTGTTAACCATGTGCTTTGCTCAACAAGCATTGAAAATATGGTTCAAAGCGATATAACCAAGAACTTCGCTTCGCTCACAACCAAGTATTTCAGCGCAACAGGCGCGGCACTTTCCGCTTCGGCTAAGCTGACAACCCTTTGCAAAATCAAGGTCAGCGACGGCAAAACAACCAACACACTAGTTGTCAGCGTAAAGCAGGATGTTGACGGTAACTACAAGCTCGACGGTGAGGATGCGTTTATCGCAGGTCTTGTTGCAAGCGGTATGCTTACCGAGGAAGAGCTCGGCGTGGCACAGTCCAACGCGGCGGATGCCGACGGCGACGGTGATGTTGACGCGGAAGACTTTGCCATAATGGAAGCCAACGGCTTGAAATAATAAGAAACGGAAATACGTGCTTTGAACGGAAACTTTTTCAAAAAAGAAGTTCTGCCGCTTGTGTTGCGGCTTGGCGTGCTGGCGGCACTTTTTACCGCCGTGTTGCTCAATTATGACCGCCTTGTGAATATAGATGTGCGGGCGATAGTTGATGCTGCGCCGGGTGAAGCGGCGGCAATTGCCGTCGGTATGGGCATATTCGTGCTCAAGGGCTTCACCTTTGTTATTCCCGCAATGCTCATTTACGTTTCTGTCGGTATGGCGTTTGATTTGTCAACAGCGCTGTTTATAAGCATCGGCGGAATAGCACTTGAGGTAGGCGTTACATACTGGCTTGGCAGAGCGCTCGGCGGCGAATATGTAAACAAGCTGATAAAGAAGGCAAAAGGCGGCGAAAAACTGCTTAATATGCAGGACAAGTCAAAGTTCTCGTCCCTCTTCGTAATCCGCTTATTGCCCGTTTTTCCCATCGATTTTGCAAGCCTTTTCCTTGGCTCAATCAAACTGCCGTTTGTGCGCTATATGCTCATTTCCGTGCTTGGTATCGCACCCAGAGTTATAGCCTTCACCCTTGTCGGTGACAGGATTTACGAAATTTTTCCGATGGAGCTTTTGCTCAAGGCCGTGCTTTGCATAGTGCCCGTTGTTGCGGTTGTTTTTATAATCCGCTGGGCAATAAAGCAGAAAAAAAGCAAGGCTGAACAATGAAACAAAAAGGGACCCGTCAACTGCTGTTGATGGGTCCTTGGTTTATTGAAACGGCAACCAAGCTCAAAATCACGTTTTATGTTGCTTTTCAAAAAGTATAAAATGACATAAAACGATTGCTTTTGCAAAACGGATATGTTAGAATCAGGTAAATTGCGGGAGTAGTTTAGTGGCAGAACTTCTGCTTCCCAAGCAGATAGTGCGGGTTCGATTCCCGTCTTCCGCTCCAGAGCACCGACTTGTCGGTGCTTTTTTCTTTGAAAAAATCTGCCTGATCCATCCTCAAAAAACATAAAAAAAGAGCACACAAAAGTGTACTCTTTTTTGTGGTGACCCGGACGAGAATCGAACTCGTGTTACCGCCGTGAAAGGGCGGTGTCTTGACCGCTTGACCACCGGGCCATATGAGCCGAGAAAAACTCTCGGCTGTTTGTGGTAGCGGCAGTGGGACTTGAACCTACGACACTCCGGGTATGAACCGAATGCTCTAGCCAACTGAGCTATGCCGCCACAAAGCTTGTTTATTATATTATAACCTTTTCGTTTTGTCAATAGTTATTTCAAAAAAATTTACATTATTTTTCAAAAAAGTCATCTCCCGATAAGAGAGATGACTTTGATTGTTTATTATTCTGTTCCGTCGGTGAAGTTTTCTTCCTTGAAGCGGAGGATTTTCTTTGAGGCGCTCTTAAGGAATTCCTTACGGCGCAGGGTGAAGCCCTTGATGTGCTTGTACTGCGGAAGCTTTCTGTTGACTTCCTTGACAACCTCTTTGAACAGGGTCTGCAGGTCGTCTTCGGTATAATCATCCTTGCCGAGAACTGCTCTGACCTCTTCATCATCGGGGAAGATGGAAGCCTTGACTATGGTTTCGCCCTTTGTGTTGGTGTCGGCGTAAACCATTGCCTCGTTAACGACGGAGTTGAGTGTAAGGTGGTATTCAAGCTCCTCGGGGTAAATGTTCTTGCCGTTTTCGGTAACGATAACGTTCTTGATTCTGCCGCTGATATAGAAACGGCCCTTTTCGTCAAGCCTTGCAAGGTCGCCCGTGTGGAGGAAACCGTCGCTGTCGAGAACCTCATCGGTTGCCTGTTGGTTTTTGTAGTAGCCGAGCATAACCATTTTACCCTTTACGCAAAGCTCGCCAACGCCTGTCTGCGGGTCGGGGTCAATAATCTTTGCCTCGGTTTCGGGCAGGGCAAGACCGACTGATTCGGCAAGGTGAAGCTTGTCATTGTTCATAACCGCAAGGGGTGCACACTCTGTCAGACCGTAGCCGAAGAGAATCTGTATGCCGAAAGCGTCAAAATCACGCAGAATTTCGGGGCGGATAGGTGCCGCACCGCAGATGATGAGGCGCATATTGCCGCCGAAGGCCTCCTGAATTTCCTTGAAGAAAACCTTCTTGAGGTCGATGCCTACCTTGCCTGCAGCCTTACACACCTTGGTGCCGACCTTGAACATCAGCTCGCCGTGGGGCTTTGCCTTGATTCGCTGCATAAGGCGGCGGTGTACCGTTTCGAGGATAAGCGGAACGGCAACAAAAACAGAGGGAGAAAACTCCTTCATATTCTTAAGAACATACTTGAAGCCGTCGCAGAAGGTAACCTTTGCGCCGCAGTAGGGGGCAAAGAAAAGAATAATCGTGCTCTCGTAAGTGTGGTGGAGGGGAAGCATTGAAATGCCGCAGTCCTCGGGATAAATCTTGAGAACGCTCATTGCGGACATAACCTCAAAGCAGAAATTGCGGTGGCAGAGCATAACGCCCTTTGCAGCGCCTGTTGTGCCTGAGGTGAAGAGCAGAGTGCTCATTTTATCGGGGTCGATTTCAGCGTCGAGGAAGCGTCTGTCACCCTTGGCAAGAAGGTCCTTGCCCATAGCGACGAGCTTGGAGAAGCTGAGAATGCCGTCCTTGTCCTCGTCGTAATCGAAGCAGACAATCTGAATTTCGGGGTCCATCTTGTCTCTTTCAAGTGTTCTGAGCAGAAGCTTGTCACAGAAAAGAAGCTTGGTTTCCGAAATTTCGAGAATGCCGTTGATATCGGGGAAAAGGAGCTCTTTGTCAATGGGTACAATAACGCCGGTACCGTTGACAACGCTCATATAGCTTAAGCACCACTCGTATCTGTTGTTGGCAGATACGGCAATGTGCTTATCCTTGTAGCCCATTTCAATAAGCGCTGTGCCGAGTGCGTCGATATCGTTGCAGTATTCGTTGAAGGTGATGTATTGCATACCGCTTTTGTCACGCTTCTTGATTTCAAAAGCGTAACGCTCGCCGTAAAGCTCCTTGGTCTGTGCCATAAGGTCTTTAAGGTCACGTATCTGCCTGACCTTGTAGAATGATTTGGTCGGCGGTGCGTATATTTCGTTGCGTGTGTTCTTTCCCATTCTTTTCTCCTGTTGTGTGCAAAATTATATTGCTGTTATCTTAATAATTAACAGTTTATTATTATAAAGACGCTTCCTTAAATTAAACTTAAGTTTTTTAAGAAATTTTTAACAATTTCTGCTTAAAATTGAAAAATAACCCTTAAAATCGGGCTGAAAACCACGTTTTTATGAATAAACTTTTAATAAACAATAGAATTTTAGCATAAAAATTTTTTCAGTCAAGACTAAAAAGTGTTTTGTAACTATTTGTAACTTTTCACAAAAAAATACCGGGTGTCAGCGACACCCGGCAGAAATGCTGAAATGCAGTTGAATTACTCCTGAACCTTGTCAAGCATACCCTTCTTGTACATTAAGAGTGCGCCGAGAACGGAAGCAACAATACCGAAGAAGAGCAGTGTGCTGGCACCCATTGTGGGAGCAAAGATAAGCACGATAATCATAACGATAATCGGGAAGAAGGAAATTCTCCAATGCTTGATGAAGTAGCCTGCACCGAGGGCACCGAACAGGGCGGGAAGCACCTGAGCGAATGCGGGCTTGAGCAGGGCATTTTCCGTGAACGACTGAAGGAAGGGAGCAAAGGCAAGAATACCGATTGCAAGAACGGCTGTTGTAACAATAGCGGAGGTTGCAATTGCTATTGTGGAAACAACTTCACCCTCTTCGGAGTTGGCCTTAACGTCTGCGCCTTCCATAGCGTTGATTGCGCAGGGAAGCTTGAGGTTGGCGATGTTACCTGTAACGAAGGAAAGGTAGGTACCGCCTGCACCGAGCATGGGTGTGTAGACAATAACCTCAACAACGGCAACCGTCCAGTAAGTCGGGATAAGCTTGAGCAGTCCTTCAAGAATGCCTTTGATTGACGGGAAAACATCAAGATAAAGGCAGACTGCAAGGGGGAACATCAGCAGTACGCAGAGTGCGGTAACTGTTGAAATACGGCCCCAGGAATGGACGCGGTCAATATATGCTTTGTTTGTGTTTTTCTTTGACATGTCTTAACCCCTCCATTCAAGCATTGCAATGTCCTCAGGAAGAACATTGAAGAATACAATTGCGGCAACCATTGCAACAATCATACCGATAGGCATAACAAAAGGCTCGAGCCAGGTGAGCTTAAGCTTCTTTGCAAGAATCTCAAGCACGATTGAAACAACAACAGCAACAACGAGTGTGATGATTGAGAGCACGCCTGCACCGTCGCCGAAGGTTTCGGGTTTACCGCCGCCGATGATTGCACGGGCAACGAAAGCACCGATAAGGCCGATGAAGATAGCGGGAGTAGCAAACTTGTTGATAAAGCCGTTGAGGCTTCTCTTTTTCTTGCCGTCTGCGGGAGCATTTGCGTCAGCCGGTGCAGATTCTTCCTTCTGGCTTGCTGCCATAAACTTTTTGTGAATGGGCTTTGCAAGGAAGGGAAGAATTACGAGCGAGAAGCAGATACCGAGTGTCATAACCCAGGCAACGCCTGCGTAAACCTCGGGGTCTGTAACGGGGACAGCCATACCGCCCTGGTGGCCCATTGCTTCCATAGCGGCTTCGGCGGCTGTTGTTTCGTACATCAGGTTACCGATAACCGAAAGACGTACCCACGGAATAACAAGACCGAGTGCGGGTGCAAGGGCAATAACCGTTGCAAGAACGGAAAGTGCCGAAGGTACCGTGAAAAGTGCGCTTGATGTAACAGCGTTACGCAGCTTTGCTTTGTCGATGCCGAGTGCTCTGCCCTGCTTCCACGCCTTGACGAGGAAGAAAACAGACTGGCCAAGGACAAAAAGGATAACTGCTCCTGCTATTGCATACAAAGCAGGTGAAGTTTTAAAATCCATTATTATCACCAATCCTTAATTTTTTTATTAAATTTAATGATATATTAATTTGAATAAGTTGTCAATAAAGGATTGTTTAAAATTTATCGCTGCAAGATTAATGGGTGAGGGCGAAGCCCTCCCACAATTTTGCGCTTTACACTAATAACAGTTTATCTGTCACAGACAGACAAGCCGTTATTTACTTTATTTTTCCGTTGGGCTATTGTGGTTTGAAAATAAAAGTGATAAAATGATGGAAAAATAAAACGGAGGTAAAACAAATTGGCAATTTTCAGACTTATCATTGCAGGCTTTCTTGCCCTAGGTCAGATTCTTGCGCCCGTAGGCGGTTGGATTTCTACCTTTGGTGAGGATGCTTATTTCACAGACTGGTCTGCGGAAGACACTTTCGGTGCAGACGACTACATCGAGCTTGAAAAAACACCCGGTAAGGACTTTGTTGTTCTCAACCTTGCAGATGTTCAGCTTGACGATGACGAGCAGTACGGACCGCTTGGCGAGTACGCAGAAGAAGTTATCAGAATGCTTGTTGCTGACCACAATCCCGACCTTATCACCCTTTCGGGTGATAACGCATGGGGCACAATGTCCTATATTGAGCTTATAAAGCTTGTCGATTCATTCGGTATTCCGTGGGCTCCCGTAATGGGCAACCACGACGGTCAGGGCTGTATGAGCGAATTCTGGGCAGCATACCTTCTTGACGAGGCAGAAAACTGCCTGTTCCAGTTCGGTCCCAAGGATATGGGCTACGGCAACTACATAATCAACATTACAGAAAATGACAGAATTGTCCACACATACTTTATGATGGACACTCACAACAACAACGAATACGAGCTTGAAGACGGCACGGTTGTAAGCGCTTATGACCACCTCTGGAAGAACCAGCTCGAGTGGTACGAGTGGGCGGTTAAGGGCATTGCAAAAATTGCAGGCTACACAGTACCCAGCACAGTTGTTATGCACATTCCCGTTGTTGAATACCTTGATGCCTGGACTCTTTACACGGGCGATGAGGATTATATGGGCGAAATCAGCAACGTATTCGGTCCCCTTGCTTACGGCGGCAGATACGAATTCGGCGGCTTCCCCTACACAGAGGTTAACGGCGAAACCGTTCTCCTCAACAACGGCTTCTTTGACCTTTGCAAGAAGCTTGGCAGCACAAAGGATATGGTTGTCGGCCACGACCACGTTAACGACTATTCTGTTATGTACGAGGGCATCCGCCTGACCTATGCTGTAAAGACAGGTCTTGCCTGCTACTACCGTGACGATATGATTGGCGGCACAACAATGCACATCAACTCGCTCGGTATCAACACAATCAAGCAGAATTACTACGACGCAGCCGCAAACGGCTGGGTGGTTGAAGAATAATCTTTAACACAATAAAAATCAAGGCTTGCACTTCAGGTGAGGTGCAAGCCTTTTTATAGTCTATAGCAGATCAATCCCGCAGCGTGCTTTATAACGGGCTTTCGAATCCACATTTTTGCAAAAAAAATTAAGAACCACACGGTTGTGTGATTCTTAATTTGGTGGGCAGGGGTGGATTCGAACCACCGAAGTCGTCGACGGCAGATTTACAGTCTGCTCCCTTTGGCCACTCGGGAACCTACCCTTATTAAAATGGAGCTGGTGGACGGACTCGAACCCCCGACCTGCTGATTACAAATCAGCTGCTCTACCAACTGAGCTACACCAGCGAACTGAACGC
>JAZRQW010000022.1:0-12002 GCA_045650165.1 Acutalibacteraceae bacterium | reverse complement strand
AGCAAGGTGCCCACCATCTCAATGTGGCTGAGCTCTTCTGTATCTACTTTAGTTGTAAAACGGTCACTTTTGCAGTTCAAATTCTGCCCCGTCGGCAAAGGCAAAAGCCGAACAAAACCACCTCAATCGACACCGACACCGATAAGAGGTGGTTTGATGTTTTTGTGAAGAGATTCTGATTTTTTTATTTGCAAATATAGTCAGATTGATGTAAAATTAAAATAAAATTATCAGAAGGAAGGTTGCCATATGAAAAACACAAAACAAAAGGTTCTTTGCGGTGCAGATATTATTGTTCGCGACGGATTTGTTTTTCAAGGCAAATGCGGACTGATTACCAACCATACGGGTGTTCTTCGTGACCTTTCTTCTACTGTGGATATGCTGAAAGATAAATGCAACCTGACAGCTCTATTCGGACCCGAGCACGGTGTCAGAGGCAATGTGCAGGCAGGAGAAAGCGTGGTATCTTATACCGATGAAAAAACAGGTCTGCCCGTATACAGCCTGTTCGGTGAGGATATAACAGAAAGTGAAAACACACTTGTATCACTTGACACCGTCATTTTTGACATTCAGGATGTCGGTGCACGTTTTTACACCTATGCTTATACAATGACGGATACAATGAAGATTTGTGCTGAGCACGGTGTTAAGGTTGTTGTTCTTGACCGTCCGAATCCTTTAGGCGGAATGAAAGCGGAAGGAACCATACTTGAAAGGCAGTTTTCATCGTTTGTTGGCAGGTTTCCGACTCCTACCCGGTGCGGTCTCACCATAGGTGAATTTGCACTTATGATGAATGAAACGGAAAACATTGGCTGTGACCTTACGGTTATTCCAATGGAAGGTTGGAAGAGGGATATGTACTACGATGATACCGACCTTGTTTTTATTCAGCCTTCGCCGAATATTCCAACCCTTGATACCGCATTCGTTTATATCGGAACCTGCATTTTTGAGGGAACAAATCTTTCAGAAGGGAGAGGCACAACAAAACCTTTCGAAATGATAGGTGCCCCGTGGCTGGACAGCAAGGTGGTTATCGAAAGAATCGGTCAGCAAGATGGCGTTGTTCTTCGTGAATGTTCATTTACACCGACTTTTTCAGACTATAAAGACACCTTCTGCCACGGAATACAGCTTCATATTACAGACAGAGATGCTTTTTCTCCTTTTGCCGTAGGAATAAAACTTCTCGACGCAATAAGAAAAACGCACAGCGAATTTGAAATCGAGCCTGACATCGTAAAGTTACTGGGCTCGGACGAAATTTTCCGAAGCGATTTTGAAGCCGAAGAATTTATATCCCGTGAAAACAAAAAGAGTGCCGAATGGCAGGCTCTTTCAAAAAAATGGTATCTCTATTAGTAAAACATTAGATATAAGAACAGCCCTTATGAATCAAGCGGTCATAAGGGCTGTAAAATTATTTAACGGAAGCTATAAGCTCATCCATTGCTTCAAGCAATGTGCCTGCTGTTTCGGGTCCTGTAGAGTTTGTTTCCTCGTAGTGATTTCTGCCTGCAGCATCAACCGTTGTGTTGAAATAAGGCAGCCACTCGTG
Organism: Acutalibacteraceae bacterium; assembly: GCA_045650165.1. Classification (GTDB taxonomy): domain Bacteria; phylum Bacillota; class Clostridia; order Oscillospirales; family Acutalibacteraceae; genus UBA8612. The sequence goes on along the minus strand of JAZRQW010000022.1, from coordinate 10,435 downwards.
GAGATAGAAATCATTTTCGGGAATTATGTAACCGATTTCGTCGTTGCAAAGACCGACAACAAATTGGTGTGCACAGTCTGACATTTCAGACAGTGGCTTGTAATCAACCTCTGTACCGTTTGCCGAAGTTTCTGCGGTTAAGAAGTTGCCGCTTTCAAGCTCGGGCGAAAGCTCACCGGGTATCATAAAAACACCTATCTGCTTATTGCCGAGCTCCATATACGAAACCTCGGATATGATTGAAATGTCACCGTTTTCATTCTTTGAAACATCATTATTGAGCACACCGAGAATACGGACAAGAAGCAGAGCAATATTGTCGCACTTTACTTCAACCGCTTCGGATTTGATGTTGACAAGCGGAGCAAGCTCGGTTTCGTCGGTTATGCTCATAACAACTTCGCCCATATCTTTGCCAAATTCCTTTACATATTCAAGACCAAGCTCAAAGTTGCGCAGAACATCATCAAGCTTTTCGCAGGTAATAAGTCCTCCGATAGCTCCGTTTATGAAAACGACGTTTGCGCCGCCCGTCTGCTCAACCATTTCCTTTTCCATATATGCAGGGAAATCTGCGCTGACAACGGTTGTTCTTGCTCCGAGACATTCGGCGTGACATGCAACATTCACTATATAAGTATCATCGCTGCCGTCTGCTGGGTCAAAGCGAAGTCTTGTGAGAGTTGCATCGTAATCAACAGGATTTCTCGTATCGATAAGAAGCCCTTCGGATTCTGCAGTGCCTAAATAAAGTACACCGTCCTTGCGGTTTTCGTATGCGGCAATAATTGCATTGGCGGTTTTCGTTTTGAGGTCATTCATAAACCTCTCATTCTTACCGTCAGAAAGGAAGTTCTTGCCCCAAAGTCCTTGCGTATCAATAGCGGAATGGGTATGGGTTGCACAGATGTTGATTGATTTGAGATTGGGTATTTTGCCGCTGTCGATAACAATTTTTCTGATATCGTTAATGTCCTTACGGCTGATGCCTACGCAGTCAATCGCACAGATAACAACGCCGCCTCTGCCCGTATTATCGTCAAGATAAGCCGCCTTTGCGTACATATCGTCAAGCACAGACTTTGCAGGGTTGTTCGGATTGTAACCTGCGATATAGTATTTGTCTGCCGTGATGTCATCGGGCGTAAGAACACTGCTTGCAAAGCCTACCGTCCATTTTTCACCTGCCGTATCCGAAAATACGGTATCGCCCTTGAGCATATATTCCGAGGCTGCTTCAACGTCGGTATATTCCGACCTGGGCACAAAAAGAAGAACAAGTGACAGTAAGCCCGAGATAATTCCTTTCACAATATCGGGCAGCTTGAGAAAACGCATAAATTCCATTTTTATTTGCTCCATTCATTTAAAAGCTCAAAGAATGCTTTTGAAAATGCAGATGCACTTTTTGAACCTGTTGAAACTGTTTCCTCGTAGTGACCTTCGCTGCCCGATGAGCTGTAATCGTTATCGGGAACGATGTAACCTACAGCATCATTGCAAAGGCCGAAAACAAGGACTTCATCATCCTCGCCAAAATGAGTTGCAATACCCTCGTAGGGATATTCGGTACCTGTGAAGGAATCCTCAGCAGACAAAAATCCGCCGTAAACAATTTCGGGAATGACCTCACCGGGAGCTTCAACAATCTTTATATTCTTACCTATTTCAACATAGCCTATTTCGCTTGACATATACACCTTGCCGTTTTCCTTGAAAGGATGAACATTGCACATATCGCTGCTTGCAACAAGAAGGAAAATAAAGTTGTTTACCTCGAAATCAACCTGAGCGTGTTTAACATTGAGGATAGGCTCAACAACCTCGGCTTTTTCGGCAAGTCCATAAAGAATATCCGCAACAATATTGCTGTATTCCTGCATTTTTTCAAAGGCGGAAAGGTCTTCGGGAATACCGTTCTGAGGGCCCATATCAGTGTGGATAGCGCCGCCTATTGCACCCTGAATGAATATGAAATCTGCATTCCTTTCAGTAGTAACTTCTTTTTCAACGTAATACGGGAAATCAGCGGAAAGCTTTGAGTTGCTCCATTCAAGATGAATGGGATGAGCGCCGAAATTAGCTATGTAAATTTCTTTTTTGCCGCTGTCATTGGGAACAAAACGGAACAGATGAATTTTTTCATCAATCACACGGGGAGCTCTGCCGTCCCAGAACATATCGGGATAAGCGTCGGCGGCATAATAAAGAGTACCCTCTGTGCGATTATTATATGCTTCTCTGATTGCATCGGCGGTTTTCTGAACCACGGCTTCTATATATTCTTCGTTTCTGCCGCTATTGGGAATATTGCCCCACAAGCCCTGAGTATCAATCGCACTGTGAGCGTGGGTTGAACCGACGTCAATGCTGATAAGCTTGCCGTCACCTGTGATATCGCTGAGCTTTTCGCGGATATCCTTGATATCGGCATTCATAAAGCCAACTGTGTCAATCCATGCAAAAGCCGCAGCTCCTCTGCCCGAATTATCGTCGAGCACAACTGCTCTTACGCACAGTTCGTCAATAACACCCGTTGCTTCCTGTGCGGGGAATTTGAGGAAGCCGCCGAGGAAATAACGTGTTTTGTCAACGTCATCGGGAGTAAGAACTCTGCGTGCAAAGCCTGCCGACCAGTATTCTGATTCGGCTTCATCAATAAACTCTTTGCTTCCGTCAAGGAAGTTTTCCGCAATTTCTGTAACAGGTCTTTCGTCATAGCCTGTTTTGGTAACACTCTGAAAAACTGCAACCAAAAGAGTCGGAAGTCCTAAAAGCACCGCCAGAATTGCTGATACCCATCTGATAATAATTGCCATTGTAATATCTCCTTTTTATTTATTTTTTCAGGTTTTTGATTTCTTCACGGATGTTTATATCGTTTGAAAGCCGTGCAGGCATAGCCTCGTATTTACTGATTAAAGCATCAATTTCCGCAAGCAGCTTTTCATCCTTCGTTGCAATAAAATCAAAAACGTTACTTAAAATATCACACATCACAAAGAATTTTTCTGACCATTTTAAAAGCTCTTTGCAAATCGGTAAATCCCTTTTGAGATATTCTTTGCAAGCATTCATTCTGCCGAGATAATTCTGTGCCGCGGCAAAGGCTTGCTGTGTGTCCCCGGATTTGAAAGCAGTTTCAATTTCATCAAACGCAGCATACATACGCCTTGAGTTTGCATCTTTAAGGCAGGATGTGTAAAGATGGTCGGCAAAAACAATAAAATCATCTGCATTCTCTTTGCCGATAACCTGCTTTATTGCAACCTCCCACGATTTTTGCGGATTGTAATTCTCACTGTCCCACAAATAATCCGCAAAGGTAATCAAAGGGATTTTAGAGCACTCGGCATATTCCATACAATTTGAAATAATACCCTCTGAATACTTGTATAAATCCGGGTCACGCCCTATAATCGGCGAAATATGCATCTCGTTGAACATCGAGCAATCGTTTACGGGGTAGTTATCCCAGTAAAGCGGCTTGTGATATGTGCTTTCAATAAACCTGACCGCTTCGGGACTTGTCAGCTCACGCGAGCATATATCTCTGCCCGTCCAGAAAAGCGATACAAGCGACGGAATATTTTTGCCGAGCTTTGATATGTAATACTCGTTGCCCTTGCCGTGATAAAGCGTAGGACAGACCGTAAGACGGATTGACGGGTCAATTTCCTTCAACGCATCATAGTATCTGTTTATCAGCTCAATATGTGCATTAACCGTTTCGCCGTAAACAGCCTTATCCTCTTCAGAGGTAAGCTCCTCATCAATATCGTCAAGCAACAGACCGAAGCGGCGCACACCGATTGAATAAAGCTGCTTTGTCTTGTTTATCAGCGTGTCAAATTCCTTTTCGTCAGAATACTTCATCGAAAGACCCGGAGCAATGCACCAATAAAACGACATATAATATTTTTTTGCGCAATCGACAAGCTCTTTGAGCTTGGCTAACTCATCTTTTGGATATTCTTCACGCCATTTTTCACGGTGATACAAATCGTCCTTCGGAGCATAATAAACGGTGTTCATCCTGTTTTTCGCCATAAGCGACATAACGGATTTGCGCTGCTCAAAACCCCACGGGCTGCCGTAAAAGCCCTCTATATATCCTCTAACCGCAAACGAGGGTGAACGTACATATTCACCGTCTGCAAGGCTGTTTTCCTCAATGCGTTTCGCAATATCGCAAAGAGCATAAAAAGCACTTTTTTCACCCGAGCACTCAACGCCGATATTACTCCCCGAAACGGTGAGTATGTATTTTTCGTCGGTAAGCCTGTGAGTTTTATCGCAGTAGCAGACCCTGCGTGTGTTGCTGACTTTAATACTTATATCCAAGCCTGACAGCACGCCTGCGAAAAGCTCCTGCCAAGCAGCAGGATTTTCAATACCTTTAACCATAGGCAAACCTCCTTTATAAAATGATATAATAATTTTTATCATTTTACAATTATTAAATCAGTAAATATTGCGCCTTGATTTTTGTGCGTTTTAATGATAAACTCAAGTGGGAAGTGATAAAATTGACAATCAGACCTTATGAACGCAAGGATAAAGAAAACGTACGCTTCGTACACCTCAACAGCGAAGGTCCCTGCAAAAAGTCAAAGCGCAGTATCAACTTCGGACTTGCCGTTTACTGCGACTACTACATAGAAAAAGAGCCTGAAAACTGCTTCGTTGCCGTTGACGAAAACGACAGGGCAATCGGTTACATTATCAGCACTGAGGATTTTGACAAGTTCTATCCAGTGTTTCTTGACGAATATTATACGAGAATTAAAAAGTGGGAATTCAAGCGAAGAAAATCTGCGTTAAGGTCTGTTATCCCCCACGAAAAATATAAGGAAGAATATCCTGCACATCTGCACATTGACGTTCTGCCCGAATATCAGCGAATGGGTCTGGGACACAAAATGACAGATGCGCTCCTTGCCCACCTTAAAGAAAAGGGCGTGAAGGGCATTATGCTCACAACCTGGATAAAAAATGAAAAGGGCAGAGGCTTTTACGACAAATACGGCTTCACCCTGCTCAGCGAAATGAAAAACTGCGCCGTTTACGGAATGAAGCTATAAATAAACATATCCCCACAGGAACATTTTGTTTCCTGTGGGGATATGTTTATTTATCTTCTGCAACTGCACTACGTATATTCCAACCGTTATTCTCCAAAAGCTCTTCCGCTTTTTCAGCCGTACAGCCGAGAATTTCGGTAACAATGCCCACCATTCTGCGTGCCAGCTTTTTGTTTGTGGGCTTCAGATTAATCATCATATTTTCATAGACACAGCCGCACTTAACCATAGCTGCGGTCGAAATCATATTCAGAATAATTTTCTGCGCCGTGCCTGCCTTCATACGGGTTGATCCCGTAATGACCTCCGCACCCGTGTCAGCGCAGATATCAATATCCGCCGCCTTGCCAAGCTCGGTATCGGGATTGTTTGTAATTGAAAAAGCCTTTGCACAAATGCTTTTTGCATAGTTTACGGCGGAAATAACATAAGCCGCCGACCCCGAAGCGGAAATTCCGATTAATATATCTTTATTGCAAAAATCACGGGCTTTAAGGTCGTCAACACCTGCCGTCGAATTGTCCTCGGCGTTTTCGGCAGCCTTGAACATACACCCTTCACCGCCTGCGATAATTCCGTTGAAAAGGCCGTAAGGCACACCGAAGGTAGGCGGACACTCCGCAGCATCGCAAACAGCCAGCCTGCCCGAGGTACCGCTGCCGATATAGAATATTCTTCCGCCTGAATTTATTGCATCAGCAACTGCATCGCACACAGTCGCAATTTGCGGCAAAACCGCCTCAACCGCAACAGTGACCTTTGCGTTTTCTTTATGGATTATCTCCACCATTTCCAATGCGGACATTTTGTCAATACCGTATGTATCGGGATTTCTCATTTCGGTTTTTAACATTTATTCTCTCTCCCTTTCGCAAGTGAAACCGCACCGTTTACCATCGGCTCATCAAGGAATTCTATTGAAGCCTCACCTTCAATATATTTGAGCAGGAACGGCTCAAGAATTTCCTTTTGCCTGCAAAGTCCGCCGCAGATAACAATTTTTACGCTGCAGTTTTTCAAAGCCCTGCGTGCACCGTTGATTACCTTTGCCGCTTCAAAAGCATTGCGGTCTATAATTTCACGAGCAACCGAGTCTCCCAAGCCAAACGCTTCAAAAATTACGGGGGCAAAAGACGCAACATAGGCCGTGCCGCCGCTGTATATGTCAGCAACAGCTTCTTCAAGTTTTTTGCCGAGCTTTTTTTCGACAAGATTAAATATCGTTTCACTTCCCGCTCTGCCGTCAAGAAATTCAAACGCAGAATTCAGTGCATCCGAGCCGAAATGGAAACCGCTTCCGCCCTTGTCTACCATATAACCGCGACCGCCGACACGGTGAAGTTTTTCACACGAACGAGCATAAGCAACAATGCCCGTGCCCATAATAACAGCCGTTCCGTCTCCACCCTTGAGTGCCGCTTCAAGTGCAAGGTCGATATCACTTCCGCAGCCGAACGAAGCAAAGCCGAAGCGTGAGAGGAATTCATTGATGAGCCTTTGGTTTTCTCCGCTCTTTGAGCCTGCAATTCCCGCAAAGACGGAAATTTCACTGAAAGCAAGCCCGTCACACACCTGTGCAATTCCTCCACCGAGAACGGCAAAAGTGTTTTCAATTCCCCTGTTAATAGGATTTGACCCGCCGAGAAACAGTCTTTTGATTTCTTTTCCGTTTAAGCCACAGAGCAGAAATTCCGTTTTCGTTCCTCCGCCGTCAACCCCGAGCAGATATTTAACTGTTTTATCGCTCATAGCCGTCCCTCTCTTTACATTCATCAGGAATCCGTTTATTGCCAAGCTGATAGAAAGCTACTGCGGAAGCAGCAACGTTCAGCGAATCAACACCGTGATACATTGGTATTTTCACGGTAAAATCGCATTCGGATATGGTTTTATCAGAAAGTCTCTCCCTCTGTTCCCATAATGATGGCGAGCTTCTTTTCGTCTGTCAGCCTCGGGTCATTGATAGAAAGAGATTTGTCGAAAAGATTTAAGTCAATCTTTTATTTTATCTTATTTTATTTCTGCCTCGTAAATGCCAATACACTCTCTGCCCCTGATGTTATCCGACACATCCCGGGCATTAAAATACAATCTTAATCTGTTATCGTGATATGTAAGACAACAAGCATAAACATACTGTGCCATCCAATTATTTTCACCACACTTCTGAGGTGTTAAAAATGGCTTTACAAACTCAAAGCTGATGCCGTCATAAGACTTCAAAAGCATAATGGCAGAATAACTTTTACCGTCTTCTTCATAAATTCCGTTTTGCAATCCGATGTAACAGTCAGCCAATTTATACACCTTTAAGCAACCCGAACAAAGATTAAGATATTGTTTATCTTTGTCGGGGCTGATGATAGGTATTTCCCTTGAAATATAACCGCTTGCAATGCTCTTGCTTTCTGCAAAACTGATATGTGTCGGCTCACAGAATCCGCAATCTTTAATAAAGGTCTGTCCGCAGGAATAATACAGGCGATAGCCGTTTTCAGTTTTTATCAGAAACGGATTGGAAATAGCAATTCCCCTCTCATCTTCTTCAAAGCCGCGCGTTTTAGCGATTACAAGATAGGGTTCGCTCCAGTCAACAAGATTCTCGGACTCTGTACAGTAAATTTCCGATTTCCATTCAGCTCCGATAAGACTGAAAAGATTAAAGATAACCGATCTTGTTCTCTCAAAATAGAGATAATATTTTCCGTCAATATAGTTGATATTCGGACGCATAGCACGATTGACAATTCTGCCCTTGTTTTCAAAATTTATTCCGTCGGTGCTTTCATATCGGTACACACCAAAAAATGTATGACAGAATAAATGCCATTTTCCATCATGTGAATCCGAAGGTGTTAATACACTGGGATCAGCGACAACAAAACTATTCTTCGGATTTTTCAATACAGGATTTCTTTCGTAGAGTTTAAATTCAATGTTATTGAATTGTTCAAAAGTCAGATTCAGCATTTCATCACCATTATAAATTCTCCGCTGTTTTTATTAAAACTATATCATAACCGCAACAAAAAACAACCTGAAATTTTGAGCTGTTTATATTTGACGATAAGCGATAAAGAAACGGTAAGCCATATTGATGATACCGGAACAGTGACATAAACTAAACGATATGAGACCGTTGAAAAGTATCAACTGCGGTATTTTTTCTGTTTGTCTTGTATTTCAGATTAACGAATCGCTCACTGCTTTTTCAAAATTACGTGCAGATTCATTTCCTGCTCCGCCGTCAAAAAGAGAATTTTTCATATACACAGCGGCAATATTGTTTGAGAGGTCAATCCAGAAATGCGTGCCGTAAGCTCCGCTCCAGCCAAACGACCCTACAGGTAAGTTTTCGTAATCCTCACGGACTATTACACGCACGCCGAGCCCCCATCTTTCGCTTGATGGCATTATATCCTCGGAAACAAAAGGCGTATGCATAAGCTTCAGCGTATCTTCACAGATAATCTGTTTCGTCGGTGTTTTTCCCTTATTCAGAAGCATTGTTGCAAACCTTGAATAGTCGGCAAGTGTTGATACTAGTCCTGCTCCGCCAAGATAATGTGTTTTGGGAAAATCGGAAAAAACACAATTTTCATTCATTTTCACATCACAATTTTTGCCGTCAATCTTATTGTGCATAGCAATCATTGTTTTCCATTGCTCCAATGTAGGAGTAAACGTAGTATTCAGCATGCCGCAGGGCTCAAAAATTTCCTGCATTAAAAATTCCTGATAATCGGTTTCACTCACTTTCTCAATGATTTTCGCCAACACATCAAAAGCAGCGAATGGGCTGTATTGCTGTTTTGTTCCGGGTTCAAAGTCCAGACCGTTTTTTGAATAGAATTCAACCGAAGAATCAATGCTTATTCTGTCTTCGTTAGTCATTTTCTGCTCCTTCAAAGGGTTCGTGCCGATTCCTGAGGTATGTGTAAGCAGATTGCAGACAGTAATTTCATTTTTCGCTTTACCCAGATCTGTCAGACCGTCCTGAGTAATTTGTGTGATGTGAATATCTTTAAATTCAGGTAAATAATCGGACACTTTATCATACAGAGAAATCAAGCCCCGTTCCACAAGAATAAGTATTGCCGTTGCCGTGACAGGTTTTGTCATAGAAGCCATGCGGAATATTGTGTTTTCGGTAACAGACTCATCCGTATCTGCAGATACACTTCCGAAGCATTTTTTATAAATCACATCGTGACCTTGGATAACGCAATATGCCGAGCCGAAGACCTTGTTGTTTTCAAAATCGTACAAAGCAGCTTTCTCAATGTTATTTTCCAATAAAGCTATATCCGGTTTGCTCATTGAGTATTCCTCCGTAAGTTTAATCGGCAAAAGTCCGCAGAACAATCAAATCAGTATTCCTTCACAATGGTCAACTTCGTGCTGAATTATCTGTGCAGGGAAGCCGGTGAAGGTTTTGATACGGGTCTGAAATTCAGCCGTTTGCCACTGCACTTTGATAGTCTGATAACGCTTACACTTTCTGGGACCTCCGAGCAGAGAAAGACAGCCTTCTTCTGTATCGTAGGGTCCCGATTTTTTAATTATCTCGGGGTTAAACATCACCATATATTCACCGTCGTTATCAAAAGCGATAATGCGTTTATGAACACCAATCATATTAGCAGCCATACCCACACAGCCGTCTTTGTGAGCGGTGAGAGTATCCAGCAAATCCTGTGCCACTTGCAAATCTTCTTTTGTTGCGGTCTCCGATTTTATGCTGAGCAAAATCGGGTCGTGAATAAGCTCTTTAATCATAATAGACCTCAATAATATTAAATAATAAACATTTTTATTGTACCACAGTCATGAAAAACTGGCAACCACTAAACATTTAATAGACTATACTTTAAGCATAACCATCCCGTTGCAAAAATCGGTGTACGGATTATTCCGCACACCGACATTGGGTATATTATTGTGATTTTCAGCAGTCTCAGTTTTTGTCAAACGATGGGTTGCAGGCGTAAAAATTCTTGCTGTCGAGTTTATCCGTTGCGAATCTCAAGCCTTCGCCGAAACGCTGGAAGTGGACGACTTCTCTGGCGCGCAGGAATTTAATAACATCGCTTACATCGGGGTCGTCGGAAAGGCGGAGGATGTTGTCGTATGTCTTTCTCGCTTTCTGCTCAGCCGCAAGGTTTTCGTAAAGGTCTGCCAGCGTATCTCCCATTGACTGAATTGTTGCAGCAGTCCACGGCATACCGCTTGCCGCAACAGGGTATACGCCTGTCGTGTGGTCAACAAAATACTTGTCAAAGCCCTGACGCTTGATTTCGTCTACGGTAAGGTTTTTTGTTAACTGATAAAGCAAGGTGCCCACCATCTCA
>JAZRQW010000021.1:0-34885 GCA_045650165.1 Acutalibacteraceae bacterium | reverse complement strand
TGGAGCGGGTGATGGGAATCGAACCCACGCGACCAGCTTGGAAGGCTGGGATTCTACCATTGAACTACACCCGCAGGATTTGACAACCTTACACCCGTAAGTTGACAACGGGAATATTTTAGCAAATAAAGCTCCCGTTGTCAATAGTTATTTTTAACTTTTTTGGGCAATTTTAGTTCTCAAAATCGACAACACATCTGTCAGTGATAACAGAGTGTACAAATTCCTTAACTTTGAGGTGCTCGGGGTGTACCTGATAGCCGTCAAGTGCTTCCTTGCTTTCGAAAGTGCTGTAAAGTGCGAGGTCATAGCCTTTGGGGTTGAAGTTGAAGCCGACTTCTGCGGAAAGCAGACCGTCAACCTTGCCGACAAGGGCGGTAAGGATTTCTTTCATATGCTCCATATTTTCCTGCTTTTTTTCGTCGTTTCTGACATTCCAGAATACTATATGTGTAACCATTTGTGTTTCCTCCGTTTTCTTTTGTTTTTCTGTTTTATATTAAATCATATTTGTTGATATTATACAAGATATATTTGAGATTTTCTACATTCAGTTCAGGTGGTTTCGGGTGACAAATCCGTATTTTTGTTTTATAATTATAATATTATAATAGACTTATTAGGATTACTTTTAGTATAAACAGAATTTTTTGGAGGTTGTGTAATGAAAAAGGGGACAAGAATATTGCTCGGGCTGTTTAGCGTAGTTTTGTGTGCCGCGCTTGTTTTCAGCACCGCTCCTGTGAGTAAGGCTGCAGGTATGATGCGCTTTATAATCGGTGACCAGGTTTACAACAAGGTTTATAACGATATGGGTTCGCTTTTGCTTACGCATTACCATTACGACTATTCTGAGGATAAGCTCACCCTTGAAAATTTCGGCACTGCCAATTCTCCCGAAACGCCATTGTTTATCTATCCGTATTCGGGCAATATCACTATTGAACTCAAAGGTAATAACTACATCAAGGCTGAACGTGAAATGGCGATGATTATTATCGGCAATGTCACTTTTACGGGTAATGGTACGCTGAATATTATCGCGGCGGATACATACGGAATCTATACCGACTATACTTTGACTGTTGCTGAGTCTGCGAGTCTTAATATCAACGCTCTTGCGGGTATTACCGCTATCAAGGGTGTGGATATCCATACCACGGGCAGTCTGAACATTCACACAACAGGTAAATGCTTCTATGTTTATGATAATATAAAGATCACGCAGGGTAACCTTAACCTCAGCGGTTCAAACGGCCTTTACACAGCGTACGGCGATGTGTTTATAAGCGGCGGTGACACCGAGGTTGTTATTGACTCTACTTCACGTGCTATTTATGCACCAAGTGCCGATTCGTATATAGAATGGAGCGCAAACGCTACCATTTATGCCGGCAATACGGCTCCCGGTTATATTACATCGGATTATAACAACGAAAAATATCTGCGTATTTGTTTTGTCGGTCCTCCGAAACTCAATCCACCGAGAGAGGTTCGTTGGGACGATACTGTTATCGACAGTGTCGGTGTAACTAACCCTGTCGGCAGATGGTCTGCTGTTGAAAACGCAACCGGATATGAGGTTTACCTTTATCACTATAATGAAGTTGGCTATACACTCACAAAGACCTTTACCGTAACTGATGCGCTCAGCTGTAATTTCGGCGGTCACTTCACTACCTACGGTAAATACGCTTTTGCTGTAAGGGCGTTGGGTGACGGTGTCAATTATGTGACAAGTAACAATTCGGCAAGAACAAATGGTCATTACCAGTTCACGGGTGAGATTGAAAGCCGTTTCTATGTTACACTGCCCGAATCTGAATATTTCACAATTGTTCCCGAAAGCGGAAGCACGGTAGTTTATTACGGCGAAAGCTATTCGTTTACCGTCGATGTTGATCCTGCCTACACACAGTCTGAAGTTATTGTCTGGGCAAACGGTGTTCGTGTGGCTTTGCGTCACGGAAAATACACCATCGACAACGTAACGGAAAACCTTGTTATCAGAATCGGCGATATGGCGGTTAACACATATACAGTCAATCTCCCTGAACATGAGGCGTATACTATCTATCCGCTTCCGGATTATTCTACAGAGGTTGAATACGGCGGAAGTTTTGCGTTTTCCGTTGAACTTTCGGATATTTATCTCAATTCCAATCTTGTTGTAACCTCAAACGGCAGAGAAATAATCCCCAAATACGGTATTATTTATACCATCAACGACATAACCGAGGACCAGACGGTAGAGATTAAAGGTCTTGTAAGGGATAATTACGAGGTTACATATCGGCATCTGGACGGTACATTTATAACTTCACAGACGATTGACCACGGCAATAAGGCTTATGCACCTGAAACACCGACCCTTGCGGAGGGACTTGAGTTCGTCGGCTGGTCTTTGAAAGACGGTACGCAGTATAATTTTAAAACACCTGTTACCGATGAGCTGACGCTTTATGCCCGTTTTGAGCCGGCAAAGGAAAACGGCTACTATCTTATTTCGACATTGGACCAGTTTATCTGGTTCCGGAATGAGGTTAATTTCGGTAATACCGAAATCAATGCAAAACTCTGTACGGATATTGCAATTAACGACGGCAAATATATTGATATGAGCGGTGTTCCCACCTTCACGGAAGGTGCCGTAATCTGGAAGCCGATAGGTGGTTACGATTACAGCGACAATGAGAATTTTGTAAAATTCTACGAAGGCAAGTTTGACGGCGGTGGTCATACTCTGTCGGGCTTCTTTATTGATTATGACAAGATGTCATCTGAATCATCCGACCTTGGTATTTTCGGCGGTATCAGTGAAACGGCGGTTATATCAAACCTTAATGTTGTTGATTCCAACTTTGAAGCATACGGAAATATGGGCGGTATTGTCGGTACAAGTTACGGCAAAATTGAAAATTGCACAAGCTCCGTATATATAAAGGGCGTTGAAGATGTCGGCGGTATTGTCGGCGAAAATCACGGCACTGTTACTGGCTGTACTTTTAACGGTACGGTAAAGGCAGAGGAATATTCTTCCAATAGTTCTGTTGCGGCTGTCGGCGGCAATAATGCCGGCGGTATAGCGGGTAACTGCTCGGACGGTGCCTTGCTTGTTGCGGATTGTATAAACAACGGTAATGTAACGGCAAAGAAAAATGCAGGCGGTATTGTTGGCGCAGTAACGGCAGGCGGTGTCGCTGTCAACAACTGCATTAATACATCAGCTATTTATGCTGACCTGAATTCGGCAGGTATTCTGGCTTACAATTCCGGACAGAATACTGTGACCGATGGCGACGGAGTTGTTACGAGTGTTGCCGACTGCTCTAACACCGGCTCTATTTCTTCGCTTGAAAGCTCGGCCGGTATCGTGTCGTCTGCCCGTGCGGTTGTTAAAAACTGTACTAACAGCGGTTCTGTTTATTCAGCTGCTGATGCAGGCGGAATTGTTACAAAGTCAATAGTAACTGTTGAAAACTGCGAAAATTCCGGTCAGGTTGAAGGTGCAGTTTATGCAAGCGGTATTGCTTCGCTCGGTGAAGTTAGTGTCAGCAAGAGCATAAACCGTGCGCAAATACTATCCGCAGAAGGTGTTGCGGCAGGTCTTGTTGCAGGCGGTAAGGCTGAAATAGCTTATTCCTACAATACCGGCAAAGTAGCAGGTGGTACTTTTGCAGGCGGACTTGTTGCAAATGCGGACAATTCAAAGCTTGTCAGCAGTCATAATTTCACTGCTGTTACAGCACAGCAGACGGATGGTGTTGCTGCAAACAGCGCAAACTTAACGCTTGACAGGTGCTATACTGCAACAGAGCTTACAACTACGGCTGTCGGCAATAACGCAAGCAAAGAGCTTTTCTACTGCGGTTACGTTGCGATTATCCTTAACGGTGAGGACGAAAATCCTGTATGGGCGCAAGGTGAAGAATATCCCGTTTTTGCAGACGAAAATAACAAAGCATATATTTTCCCGTTTGGCGGTGACGGCACAGCCGAAAAACCCTATGTCATAAAAAGCGAAAACGAGCTTCGTACCGTTTCGGCATATATTAACAACCATAAGGGTTGGTCAGCAAAATATTATAAGCTTGGTGCGGATATTGAATTGAGCAACTCCGATTCAGCAAATAATTTCATTCCCTTCGGCAGTTTGTCAAATCAGTTTTCCGGTGGATTTGATGGCGACGGTCACACCGTAAGCGGACTCAATTTAATTCTTGATGAGAACAATGTGGGCCTTTTCAGATGTGTTGCTCAGGGGGCACAGATAAAAAATCTTCATCTCAACAGCTTTAATATTCAGGGCAATATAAATGTAGGTGCACTTGTCGGTACAAACAGAGGTACAGTGTATAACTGCTCGGTTAAAAATTCAAAAATTTACGGAAACGAAAGTGTTGCGGCGGCGATAGGATATAATTTCGGTGATGTAAGCTATGTTACAACCGATTCGCAGGTGTTTGGCGTTATGGATATCGGCGGCATTGTCGGCTTGCACACGGCCGGTTTGTTGCAATACTGTATGAATTACGGCGATATAGGTCCGCTTCAGGGTGAGCTGGCCTACGAGGTCGGCGGTATTGTCGGCAAAAGTTATTCGCATGTAAAATATTGCGGCAACCACGGTAACATAGCGGCAGAAGAATATGCCGGCGGTGTTATTGGTATCGCATTTTTTGAATTCAGTTCAGTTTACAATGTCGGAAAAGCAAGCGCAAATCTGTGTTCGGACAGCATAACTGCTTATTACGAGCTGGAAACTCAGCCGCAACTCTGCTATTATCTTGAGGGAACTTCAAGCGGTGAAACAGGAATAGGTGTCGGGCAGAGCGAACAGGAAATCTATTCCGGAATGACGGCATATTATCTCAACAACAACGGTACCGAAAATAACTGGGCAGAGCAGAACGGACATCCCGTTCCGGCAAAGCCCGACGGAAGCGACGCAGTTATTTATACCGTAACTTTCTATAATCTGGACGAAGTTTATTATCTTGCTGCCGCTATGAAAAACGGCGGTGCGGTTACTCCGCCGCAACCCGAGAGGGAGGGCTACAATTTCATCGGATGGGATACGCCGTACGATAATGTGACAGCTGATACCGTAACAAGAGCGGTTTATGACAGAACTTATTATATAACCTATACTCCGACCTCTACTCTTGATTATGTGGAGAGCGAATGGGCTTCGGTTATTTGCGGAATATCGCCTGAGGAGAATATGACGGTTGCTCAGTTGAGAAGCCAGATATCCAATGCAAGCATCACTATTCTCGACAGAGATATGGTTGAACCCTGCAGACCTGATGAAACGGTTTACACCGGTATGACGGTTTGTCTGTATGATGAACAAGGTATTTATTGGCACGTTGCAAATGTTGTAATTTTCGGTGATATAACAGGTGACGGTAAGGTAGACGATACGGATGCATTTTTGCTGAATATTGTGCTTTCGGAAATGATGTATCTTGAAGAATTGCATCCGGCGCAGATCGTTGCGGCTGATATAAACAAGGACGGTGTTGTTGACCGTACGGATGCGGATCTTCTTGCGCAATATCTGCTTTACGATTATGAAATTATACAGTCTTCGGACAGTGACAGTATTTGATAGGAGATAAATTATGAACGCAATCAGAACCCCCTGGGCGGAAAAGGTGAGCAAGGTTTGTCCTCTCAGCGAGTATCCACGCCCACAGATGGAAAGAAAAAACTGGCAGTGCCTCAACGGTATGTACAGCTACGCCGTAACGGATATCAATTCTGCAGAAATGGGTGAGTCACAGGGTGAAATCCTTGTACCCTTTGCAATTGAGTCCGAGCTTTCCGGCGTCGAGCGTGCCGTGAGCGATACTCAGGCACTCTGGTACAGCAGAAAGTTTACCGTTGAAGAGGATTACAGCGGTAAAAGAGTAATTCTTCACTTCGGTGCGGTTGACTGGAAGTGTGAAGTCTGGGTTAACGGCAGTGCTGTCGGCGGCCATACGGGCGGTTACTGTCCGTTCAGCTTTGATGTAACCGATTGTCTTGTTGACGGTGAAAACGAGCTTAAAGTCAAGGTTATCGACCCGACAGACAAGGCAGACCAGCCCAGAGGTAAGCAGATTTCCAAGCCCGTCGGCTTCTGGTATACCTCAACTACGGGTATATGGCAGACGGTATGGCTTGAGGTTGTGCCCGAAAACCATATCACAAAAATAAGACTCACTCCGGATATTGATTGCTCTGTGCTTGAAATCTCGGTTGAGGCAACAGGAGAGGCAACCGTTCGTGCAACAGCCTTTGACGGAGAAACAGAGGTTTCTTCTGTTGAATTCAAGGACAGCGGTAAGCTTAAAATTCCGAATCAGAAGCTCTGGAGTCCCGAAAATCCCTTCCTTTACGATTTGAAAATTGAGCTTCTTTCCGACGGCGAAACCGTTGACGAGGTAAAGTCCTACTTCGGTATGCGCAAATACAGCATGAAGAAGGACAGCAAGGGCTATGTCCGCCTTTGCCTTAACAATGAGCCTTACTTCCAGAAGGGTCTGCTTGACCAGGGATACTGGCCTGATGGCGGTATGACTGCTCCTACAGACGAAGCGCTTATCTACGATGTTCAGAAGATGCATGACCTTGGCTACAATATGCTCAGAAAGCACATCAAGGTTGAGCCTGCACGCTGGTACTATCATTGTGACCGCATAGGTATGCTTGTCTGGCAGGATATGCCCAACGGCTGTAACATCAATCAGCTTGTCGTTGGCGTGCTTCCGAATATGACAATCAGAACTTTGCCTGATAAGTACGAAAAGCTCTATCTGCGTACCGATAAAGCGGCACAGCAGCTGTTCCGCACGGAGCTTGATGAAATGATTGACACCCTTTATAACTGTGTTTCAATCTGCACATGGGTACCGTTTAACGAGGCCTGGGGTCAGTTTGATGCCGTAAATGTTGCCAAGCACGTAAAAGAGCTTGACCCGACTCGGTTTGTTGACCACGCAAGCGGTTGGCACGACCAGGGCGGCGGAGATTTCAAGAGTATTCACAGGTATATCGTACCGCTTCACCCGTTTGCCCTTGACCACCGTGCATTGGTTGTCAGCGAATACGGCGGCTACAGTAACGTTATAGAAGGCCACGTCTGGAATATCAAAAAGTGCTTCGGCTACCTTATGTTCCGTTCCAAAAAGACACTTACCAATGCTTACAGACGCCTGCACACAACCCAGGTTATTCCGCTTATAAAGCACGGCCTTTGTGCACTTGTCTATACTCAGGTAAGCGACGTTGAAAATGAGGTCAACGGTATTCTTACCTATGACCGTAAGCTTGTAAAGCTCAATGAGGATATGCTTAAAGACATAAACTCACGCCTGACCTATTGATTTTGTCTTAAATCGCTGATGTAGAATTTAAGCGCCCGTTCAAGGCTCTGCCTGTGGGCGGGCGTAAGCTTTTTTTCTGTCAGCTCTTCTGCAATTTCTGCAATTCTTGTTCGCAGATACTGTTCTTTGTTCAAATTAATCACCGTTAATATTGTTAAATGAAATTTATTCAATATTAAAAGCAAAGTTTGCAATTAAAATTTACATATTATTTTGAGGTGTAAAAAATGAGAACTTTTACCGAGTATTTTTCAGAGGATAAAAAGGTCAGCCTTACTGCAAATCTTCTTGACAATTCGCCCGAAATGTCAAGCTTCGATGTCCGTCCCGCCGTACTCGTTCTTCCCGGTGGCGGCTACAGCTTCTGTTCAGACAGAGAAGCAGAGCCCATTGCAATGCTTTTTGCTCTTGAGGGCTACCACACCTTTGTTCTTCGCTACAGCGTAGGTAAGCGTGGCACGGATTACAGCTTTGAGCAGCCTTTTGAGGATGCAAAAAGAGCACTCCGCTATATCCGTGAAAATGCAGCGGAATTCGGCGTTGACCCCGAAAAAATTGCCGCAATAGGATTTTCAGCTGGCGGTCACCTTTGCAGTGCGCTCGGTACACTCAGCGAAGAAAAGCCCAACGCTCTCATTCTTTCGTATCCCTGCATTCTGGAGAGTATAAACAATATTCTTGGCTGTGATGTGCCTTCAACCAACCTTGCCGTAACCAAAGATACTCCGCCTACATATATCTTTGCGGCGGCTGATGACGGCTGCGTGCCGATTGAGCATTCGCTTTCCTTCGCTTCTGCCTGCGCTGAAAACGGTGTGCCCTTTGAAATGCACATCTATCAGAACGGTGGCCACGGCTTCTCCCTGGCTTCACCTGTGGTATGTGGCGGTAAAAGCCTCGGCGTGGTCGAAAGCTGGGCACCGCTTTGTACACAATGGCTTCGTAAACTCTGGCTTTAATTATAGTTAAAAATTAACAAGGCTATGAATTCAGGAAATCTGAACTCATAGCCTTGACTTTTTTGTTAATCAATATCTGCCAATGCTGTCGAAGGGGATGTTGAGGAAATTCTCATAGGTCTTTGTGTCTTCACGCTCAAAATCAATTGTGTAGTTGCCGTTTTTTGCGTCGGTAAACATATCAGTGTGTGTGAGCGTGAGCAGGTGGTTATCTGCTGTATGGCTAAATTTATCTGCTTTTTCATCAATTGTGCCAATGCTTGCCTTTGCCTGAAGAATAATGTTGTCTTCAATAACACTTCCCGTTGGATTTGCTGCAAAATAAGGCGAAGAGGTATCTGAAAAATCATCGGAAAGGGAAGCAACCTGCGGATATGCTTCCTTCCATTTGTCGCTCATACGGGGCGAATCTTCAATCTCCTGCCAAGCAGTGCCGCCTTTGCCGAAACGCTCACCTTCAACGGTGATGCTTTCATAATTAACGGGCACTTTGCAGTTGATGATAAGATTATTGCTCAGTTCAATATCTCTGCCGCCTCTGAAGTCAACACCCGTGCCGGGGACATTTATAAGCATGTTTCCTCTCACCTGTGTACCTGAAGCGGGAGCGATGGCAACAGGTGAGTTTTTGCCGCTTCCTATTGTGCTGATACAGTTGTATCGTACAAGGTTGCCGTAGTTAACCCAACCGTCGGGAGCTGCAACAGCCGCCGTGCCGTCAAGCTCAAGCAGACAGTTGCGGATATGGTTGTAATCAATCCTGTGGTTGTTACCGCTGTAATAAATCGCACAGCCGGGTGTGTGCAGAATTTCGTTGTTTGCGCATACATTTCCTACACCGTTGATTATAATCGCAGGCTGAGCCTTATCCGTTTGCGAAGTGGCGTAAACCAGGTTGTTTTCAAAAACTATATTGCCAGATGTGAGTTTTTTTGTGTTACCGCCGTTTAAAACAACGGCGCTTGAGCCTGTTTTGTAAATTGTACAGTTGTTAATGTTTATGTTACTTCCGTTAACTTCAATGCCGATATCGGGTGAATTTTTAACCGTGCAGCCTGAAATATCGATATTTTTACCGCTGATTGTTATTTTACCGCCGCTGACGGTTATGTTGCTCAGGGTGACGTGCTCTGCGTTTTCAAAAGTTATATGCGTGCCGCTGAAAATTACTTCGCCGTTTCCGTAAGCAGAAAAAATCGTGCGGCATTTACTTTTGCCGGAATCGTCTTTTGTGATTTTTAATTCATCAAGCTCGTAAACACCCTCCATAAGTGCTATGACTATATGATTGCGGTAGTTTCGGTCAAGCTGTTTTGCCGCTTTTTTTGCACGGGATATCGTTGCGAACGGAAACTCCGCCGTGCCTGCGGCATTGTCGTCACCGTTGGGTGAAACGTAAAAATCGCCGTAAATATATTCGTTGCTGTCTGCCGTTGCTGTGCTGAGGTTCTGTGGGACAGGAGCCGTATATATGTTGTTATAGTAATACGGTCTGAACCCGAGGAATGTTCCCGCAATAATGCCTATTGCCAGAAAAAGGCAGATTATTATCAATCCAAGCTTGTTTTGCTTTGCGTTACTCATTTTTGTTCACCGTCCGTTGTAATATACAAGAGTTTTCAGTTCTTGTCTTTTTGTTTTGTAATCGGGGCAATGTTTTGCAACAAGTGTCCAGAAGTAATCCGAATGGTTGTGGTGCACGGTGTGTGCAAGTTCGTGAATTATAACATAGTCAATTGTTTCGGGTGACGCCGCCATAAGCAGGCAGGAAAGGTGAATTCTGTCTGAGGTGCAGCTTCCCCAATGCGTTTTTGCGCTGTTTATAAGAAGTGAGGAATATTTCATCCCGGTTTCTTCCGATATTTCTCTGACTCTATCAGGCAGATACGCTTTAGCTTCGGCTTTGTAAAACTCAACAATCTGTTTTTTTAACTCTTCGCATGAAAGTCCGGGAGAGACTAACAGTAGGTTATCCGACAAAACCGCTTTCTTACATTCTGCTGCAGTCAGAATCAGCTCCTGGCCGAAAAACTTTATTTTACTGCCGTATGTAAAATCGGCAGGGGATACGGCTTTCATTTTTGCTATTGTCTTTTCAATCCAATCATGCTTTGATAAAACAAAGTCTTCAATTTCTTTTTGCCTCATTCTCAGCGGTGCTCTTACCTCTATACTCATATCCGGCTTTACGGTTATGCATATGGTTCTGCGGTTGGATTTAATTACGCTGTACCTTATATCAGTCACGGCTTTCTACGATGCGGTATTATATTTAAAAATTATATAATATTATACATTATATGTATTTTCCCGTCAACAGATAAAAAAGAGACAGCCCACAAAATGAGCTGTCCCTGTAGTGTTATCTGTGATGTTCTCTGTTTTGCTTGTTCTTTTCAAGTAATTTGAGGTATTCAGCGTCAATATCGCCGTCGCTTGTTTTGATTCTTTCTGCGTGGCGGCTGACATCCTCTTCGCTCATTTCGGCAAGACTGTCGAAGGTATAAATGCTTCTGATGCCGACTGCCTGAAGCATACGTTCTTTCTTGTGCATCTTCATTTTGTAATAGGAGAAGCAGAACGCAAAGGAAACGACCTGAATTATTATCAAACGGTAATTACGGTTGACATCAATATAATTAGAAAGTCCGGGGGTGCTATCGAGTACGTGGATGAGTTCAACCAGCACATTGAAGAAAAGATGGTCGAAAAGTGCTAACCATATTGAACCGCTCGCTCTTGTGCACATACACCATTTGAGTGAAACGAAGAACTCAAACACGAGGTAGAACACACACAGCGTAAGTATCTGACCGAAACTGTAGCCTGCTGAAACCTTTGAAAGCGGAATGATTAGATACCATATCGAATAAAAGGCGGAAACAATAACAGCGGTCTGCCAGAATCCGAATTTGCCCTTGCCCATTTTGATAAGTATGCCTCGGAACAGAATTTCCAGCATAATTACGGAAACGATGTTAATTATGAGCAACAGCAATATGTTGGCGATGAAGTAAAGCGGACCCACCTCGGACCAGGCAGCCTGGTAAGCGAAAACTCGTAACATCGGTTTGTGGCCACTGAGCGCAAGATAGAAGTATTCCACAATATATGCAGGTATAACGGAAAGGTTAAAAAATATCGCATTTCGTACAGCGCCGACTATTGCTTTCGGGTTAGTGCTGAAGCCGACATTTCTGGGCTTGAGTCTTGCTGTGTACATATATCCCATAATAACAAGCAGACCCAATATCTTGCCGACAACGCCTTTTGTGGGAATACCGAAATAGTTGATAAGTACAAAGTATTCAACGGCATTGACTATCAGGCAAACCAGAAAAACGTTGAGCATTTTGTTCAGCGTTTTATCTTCAAGAAGGCCGAATAAAATCTTGCCGAACTTTTTCTTGTGCTTTTTGCGCTTTTTGCCGTGCTCGTGTGAGTTTGGAACAGACGGCTTATCGGGTTCTTTTTTATCCTCCGTCTGCTGTTCAGTTTCGGGTGGATCTTTTTCTTTTTCTTCAGCAAGCGAAAATTGCTGTATGAGCTGTTCTTTGCTGGCCATTAAATTACATCTCCCTGATGGTGTAATTATATAAATAACTCTTTGATTATATAGCAATATGCTGATTAAGTCAATAACCCGTATTTGTATAAAATTAATTTGTTTTTACTATTGACAATGATAACTATATGTTGTATAATCCGTTATGTAAAAGATTATGTGTATATGTATGTTTATATAGAAATTTGGACAGAGGCGATGATTGAAATGAAAATTTACAAAAAGCCTGAAATTGAAATAGTTGAATTTTCCGTTGCTGATATCACAAATGCACCGCCTTATGTGATTACCAGTAATGAAGACTTTCCGGGCGGTATTATCAGCGTTAACGGTGATGAAGTTTTCTACGGCATCGAGGCCGGTGAAGAAGGATATCTGGTAGGTCAGTAATTTTATACGGTAAATTTTATGTGCCACTTCCCGTTTTGTGCGGCGAAGTGGCTTTTTTCAAAAGATTAGGAGACGGTGTTTTGACTGAAAGACTTTACGATAACGGACATGTACGACAGTTTGAGGCAACGGTTATAAGCTGCACGCAAAGCGAAAAAGGTTTTCTTGTGTCGCTTGACAAAACAGCATTTTTCCCTGCGGGGGGAGGGCAGGCAGCCGACGAAGGCACATTAAACGGCGAAAAGGTGTATGACGTCTTCGAAGAAAACAATAACATTTACCATCTGACAAAAGTTCCTTTTGAATCAGGAGCTGTTGTTCACGGTGAATTAGATTGGGATATACGCTTTGTCAGAATGCAGAACCACACGGGTGAGCATCTTGTTTGTGGCATTGCTCATAGCCTTTACGGCTGTGAAAACACCGGTTTTCATATGGGTGCGCTTGGCATAACGGTTGATCTGAGTATTCTGCTTAACGCAGAGCAGATACACGAAATTGAGCGCCTTGCAAACAAAGCCATATATGAAAATGCGGATGTGCGCTGCTTTTATCCCGATGAAGAACAGCTTAAAACTCTCGGTTATCGCAGCAAACTTGAGCTTACCGAAAATGTTCGCCTTGTTGAAATAGAAGGCTACGACCTTTGTGCCTGTTGTGCACCGCACGTACTAAAAACCGGTGAGATAGGTTTAATCAAGGTGCTTGAACACGGCAGCAACCGTGGCGGCACGAGAATGTTGATAAAGTGCGGACTTGATGCATATGAAGATTACTGCAAAAAAGCGGTAAGTGTTGCCGCTGTTTCCGCTTCGCTGTGCGCAAAGCAGGATGAAATAACACAGGCTGTTGAAGTGCTTAAAGCGGAAAAAGCCAAATTAGAGTTTGAAATTGAAAGTATTAAAAAACAATCGCTTGAGAAATATATTTCACGCCTTAAAGCAACAAACGGCAATGCCTGCGTTTTTGCTGACGATGCCGACGGTGACGGCCTGAGAGAAATTGTTAACGCCGGTAAGACACTTTGCAACGGTATTTTTGGCGCTTTTGCATCTGACGCAAACAACTACCGCTACTGTGTAGGCAGTAACACTGTGGATCTGAGAGCCTTTGCAAAGGAATTCAATTCGGCGCTCAGCGGAAGAGGCGGCGGCAGACCCGAAATGATTCAGGGTAGCGTGAAAGCTTCAAAGGAAGAAATTATCAGCTTTTTAAAAGCAGAAGAACAGTAATAATCAAAAGGAGGATTAACCGTGACAGAAAAATGGTATTACGGTCTTGAAGGACACAAGCTTTCAAAGCCCCTTCGTGATGAGGTGTTTGTAGGTGAGCAGGGATTTCCCGCACATCTTGAAGATGATGAGCATGAGAGCTCTGCCTGGCACTTTATTGTTGAGGATAACGGCGCAACCGTTGCGACAGGCAGACTTATCAAATTGGGAGAAAATGTATATAAGCTCGGCAGAATAGCTGTTAAGAAAATAATGAGAGGCACAGGCCTTGGTGCAAAGGTTACACAGTCGCTTATTGACAAAGCAAAGGATCTTGGCGCAACAACCGTTAAAATAAGCGGTCAGACTCACGCTGTGCCGTTTTACGAAAAATTCGGTTTTGCTGTTGCAGGCCCCGAGTTTTATGAGGAAAACCTGCCTCACGTAGATATGGAAATGAATCTTGTCTTTGACAGCTGTGACTGGGTAGGTTTTGAAAAGGACAGCGTTGCTGTTTATGCCAGAAAGACCTTTACTGTTGAAAACGCAAAGGATGTTAAGATTATTTCATCTGGTCTTGGTTTCTGCCACATAAAAATTAACGGTGTACCCGTAACGGATGAGTTGCTTTCTCCTGCGTGGACAAACTACGAAAAGCGCGACCTTACAAAAATCAACATGCCTGTTTACGATACGCTTGTTCACAGAATACACTATGTTGAAAATGATATTTCCTCTCTTGTAAAGAACGGTGAAAATACCGTTGAATTTCACATCGGTGCAGGCTGGTATGGCCAGAATCAGAGCCGTAACGAGGGTATGGCAGAATACGGTCAGCTCAAACTCTGCTATAAAATTCTTGCCGACGGTGAGCTGGTTTCAAAGTCCGATGAAGATGTTGAGTGGAAACCGTCATATATTACGCGCACAAACATTTTCTTCGGCGAAACCCATGATGCCCGATTTATCGGTAAGGGTGAGTGGAGAAAGGTAACAAGGCTTGAGAATCCGCTTTCACTTCTCACAAAACAGACCTGTTTGCCTGACAGAGAAATAAGAACAATTATCCCGAAGAAGATTTATTCCTTCGGTGATACCGCGATATATGATTTGGGTGAGCACGTTGCAGGATACCCCAAGCTTGTATTCGGTGAAAGAGCAATAACGGATGAAAGAGCCTTTGTACGCTATGCCGAAGAGCTCAACGAGGACGGTTCGCTCAATTTCTATGTTACAGAGCGTCCCTTCCGTATGCAGAGGGATGAGTTCGTTTTCAGCGAGGAATACAAAGATCACGCCTTCTATCCGCTTTTCACCTGGCACGCAGGCAGATATTTTGAAGTTCAGGGTGATGCTTACCCGACAGAGTTTGCTGTTGTGCATACGGATATGAAGCAGATTTGCGATTATCACTCCGATGACGAAGTGTTGCAATGGCTGTTTGATACTTATATAAGAACACAGCTTAACAATGTGCATTGCTGTGTGCCGTCAGACTGTCCGCACAGAGAGCGTCTTGGCTACACGGGTGACGGTCAGCTTGCGTGCGATGCAGCAATGACCTGCTTTGATGCTAAGGATATGTATCTCAAATGGATGCAGGATATTGCAGACAGTCAGGATATCTACGGCGGCCATGTTGAGCATACGGCACCGTTTTACGGCGGTGGTGGTGGTCCCGGGGGTTGGGGCGGAGCAATTGTTTTTGTTCCTTATACCTTCTATAAGCACTACGGTGATGAAGCCGTACTTAAGAAGTATTACCGTAATATGTGCAAGTATCTTGAGTATATGGAAAGCCACAGTGAGGACAGTCTTGTTGTCCGCTCTGAAAAGGGCGGTTGGTGCCTTGGCGATTGGTGCACACCCGAAAAAATTGTTATTCCTGAGCCGTTTGTAAATACATATTTCTATATCAGAGCGGTACGTTGTGTTAAGGAAATTGCCGCAATTATCGGCGAAAAACTTCCCGAGGGTCTTGATGAAAGAGAGGTATCAGCTGTAAAGTCAATGCACGATAAGTATTTTGACAATGCCACAGGATCGTTCTGTAACGCTGTCCAGGGTGCGGATGCCTTTGCTGTTGACCTCGGTTTGGGTGACGAAAGAACATATAAAAATGTGCTTGATAAGTATTCGGTTCTCGGCAAGTTTGACACAGGTATTTTTGGCACGGATATTCTTGTTCGTATTCTTTGCGAAAGAGGAGATAAGGCGCTTGCAAGACAGCTTCTGACAAGCCGTGACGGTATAGGTACCTTCAACTATATGCGTGAGCACGGTGCGACTACTCTGTGGGAAAACTGGGACGGCGCAGATTCGCATTCACACCCGATGTTCGGCGCTGTAATTGCCTCAATGGTAAAATATAATATCATATAAAATAAATGACCTGTATCTCTCAATCGGGATACAGGTCATAAACTTTTTTAAAATATTATTCCATAAAATCAATAATCACTTGGCTGAGCTCATCTGCTCTGTTTTCTTCGCACATGTGTCCGCCGTTTACAACCAGGTAATTCGTTGCGTCAGGAAAAGTTTCAGCTATTGTCTTTTTCATATCATCTGTAAGAATCATATCCTTATCAGCCTGAATAACAAGAACAGGTATTTCAAGCTTTGAAATCTTTTCAAGATCGTTGGGCATAGCTCTTGCAGCAGTCAGCATATTACTGTAGCCTGTGTTATGTATCTGAAGCGGCTTTGCAATAACGTCGAGGTCATAATCTTTTGTGAACTCCCAGTCCATAAAGGCAAAGTAAGCAACCAGGCGGAGCAAAGGGGTGATTTTGGTAAGGTGCTCAAAAACGAAGTTTGACATTGTGCCCATAATCTTCGTCATTACAGGATTGGACATCGAGCTTCCGTCGGAAATCGGACAGGGGCAAACAAGCATAAGTGATTTAATGGAGGGCTCCATGGCTGCGATGTTCATTGAAACGCCACCACCCATTGACTGACCCATTATGTGCCATTCTTCAATAGGAGCAATAGTTTTCATCAGGCTTATGACAAGCTCTTCACGTGCAATAAAATCTTCATCGGGAACATCACATTCTCTGGTGCTGTAGCCGAAGCCGGGCAGGTCAACAAGCACGCAGGTATAGCCTTCATCAACAAGGTTAGCGGCAAGCGGTTCCCAGGTTACGGTTGAAAGTGCAAAACCGTGAATCATAAGCACTTTGCCTTTTTCATTTTCTGCCTCAAAAATACGGTAGTGAAGCGTGTATTTGCCCTCGGTAAAGTATTGACTGTTTTCAAACGGAGTGTCCGCCGCAAAGGCCGAAAGAGAAAGAACGGGGACAATAAAAATAATGGCGCAAATAAGAGAAATAACCCTTGTAAGTGTTCTGTTCATATTTTTACCTCACTCGTTTATTGTTGCTTTGAAGCCCTTGCCTATAATCTCGTTAGCTTCTGTGATGATTGTAAAGGTGTTAGGGTCAATTGACTTAATCAGCTTGATAACGGAAGAAACCTCGTTGTTGCGTAAAACACAAACGAGCATATTCTTGTCCTTGCCCGTGTAAGCACCTGTTGCAGGAACTATGCTCACACCTCTCGGGGTTTTGCTTACAAGCAACTTTGAAATTTCCTCGGCGTGGTCAGTAATAACCATAAGCATTTTGCTCTTGCCCATACCGTAGAGAATATAGTCGATAACCTTTGAACTTACAAAAATAACAATTGCGGCGTAAAGTGCGCTTTCAATACTGCGGAACACAATTGCTGAAACCGCAATTACCACCATATCGCTGAACATTACTAGCTTGCCGTAGGAAAGGTGGGGGAAGGGCAGACGGAGAAGTTTACTCAGCACATCCGTACCGCCTGTTGTAGAGCCGCGGGAAGCAACTATTGCAACACCTGCGCCAAGCAGCGCACCGCTGAAAATTGCCGCCAGCAACTTATCTCCTGTGTAGTGGTAGGGGATATATGCAGCGATAAGGTCAATCAACGCTGACAGCATAGCTGTAACCCAAAGAGTTTTCACAACAAACTTCTTTCCTATGAATATCCATGCTAAAATCAGTACTGGAATATTCAGCGCAAAGTTAACAGCGCCTACGGGCAAATCGGTCAGATAGTTTATAACAATCGCAAGACCCGAAAAACCGCCCTGGGCAATGTTGTTGGGTACATTGAAAAAGTTAACTGCGCAAGCATACAAAGCACAGCCGACAAACCAGAAAATGTTGTCGGTGATAAGATTCATAACCTTGCTGACTTTTTCGTTTTTCATAAAAGAGGGTTTACTGATTTTCAATTTTCTTTTTCCTCACAGATAAGTTCAAAAAGCTCTCTCATACGTTCGGTATGCCCTTTAAGATACAGATAGCCAAACAGTGCCTCAAATCCTGTTGCAGCGTGATATTTTGCGGGAGAAGCACCTTTTGGGATGTGCGAAACCTTGGCATTTCTGCCGCGCTTAAAGGCGGTGATTTCCTCTTCACTTAATATCGGCATCAGTTTTTCCATTGCACTTGCCTGCGCTGTTGCACTGACAAAGCTGACTGCAAGGCGGTGTAACTCCTCGGGCGGTCTGTCGCCCTTGAGCGCAAGGTGCTCTCTTACGAGCACTTCAAAAACCGCATCGCCGAGAAAGGCCAATGATATCGGGTTGAGAGAATTCGGAGCAATATTGGATTTGTTAATAAGCTGTTCCAAAAATATTCTCCTTACGGTACATAGTCGAATTCAAAATCGTAAATAACTACGCTGTCACCCTCATTGATGCCCATTTCAACGAGGCGGTCAAGAATACCGCTTGTTTCAAGCACCCTCTGGAAATACTGGAGCGATTCATAGTCATCAAGGTCTGTTCTCTGCAGAATGCGAAGCAGCCATTCACCTTCAACAAAGTAAACATCGTCCTCACATCTGACCGTAAAGTTTTCGCCTGATTCGGGTAAGAGGTCTGTTGTTTTGATTTCTTCACTCTCAAAGCGTACAACAGGCGGGAGTGTAGCAAGTTTAGCGGCAACCGCATTAATAACTTCCCGTGTGCCCTCAACAATGGGGGCGCACATTCTGAAAAGCTTGTGACCGTGGTCTGCCATATATTTTTCAAGTCTGTCAAGCTGTTCGTCTGTTGCAAGGTCAATCTTGTTTGCAACAACTATCTGCTCTCTTGTTGCAAGCTCTTCGTTAAAGCGTGCCAGCTCAAGGTTAATTTTTTCAAAGTCTTCAATCGGGTCTCTGCCCTCACTGCCTGCCGCATCAAGAATGTGTACAAGCATACGGCAACGCTCAACATGGCGCAGGAATTCGTGGCCGAGTCCTATGCCTTCGCTTGCGCCCTCAATAAGTCCGGGAATATCGGCAATAACAAAAGAATTTCCTTCACCCATTCTTACAACACCTAAAACGGGTGTGATTGTGGTGAAATGATAGTCGGCAACAATGGGCTTTGCTTCGCTTACAACAGAAATAAAGCTGGATTTACCGACATTCGGGAAACCTAAAAGACCTACATCGGCAATGAGCTTGAGCTCGAGCGATACTTCCCATTCCTCACCGGGTGTACCGCTTTTGGCAAAACGGGGGGCCTGCCTTGTTGCTGTGGCAAAATGGGGGTTACCCCAGCCGCCTCTGCCGCCCTTTGCGGCAATAAACGGCTTGTCGTCGCTCAGGTCAGCCATTATCTTGCCTGTGCTGACTTCCCTGATAACCGTGCCGAGCGGTACCTTGATAACAAGGTCTTCGCCCTTTTTGCCGTTCTTTCTTCCGGTCTGTCCGTTGCCGCCGCTTTGTGCGGTGTACTTGCGCTTGTAGCGGAAATCGGCAAGTGTAGAAAGGTTGGTGTCAACCTGGAAAACAATGTCGCCGCCCTTGCCGCCGTCGCCGCCGTCAGGGCCGCCGGAAGCAACAAATTTTTCACGGTGGAAGGCAACACAGCCGTCGCCGCCCTTACCGGCTTTAATTTTGATTTTTGCTATATCTACAAACATTTTAATTTACCTTTTCAAAAATATATTACGAAAGCTCGTGAATGAACAGACCGCTGAGAAGCTTCGGCTCAAACCAGGTGGATTTCGGGGGCATAATCAGACCCGCATCGGCAATTGCCATAAGGTCTTCAAGCGTCGTCGGGTACATTGATACAGCCAGCTTCATATCGCTGTTTGCTCTTCTTTCAAGCTCTTCAAGGCCTCTGATACCGCCTACAAAGTCGATTCTCTTGTCTGTTCTCGGGTCATCAATGCCGAGTATGGGGGAAATAAAGTTGTTCTGCAGAATGGAAACGTCGAGCTGAGATATGGGGTCGTTCGGGTCAAAAGTGCCGTCCTTGGCCGTGAGTTTGTACCATCTGCCGTCGATGTAAAGACCGAATGTGTGCTTTTCTTCGGGCTTGTAGGGAGCTGTTTTCGCAACCTCAAAGCTGAAGTAAGTGCTGATTTCGGTGAGCAGCTGGTCTCTGGTCATGCTCTTTGTGTCGCGGATTACACGGTTGTAGTCCATAATTTCGAGCTCGTCTGCAGGGAAGCAGACTGCAAGGAAGCGGTTGAATTCCTCCTCGCCCGTGTAGCTGGGGTTTGCTTCTCTTCTCATAAGACCTACTCTTACTGCGGACGCACAGCGGTGGTGGCCGTCTGCAATATAAAGGCTGTCAATCTTATCAAAGCCATCAGCTATTACAGCGTTTACTTCGCTGTCGTCAACAACCCATACGGTCTGCTGAACACCGTCAGAAACAAAATCGTATTCGGGCTCGTGATTGTTCTGCCACTCTTCAACAGCAGTCTTTATAGCATCACTGTTTTTATAGGTGAGGAAAATCGGGCCTGTGTTTGCGTTGCAGGTGTCAACGTGGTTGATTCTGTCCTGCTCCTTGTCAGCTCTTGTAAGCTCGTGCTTCTTGATATGGTTGTTAATATAATCGTCAATTGAAGCACAGCCGACAAGACCTGTCTGACTTCTGCCGTTCATTATCTGTCTATAGATAAAAAAGCAGGGGACATCGTCTTTTTTGCAAACACCGTCGGCAACAAGTTTGTCGAGGTTTTCTTTTGCCTTGGCATAAACTGCCTTGGCATAAAGGTCTGTGCCTTCGGGTAAATCTATCTCCGCCTTGTCAACGTGAAGGAAGGAATACGGGTTGCCTTCAACCATTTTCTTTGCTTCTTCGCTATTCATAACATCGTAGGGCAAAGCGGCAACCTTGTCCGCAAATTCTTTTGTGGGGCGTACCGCATTGAAGGGTCTGAAATAAGCCATAGATATATTACTCCTTATAAAATATTACATATATAAATTTACAACTTTTATAAAAATAAGTCAATAGAACAAAGTAATTGTGAAATATTTATTTTTCTTTTTAAAAAGTAGTGACATTTCACAAAAATATGTTATAATTATGTGATAAAGTACTAAAATAATTATTCAATAGCATAAAAAGGAGCATTGCAATTGTTCGAGCAGACAATAAATATCGACAGAATGGAGCACGCCGTAAGCCTTTTCGGCAGCTTTGATGAAAATATCCGAAATATAGAAAAAGAGTATTCCGTTGCCGTTGTTTCAAGAGGCTCCGAACTCAAAGTAACGGGTGAAGCTGAGGGAGTAGCCAAGGCGGTACGCGCCATCAACGGTCTGCTTTCGCTTATCAATAAAGGCGAAGCACTTACCGAGCAGAATGTGCGCTATGTTATGACTCTTGTAGGCGAGGGTAATGAAGGTCAGATTGCCACTATGGGCAATGACTGTGTCTGCATCACTTCAAGAGGCAAGCCTGTCAAGCCCAAAACACTCGGTCAGAAGAAATATATCGAAGCCATCAAGGATAACACTATTGTGTTTGGTATCGGCCCTGCAGGTACAGGTAAAACCTACCTTGCCGTTGCAATGGCAGTAAATGCCTTCCGTGCAAAAGAGGTAAACCGTATAATTCTAACCCGTCCTGCAGTAGAAGCGGGTGAAAAGCTCGGTTTCCTGCCCGGCGATTTACAGCAGAAGGTTGACCCGTATCTCCGTCCGCTTTATGATGCGCTTTTCGATATGCTCGGCGCAGAGAACTTCCAGAAATATCAGGAGCGCGGCAGTATTGAGGTTGCGCCCCTTGCCTATATGCGAGGCAGAACGCTTGACGACAGCTTCGTAATTCTTGATGAAGCGCAGAATACAACACCCGAGCAGATGAAAATGTTCCTTACCCGTCTTGGCTTCAATTCAAAAATGGTTATCACGGGCGATATTACTCAGATTGACCTGCCTGACGGTAAACGCTCGGGTCTTGTTGAAGTAATAAAAATACTCAAAAATGTTGAAGATATCGAGAACGTAACCTTTAACGACAAGGATGTTGTGCGTCACAGGCTTGTTCAGGATATCGTCAAGGCTTACGCAAAATACGAAGAAAGAAAGAAGAACTGAAAGGGGTTGCTTTACAATGAAAGATAAGATTAAAGTCATTATTACCGATGAGCAGGCGAAGGTCAAGGTTCCTACGGGATTAAGACTTCTTGTCAGAAGAAGCTGTACCGCCGTGCTTGTCAGCGAAAACTTTGAGGGCTCAGCCGAAATCAGCGTTACTTTTGTTGATGACGAGCGTATTCACGAGCTGAACAAGCAGTTCAGAAACGTTGATTCTTCAACGGATGTGCTTTCCTTCCCCCTGGGTGAGGACGGCGTTTACGATATTAACCCTGAAACGGGCGCAAAACTGCTCGGCGATATCGTTATTTCGCTTGAACACGCCGTTGCGCAGGCTCACGCCTATGAGCACACCTTACAGCGTGAGGTTGCTTTCCTTACAGTTCATTCAATGCTCCACCTTCTTGGCTACGACCATGTTAACGGCGGTCTTGAGCGTGTGAGAATGCGCGAAAAAGAGGAAGAGGTTCTTACCAAGCTTGGCTTACATAGGACAAGCAGTTATTATCTCGGCGATGATGAGGAATAATTGATTATGTCATCTTTTCTTAAAAGCTTTGTTTATGCCTTTCGCGGACTTGGCTACTGTCTTGTGAACGAGAGGAATATGCGTGTGCATTTTTGCTGTCTTGCATATATGGTGTTCTTTCTGATTCGGTATGACTTCTTTGTCGTTACCCGTACTCAGGCGGCGATTCTTGCCGTTGCGGCAGCACTTGTAATTGTTGCCGAATATATTAATACCGCTGTTGAAAGGGCGGTCGATAACGCTTCAAAAGGCGAAAAAAGCGAAACGGCACGTATCGCCAAAGACACGGCGGCAGGTGCTGTGCTTGCGGCGGCTATTTTTGCCGTTGTCACAGGCATAATAATTTTGTATCAGCCCGAGGCGTTCAGGGCACTTTTTGCTTACTATGCGGCTAATCCGTTAAGCATGGTTCTGTTTATTGTCAGCTTTGTTATTGCAGTCTGCTTTATGTTTATCGACCCCAAAAGATATTTGAAAATTTTCAGGAGAAAATGAATTTATGAACAACGAAAAAACCGCTTTTATTGCGATTGTTGGATGCCCGAATGTCGGTAAGTCCTCAATTCTTAACAGACTTCTCGGCGAAAAAATCGCAATTGTTTCCGATAAACCTCAAACTACCCGTACAAGAATTATGGGTGTTCTCACCGAGGATGAGACCCAGCTTGTCTTTACCGATACTCCGGGTTTCCACCGACCGAAAACCAAGCTCGGCGAAAAAATGATAAAGGCTGTAGACGAGAGCATATCGGGTGTTGACGCCTGCCTTTTTGTTGTTGAGCCCGAGGGAGATTTGCGCTCAACCGAAGAAGAGCTTATCAAAAAGTTTTCACAGCTTAAGACGAGGGTAATTCTCGCAATCAACAAGGTTGACACAATCCCTGAAAAAGAACAGCTTATGCAGCGCATTCTTATGTTTTCAAAGCTCTACGATTTCGAGGCGGTTGTTCCTGTTTCAGCCGTCAAGGGTGTAAATATGTCAGAGCTGCTCGATGAGCTCAAAAAGCTTGCCGAGCCCGGTTACCATTTTTTCCCCGAGGATACTCTCACCGACCAGCCCGAAAGAGTGCTCGCCGCAGAAATGATAAGAGAAAAGCTGCTCCGCAACCTCGATAAGGAAATTCCTCACGGTACAGCGGTCAGTATTGAAAAAATGCGCGAGCGTGACGATGCCGAAATTATTGATATAGATGCGATTATCTACTGCGAAAAAGAGAGCCATAAGGGGATTATTATCGGCAAGGGCGGTGCAATGCTCAAGCGTGTTTCCACCCGCGCCCGTGAGGATATGGAGCGCTTTTTCGATTGCAAGGTAAACCTCAAATGCTGGGTCAAGGTAAAAGAGGACTGGCGCAACAGAGAAGGTCTTATTCACAATTTCGGTTTGGATTAACATTTATTTTTTTCCATTAATATTGAGTTTGCTCTCTGCTAAAATATTAGTGAAGGGAGCGGTCAACTGTGGATATAAATGAAGCGTGGAAGGCTTTTGCTCAAAGCGGTAAAATTGATGATTATCTGAAATACAAGGAGATAGCCAATGAGGCTGAACACGGACGGTTTGATAATAAGGGAGATTCAGACGGGTGAGGCGGATCGCCTCGTTACCGTACTGACCCGTGATATGGGCGTTATCAAGGCGTTTGTCAGGGGAGCGAGGAGCATCAAAAGCCGTTCGCTCTCCGCAACACAGCTTCTGGGCTACTCCCGTTTTTCTATTTATATGAACAGGGATACATACACAATTGACGAGGCAGAACCGATTGAGGTTTTTTTCGGTGTGAGAAGCGATTTTGCACGCACCTCACTTGCTATGTATTTCTGTGAGCTTGTTTGTGAGCTTGCACCCGAGGGTGCCGATTGTGCTGAAATACTGTCGTTAGCACTCAATACGCTTTATATGCTCGCAAACAACAGATTTCCTGTGCATCAGTTAAAGGCGGTTTTTGAAATGCGCCTGCTGAGCCTTACGGGTTATATGCCTGCCCTTGTCGGGTGTGAGGTCTGCGGAAAATATGCGGACGATATTATGTTTTTTGACACGGAAAATTCACAGCTTTTCTGTTCGCATTGTAAGCGCCCGGTGCACGCAATTGAACTCACAGTAGGTGTTGTTACTGCACTGCGGCATATCTGCCTTTCCGACCCGCAGAAGATTTTTTCGTTTACGCTTTCAAATTCGGGTCTGAAAGCTCTTTCAGATATATCGGAAAGGTATCTGCTTGCAACAACACAGCGCAGGTACAAATCCCTCGAACTCTATAAATCATTCACATAAAGGAATATATTTCATGACAAACAAAGAAAGAAAAAGATATATTATAAACCGTTGCTATTCTGCACAGTATGCCAAGCTTCCCGAGGCATTCAAGCAGATTAATATTCTGCGTTATCCGGGACTTTGGATAAGTATTCTGGCTAATACAGAACTTTACAATATCCAGAATCTCACCCCCGAATGTACCGACGTTCTTCTTAATACAAAGGGCGGTTACAACGCAAATTATGAAAACCTTGAATACACGCTTCAGGTTTTTTACGAGCTTAATTATTTTATGGAAAAGCTCCGCTTTATCGGCGATGATGTTTTTGCCTATCCTGATTTTATAAAAGCGGTCAAGCTTATGCTCCGCCTGCCCAAAATCAAGCGCATTGACATTGTCTGCTCGGGAAAAACCATTCCCGAGGGTGAGCAGATTGATGTTCTGCGAAACCCTGGAATGACGGCAATTATCGACTCGAAAAGCCCTGTTGCCGCCGAACTTGAACAGCTTTTCACTGAGCATGAGGTTAATTTTGAACTGCGTGAAATCGGCGAAGAATGTACATACTGCAAAAACACCCACACAATTTTTGTCGAGGGTAAAATTTTCCGTTGTCCGTTAACAGCGGAGGAATACGCAAACGGTACTGATGTTGCCGAGGAAAGTTTTGTCGATATTGTTGCGCGCAAGCTCGAAATCAAAGACCTCCGCCTTGCAATTTTCGATATCACCAACGACCCGCCTCCTGCAGATTGTAAGAATTGTCCTAAGCACGGTTAATTTATTTTAATTTCCAATATAAAACAGCTCAGCCGAAATTAATCGGTTGAGCTGTTTTATAGTTTATTAAGTTATGCCTTGTGCCATTTAACACCCTGCGGTGTGTCCTCAAGCACTATGCCCATAGCCTTGATTTTGTCACGGATTTCGTCTGCTTTTGCCCAGTTCTTGTCTTTTCTTGCCTGTGCACGCTCTGCGATAAGTGCTTCAACCTCTTCGTCAAGGCTTGCCTTGCCACGGTTGTAAACAAGACCGAGCACGTCTGCCAGTTCGTCAAATGCCTTCGAGGCGAGCTCAAGTGTCTGCTTGCTTGTACCTGCTGCAATAGCGGTGTTTATGTCACGTACAAGCTCAAATACTGCGGAAAGACCGTCTGCTGTGTTGAGGTCATCGTCCATAGCCTTGATAAACTGCTCAATTCTGCCGTGCACCTTGTCATTGAACTCGTTGTCAAGTTCGCCGTCAACTGCGTTTTCAAGTGCGAAATCAAGGTTGTTGCGGCAGGTGTAAAGGCGCTCAAGTGAAGCCTTGCACTGCTCAATAACGTCAACGCTGTAGTTGATGGGGCTTCTGTAGTGTGAGGAAATCATGAGGTAACGGATGGGCTCGTAGCCGTACTTTTCTGCAACATCACGTACTGTGAAGAAGTTGCCGAGTGACTTGGACATCTTTACGTTGTCAACGTTGATATAGCCATTGTGCATCCAGTAGTTTGCAAACGGTGCGCCGTTGCAGCATTCACTCTGTGCGATTTCGTTTTCGTGGTGGGGGAAGATAAGGTCCTGACCGCCGCAGTGGATGTCGATTGTCTCACCGAGGTAGCGACGTACCATAGCAGAGCACTCAATGTGCCAGCCGGGTCTGCCGTGACCCCACGGGCTCTCCCAGTAGGGCTCGCCGGGCTTTGCGCCCTTCCAGAGTGCGAAATCCATCGGCTCACGCTTGATGTCTTCAACGTTGATTCGTGCGCCTGCCTCAAGCTCTTCAAGCGGCTGGTGTGAAAGCTTGCCGTACTCGTTGAACTTTGTGGGGCTGAAATAAACGTCGCCGTCAACAGCGTAAGCATAGCCCTTTTCGATAAGTGTTGAAATGATATTGATAATTTCGTCAATATTCTCTGTTGCTTTGGGATGAACGGTAGCTTCACGGATGTTCATACCCTTGGCATCTTTCCAGAATTCCTCGATATACTTTTCGCTTACTTCCTTGAAGCTGATGCCTTCCTCGTTTGCTCTGCGGATAATCTTGTCGTCAATATCAGTAAAGTTCTGAACGAATTTTACGTCGTAGCCTCTGTACTCCATATAGCGGCGAAGAACGTCGAACACGCAAAGGGGACGGGCGTTACCGATGTGGATAAAGTTGTAAACAGTCGGGCCGCAGGCGTAAACCTTGAGTACGCCCGGCTCAATTGTTTTAAGTTCGTCTTTTGCTCGTGTGAGTGTGTTGTAAATCTTCATTTATTTCATCTCTCCTGTCAAAGATTTGATTTTTTTGTTAAGACTTTCTATTTCAAGCTGCATTCTGTTCAGCTCTATTGCGATAGGGTCGGGGATATTGACTTGGTCAAGGTTGTCAACACGTTTTCCGTTTTGCTTAACAACCCTCGCGGGTACACCGACAGCTGTTGAATTGGGCGGTATGGCGTTGAGCACAACTGCACCTGCGGCAATGTTGGTGTTGTCACCGACGGTAAACGGACCGAGCACCTTTGCACCTGCACCGATAAGCACGTTATTGCCTATGGTCGGATGTCGCTTACCTGTGTGGTGACCCGTACCACCAAGGGTAACACCCTGATAAATCGTGACATCATCGCCGATTACAGCAGTTTCACCGATAACAACTCCCGTACCGTGGTCAATAAAGAAGCGTCTGCCTATTGTTGCGGCAGGGTGAATTTCAATACCCGTTTTCTTGACCGCTCTCTGTGAAATGAGCCTTGCAAAAAAATAGAGCTTGTGCCTGTAGCAGAAGTTTGCCCTTCTGTGCATTCTTATTGCCTTAAGACCGGGGTAAAGGAAAAATATTTCCAAAGCCGAACGTGCTGCAGGGTCTCTCTGCTTTACACAGGCTATGTCCTCACGGATTTTCGTGAACAAAATATCACCTCAATTGTCGGTTAAAATAAAAAACTCCGCCACCCATAAGGTGACGGAGGCGAAAATCAAAATAATCGCGGTTCCACTCCGACGTTATACTCAGTAAGGTTCTTTTATAAAACCTTTGGCCTTTAACGGTGCCTGCCGTGCGGCCATTTCCTGCCGCCTGCTCACAGGGTGCATTCCCGAAAAGTGGCTGACGGTGCGCTTCCAGCAAAATGCACACCTCTCTGCGAAAGCCGTTCTCAACGGTACTTCTTCCTGCTCAATGCATTTGTCTATAATATTATATTCAATTTATTTTGAGAAGTCAATTGTTTTTTTAGCCTGAACGAGATAAATAATACCCGAAACGGTTGCAAGCACGGCAGTAATCCAAATCATAACGTTTGTTACATCGTGATAGTTGAGTCTGAGGAAGCCGAAGGTTTCAACAAGCTCGCCCCACAGCATTATGATAACCGTGAATACCATCTGCGTTGCAGTTTTGATTTTACCCCAGATGTTTGCGGGCACAACCACATTCTGTGCCGCGGAAACAAGGCGCACGGAAGTGATTATAAACTCTCTCGTAAGTATGATGAAAACGGGCCATACGCTGCAAATTCCCTCTGCAATAAATGCAAGAAGTGCAGCGGTTGTGAGCATTTTGTCTGCAACGGGGTCAAGCAGCTTGCCAAAGGTTGTAATCTGGTTGTTTTTACGGGCTAACTTTCCGTCGATTGCGTCCGTAATTGCGGCAATTCCGAAAATTGCGCAGGCAATCAGACAGCGGTGGGGGATGTTGCTCATAAAGAAAAGAAGGAAAAACGGTGTGATAATAACACGGGCAACCGTCAGTTTGTTTGGTGTGTTCATTTACTCAGCCTCTCCGATGAGGTCGTACTCATCTATTTCAAAAATCTTAACCTTGCAGAATTCGCCTTCCGCAAGGGGCGTGTCGCATGTGAATTTAACACAGCAGTCAATTTCGGGTGCATCCATATATGTGCGTCCGGTGTAGGAATCGCTGTATGCATCGTAAGCTTCAATAAGCACCTCAAAGGTTTTGCCGATATGTCGGCTGTGCTTATCCTGAACAATCATATACTGGTCGTTCATAATAATATCCTGACGCTTTGCTTTTGTTCTTTCGTCAATCTGGTCGTCAAAATCTGCCGCAGGTGTGCCTTCCTCGGGGGAGAAGGCGAAACAGCCGAGATGGTCGAACTCTGTTTCATTTACAAACAACGCAAGGTTTTCAAACTCTTCCTCCGTTTCCCCGGGAAAACCCGTAATGAATGTTGTGCGGATCATGATATCGGGAATACGTGCTCTCAGTTTTGCGATAAGCTCTTTAATCTGCGCCTGTGTGCCTCTGCGGTTCATCCTTCTGAGCACATTGTTGTCAGCGTGCTGAAGCGGAAGGTCGATGTAGTTAAGCACCTTCGGCTGAGAAGCAATTGTTTCAATAAGCTCATCGGTAAATTCATCGGGGTAGCAGTAAAGCATACGAATCCAATGAATACCGTCGATTTCGCAAAGCCTGTCAAGAAGCGTCGGAAGTTTAAGTTCACCGTAAATATCCTTGCCGTAAAGGGTGGTATCCTGTGCAACAAGAATCAGCTCTTTTACGCCTTTTTCACTCAGTTGCTTTGCTTCGTCGATTATATCCTCAATTTCTCTGCTGCGGTAATTTCCGCGGATTTCGGGAATAGCACAGTAAGTACAGCGGTTGTTGCAGCCGTCCGCAATCTTGAGGTAAGCATAGTGCTCGGGTGTTGTGAGGATTCTGCCGCCGTTTAAGGGAAGGCAGTCCTTGGGCGGAAATTCACCGACAGTTTCGTCCTCAAGTACACGGTTGCAGATGTCAACAATGTTACCGTTTGCGCCGATGCCGACTACGGCATCAACCTCGGGAATTTCGTTAAGAATTTCTTCCTTATACCTTTCGGCAAGACAGCCGGTAACAATAATTTTGCCTACAAGACCGTCTTCCTTGAGCTGAGCCATATCGAGGATGTTTTCAATAGCCTCTTTCTTTGCGGACTCAATAAAGCCACAGGTGTTGATTATAACAATGTCAACGCCCTCATACGGGTCTGCTATCTCAAAACCTTTTGCGTCAAGCGAAGCCAGTAAGCATTCGCCGTCAATCTGGTTTTTCGGACAGCCGAGGGAAATAAAACCAACCGTGCTCATATTTCTTCTTCCTCTATCGTTTCATCGTATTCGCGTAAAGCGCTGCGTATCTCACCGTAGCCGTAGCCGAGGCGGAGCAGTGAATTAAAAACCTGCTGCCTGCCTTTTTCGGTTTCAAGCTTGCGGCGGTACTTACCTTTTAATAATATATTAATTTTATCACATTCGTCAAGTGTAAGCGAAGAAATTGCGTTTTCAGCTGCGTTTCGGTCAATACCGCGGTGAATAAGCTCACTCATTATAGCTCTTTCGCTTTTGCCCTTTCTTTCGGCAAGCTCCTTGGCAAGGGCGGCTGCGTATCGTTCATCGTCAATGTAACCGAGTGACTTTATCTTTTCAATTGCACTTGCAGCAGCTTGTTCACCGTCTGCACGGGCGAGCTTGTCAAACAGTTCTTTTTCGCTGTGATCACGGCGTGAAAGAATGTTGAGCGCCCTGTTGAAGCAACGGCGCTTGAATATGCTTTCGGCAAGCGCATTATACTGTTCTTCGTCAATTTCGTCGCCCGAAATATATCCGCAGGAAAACCAGAAATCAGCATCAACGGTGAGCTTGTACTCACCGTCGATGCTGATATGAATTTTATTTGCTTTGCCTTTTTGTGCTGAAATAATCATAATTATTCGTCGTCAACAGCTATGTCGAGGTTAGCTTTGATTCTGCTCTTGGGTGCAACGGGAGGCGCAACGGGAGCAGGTGCTGCAGGAGCAGAGGAAGCTTCGCTCTCTGACTTGTCGTTTCTCTTGATATCTCTTGTTTCGGCAAGTCTTGCGCGGACCTTTGCCTCGATTTCTTCGGAAAGAGCCTGGTTGGAACGGATAAGCTCCTTGACATTGTCTCTGCCCTGACCCAGACGCTCGTCGTTGTAAGAGAACCAGGCACCGCTCTTATGGATGATATCAAACTCAACAGCAAGGTCGAGAATTTCACCCTCAACAGCTATTCCTTTGCCGAACATAATATCAAATTCTGCGGTCTTGAAGGGGGGAGCAACCTTGTTCTTTACAATCTTTGCCTTTGTGCGGCTGCCGATGAATTCGCCGCCTGTGCCCTTGAGCTGTTCGGACTTGCGCACGTCAATACGCATTGAAGCGTAATATTTGAGTGCACGGCCGCCGGTAGTAACCTCGGGGTTGCCGTACATAACGCCGACCTTCTCACGAAGCTGGTTGATGAAGATAAGTATTGTGTTTGACTTGGAAATTGCGCCTGCAAGCTTTCTGAGAGCCTGGGACATAAGTCTTGCGTGCAGACCGACGTGGGAATCGCCCATTTCACCCTCAATTTCAGCGCGGGGAACAAGTGCGGCAACTGAGTCAACAACTACTACGTCAAGTGCGCCGGAGCGTACAAGTGCCTCGGTGATTTCGAGTGCCTGTTCACCGTTATCAGGCTGTGAAACAAGGAGTGAATCGATATCTACGCCGAGGTTGCCTGCATATATGGGGTCGAGAGCGTGCTCTGCGTCGATAAATGCACATTCGCCGCCTGCCTTCTGTGCCTGAGCGACAACGTGAAGGGCGAGAGTAGTTTTACCTGAAGATTCAGGGCCGTATATTTCAACGATTCTGCCCTTGGGCAGACCGCCTATACCTGTAGCGTGGTCAAGGGAAAGCGAACCCGTTGAGATAGCCTCAACATTGAGTCCGCAGTTCTGGCCAAGGCGCATAATGGCACCCTTACCGTAGCTTTTTTCAATTTGTTTGAGAGCGGTTTCGAGAGCTGCTGATTTTTCTGCCATTTCAACTTAACCTCCGTGATGTGAAACTATAGTACAAATGTTCGGTAAACTGATTTGATTATACCTTTTTGTACAATAATTGTCAAGCGTTTTTTTGCATTTCGTCAAATTTTTTTGAGTAGGTTTATATTGCTTGCAATTTAATGAGGTTTAGTATATTATTATAAAGATAAATTAAATTTTTCACGGAGTATAGCAGATGATTATCGATAAGCTGGTTTCTTTTTCAAACCTTTACGGAAGCAATGAAGAACTCGTTCTTGCAGGTGGCGGAAACACCTCTGCCAAGGATGGCGACGTAATGTACATCAAGGGCTCAGGCACACAGCTTGCCACAATCACAGAAGACGGCTTTGTTAAAATGAGCCGTAAGGCTCTTGCAGAAATTTTTACAAAAGAATATCCGACAGACGATAATGAGCGTGAAGCACAGGCACTTGCTGACCTGACTGCGGCAAAGCTTCCCGACCAGGAAAACAAACGCCCGAGTGTTGAAACCCTGCTTCACAGCCTTTTTGATAAGACCTTTGTCCTTCACCTTCATCCTGCCCTTGTAAACGGTCTTACCTGCGGTAAGGACGGCAAGAAGATAGCCGAGCGTCTTTTCGGTGACAGCTTCATTTGGGTGGATGCCTGCAAGCCCGGCTATATCCTCTCAAAAATCTGCTACGATAAAATGGAGGAGTATAAAGCTCTTCACGGCAGACAGGCTGATATGATTATCCTTCAGAATCACGGCATTTTCTTTGCCGCCGATACGGATGAAGCTCTTGGTGATATGCTCTTTGGTGTAATGTCAAAACTTCGCGGTGAGCTTACAAAGGAAGCGGATTTCTCACCCTGCGAGTTTGACGGCGAAAAGGCAGAAAAATGCTTTGACGTAATTTACGATATCTACGGTGAGGACGCTGTTATAACATACGAACCGAGCATTGCGGCACTCGAAATTGCCGAAAGCCCCGAAGCGGCAGAATGTGTTATGAAGCCATTTACACCCGACCACATAGTTTACTGTAAGGCTAACCCCGTTTACGGTTTCTGTAACGGCTGTATCAGGGGAGCTGTAAACAATTTTGAAGAAGAAAACGGCTGCAAGCCGAAAATCATAATTATCAACGGTTGCGGTTTCTTTGCCGTTGATTATACACCCAAGGGCAGTCAGACTGCGGCGGCACTTTTCAACGACGCAATAAAGGTTGCTGTTTATGCCGAATCCTTCGGCGGTGTACTTCCGATGAGCGATGAGCTTTCCGACTTTATAACAAACTGGGAAGTAGAAGCTTACAGACAAAAGCAGAACGCATAATCATTAAGGAGAATATAAAATGTTTTATACTATTGAAAACGAATACCTTTCAGCACAGATTAACGATATGGGCGCAGAGCTTCATTCAATTGTTTCAAAGGATGACGGATTTGAGTATCTCTGGCAGGGTAACCCTGAAATCTGGTACGGTCAGTCACCCGTGCTTTTCCCTGTAATCGGTCAGCTCAAGGGCGATGTTTACCGTTACGGCGGTAAGGAATACCCGATGAATAAGCACGGCTTTGCAAGAAAAATGCTTTTCGAGGCAGCAGAGGTTGAGGGGGCAAGAGCGGTCTTTATTCTTCGTACAAGCGAGGAAACTCTCAAGCAGTTCCCGTTTGAGTTCGAACTTTCCGTCTGCTTCGAGCTTGTCGGCAGAGCAATAAAGGTTACACAGTCTGTCAAGAACCTTTCCGATAAGACTATGTATTTCAGTATGGGCGCACACCCCGGCTTCAACTGTAAAATCGGCGATTACCTTGAGTTTGACGAAACCGAGGAGGATATGCGCTGCGAGAAGATTGACAGCACAAATATTCTCACGGATTGCTATTACGATGTAGCACTCGAAAACGGTAAGGCTATCCGCCTGACAGAAGACCTTTTCAATCAGGATGCACTCATTCTCACCGAGCTTAATTCAAGCGTTGTTACTCTCAAGAGTGATGACCATGGCAGAACAGTCCGTTTCGATTTCGGCGAAGCACCCGTGCTTGGCATCTGGGCAAAGCCCAACGCTCCCTACGTCTGCCTTGAGCCTTGGTACGGCATCAACGACGATACAAGAGGCTATGACGACATTTCCGCAAAGCGCGGCATACAGAGCCTCGAGCCGGACGGTGACTTTGAACTCGTCTGGATTGCAGAAGTTTAAATAAATGTTTTCTATCGGCAAGGTAATCTGTTTTTACCTTGCCTTCTTTCAAATAATTGGAGGTAATTTATGACACATACAGAAATTTTCGGCAACGCCAGATGGATATGTACCGATAAGAATATTGCTTCTCCTCTTTTTAGGAAAGAGTTTTCCGCCAAGAATGTGAAAAAAGCGGAAATCACAATCTGCGGTCTGGGCTTGTTTGAACTGAAAATCAACGGCCACCTGCCTGATGACAGTGTTCTCAACCCCGCGCACACACAGTACAGCAAAA
The DNA here is from genome assembly GCA_045650165.1 of Acutalibacteraceae bacterium. Lineage (GTDB taxonomy): Bacteria > Bacillota > Clostridia > Oscillospirales > Acutalibacteraceae > UBA8612. The sequence goes on along the minus strand of JAZRQW010000021.1, from coordinate 957 downwards.
CCGTGCTTTACCGTGTTTTTGACATCGCCTCATTGCTGACTGATGAAAACGCTGTCACGGTCGAACTCGGCAACAGCTTTTTCAATGAGGAAACAACAATCTGGAATTGGCAGGTTGCTCCATGGAGAGCCGCCCCAAAACTGATTGCACAGATAGACATTGAGTATGCCGACGGCACATTCGACCGAATCGCAACCGACGAAACCTGGCTTGTTACTCTTGACGGTCCGACGGTTGCCAACAGCATCTATCTTGGCGAAACATATGACGCAAGACGCTCTGAATTCAGATGGAAAAACGCTGTTAAAGTGAGTCCGCCGCCGGGTGAGCTCAGACTTCAGGATATGCCTCCTATAAGGAGAATTGCCGAATTCAAAGCAAAAGAAATCACCCGTCACGAAAGCGGAAGCTTTATTGTTACCGCGCCCGAAATGACGGCAGGCTGGGCAAAAATCAGAATTGACGCACCCAAAGACACCGAAGTGCGTATTACTTACGGCGAAAGTCTTACCACGGAGGGACACGTCCCCAAAATCGGAAAAGGCGAAGGCCGCGACGGCAACTGGTGGCCTCACGGCTATATCCAGCACGACTGTTTCATCAGTAACGGCGAGCCGTTTGAATTCGAGCCGAAATTCAGTTATAAAGGTTTCAAATATATAGAAATCGAAAATCTTGAAAAGCTTGATTCCGATGATATTACAATATATAAAACTTCCAATGATGTTGAAATCATCGGCGAATTCGAATGCTCCGACGAAATGCTCAACCGTCTGCATAAAATTATGGTCAGCACACTTCTTAACAATTTCCAGGGCAAGCCGACGGATACTCCCGTCTGGGAAAAGAACGGCTGGCTCGGTGATGCAAACTGTGCTCTGCCGATAATGATGTATAACTTCGACATGAGCAAATATATGGCAAATTTCATCGATATCATGGATGATTGCTTTGAAG
>JAZRQW010000020.1:0-42471 GCA_045650165.1 Acutalibacteraceae bacterium | reverse complement strand
ATAGCGATTTCGGAAAGCATCTTTCTGTTGAGGTTGATGCCTGCCTTCTTGAGGCCGTTGATAAGTGTTGAGTAGTTCATGCCGTTTGCCTTTGCAGCAGCGGAAATACGGGAAATCCAAAGACGGCGGAAATCTCTTTTCTTGAGCTTACGGCCGATGTATGCGTACTGGCCGGACTTCATAACAGCCTGCTTGGCAGTCTTGAAAAGCTTTGCCTTTGAGCCGTAGTAGCCCTTTGCCATCTTGAGAACTTTATTTCTTCTCTTGCGAGTCATTGTTGCGCCCTTAATACGAGCCATGATTAGTTACCTCCAAATATTATTCGTAAGTTGTGAGCCGACCCTATTTCTTATTTGTAGGGGATAAGGCGCATGATCTGCTTGCAGTTTGGTACGTCAGCAACAGCTGTCTTGCGAAGGTTTCTCTTACGCTTTGTGCTCTTCTTTGTAAGGATGTGTGATTTGTTAGCGTGACCTCTCATGGGCTTGCCGTTCTTGGACAGCTTAAAACGCTTCTTTGCACCGGAGTGAGTTTTGATCTTAGGCATTTGTTTTATCCTCCTTGATTATTTTGCTGATTTAGGTGCGAGGAACATCAGCATCTGGCGTCCCTCGAGCTTTGCGGGCTTTTCAACGTTGGCAAATTCTGCACAGGCCTGTGCAAAACGCTCCATAATTTCGTTACCGAGGTTTGTGTGAGCCATCTCACGGCCTCTGAAACGGATTGAAACCTTGACCTTGTCGCCACCGGCAACGAATCGCCTTGCGTGGCCGACCTTAGTGTCAAAATCGTGCGTATCAATGTTTACGGAAAGGCGAATTTCCTTGACTTCAACGATGCGCTGATTCTTCCTGGCTTCCTTTTCTCTCTTTGCCATATCGAAGCGATACTTACCGTAGTCCATGATTTTACACACAGGCGGCTTTGCCTGCGGAGAAATCTTGACCAGGTCGAGATTCTGCTCATCAGCAATCTTCTGAGCCTCGCTTGCCGACATGATGCCAAGCTGTTCACCGTTGCTGCTTATGATTCGCAGCTCCTTGTCTCTTATTTCTTCATTGATCTGCAGTTCTTTAGCACTAATGTTCAAGCACCCCCAAAAAATAATAAACGCGCAGGCAGAAACTACCCACGCACACAATAATACACCGGAAAACGCGCCCAACGGCACACGGTGAGGTTATTGACCGCCGTAGAGCTTTGCCCCGACGGTGAGGACACGGGAAGAATCCTGCTTTGTTTTGCTCATAGATAATAACAAACTTTCCCCATGCTGTCAACTGTTTTTTTCATTTTTTTGCTGCAACTAAATTTTCGTAACAAAATCAACGAATAATATTGCAATTACCTTGCATTTATTGTACAATAAGTACACACAAATCCCACAGGAGGTATACATAATGCCTACAAACAATACGATTAAGATCAAAACCAAGCAGAATAACCTCTTCCTGCGAGTTTTGCAGGGTCACTTTGCATCAAACCATTCGCACAGTAATTATTACATTGATGTTGTTGCCCAGAAGTCCCGTCTTTCCGAAGCAAAGGCGGTTGCCAAAGCACTCTGCGGCGGTTATAACTATTCAACAACAATTGTCGATACCATCCTCTGCCTTGACGGCACAGAGGTTATAGGCACCTGCCTTGCAGATGAGCTTACAAAGAACGCCTTTATGAACATAAACGCTCACCAGACCATTTACGTTATGACGCCCGAAATGACAGGCAGCTCGCAGATGATATTCCGTGACAACCTTGTGCCCATGATTCAGGGCAAGCACGTGCTTGTACTTGCTGTTTCCGTCGCAACAGGCGGCACGGCAAAAGCAGCTATCGAGGCTGTACGCTACTACGGCGGCGATGTTTCGGGTGTTGCATCAATCTTCTCCACAACGGAAGAGTGTGACGGCTATGCGGTCAACTCCGTTTTCAACCCCAACGACCTCGACGGTTACTTCACCGTGCCCTCACACGAGTGTCCGCTTTGCAAGCAGGGCAAAAAGCTCGACGCACTCATCAACAGCTACGGCTATTCAAAGCTGGGCTAAACACAATAATATATCAAGTTGTACAAGGCGTTGTCGGCAAACGGCAACGCCTTTTGTCATAAATACAATTGCACCGACGGAAAAATTATGGTAATATATATATTTGTATGGGTATAAATATTTATTGATAATATACTTTTATTTCATTAATATATTCAAGGAGAATTTTTCACACTATGGATAAGCTTACCGTTCTGGTGTTGTTCGGCGGCAAATCAAGCGAGCACGATGTTTCCTGTGTTTCCGCTTCCTCCGTCATTGCAAACATTCCGCAGGACAAATATGAAATAATCAAAATGGGTATCACAAAGGACGGTGCATGGTACCGCTTCAACGGCGACACAGCACTCCTGCCCGAAGACAAGTGGCTTGATGATACGGCAAATCTTATTCCTGCCTTTGTTTCCCCCGACCCGACTGTCGGCGGCATTGTTGAAATAATCAACGGCGAGGCAAAGCAGACAAAGATTGACGTTGTTTTCCCCGTGCTTCACGGCAAAAACGGTGAAGACGGTACGGTACAGGGTCTGCTTCAGCTTGCAGAAATCCCCTATGTCGGCTGTGATATGACCTCAAGTGCTGCCTGTATGGACAAGGCGCTCACAAATGCACTTGCAGACCAGGCAGGTATCCCGCAGGCAAAATGGCTCAGCTACACCGAGCACGAATACCGCAGCAATCCGCAGAAGGCGCTTGACGAATGTGTTGAAAAACTCGGTTACCCGATATTCGTAAAGCCTGCAAAGGCAGGTTCCTCCGTAGGCATCAGCAAGGCAAGCGACATAAATGAGCTTGCAGACGCTTTTGAAACCGCTTTTGCAAACGACAGCAAGGTAGTGCTTGAAGAAACCGTTATCGGCAGCGAGGTTGAGTGTGCCGTACTCGGTAACGTCGAGCCCGTAGCCGCAACCCCCGGTGAAATTGCACCCTGTAACGATTTTTACGATTACGAGGCAAAATATATTTCGGGTGACAGCGGTCTTTTCATTCCCGCAAGAATAAGCGAAGATATGCTTAAAAAGGTACAGAGGGAAGCCATCAGAGCCTACAAAGCTCTCGGCTGCTCGGGCTTTTCAAGAGTTGATTTCTTTGTAAACGGCGAAGAAATCAAGCTCAACGAAATCAACACCATTCCCGGCTTCACATCCATCAGTATGTACCCGAAGCTCTGGGCGCACAGCGGACTTCCCTACCCGGAACTTATAGATAAGCTGCTCTGCCTTGCCATAGAAAAGAGGGCACACGAGATATGAGCAGAAAGGTAGTTATCACAATTGCCGACAGGCATGAGATAGACGGTGAGCCCGAAGAAGCAAAGCTCACCACCGTCGGCGAATATGACAGAACGCTTACCGGCTTTGTTCTGCGTTACGACGAAACCGAAGATTTCAGCGGCAGCGTTACCACGCTTACCGTTGACGGAAGCAAGGTTACGATGCACCGCCTCGGCGGCAGGCACAACGCCCAGCTTATAGTCGAGCCGGGCAAGCGCTACAGTTGTATGTACGCTACGGAATATGCCGACCTTATGCTTGGCGTAAGAGGCAAGGATGTGCGAAGCCGTCTTGACGAAAACGGCGGCGAGCTGAATTTCAGCTACACGCTGGATTTCAACACGGGCTTTTGCTCACACAACGAACTGAATGTTACATTCCGCTTTGAATGAGAGGTAAAATATATGTCTAAAATTGTTAAGCAGGTACAGGACAAGCTCACCTGCGCCATTACCGAAGCCTTCAAAAAGGCTGTTGCAGACGGCACTCTGCCCGAGGCAGAAATCCCGTCATTCAACATTGAAGTTCCTGCAGACCGTGCCAACGGCGATTTTTCAACAAACGCCGCAATGGCAGGCGCAAGAGCCTTCCGCAGAGCACCCAGACAGATTGCTGACGCAGTCTGCGCAAACCTTGACCTTGAGGGCACTTACGTTGAAAAGTGCGAGGTTGCGGGCGCAGGCTTCATCAACTTCTACCTTGGCAACGACTATTATTCAGCTATTCTCCGTGATGTCCGCACCTGTGGCGACAGCTACGGCTCGTCCGATTTCGGTGAGGGCAAAACCGTAAACATTGAATTCGTTTCCGCCAACCCCACAGGCCCCATGCATATGGGTAACGCCCGTGGCGGTGCACTTGGCGACTGCCTTGCCGCTGTTATGGACAGAGCAGGCTACAAGGTAACGAGAGAATTCTACGTCAACGACGCCGGTAACCAGATTGCAAAATTCGGTCTTTCGCTTGACGTAAGATATCAGCAGATTTTCAAGGGCGAGGACGCCGTTGAACTTCCCGAGGACAGCTACCACGGCGAGGATATCAAGGAGAGAGCACAGCAGTTTGCCGACATTCACGGCGACAAATATATGAGCGCATCCGAAGAAGAGCGCAGAGCCGCACTTGTTGAATTTGCGCTCCCCCTCAACATCGACAAGATGCACGAAAACCTTGACAAGTACAGAATTTTCTACGACGTATGGTTCCGCGAAAGCTCACTCTATAACAGCGGCGAGCTTGAGGAAACCCTTAATATGCTCAAAGAAAAAGACCTCACTTACGAAAAGGACGGCGCTGTCTGGTACAAGGCTACCGAACACGGCGGCGAAAAGGACGAGGTTCTTGTCCGCGCAAACGGCAACCCGACCTACTTTGCTGCAGACATCGCTTACCACCGCAACAAGCTTGAAAGCAGAAAGTTTGACAAGGCTATCAACATCTGGGGTGCTGACCACCACGGCCACGTTGCAAGAATGAAGGGTGTGCTCGAGGCACTCGGTACAGACTCCTCAAAGCTCGACATTATTCTTATGCAGCTTGTCCGCCTCACACGCGGCGGAGAGGTTGTCAGAATGAGCAAGCGTACGGGCAAGTCCATCACGCTTGTTGACCTGCTTGAAGAAATCCCGATCGATGCAGTACGCTTCCTGTTCAATATGCGTGAGCCCGGCTCACAGATGGACTTTGACCTCGACCTTGCGGTTGAGCAGAGCTCACAGAACCCCGTTTACTACTGTCAGTATGCGCATGCAAGAATCTGCAGTATCTTCAAAAAGCTCGGCATCGAGAATATCGAAGCAATTGACGCAACAAACGAAGAGCTTGCACTTCTCACCGCTCCCGAGGAAAGAGAACTTATCAGCCACCTCGCTTCCCTCACGGGTGAAATCGTAAACGCCGCAAAGAACTACGACCCCGCAAGAATCACACGCTACTGCGTTGAGCTTGCAACACTCTTCCACAAGTTCTATAATGCCTGCCGTGTCAGCACGGACGACGAGGCACTTACAAAGGCAAGACTTTACCTTTGCTCCTGCGTCAAGACAACACTTCACAGCGTACTCACAATGCTCAAGATAGAAGTTCCCGAATCAATGTAAGGAGGAAGCGCAATGTACAGCGTAAATATTATCGCCCACAGAGGCGCAAACAAGCGTGCACCGCAGAACACTCTTCCCGCTTTTCAGAAAGCAATTGATATGGGCACACACGGCTTTGAAACCGATGTTCACCTTTCAAAGGACGGCGTACCCGTAATCTGCCACAACTACACAATTGACGAAACCTCCAACGGCTCGGGCAAGATTGAGGAAATGACACTTGCCGAACTCAAGAAGTACGATTTCGGCGCGTATTTCAGCAACGAATTCAAGGGCACTCCCCTGCCGACGCTCGAGGAGTTCTTACAGCTTGCACAGGGTAAGGGCCTGAAAATTCTCAACATTGAACTGAAACCTGAAAGCAATACCGCAAGGCGTGAAACCCTTGTCAGAAAAACGCTCGAGCTTGTTGAGCAGTATGAGCTGGGCGACATTTTGCTTATTTCCAGCTTCAGTAAGGAAATTCTTGAATACATCAAGCAGATTGATCCCAAATGCAAAACAGCCTTCCTCTACCCCGCAGGCTACAAGAAGGCTCTTCTTACAGTTCTTCCGCCCTTCAAGGCTATGAAGAATATGGATTGCCACGCTGCACATCCGCACAAGCTGTGCATCAGAGGCAGTTTTGTAGAAAACGCCCACAAGAACGGCCTTGAGGTAAATGTGTGGACTGTTGACGAGGCGGAGGAAATCCGCAATATGATCAAAGCGGGTGTTGACGGTATTATCACCGACTGCCCCGACAGAGTTCACCAGATTCTCAATGAAATGAACGGATACCCGGAGAAATAAATTCAAATGATAGGAAAAACTGTTAAGGCGGCGTTCATTAAATCGCTGCCGGTCTTTGCAGGTTACATAGTGCTCGGCATAGGCTTCGGCGTTATGCTCGGCAAGGCAGGCTACGGGCTGATATGGGCACTTCTTATGAGCGTTACCATGTATGCAGGTTCAATGCAGTATGTTGCAGTCAGCCTGCTCACAGGCGGTGCATCGCTTATTTCTACTGCTGTAACAACCCTGCTTGTCCAGGCAAGGCACCTGTTTTACGGTATTTCGATGATCGACAAGTACAAGGGTGCAGGCTGGAGAAAGATTTATCTTGCCTTTTCGCTGACGGATGAAACCTATTCGCTCCTTTGCGACGGACATTATCCTGCGGGGAGTAACCCGCATTGGTATCGCTTTTTCGTATCAATCTTCAACCAGAGCTACTGGATTATGGGTTGCCTTATCGGCAACTTTCTCGGCACAAACGTACCGTTCAACTCAAAGGGTATTGAGTTTGCAATGACTGCCCTTTTCGTAACGGTTTTTGTCGAGCAATGGAAGAGCACGAAAAACCACCTGCCCGCAATAATCGGTGTTGTGTGCACGGCTGTGTGCCTTGCAATTTTCGGCAGTGAGGATTTCCTCATTCCGTCTATGATATCAATCACCGTTTTACTCTTTGCCCTGCGCAAACCTCTGGAAAAGAAAGAGGAGGTAAGCGTTGATGAGTAAAGAAGTTATAATTCACTCATTTCTTATCATTGCCGTTTCGGCGGTGATAACCGCACTTCTTCGCGGTCTGCCCTTCGTTGTTTTCGGCTCAAAGAAAACACCGAAGCTCATAACCTTCCTCGGCAAATTCCTGCCGTATGCGGTTATGGGTATGCTGGTAGTATACTGCCTGAAAGATGCAAATTTCACCTCAGTGCCCTTTGCGTTGCCAGAGTTTATTGCAATTGCCGCTGTCGCTCTGATTCACCTGTGGAAGCGAAATACACTAATAAGCGTCGCAGGCGGCACAGTGTTTTATATGTTTTTGGTCCAAGTTATTTTCAAATAAATAAAAAAGGAGAAATTCAAAAATGTTCGCAAAACTTTTCAGCTTATGTCTCGCAATCATGTACGCAATCACACCTTATGTTGCTCCGTCAACCAAAGACCCGATTGACGTGCTCAACTCAAAAAACGTCAAGCTCACCTTTGCCGCACTTGCAGACCCGCAGGTTTCAAACTATATGTTTGCACGTGAGAGAGTTTTCCGTGGTGTCGGTGATGACATTGCCAACTCTTCCGTTGATATTGATGCGCTTCTTATCGCAGGCGATATCGCAGAAAACGGCCTTCAGTGCGAGTTTGACACAGTTGCTTCTCACATTGAGGATGCTCCCGTCAGCCACTACATTATGGCTACAGGCAACCACGATATGAGACTTCGTGCATACAAGCAAAGCACAAAGCGCTTCTGCGACTTCACAAACGGACTTAACGAAAAAGCAGACAGCGACCTTTCAATCGACGCCGTACGCTATTCCTACAAGGTAAATGGCTACACCTTTATCGTTATGGGTACTGATAAAACCGAGTTTGAAGAGGCTTACATCAGCCCCGAACAGCTCGAGTGGCTCGACAAAACACTTGACAAGGCTTCAGGCAGCAAGCCCGTATTTGTTGTTCTCCACCAGATTCTCAAGGATACACACGGTCTTCCCGTCACATGGGGCAGCGGCACCAACAAAAACGCAGGCTCCGTAGGCGAGCAGTCCGACGATATCAAGGCCATACTCAACAAGTATAAAAACGTTATCCTTATCACAGGCCATATGCACACGGGCTTCGGTCAGTACACCTACCAGAAGGTCGGCAATTTCCACTCCGTCAACCTGCCCTCAATCTGTATTGAGAACAAGGACGGCGATTACAACGGCCCCGGCATTGGTTACATGGTCGAGGTTTACAGCAACAAGGTCGAATTCAGAGCAAGAGACTTTGACGACGGTCGCTACGTACCCGAGTATGATTTAACAATAAATCTCTCCAAATAAAAATCAAGGGACTGTCTTTGACAGTCCCTTATGTTTTTGCTTATTTACTTGTTGATACCGTTTTCATATCCGGGAAACAGACCACATAATCATCCGCAGTCAGTCCGTCTTTAACAGGATAATCCGTAGAGATTATCTGTGCACCGCTTGCAAAGGCTTTTTCGCGCCTTTCTTCGGTTACTCCGGTGAATTTATCCGCTCTTGTGCGGACTACAAAATTGTTTTCAAGAGCCTCTTCTATATCTGTAAAGTCCCTAACCGGGTCATTGATAAGCAGGAAAGAAGCGTAACTTTCATTCATATCCCTTGCTTCAAGCATCGGGAACATAGCCTGCGTTTTAAGCGAACGGTCAAGCTTTATATAGTCATCGGTAGTAGCGCAGTCGTGCATAAGAATAAGCACTTTACCGAGCATATCCTTGACCTCACACCAGTCGTCTGCCGCTCTCATTTCGCCGAAGTTCTCATAATCACGGAGCATATCGGCAGGAGTGAAAAGTTTGTCGCCGAGTGTATCCCTGAGCATACTGTCAAACACTTTTGCGTAATCAAGGTTAAGTGCCTTCATATTCTCCATTGGCAGAAAGATTTCCTTAGGCTCGATAATAATTGTTATCGGCAGGTGGTTGGGATTGTTGTCCGACCACATTGCAATTTCCTTCATTGCAAGGGAGAAGTCGTAGCAGGAAGTCGTCATCTGTATCTGCGGAGCGTGCATACAGGTGAAAGAAATATCGCCGTCTCTGTCCAAAACCTCTATATCAAGCTCAAGGCTGTAAATACCGCTGTTGAGCTGCTCTGTCAGCGTAGGGCTGATGAAATCCGCCGTGTTGCCTGCAACAAGCCCGAAGGTAAGGTCGGACAGCTTGCGGTAAAGCTGCTTAAGTTCGTCAACGGATTCGGTCTGGTAGCTGTTGTGTGTGGCTACATAACGCATTTCATTGAATTTAATACCTGCGTCGAGCTGCGCCTGCAAATCGCCGTCAAAAAACGAATCGCGTTCAACCGGGGCAATTTCACCGTCGGCATAAGACTGCTCCAGCGTTGCTATACGCTCAATCTGCTCTTCAATTTCAAGGCCGAGCCTTGCGTTACCGACTTCAAAAAGCGAAAAGAACAGCGAGAGAATGCTGATTATAAGCGGAATAAAATTCACTATATATTTTATAATACTTACTATAATCATTATTATCGTTACCTTTCTGTTACTTTTATACTTGCTTTATTATATCACTAACATTCGAAATTGCAATATCGTAATTTACATAATATGTTTTTTATGTTAAAATATATAACAAATTTATCACGGAGTTGATTTTATGCCCGGTCTGGTTCTCGAGGGTGGCACGTTCCGTCCGCTTTTCTCCTGCGGTGTTATGGACGCCCTGCTTGAAAATGATATTCACTTCCCCTATCTTGTAGGCGTTTCCGCCGGTATATCCGACAGCGTTTCATATGTTTCAAAGCAGAAGGGCAGAAACCTTGATATGATAGTTCAGTACCGCCACGATAAGCGGTATGTAGGTCTGCAGAATCTCTTTACCGAGGATCGTTCGATCTTCGGCAGAAAGTTTATTTACGAAACGCTCCCCAACGAGCTTAATCCCTTTGATTATGAGACCTTCAGAGCAAACCCTGCCGAGATATGGGTCGGTGTAACCAACGCCCACACAGGCGAAATGGAATATATCTGCGACAAGGAAAGTGGGGAAGGCTTCCTTCTCCTTGAGGCAACCTGTGCTATGCCTATTGTTTTTCCGCCTGTTTTTTATCAAGGGAAACAGTATTTTGACGGAGGTCTTGTAGACTCAATTCCCGCAAAAAAAGCTATTGATGACGGCAACGAAAAACTGCTGATTGTGCTCACCCGTCCTGAGGGCTACGTCAAAGAGGAGTCCAAGGCGTATAAAATTGCAGCAGCTGTGCTTAAAAAGAAATATCCTAAAATTGCCGAACTGATTCTCACACGCCACATACGCTACAACAAAGAGATTGAATTCTGCAACCAACTTGAAAAAGAAGGCAAGGCGGTAATACTCCGCCCGAGTGAAGATGTACAGATATCCTCACTCGAAAAGGATGTTGCAAAAATTGAAAAAATTTATTGGTACGGCTACGAGCTTGCCAATAAGAATATGGATAAAATCAAAGCATTGTTTGATTAAAATAAACAGCAGACGGTATTTTCGACAATACTGTCTGCTGTTTTTTACTGTAATATTATTTTTTCAACCTCTTCATAACAACCTGCAACGTAAGTCGGATTGATATCGGGGTGAGGTTTGTCTGCAAAATAGCAGGTATCTATTCCCGCGTTTATGCCTCCCTTTATATCCGATGTGGGAGAATCGCCGATGATAATAATTCGGCTCTTATCCTTTTCTTCAATGTTATCGAAAACATATTCAAAGTATTCAATATCGGGCTTCTGACAGCCGACCTCTTCGGAAACAAAGGTTTTTATAAACACCTTGTCCAATCCGCTGACTGCCATTCGTTTGGCTTGAATGTGTGCCGTTCCGTTGGTAACTGCGTAAAGCTTGACACCTTTACGAATTAATCTTTCGCACAGTTCAAGCGCACCGTCGTAGAGTATTCCCATTCCCGCAAGAGCTTCTTTATAGTCTTTGCCGACCTGTACGACATCAGCCTCTATACCGATTTCTTCAAACAGCAGCTCGTATCTTTTTGTGCCGATGAGCTCTTTGGTAATTTCCTTTCGTTCAAACGCCTTCCACAGGCTGTCGTTGATTGCGGAATAACGCTTGTAAACGTTGATATCACAAGGAATACCGTGCTTTTCCATTACAGCAAAGAAGCCCTGCTTTTCGGCACTGAAAAAATCCAGCAGTGTACCGTCCAGATCAAATAATGCGGTTGTGTATTTCATAGACTACCTCACAGTTGAAATAATAATCGGTAACACCTCGGGGCACTCGTCACCGAACTCAATAGCTGCCATATATTCCCCTGCCGCAGAATCGAACAAAGCCTCATCATTTGCGCAAAGCGTGGCAAGTATATCGCCTTTACAAACCCCATCGCCCGTCTTCTTGAGAATTTTAAGTCCTGCAGCAAAATCAATTCTGTCGTCTGCTGTTTTTCTGCCAGCGCCAAGCATACAAGCGGCAATTCCAATACGTTCGGAATCCATTTTTGTTATATATCCGTCAGACTGCGAAACTATATCAAAGGTATATTTTGCCGTCGGAAATTTATTCGTATCATCAATGTAAGTGCTGTCTCCGCACTGTGCTTCAACACAGGCTTTGAATGTTTCAAAGGCTCTTCCGCTTTCGAGCGCATCCTTTGAAAGAAGCGTACATTCCTCTTCGCTCCCCTTGCCTGCAAGCACAAGCATATTCGCCGCAAGCGTCAAGCAAAGCTCTTTAAGGTCTTCCGGGCCGTTGCCCTTGAGTGTTTCAACTGCTTCAATCACCTCAAGGCTGTTGCCGACATTTACTCCAAGCGGCACATCCATATTGGAAATAACCGCCGCAGTTTTTCTGCCGACAGCCGTACCTATATCTATCATTTCTCTTGCAAGGCTCTGTGCAAGCTCAGGTGTTTTCATAAACGCACCGCTGCCGACCTTGATATCCAGCACTATGCACGCCGCACCTGCGGCAATTTTTTTGCTCATAATCGAGGAAGCAATAAGCGGAATACTGTCCACCGTAGCGGTCACATCACGCAGAGCATAAAGTTTTTTGTCGGCAGGCGCAAGGTTACCCGACTGACCGATAACGCTCATCGAGCTTTTTTCAACAACACCGAAAAACTCTTCTCTCGTCAGCGTTGTTCTGTAGCCCGGAATTGATTCAAGCTTATCAACCGTGCCACCAGTGTGTCCGAGACCCCTGCCGCTCATCTTTGCAACCTTTACGCAGCAGGAGGCCACAATCGGCGCCACAATAAGCGTGGTCTTATCGCCGACACCGCCTGTTGAATGCTTGTCAGCGGTTATTCCGCCAAGCGGCGATAAGTCTACCGTGTCGCCGGAATTTGCCATCGCAAGCGTAAGGTCTGCTGTTTCACGCTTTGACATACCGCGAAAGAATATTGCCATAAGCATGGCTGTTAGCTGATAATCGGGAATTGAGCCGGCTGCCGCACCGAAGGCAAAAAACTCAATTTCCTCTTTTGTCAGCTCATACCCGTCACGCTTTTTCTTTATAATATCGTAAAATCTCATATCTTTTTGCTCCTCAAAGTGTGAAACTGTGGGGTAACATATCGCTTAACGTGTATTCTTCAAAATCGTTTTCATTTTTGGCGATAATTATTTTAAAATCTCTGTCGCAGAATTCGCTGAGCGCCTGCCTACATATTCCGCAGGGGTAAGGTAAATCCTCTTCATCCGCTTTGCCGCCGACAATTGCAATCGCCTCAAACTTCTTGCATCCTGCTGCAACCGCAGTAAAAAGAGCCGTGCGCTCGGCACACATTGTTGCACCGTAGCTTGCGTTTTCTATGTTACAGCCCGTGAAAATTTTTCCGTCAGAAGTAAGTAATGCCGCACCTACGCTATAGCCCGAATAGGGCGAGTATGAATTTTTCCTTGCCTCAAGTGCCGCTCTGATAAGCTTTTGCAAAGTTCACCGCTCCTTATTATGCAGATATTAACAATATTATACCATTTTACATAAGATATACAAGAGCAGTGCACGATGAAATTTCACTCGTGCGCTCAATACACGAAAGGAGCACAAGTTTATGCGTATGAATGAGCCCGTCCGTATGGGTTGTGAAGTGTGTAACAAGCGCAACGAAATGCAGTTTCACCGCGCTGTTATGCCCTTCCCCGACGATTGGGCAATAGCAATGGCGTATGTGCCTATGCAGACGGACACATCTGCCTATGAGCCTGCACAAGCCCTGTGCGAGGGCACTTTGTTTATTGCGCTCAACAAACCTTTTAAAAGAGGGTGTGTAAAATGAACACAAACCAGGCAGATCTTTTTAAAAAACTTGCAGCGGCAGATTTTGCGCTCTGGGATTTACACCTCTACCTCGACACTCATCCCGGTGACCTTAATGCCGTAGGACTTTGCAACAAGCTGCAGAAGAATGCAGCAATACTCAGAGCAGAATATGAAGCAGCCTGCGGTAAGCTGACAGCAGCCGACGCACACGGTGTCGAATGGCTGTGCGATCCGTGGCCGTGGGAGAAATGCGGGTGTGATTGCTGATGTTTGTATATGAGAAAAAATTACAGTACCCTGTAAATATCAAAACCCCCAACGCCAAACTCGCTCAGGTTATCGTCAGCCAGCTCGGTGGTCCCGACGGCGAATTGGGCGCATCAATGCGCTACCTTAACCAGCGCTACGCAATGCCCTGGGGCGAACTCAAAGGCCTCCTGACCGATATTGGTACATCGGTAACTCCACGGTCCCTTTGCGGTAAAAAAGAAGAACCCGCCGCCGTAGCAACGGAAGCTAATGCGAATTTCCATTTAAACGGCAGCAGGTTTAATTTTACTGTTATTATGTTATTTTTTGATACAGTCATTGATTCGAGAATCTGCTTTATGAACTCGTCATTGATTTCGCCCGAATCAAGAATTTTCTTTGCAAATACAATACACTCGGCGATGATTTCGTCCTTTCGTTCTCTGTCAAGTGTGTTCGAAATACAAGTCTGAAGCTCTGTTTTGAGTGTTTCAATTTCGCCGTCAAGCTGAGCGGACATTTCTTTAAATTCTTCCTTGGTGATGCACTTGTCAAGATACAAATCAACAAGTGCTTTTCTGCGTTCGGTTTTCTTGTCAAACTGCTCTTTCTTGCGTTCGAAATCGTCGTTATCGGTTTGAGAAAAAACTTCTTCAAGCTGTGATTTCAGCAAGGCAAGGTATCTGCTTTTATCGGTGATTACCGTTTCAATAATGCTTGCCATTATGTTTTTTAGGTCATCGTGTGCAAGCTGATTTGAACAGCATCCAACCTCTTTACCGGTAACGGAATCAATATGCTTTGTCTTTCCGTGTTGCCTGCGGTTGTAGCATTGCCAGTATTTATAGTAATTACCGCTTGTGAGTTTTTTGTTGTGGAAAACAAAGTTTGAACCGCATTCCTCACAGGCGATTTTACCCGAAAAGCAGTATCGGTTGCCTAGCTTTTTCTTTTGCTCGTCGCTTGGAGAGCGTCTTTCGAGTTCCTTCTGCGTTAATTCAAACAGCTCTCTGCTGATAATCGGCTCGTGATGGTCACGGATTATAACAAACTCTTCTTCGCCACGGTTAAGTACCTTTTCGTGTGTCAGATAATTCGGAGTAAGGGTCTTTTTCTGTACCAGATCACCGCAGTATTTTTCGTTGCGTAGTGTACGCAGAATAACCGTGTTAGTCCAGTTTTTGTTCGTAACGGTCGGAACACCTTCTTCACGGAGCTCCCTTGCAATGGTACTGGTACCTTTATGCTCGATTGTGTACTTATGGAAAATCTTACAGACAATTTCTGCACCTTCGGGGTTTATGTATATCTTTCCGTCTTTTACATCGTAGCCGATCATACTGCTGCCGAAAACAACACCTTGTTCCATTCTGCGTTTCTGTCCCCATTTAACACGCTCGGAAGTTTTACGGCTTTCTTCCTGCGCAATGGAAGCCATAATCGTAAGGCGTAGCTCCGCATCCGGGTCAAGGGTAAAAAGGTTGTCATTTGCAAACATAACGCCGATGCCATATTCCTTGAGCTTACGGGTGTAATAAATGCTGTCGAGCGTGTTACGGGCAAAACGGCTGATTTCTTTCGTAATGATAAGGTCATATTTTTTCAGCTGGGCATCAACCATCATGCGGTTGAATGCCTTACGCTTTTTTGTGCTTGTGCCGGTTATTCCCTCATCAACATATATCTCATAAAGCTCCCACATCGGATTTCTTTCAATGTATTCCTTGAAATAACTCTGCTGGCTTGAAAGCGAGTTCGCCTGGTCGCTGCTGTCGGTTGAAACACGGCAATAAGCCGCAACCTTTAATATTCTGTCTGTCTTGAAATTTGTCATGTCGACACCTCCTGTATGAACGATAGTGCCATAGTAACCGATGTATATCAATACGATTACTTACCAAATATTCAGGTTGATATTCTCCATATATCTGACCTGCTCTTCGGTTAGTTTTCCCGCTTGGTAGAGGGATTGGCACAGACCATTCAAAACAAGTTTTTCGAATTCTTCCTGCTCAGTTTTAGTCAGTTTAATTTCAGGCTTTTCAACCGGTATGTACTGTTTCTTTTTCCTAGCCAACCCCTCCACCTCCTTTAGATTTTATGATTCAGCGGAATTTGCTATAACTTATTTGCTTTTTGCTATGTGTTAATCAAAAGTGGTTGGTGCTAAATTGTATAAGCAACCACCTTTGTTTATTTAATGGGTTTAGCTTTGATTATTTGATTTCAAGTGTCTTTACTGCTTCAGGGTCAATAAGCTTTGCATCGACACGCTGTGTGCCTATGAAACCGATCTGACCGTGCTCCGCATATCTTTCAGAGAGTCTGCGAATATTGCGGTTACCTCTTTCTGCAATACAGTAATAATCGAAGTTACCGAAAAGTATGGGTTTGTTGCCGGACTCAATACCGCCAAGCTTGTTTGTGGTATAAACGGGATATCCCAGCAGCATATCAGGCTCTCCGTTTACAATCTTCCACATGTTTCTTCCGTTGTAATTTTTGAACTTTTTAAGATGAGCACAGGCTTCTTCAGACATAATGAAAACGGCATTTTCGCGGTAAGGCTTCTTGACGGAATATGTAAGCTCAATGATATCGTCAAGGTTGATATCACCTTCTTTTTCAGTAATCGCGCCAACCTGTGCCTGATGAATAATACCAAAAGGTTTTCCGATACCGTCACCGGTCATGAAGGTTTCCTCTTCGCATCTGGAAAACTTTTCAACAATCATCTCATGGATAAAGTTCTCAATATCCACGGGTGTTTCCTCAAGAAACTCGTTTGACACCTTCAAAAGCACCCCCAGCTTATATGCGTTGAAAACAATTTCTTCAAACTCCGCATTTGAAAAATCAAAGCGGTCATTATCGTAATACCATTCAGCTTCATAGCCGTCTGCCATACGGGGGATTTTGTATGTATGCTTGGTCTTTATAACCTTACCAAGCTTACGCAGAATATTTTCCTCCTCAAGAGACTTGATGATTCTCTCGTTGAATTCATCAGACACAAGGTATCCGCCTGAGCCGTCGCTGCCTTCCTTGAGGGCGTTGCTGACATAGCCTGTCTGCATTCCGTCCCAGAAGGCTTTGTTGTAGATTTTCTGCTTCGTTTCAGTAGAGCTTTCGTTGCTTTTGTCGATGATTTCCTCGGCAATCATATTGAGTCTGTCATGATAATTAATTGTGTTTGACATATTGATTTGTCCTTTCTTAATTGAAATTTCAGTTAATTATTGATTTCTGGGTTTAAACTAGTTTGAATTCCGGTTCTTATGTGATGCACCTCTTTTCTGGTAGGGGATTGATGGGTAAAAAAACTTTTTGCCTATTACCCCCAAAACTTTTGCGAATTTATGCGTGAAGCCCTGCGCCGCTGAAAAATATGAAAAGTTCCAGAGATTTTACCCCCCCTAGGGGGGGCAGATACAGCTGATTTACTGTATCTGCCATAATAGGAAGGAAGATTAAGTAGAACGCTTTTTATTATTTTCTGTAAGAGTGATTGCCGAGTGGCAACTCTTACAAAGGCTCATAAGATTTCTTTCATCGTGTGTTCCACCTTCTGAAAGAGGAGTCTTATGATGTACTTCTTCAACCGGTACATATCTGTTGTGTTTAAGGCATTCTTCACAGAGCGGATGTTTGGCAACATATCTAGCTCTTATCTTTTTCCATTCGCTTCCGTACCTTTTGTTTGTTTCGGGGTCACGAAAGTAATGGTTGTATTGATAGTTCGCTTTTGCCTTGTGTTCTTCACAGTAGTCCTTTTCCGTAAGATTAGGACACCCGGGAAATCGACAGGGTTTCTTGGGCTTTCTTGGCATCTTATTTACCTCGCTTGAGCATAAGAAAAGCCTCCGCAGGGAAGACCCCTACGAAGGCTGTTTTTATACTGTTTCCATTATATAGTATATCATAGGATTTTGGTGCAAACAATACCATTTACTCCCATCTTTCTCTGTGGTGTATTTCGAACAAACAAAGTGCTTCATTATGCATACGATAAATGTGGGTAGGTGAATAAAAGAGCTCGGCACATATTTTGTCGAAAGACATCCGATGTATGTATCGCATTTCAAGAATCAGACGGTGTTGGGGATATTCGATGGATTTAATGGTTTCAATGATATCGTCTCTGAGGTCAACAAACTCGTCGATATCGTTGTTGATTTCTTCTTCAAGGTCAATCAATCTGGAGATGGCATCTTCCAGGCTGTGTACGTTCCTTGTTGCACTTCTAGGCATATCGCTGAAGGATGCAGTTACTTTAGTTGTCATAGAGCGAAGCCTTGATAACTCTTCGAGCTTTAAATCTATGCGTTTGTTAATGTGCCATAACTGTGAAAGATAATCTTTTGTATCCATTACGATACCTCCATAAAATATTTAATAAATTCATAGAGGCAGTGGAGCAGTGAAAGCAGTGTTAGTTGTTTTGCAAAATTTCTTTGACGTCGTTAACGCTTCGTACAACATAGGCTTTACCACCACAGTTGTTTATTTTGCGTATTGTAGCATCCTGAAGGGGCGTGGTCTTGCCTGTAGAGGTCTTAACTTCAAAAGCGTAGAACTGGCCGGAGATACAGCATATGATATCCGGTATACCTGCAGTGCCGTACATACCACCATGTTTTTTCCAGCTGAAGCAGTTAGGTACAGTTTTTAAGTGTTTCAGGATGGATTTAACGATGTTGTTTTCCTTCATGTGTCATACAAACTCCTTTGATTTTAAGGGTTATGACACATATGACACGTAAAAACGCATTTTCACGAAAATTTATCTCAAAAATATTCACATATATTTTGGATATCGTGTTTTTTGAAAATAAATATATATGGAAATAGGATTTCTGCTGTCATATGTGTCATGTGTCAAATATATTTTGCAGTAAGCCGTATTATTGGAAATACGACCAATTAGTTAAGCATAGCTGTATGAAGCTGGATATATCATGAAAGAATTACCCGAAACCTTAGAAGCGAGAAAAACTAACAGCAGTATTATGATGAAATTGGATGAAGCTGAAAAGTTTTTAGACATAAAATTTAAAAGATCATTTTTCGGGAAGTCTTGATGGAGACGTTTTAAAAATTTTCATGTAATTAGCTTAAAAAGGCAAAAAGCACACAACTTTACCACACATGGTATTGCTGTGTGCTATTTAATTAGATATTGTTGCTAAATGTTTCAGAAACTAATCTTCCGCCGAGCCTGAAACCGTAAATAAAAGCTTCTTTTTCAAATTCGGCATACATATCGTTTACGGCATCATCGTATTTCATAAGCAGCTCTTTTTGTGTATCGGTCATAGTTTTGGCTATTTCATCCCGGCATTTGCACATAAGAGTGCTCAGCTTTTTTATATGTTCATTCTTTCCACCCGAGTCTTCCATCGGGATAATATTCCCGTACCACAGATCTTCAAGTATATTCGCCATTGCCTCATCTCCTTTGTGGTGTATATACATCACTCTAAAGTGGAGAAAAGTCAAGTGTGATTTTGCTGTTTGTAAAATTCAAAACAGGTATTTTATTTGTTGAAAAAAACAGAACTATATGATAATATATATTTAATTATAACTTATAGTGGGTAAATGTTTATAAAAGCTGAAAAGGAGGGATTGCTTTATGGTTACAATTGAAGAATTGCAGTTGTGGATAAAAGAAAACACTTCACTGAGCGATAGTTCAATCTATAAGTATTCCAGAGCAGTTAACACCGTTTCAAAAGAAATGGTTGAAAAAGGTGTTATTCCCGTTAGCTTATTTGAGTTATCCTCCCTTCAACTTGATGTTTTTATTCCGCTTATTTTTGAAAACCATGATTTCAAAGAAAAGAACCGCACAGGGAATAATATGTACAGCAATGCAATTAAGCAGTTTCGAATGTTCAGAACAGCAAATCCTGATGATATAACAATGCAACAAGAGATTGAAAATGCGATTTCAGGATATAAAAGCCTTGATGCAACCGAAAAAACTGCAATTATAAAATCGAGAATCGGACAAGGTTTGTTCAGAAAAAGGCTAATGGAAAAATATAACAGTTCATGCATTGTTACGGGAGTTTCTGTTAAAAAGCTTCTTGTTGCAAGTCATATTAAACCTTGGGCAGCAAGCGATAACACTGAACGACTGAGTGAAGAAAACGGACTGCTGTTGACACCGACATATGATAAATTATTTGATTACGGTTTGATTACTTTTTCCAATCTCGGAAACATTATAGTTTCTCCTCAGCTTTCAACTGAAGAAGTTTCAAGGTTAAGAATTTCTTCCGATATTGAATATGATTTGAAAGTTTCCGGAAGAATGAAAGAATATCTGGATTATCACAGAGATATTATTTTTGTCAGGTCAAGATAATAACTTTTAAGGAGAGTTGCACCTTGGACAGACATACTCCCGAACAGCGCCGCAGAAATATGCAGGCTGTAAAAAGCAAAGATTCCAAAATTGAAATAGCACTTCGTAAAGAACTGTGGGCGAGAGGCTTGCGGTATCGTAAGAATGCAAAAAATGTTTTCGGTAAACCCGATATTGTTTTTGTAAGTAAAAAAGTTGCCGTGTTCTGCGACAGCGAATTTTGGCACGGTTATAACTGGGAAGAAAGAAAGGCGGATTTTAAATCTAACCAAGATTTCTGGATTCCGAAAATAGAACGTAACATTCAGAGAGATAAAGAAGTTAACGAGAAGCTTGAAGCTGACGGTTGGACTGTTCTGCGCTTTTGGGGCAAAGAGATAAAAAACAATCCCGGCAGATGTGCCGACAGAATAGAAAAGGCGGTTAAAGGAAATATGCCTAATTATAAATCCATAGATTTGTTTGCGGGTATCGGTGGTATCCGTTTGGGATTCGACCGAGCTTTCGGCAAAAATATAGAAACAGTTTTCGTTAGCGAATGGGATGAAAACGCTCAAAAAACTTATCAGGCTAATTTTACCGACGATTTTCCGATTGCCGGTGATATTACCGTTTTTGACGAAAAAGATGTTCCCGAGTTTGATATTTGCCTTGCAGGTTTTCCGTGTCAGGCATTCAGTATGGCAGGTCAAAGAAAAGGATTCGAGGATAATTATAAAGGTCTGTGCAGAGGTAATCTGTTCCTTGATGTTGCGAGAATTTGTGAATATCACAAGCCGAAAGTTATTTTCTGCGAAAACGTAAAAGGTCTTGTAATTCACGACAAAGGACGCACATTTAAAATTATTTGCGATACTTTCAGACAACTCGGTTATACCGTGCATCACAAGGTTCTGAACAGTAAGGATTTCGGTGTTCCGCAGAACAGAGAAAGAATTTATATAGTTGCTTTCAGAGATGATGTCGATTCAACCTTGTTCAGATTTCCGCAGCCTACCGATCCGAATTCGACACTCAAAGATATTATGGAAGAAAATCCCGTTCCGGCAAAATATTATTTGAGTGAAACATATCTTCAGACACTTAAAAATCACAAAGCACGCCACGCCGCTAAAGGCAACGGTTTCGGTTATGAGATCAGAGCCTGGGATGATGTTGCAGGTGCGATTGTTTGCGGTGGTATGGGCCGAGAAAGAAACCTTGTTATTGATGACAGACAGAGCGACCTTACTCCCACTACACATATCAAGGGTGAAATCAACAAAGAAAGTGTCAGAAAAATGACACCGAGAGAATGGGCAAGACTTCAGGGATTTCCGGATGATTTTGTGCTTCCGCTTGCTGATACTCATTTGTATAAACAGTTCGGCAACAGCGTAACGGTAAATGTTATTGAAGCTATAGCCAAACAGATAAAAGAGGTGTTGGACAGTGATAACGGGAAATAAGGGAGAATGGAGCGAAGCATATGTTCTTCTGCGTTTGCTTGCTCAAGGCAGGATTTATGCCGCGAACGAAAATCTCGAACAAATCGATGATATGTATTTCCCTATTCTGAAAATACTTCGTGAAGAAATCAAAAACAACAAATATGAATATACGGTTGATTCGCAGGACAGAAAGATTGATATTTATTTCAATAACAATCTTGTAAAATCGTATTCGCAGAATCAGTTTTGTGAAGAAGCCGATTATCTTTATGATAAGATTACCGAAGGCGGTAACCGTGCTTTTGCCGTAGAGCAGAGCGAGGCATTTCTTAAGGGAATCGGTTGCAGCAGATTAGCTGCACCTTCAAGTGATAAAACGGATATCACAATGCAGATTCACGATATTCAAACCGGGTATTCTCCTGTTTGCGGTTTCAGCATCAAATCCGAAATCGGAAATGCACCTACGCTTATCAATGCAACGGGTGCAACAAACTTTATTTATGAGGTTGAAGGACTTTCGGATGATCAAATCGATTCAATCAATGCGATTGAGACAAGAACGAAGATTAAAGACCGCATGGATCGAATTTTCAGCGAAGCAACATCGGTTGAGTTTGTCAGGGTAAACAGCGATACTTTTGCAAATAATCTTATGCTTATTGACAGTCGCTTGCACGAAATCGTTGCCGAATCACTCGTTATTCATTACAGAGACGGTTTCGGCAAATGCCGTGAAGTTGTTAATACTCTTGAAGAAACAAATCCACTCAGATTCCCTACAAGCGGTTTTTACGAATATAAGTTCAAAGAACTGCTTTGCTGTGCAGCTCTCGGTATGACTCCCGCAACTGTTTGGGATGGTCACGATGAAGCAAACGGCGGATATATTGTTGTAACATCATCGGGTAATGTTCTCGCTTATCATATCTACAACCGAGATTTCTTCAAAGAATATTTGATGAATAACACAAGATATGAAAGAGGTTCCACATCAAGACACAGTTTTGCTTCTCTTTACAAAGAGGACGGCAAAACTTTTCTCAAACTTAATTTACAGATAAGATTTATATGAAAATTGGTAGTTTGTTTGCAGGTATTGGAGGCGTTGATTTAGGTTTTATACAAGCAGGATTTGAAGTTGCTTGGGCAAACGAAATTGACCCGGATGCCTGTAAAACATATAGACACAATTTCCCAGATACAAAGCTTATTGAGGGAGATATAAGAAATCTTGATGCAACGTTACTCGAAAAAGTCGATGTGCTGACAGCCGGTTTCCCGTGCCAATCGTTTTCTGTTTGCGGTAATCAAAAAGGTTTTAAAGATTCAAGAGGAAATTTGTTCTTTGAAATAATGCGAATTGCAGATGATTTGCAACCACCAGTTATATTTTTGGAGAATGTTGCAAATCTTACGGAACACGATAACGGAAGAACTTTTAATGTTATTCATCATGAGCTTGCGAGCAGAGATTATTTCATCAGATACCTTATTGCGGATGCCTGTGATTACGGAATTCCGCAGCACAGAACAAGAACATATATTGTTGCATTCAAATCAAAAGCAGCTTGCGATAAGTTTAAGTTTCCCGAGAAGTGCAAGCTTGAAAAGCGGATTTTCGATATAATTGACAGAACACAAAAGGCAGACGAAGAGTATTATCTTTCCAAAAATTCTGTCGAATATAAAAAGTTGAATGCTGCAATGAATGACAGCGAGCAGATTTATCGCTTCTCCGATTACGGCATTCAAGCAAGTAAAGACGGAATATCTTTCACGCTCAAGGCAAATATGGGTACATGGAAAAATCGTGTGCCGTACATACGGGATGACTTCGGCATCAGAACAACAACACCGATGGAATGCCTTGCATTGCAAGGATTTCCGAAAACATTCAAGTTCCATAATATTCTTCAAAAGAGTATGTATAAACAAGCGGGAAATAGTGTTGCTGTAGTATTAATAAGCAAAATTTGTGCATATATAAATGATATATAGTGAAAAGCGCTCGTATTATTGAGCGCTTTTTATTTTTAAATACCAGATATAATCGTAGTATAAAATTGCGCAAAATAAAAATGTAGCACTACATTTTGAGAATATATAAAAATGTATTGACAAATATTTGCGAAATGTGTAGAATTATATCATAAAGATTATTAATGAGGTGGTTTTTATGGCAACAGAAAGCAAGAGAGAAAGATTTGTAAGAATAGCAGAAGCAAGAACAAATAAAATACTTGAGATGATGAGACTCTTAGGGAATTGTTCGAGTAAAGGTAATTATGAATACACCGATGAAGATATAAAAAAGATATTTGGTGCGCTTGAAAAAGAGCTTAAAAACACAAAAAACAAATTCTTGGGTGACGATGCAAAAGAAGAACGATTTACTTTAGATTAAGGAGAACGGATATGGGAAAAGTTTGTTGGGATTTTCCTCTGCTTGGCACCGGTAATCAAAGTGGTAACAATATTGCAGCCATAACTATGTTTAAGGGGACCGGCATAATGGACGGTTTGGCACGCGAAGTGTGTCAGAACTCGCTTGATGCAAGAAACAAAGATCTTCCTGCGGATATTCCCGTAAAAGTGAAGTTCGAATTAGTAGAAATTGAAAAAGCGAAATATCCGATGTTTGAAGGATACAAGAAAGCATTGGAGAGCAGTATCGATTATTGGACGACAAGTCCGCTCAGTACTCCTAAAATTATGGAGTTTCTTTACAATGTAAGGAGGTCTCTTGAGAACGAAGCTGTTCAGATGCTTGTTATGAGCGACTATAACACCGTCGGACTTAATGGCGTTAATGCTTCTGATGATGAAAAATCTTTTTGGGATTTGCTTGTTAATACCGAAGGTATTTCTATTAAGCAAGACGATAATAGTGCTGGCAGCTTTGGTATTGGCAAAAATGCACCGTTTGCTTATTCCGCACTGAATCTTGTTTTTTATAACACACTTGCCAAAGACGGCGGACGTGCATTTGAGGGGGTAGCACGTCTCGTAACAACGCAAAGAGAATATAACGGCTCTATGCGTAAAACTCAGCCTATTGGAAAGTATTTGTATCTTCAGGATGAATATACCGGTCGTCCTATACTCCCTACTGATGATTGCGATTTGGCAAAAATTGATATTTTCGATCGCACTGAAATCGGAACCGATGTCGCAGTGGTCGGTTTCAAGAAAGATGATTATGATGATTGGGAAGAAAAAACTGCAGTAGCAATTATCAAAAACTTTATTCTGTCAATCATTAACGGAAAAATTGATGTAACTATTAAATCTCCGCAGGCTCTCTATGAAATTCGTAAAGATACAGTGGAAGATTTGCTCTTCAAAACATTGGCAGAAGAGCCCCAGCTTAATTATACTCGCCAGATTTATGAAACCATAACCAAAACTCCGCCAAGAAGAGTAAAAATCGCCGAAAAGGATGACTTGAGCATCTATGTTCGTTATGACGATGGATATTCCCAGTCCCTTTCTCGTTTCCGTTCTACCGGTATGCTTATCAATACAACTACTAGTGATGTCTTACCACATTTTTCTGTCGTTATAGTTGTAAATGATGTTGGTGAGATGGATTTAAGTAAAACCCTTAGAGAAGCGGAACCTCCGCAGCATACCGAATGGAAAGCGAAAAATATAACTGATAACCGCGAACTCCATAACAAAGCTGCTCGTTACATCAGAAATATTGGAAAAGAAATTCAAAAAGCTTTAGATGAATTCGAAAAAGCAGAAATTACCGATAGAATGGATGGCGGTGTTGGAAGCTATTTGCCTGATGCCTCGGATAATAGTGCAACCAATGAAGGTACTGATGGTTTGAAAACCGATGTCAAGATTTCCGAAATTGCATCGTATGACGGCAGGGTGTTTTACAACAGTCAGTACGAGAGTGCTGAAAGCAGTACCGGCAAAAAAGCTCCTAAATCGGGTGTTAAGACTGGTAAGAAAAAGCGCAAAAAGAAGACTAACGCTAAGATTCCTGTTATCACCCCAGGTAAAGGTTCGGAAAAAGGTGTTTCCAGCGGTTCCGGCAAGGTGAAAATCGCTACTGTAAATATTAGTGATCACCGAACCTATTATATGGCTGGAAATAAATATAGAGCCTACATAAATTCTCCCGCTGATTATGAAAATGTGTATATTCAGTATTTTGCTGGCCGTGAAGATGACAAGCAAGATCATTTGACAATTAAAAACGTCAAACTTGAGGGTCTTCCCAGAATGGATGTACACGGAGAAAAAATAGGTCCAATTTCTTTGAAGGCGGGCAAAAATGTGATGTATGTTGAGTTTGAAAGCAACGAAGTAATGGCGGTTATTCCCGTGTTTACCATGGAGGTGTCAAATGAGAAATAAAGCAATAGAGTATCCGCATCCGGTGTTAAATGAATACACCAACGATTTTGCGGAATGCAATTTTTCTATAGAAATAGTTTCTCATGGAGATGCTGGAAAAAATCTTGAATTTGAAATTCAGTACACTCTTGATTGCCCCGGAATGTTACAACTTGTTCGTGACGGCATTGCAAAGATGTATTTGCGTGTGGTGTGTTACAGAACATCGTATCGTACTGTTGAGGAATTAAAAGCAGACGGAAATACCATCATTACCCTTCCAAAGAAGATGGTTACTGATGTTGTTGATTTTCAAGCAATGATTGTTGCAACACAGGATTTTGATAATTACAAACTTGATGAGTTTAATAACGATTACTTTGAAGGGGCATCTTTCAGAATCAGAAAAGGTGCTGTTATAGCTAACGAGCCCGGATTGAAAATCAAGTTAAGCACGATTTTAGAGAAAAATGTTTCTGGCATCGTTCAGATTACAGGTAGCCCATCTGTTACTGAAATGAAGGTTAATTATGCTTCCGTCGAAGAAGAGGATCCCGCATTAACAAATTATATCGTTATCACCTTGCCAGATAATGAGTATAAAAGTTATGCGAAATTACGTACTAAAAAACATCTAAAAAACGGTGTTGAGCGCTTCCTTCAATCCTCGATTATCCTACCTGCGGTAACAGAAGCAATCGCTCTTCTTCGAAAAGAAGAACTTATCGAAGCGGATGAGGACGAGCCTCATTATAAGGGCACTGTCTGGGCCGATTCTATTATGCAGGCTCTTACAAATCTTGGTGTGGAAGAGTTGGCAACGTGTAATCGTTCGGATTTTGAATTGGCAAATTTGTTGCTTGGCAATGTAGTAGGGGATTCCATAAGCAATCTTATGCAAAAGCTGACCGATTGGTCTACAATTAGACAGGAGGACGAATCTTTATGAATTTAATCTATTTTACCAAAGATGCATATAAGCTGTTAAAAAAAGATTTGAACCTCAACAAAGATAATTATTACAGTGAAGATCCCTGGTTGGACGAATATTTTGCAACGGCTGGTTTGGATGAGTTTTACAAGACATCTTCTATAGCAGTACCAAATATTGACCTTGTTTCTACCGGCGATGATATTGAATCAAAAAACAACGATGATCTTATAAACATAAAAAGATTTTATGCCGATTATAAAGATAAAATAACCCCGCTCCAGGCATCTGACCCATTGCTTTGGTCAGCTCTTTGTCATATAACATTTAAAGACTATATTCTTAGGAGATGGAAAAAAGCAGACGATACCGTGAGTATAGATAAACGTTTTTTTGCTACCGAAGGAAGAGGCTCGTTGTTATACTATAATGCTGTTTCGCGTTTGTGGTGGTCGGGCTATTTGACCTATGACGAGGAACATCAGAATTCCAATCCATGGCATTTAACTGAAACTCTGTTTTCTGCCCAGCAAATACAAAAAGATTTGTTTGACCAGCCCTTTAGTATGAATAAGACTATTGTTAAGGGGCTTCTTTCAGCTTTAAAACGTATTCAGGAAGAGCAAGGAAATGCATGTACTACACTCTTCAGAAAATGCTGCGATTCTTATTTGAATCATTACGGTGTGGTTACTATTCTTGATACGTTAACGGCAGAAGATGTTGAAGATATTGCATACAAATATATGATCAGCGAAGCAAAAAAATAAATGTTGCTGCTTGATGACGGCATAGAATTGTATTTGTTTGCATTATATAAAATTCCTGTGCTGTTGCTATACATTTTTAAAAAGCGCAAAACAAAAAACTTTGATTAGAAGGCTGTGGAGCAAAAGGAAATTTGCTCGTAAATACGCTAAAGGTGTTTTTTTAAGTGCACGGAAGGCGATGCTGTCGAAGTATCATCTTTTGAGGCTATATCGAAAAGAAGAGGTGTTAATATGGACGAAAACAAAATTGCATATCTGCAAATGATACAAGAGCCTATCTGTAGAATGTCTACAATTTCTGCAATATTCAAAGGCTTTGCTGCAACAATTGTTGCAGGTGTAGCTTCATTGACGTATAAGGATGTTAATATGTGGGTTTTAGGGCTCTCGTTTCTTCCAGTGTTTGCATTTGCAATTCTGGATATTTATTATTTGATATTGGAAAGAAAATTTCGTTTTCTTTTTGAACAGGTCAGGATAGGTGAGCATGAGATTGATTTTTCAATGAAATTAACAACGAACCCTGTTGACATTATTAAAGCTAAGGCTCGAATCTGGGATTGTATGAAATCTCCTAGCATAGGTCTGTTTTATCCGTTGATGATATCGATTCTTATTATTGTGTTTATACTAAATTTGAAAGGTGTGATTTAGTGGGCTATAAAGTGTTCGTATCATACAAATATAAGGATGACGGAGTTAAGAAAATTCCTAATATTCTTGGCCCAACATGGGTATGTGATTATGTGAATTACATACAGCACTATATTCTTTCTGATAGCGATATTTACAAAGGTGAAAAGAGTGATGAGGATATTTCTTCGTGGGGAGACGATGCTATTTGGGAACATTTGAAAACAAAAATTTATGATAGTAGCATAACTATTGTTTTAATATCTCCGAATATGAAGGAGCCGTTTAAATATCAGCGTTCTCAATGGATACCATGGGAAATATCATATTCATTGAGAGAAACAACAAGGAATGACAGAACTAGTCATAATAACGCTATTCTTGCGGTTATTCTACCTGATAAAACAGGTTCGTATTCATACTTTAGCAAAGATAACCTATTCCCCATACTCAAAAGTAATATTGATAACGGATATATTTTTATTGCGGATTGGGATACGTTTTGTAAATATCCGCAAGGTTGCATGGAACTTGCTTTGGAGCATAAAAAGAACACACCTACTTATAAAATAGTTAAATCATTATAACATATTAATTGATTCGTATTGTTTTTATAAATTCTGATGAAAGAATAACGATGTTGCTTTCAAAAGCGATGTTGAAAGAGATTGATATAACCGCATACAAAATTGGCGAGATATAACTTGATTATGAGATGTGTAAAATGACAGGTAAAGAAAAATTTGAGCTTGATGGCAAAGAACTAGGATTTGATTTTAAAGATTTCTGGGAGTTTCAATATTCAAACGTTTACAATATGCAGGAAACCATTGCGGAATTTCTTGTTGCAAAAGCGCTCGGATTAAAGGACTCATATAACACAGGTTACTGGACTTTATTCGATGTGTTTTACCGTGATACACGGATTGAGGTCAAGCAAACATCATATTATCACCCATGGAATGAGGGCGGCAAGGTTTCTCAAGTCAGAACCTTCGGCATCACAAAAGCCAACAGCAATTACGAAGGCAATGTCGGTGAGAATAAATTTGAACGCCAGAATGATATTTATGTTTTTTGCCTTAATACGGGCGATACAAAAGAAACCTCATATCCGCTCAATCTTAATAATTGGGAGTTTTATATTGTTCCTACCGCATTTATTAATGAGCGTTGCGGTAACAATAAATCTATTTCTCTCAATCGAATCAGAAAATTCGGATTCAAGGCATTCCGTTTCGATGAAATCAAAGTAGAGGTTGACCGCATAATAGATGGCATTATAGCTTGAACATAAATAAAACCACCGATCAATCTGCATTTATTTGCAGATTAATCGGTGGTTTATTCATATGAAAACTGAAACAAAATATATAATAGTGTTACGGACAATAATCAATATTATTCCGCCTTAAAATTGTATACAGGTTTTATTATTTTGATTATATCAGCTGTGGGAGAAATGTTGTTGACGATATCATCCATAGATTTGTATGCCATGGGACTCTCGTCGATTGTTCTGTGGTTTATGCAGGTGCTGTAGATGCCCTGCATACTGTCCTGAAACTCTTCAACAGTAAACTTATCTTTTGCATCGGTTCTGCTGAAAAGTCTGCCTGCACCGTGAGGCGCGGAGTAATTCCAATCCTCGTTTCCCTTGCCGATGCAGATTAAACTGCCGTCACGCATATTGATGGGGATGAGCAACTTTTCACCGCTTTTTGCGGAAACCGCACCCTTACGGATGATGTTGCTCTGCATATCAATATAGTTATGGATCGTTTCAAAATGTTCGAAATCTTCAAGCTCCTTGTCAAAAAGGTTGTTGAGGATTATCTTTGCCATCATATAACGGTTTAGAGTTGCGAAATACTGACAGAACTGCATATCGTGGAGGTACATATCTCTGTATTTGACTTCAAGATAGCAGAGGTCTTTTGGAATTTCGGACTCTTTTTTCGCAAAATTCTTTTTCAAGGCTTTGAGGGCTGACTCGATTTCCGACTTTCTACCGTTCTTCTTGTATTCGGTGATAATTCTGTCTTTTTCTGCCCAGAATTCCTCGATTCCTCTGTGAATTTCCCACGCCATATTCTGATAATACTCTGCAACCTGCTTGCCGAGATTTCTGCTGCCGGAATGTATAACAAGATATCTTCTGCCATCATCGTCAACGTCAATTTCAATGAAGTGGTTGCCGCCGCCGAGAGTTCCGATACTTCTTTCAAGACGCTTTGAATGCTTTAACTCTCTGTAACAGAAAAGATTCTGCATTTCGGGAAGCTGAACGAGCCTGCCGGGTTGCACCTCTGCACCCGAAGGAATTTTATCCCTGATGATTCTGTCGAGCTTATCAAAATCAACGCGATTGAAATCGAGATCAACCGTAAGCATACCACACCCGATATCAACGCCCACGATATTGGGGATAACCCGTTTGCCGAGGTCGGCGGTGAATCCTATTACACAGCCTGCACCTGCGTGGACATCAGGCATGATTCTTATTTTGCAGCCTTCAACGAAACTCTGATTGCAAAGGGTTTCAAGCTGTTCGGATGCAGTATCGTCTATTCTATCAATAAAAACTTTTGCGGTGTTAAATTCTCCGCCGATAGTTAACATGCTAATTTTCCTTTCTATGCGGCGGAGAAAACTCACGCCGCTATTTTTTTATACCTTTCGCTGCCGATGATATCCATCATCACCTTGTAGGGTGAGAGTGTACCGTCAGCAACCATTGAGAATATCGCAGGAGTGCATCCCGAAACGAGTGCAACACCTTGTTCATTCTGTTTTACGGGTTGATGCATATTTCTGCTTTCAACATTCCAGAAAACCATACGGGGAAGTTTATAGCCTTTTTCTTCGAATATCTTTTTGGCATACTCAAAATTAGTGAGGCTTGCGTCCTCTGTGCAGTAGTCGAATTCCATATCTGTAATGAAATACAAAGTAGAGGGAAGCTCCGATTGAGGCAGATTATTTTTTACAGCCGCATTGAGAATGAGTTCAAACACTTTTTGTATGTTAGTGTTTGCAACCTCGTTGAAGCTTTTGCAATATTTCACTTTGTCATAGAGTGTTTCGCCTTTAAACTCAACAAGCTGAGGATTCTCGGAGAAAGTGATGAAATGATTTGCGAATGCGCCTTTATTATGCTCTGCGAAATATATACCGAGCGACATTGCAACGGTAATGGGAGTGACGGAGCCATAATTTGAGTACATTGAACCTGAACCGTCAATTACCGCAAGAGCATTTTCACCGTTTGTGAAATCCTCAAGGTTATTCCATGCAGTTTCTATGCTTTCATCAGGAACAAAATAACGATTGATATAAGGACCTACGAGCTCATAGGGCATAAGGGTTGCGGTGTTCATTTTTGCTTCACCGCCTACAACCTTCTGAAGGTATTCACCGTATCTCTCAC
This sequence comes from Acutalibacteraceae bacterium, assembly GCA_045650165.1. Classification (GTDB taxonomy): domain Bacteria; phylum Bacillota; class Clostridia; order Oscillospirales; family Acutalibacteraceae; genus UBA8612. The sequence continues at coordinate 11,140 of JAZRQW010000020.1, read as the reverse complement.
TGTCGTTGCGTCTGAAGGCTTCACGGTATTTGAACATAGCCTTTGAGGGCTGCTTTGAATAATCAAAGGTATAGTCTTTTTCTCGAAGATTATTTTCGATTATTCTCAATTTCGCACGGAGCATAGAAAGCGTCCGGCGGTATTCCTTATCGGTTGTGCCGAGCATCTTAATAAGGATTTTTGCGTTTTTAACGGTTTCTTTGTCCGATGCGTTGACTGAGGGAAGCCACTTTGCGAGAAGTGAGATTTCCCCGTCCGCATGAGATGCTTCGACGTCCTTTGCAAGCTGATTTCTGATAAAATCAACCATTGATACCTGGCAGGGAGTACCGATAAGCACAAGCAAATCGTCGAACCTACCGTATTCGGCAACATATGAAATGTTTTTCTTCACCGACTCGGGATAGTGAACGGCAAGCCACCTAAAAAGGGTGCGAAAAACGCGACGTTCACCAAGTCCGCCGCGTACATCTCTTGCAAAAAATAATATTTTCATTGCAATATCGGGGTTTTCCGTGAAAGCCCTGACAAAGCGTGTTATTATTTCCTGCTCGGAATTGTTGCGGATTGCGCCTATTGTGCCGAAAAGGTCAACACATTCTGAACCCGTTGAACGGTATGTAGCCGCACCGTTTTCGGTATAGGTTTTGTTTGCTTCGTTTTTAAGGTAATTCAACATTGAAAACCCCTCCTTAAGATAATTTTTAAGCAAAACAAGGCACGGTCTGTAAGCCGTAGCTTATAATAGGACAAATATAGCTTTTGCCGGCATCGAAATGTTTTGCCGCTGTCTGTGCCTTTGTTGAATTAATTAACAAGGCGCAAAAATGATTTGATAAAGTTCAGGCTTTCACCCTAGCTTATTCAGTGTCAAATTGCTGTCTGCGCCTTTGACAAGACACCTTGAAAAAATCCATTAAGTTTCAAGATTAAAGGATAGTTGCTGTGTGTGTCTTTATCAAAGATTTGTCAAAGCACCGTATACGGCAGGATTCGAACCTGCTTACGAGGATTTTCAGTCCTCTGCTTTATCCAAATAAGCTACACTTAGTTGCTGTTGGTGCTTTTGTTAAAGATACGATAAGAACCGGACTCATCAATTGCCTGTACGCTGATAGGCTGCAATTGCCGTTGCGCAGTACACAAATAATGAATCGTTAATTCATAAATCTTAACGCATCTTTATTGATTAAGTAACAAGGCACAATTTCACAATCAGCAGAAATTAAATCCGCCATGGATCTGTGTGCTTATTGCTGTTTGTGCCTTTGACAAGACACCGCTGAAAAGAATCTGTTTTTACTGAACAGTTAAGTTATTGCTGCAGGTGTCTTTATTCAAGATGCCCTTTGGGTTGCCTATGGCGGACGCAGATTAAAACTGCATCTCTCCGAAATGCCAATCGGAGAATACTTGCTGTTGCTGTGCAGGCATCTTTATTGATGGGATCAAGGCGCAACGGAGTCAGAACTTACCCGACAAGGAATTTCCGGTTTTGCTGTTTGCACCTTTATTGTAAATCGCAAGGCACAATATGTTGCACGGGCTATGAATCCGGTGTCGGGATCGACTAGAGCTTTTGCTGTTTTGTGCCTTTCACGATTGTGATTATATCGCTGTAAAATTGGAAAATCACGGAAAAAAAGTTGCGAACTTGACCGAAATCAAGTCCGCAACCGTTAATATTCAATGTTTTTTTGTGATAAAAGCCGTTCGACTATCAGATTTCTGAAGCTTTGAGGCTCTTTAACCTCAACCAGAGGACCGAATGACAAAACCCTTATAACAAGCTCGGTTTCATCCGATGAATCATAATAAATTTTAACCTTATACTTATTGTTGTCAAGTCGTTCAGCTTCCTTCTTGAAGTGCGCAAAATGAAGCATAACCCTTTCAAGAGCATTTCTTTCATCCGTCAGCTCAAGAATAAAAAATGTTTCACCGTCAAGAGCGGTATCCGCATCATCCGCATATGCATCGCCGATAACAGAGCATCTTTCAACCCCGGCAAGATTAATAAATGTCCCTTTTTCACAGTTGCGCACAAGTACGCGGAATTTATCATCTTTTTCGGAGTATTCAAGTTTGTATGGGTCACCTTCCATTAGAATAAACCGCCCCTTGTTGCCATGATAACGGATTTTCAGACGCTTTTTATTCCTGATTGCCCAAAGAACAGTACCGAAATTTTTTATGTAGTGGTTGTCTTCAAACGGATCTCCGTTGTTATATTTATCAAAGACGACATAATCATCAGGAGTGAAAAGGGGTTCAACATCTCCGAGAAAATCAAAACTCACATCAAAAAGCTTTATCCTTGGGTCAAGGCTGATTGCTTTAAGCCATCTTTTTTGAAGAACGGTCAGCGGCATTGAAGGTTTATGTTTAATAGGAGTTGACAAATTTTCATCAAGAAGCTGCCATTTGCCGTTTTTCAGTGAGGGAACAATTGTAAGAAAGCTTTCGGCAAAGGCTTTTTCACAGACAATTTCGTTCATCCTTTTTTCGGTTAAATCACCTTTAATAGCTTCCGTAAGAATCGCAGCAACTGCGTTGTAATAGCTGCCGTAAATCTCATGAAAAAGCATTAGCTCTCACCTCCGATTCCGTACATACGGTATAAGTCCGTCATATCCATTCTGAAGCGGTTTTCAACAAGCTTGTTTGACATTTCAAACGAGGTGATCCGGCAGATAAAGGTGCGAATCCACGGCAGCATCTCGTTTGAATCGTAAACGTCGGCAGTGAATTTTGCGGTGCTTTTATCAATCCTTTCGACATTGCCGCATCGCTTTTCACGCATAAGCCTTTTGTAAATATGCTCTTCTTTGCTGCCGATATGCACGGTGAATTCTACATGCTCAACGCCGTTACGGTTGTTATAGCCTACACCCCACATGTTTTTTTCAAGCTCTGCAAATTTTTCTCGGAGTCTGTCAAAACGATCACATTTGTCAAGTGGCTTTATGTTGCTGATATAATCAAGCCGGAACATCTTGAAATAATTAGACTTTTGTGAAAATCCCGCAAGATATCTTCTGCCGCTCTGAACACTGACAAATACTTTCAAGGGCAAAACGGTATCTTCTTTTTCACCGTCATACCTTCGGGGGCTATTGGTAAGGCTTAACCACCTTTTTTCACTCATAGCTTCAAACAGTCCGCATAAAACTTCACTTTCCAAAGCGTGGGTTATGTAGTGATGCTTAAAAGAAAAGGAATCACTTTTATTATCTGTCTTATCAAGCATATAGCTGCCGATGACTCCGCAAAGACCGGATTCCGCAAAAAATTCCAGCGCATCTGAATATACGGAAACATCTTCTGATACAGCTCGTGAATAAAACGCTTTTTTGCCTTCTTTTCTGCATTCAAGCAAACCGAGAGAAACATATTCCTTTAGCTTTTTACGTACGGTGGACTCGTCAAACTCCATCGGATTTTCAAAGCAAAGAAGATATTCTGAAATGCTGTCAATTATCTGCGAAAGTGTCAGCTCAACATCCGAAGAATGAAGCATATCAAAAAGAATAAAATGCAGAGTTATGTCGCCGTCTGTAAAGCTTTTTGATTTAAAAACATCATAAAGAGGATTGCGGCTTGATGAACGGCTGTCTATTGAAAGAAAAACGTTCTTGCCGTTTTCGACCTGACGGAAGCCCATATAATCGCCCAGCCAGCTTTCGATTCTGCGGCGTTCGTTATCATAAGATCGAGCACTCTTTTTATCGTATTCTTCTCTGCTCTTGAAACCGTAAACATAGAATTCTCTCATATAATCTCGGATTTTTTCAAAATTCTTTATAAGTTCCGAATATGCCATTCATCTCACCTCCGTTAGTAAGATTTTAACATTTTATTTCACATTATTCAAGCATACACCTGATGGTTTTGTCTCATATCAAAATGAAATTTTAAAATTGAAAATATTATCTTGAGCGGAGTATTAATATGATTGCTTATATATACAAAGAACGCGGTAAGTTTGAACTGACAGACAAGCCGAAGCCGGAGATAATTGACAGCCGTGATGCGATTGTGAGAGTAACTCTTTCGAGCATCTGCTCAAGTGATTTGCACATCAAACACGGCTCTGTGCCCCGTGTGATGCCGGGTATTATAGTCGGTCACGAGATGGTCGGTGTTGACGACTGCGACTGCGATGAAACCCTCTCACTCATCGAGCAGGGCAAGATTGACACAACCCCGCTGATTACACACTGTTTCGCCCTCAAAGATATCGAAAAAGCATACGAAATCTTTGAGAATAAACTTTATGGGGTAATCAAGATAGCGCTGGAGAATTAAAAAGGCTTGTAACTGTAAGTATAATAAAGTTTTAAATGATTCGGATTAATAAATATAAAACACCGTCTTGACGTGCACAATGACGTCAAGACGGTACTTTTTGTGATATAATTCTTATGATGTAATGCAAGTATTAATCGTTGCACCATTTATATCGTTCTTTGTATTCAGAAAACCAAGTGTATGGAATATAATTGTTTTTTTGCAAACGACCAACTAAAATAAATGGTTTGATTCCTTTTTGTCTTGAAAATCGCACTATATTAATAGAAGAGAAACATCCTTTATCAACAAATGCTTGATATTCTTCATCAGGAATCAATATATTTCTTGCATAATGATCAGCAGCTATTTCTTGTTTACTATTAGCATGCTTTTCATAATCAATCATTACTTCTTTATAGTCTTCATTAATTATATGTGCTATTTCATGAAATAATGTAAACCAAAAAATATCAGCATAAGCATTTCTGATAGTCATACACAAGATAACGCATCCATTTTCAGTTTCTTTTATAAAACCTTGTACGGGTGCTTTGTTGAAATTACGAACAACAGAAAAGATAATACCGCATTTTGCAAATATTGATGTTAGTGCTGCCATCATTAAATTAACATCGTCTATAAGCATAGTTTTTTTTATGTCTTCAATGGAATTTTTTAAACAGTCTACATCTAAAGGTCCTGAAACAAATTTGTCATCTGATCTTAATTCACACAACCTTCTCCAAGCAAACATCACATATGGATTAACTTCTACATTAGAAGCATACCTATAAGCACCGCATAATTTCAAATTGGGAATAAGCGTTAAATCACTTACCTGTAATGCTTTTCGCAATTCTAAAACTTTTGAAACAATATCATTGTATGGCTTAATTATTCCTACTTTCACAAAATATGTCGCAATTTGTTTTAAGTCATGTTTTGCTATATTCTTTTCTTCTTCACTGACTCTACAAAGTTCCTGATATTCATACATTTCCTTGTCATAATTTGCTTGTAAGTTAATCCAAAATTGAGAATTTATACCTAATACATATTCTAATTTCTTGGAAAAGGCTGTAGAGATACTTTTTGAACCTTGAATTATATTATTGACATATGAAGCGGATACACCTGTTCTTATTGATAATTCGCGTTGAGACATATTCTTTTCTTCTAACACTTCAAGCAAAGTTTCTCCGGGATGAATTATAAATTCAGGGGAGAATCCAATTTGAGCTTCTGCCATGATAGTCTTCAACTCCTTTCAAAATAACCGTATCACAACTTTTTAACGCTTCTGCTGATAAATCTGTAGAGTTAGGTTTAATTACTAATCTATAGTTTGCAGTTAATGAAACTCCATAATATCCTTTTAACTTACCCTCTAAAGAATGAGGTTTACCAGGTGCTCCGTTTAAATAGTTGTAAAATGTATCGATAGCAATTAGTTGATTTTTTCTTAGGACTAATGCTTTCAATATTTCCTTTTGTGTTTTTTTCTGCAATGTTTTATATTGAGGGTGCTCATCTATAAGCCATATTTTAAAGTGAGAATCTTCAAATTCTAAATTCAACGTCCATCCTCCCAATGAAATGTTAACCATTTGGTTAACACAATATTATCATATGCAGATATAATTGTCAATATACAACAAACTAGCACAATATCTAATTATGCTTTATAACTTAACTTTAAATTTATTATATATTTTCTTTGTTTCTCTGCCATCTGTTTAAACTCCCACGCACCGCCGAAGTTGCGGGTGACATAGGTTACTACGATATCGGATTTATTCAGCATCCATTTATTGCGGTAGTTGATTGCAAATCAGCGGGGAAGGATTTCTATCTCTTCCTTACCCGATAACAACATATTAAAAAACAAGCTGCCTTACTTTTGTGTAAGGCAGCTGTTGTTATTTAAATATATCGAATATACTGAATGTAGTCTTTTTATAAACCTTATTATAAGCAGCTTTTTTAGGATTCTTAATCCATCCCGTTCCTTTTTTGCCATACCCCGGGATAAGAGCTTTTTTTACCGCACGTTTTGCTTTCCCGGTTGTTCTGGCTTTGATTGAGCGCTTAAGAGATGGTTTTCTGATACCAAACTTCATAATACAACCTCATCGGGATTTTTTCTTTTTTATAATAATTGCAGCCGCAGCGCCTGCAACGGCAACAGCACCGACGGCAGCTGTGGAGCCTGAACTTGATGAAGTAACTTTAATTTCACATTCATCGTTTATTCCGTCGGCTGTAACAGCAGCTACCTTTACAGTGCCCTCTTTTATTGCTGTAAGAACACCGTTTTCATCGACAGATGCTATTTCGGGATCGCTTATGTACCAGGTTACTGTTTGGTTAGTTGCATTTGACGGTGTGAAAACAACAGACAGAGAAAGAGTTTCTCCCACTTTAACTTTATCTGCACCGCTGATTTCTATTGATTCCGCTTTAATCTCACTTACTTTAACAACGACTGAATCTGTCAGATTGTTTTTTGACGTTGCCTTAACAACTGTTTCACCGCAAGATAAGGCTTCAATAGAGCCATCCTCAGAAATGGAAACAACAGCAGGATTTTCTACTGACCAAGTAACTTCCGGATATGTTGCGTCATCAGGGGTAACAATCGCATTTAATGCATAAGTTTCACCTAATAACATTTCGATTTCGGAATCTTGAATTTTAACTGTTTCAACTTGCTTTTCTTTGACATTAACCATTACTTTAGCTGAAACACCATTACTTGCTGTAGCTTTAATTTCAACTTCTCCTGCTGAAATCAAATTAACATTTCCGTTTTCAGAAACAGTAGCAATCTTGTCATTGCTGCTGCTCCAAACAATAACGGGATTATCGACATTATCAGGCGATACAGATGCTGCAAAAGCAAAACTTTCGCCTATATAATAATCACTTGCCTCCGGTAAACCTGAAATTGTAACCTTGTTAGCAACTATTTCTTTTACAGTAATCTTAACACTGCTTTTCTTTCCGTTAACTGTTTTGGCTGTAATAGTTGCAGTTCCATAATTCTTTGCAACAATCTCACCGCCATAAACAGAGACTACCGATGTATCGCTGCTGCTCCATGTAACGTCAGTATCACAAGCGTTGCTCGGAGATACAGTGGCATCGATTGGAACTTCTTCTCCGATGACCAAAGTTGTTTTAGCAACTCTAATCTTTACGCTTGACGGCATAACGTCAGTGTACGGGCAATACCCACCGTTATGTAAATGAGCCGGATAACCGCCGCAGTGATAATGATAACTTCCCAGTCCGCTTTTGTTTTGATTGTCTCTGTGACCACCGCTGCTATCCGTTCGACCGGAATGTGCAAATGCAGTTATTATTGACGAAACAAGGAACAAAGCAACGCCCAAAACAGCTGCAGCTTTTTTAAATAAAGCTTTTGATTTCATTATAATTTTACCTCCATAAATTTAATGTTTTAATATTTGCTTATAAATAATATGTCGAAAAATGGTAAAAAGTTACATAAAAACAAAAATATTTGTATTTTGATAATAAAAATAGAAAAGCAAGCCGTCTGAAAAAATCGGACGGCTTGCTCTTCTATAATAAGATTTTGTTTATATAAAGTAACTTTATTTTAAAAAACTGCATTTTACTCTCGGCGGCTTTTGCTGTTAAATAACAGGAGGCAACTGAGATGTTCAAAGAAATTTTTTACGATAGTAACCATATGTATGTAGCCGTTCTTGACAACGGCTCTTTTATTATAGCCTACGAAGATGGCACGGCTACGGATTTGCAGGGACGCAAATACCGCCATATTGCAGAATACGACGAAAACGAAGTTATGATATTAGACGGCTGGGAACCGGAAGAATAACTTTTTAATATAATAACTACATAAATCTGATACAGCAAAAGTCGTCTTTAGTCGCACCGCTTTCGACAAAATAAAACAATATTTGCAATTTTTGTGTATTTATGTTTATAATAATTATTATAGCTATATAACATTGATTGAGGTGTGCTATGGACCGTTCACTGCAGGAGATATATACTCAGATATGGAACGAACACGTTTCAGAAACCAGAAACTATTGCCACGCAAAACTTAAAGGGCGACCGGATGATGCAGACGATATGCTACACGATGCGTTCAGGCTGCTATGGGAAAAGTTAATAAACGACGGTGTGCCGTCAAATCCGAAAGCGTGGTTGCTTGCTACCGTAAAAAATCTTGCGTTTACGGAATACAGACACACCGAAAAAGATAAAAACAATCTTTCTTCTGCACCTTTTGATGAAACAGTTTATCTGCCATATTCTGCGGATGATGTTGCACAAATACTTGAAAAACAGGAACTGAACGCAGAACTATGTAAAGCGCTGCGTGAAGAATTGAGCGACGAAGAAAGAAGATTAATCAAATACGAAATTATTGATGAAATTCCGCAGGCGCAAATAGCCAAATTGTTAGGGAAAAACCTGAGTGCAACTAAGACGCAGATATTTAGGCTGAAGCACAAGCTGAAGAAAATAAAGCACGAAAAAGAAAATATTTAGAATTTTTTGGTTTTCTGTGTAACTTTTTTTGAAAAACTGCATTATAGGAGTGTGAGGCAATTATGTCACATAGAATCGAAATCACAAAAGAGATGCTTGAAAAGTACATATCGGATAGTAGTATGGAGTTTACCCTTGAAGAAGTTGAGGCGTTGATGGATTCCGAGGTTGAAAAGCCTGAGGATGAAATGGACACCGAATTTGTTGATTTGTGCGCCGCTGTGCTTGCAAAAGCGTACAATCCCGACTTCAAGGAAGAAAAGCCGGCAGAAATGTACCGCCCGTGGGAGGCTGAAAATAAAAACGGAGCAGAAAGTACAGAATCTGCAAAGTCCGACAAAAAGAAGGTTGTTCCTTTTAAACGCATTCTTCTTGTTGCGGCGGTGCTTGTTCTTGTGTTTGCCCTGGTATTTGTCGTAGCCCTGCCCGCCGGCGCAAAGCTGTTTGATAATAAAGCGTCGGACAGTATAATCGAGTTTTATTCAGATTTCTTCAAAATCAATCTGAATAAAGACGAGCATGCAATGGCGAGCGAAAATGATGCTGTCAGTGAAATGATTATAAACAGTCTTGATAGTTTTATGCTGCCTGAGGTTCTTCGTAGTGAAGAGTATGCGAAATCGGCACGACTTGAATAGAAGGATTATTTTACAATTTTTTACATCAATGTTGTAAGTGAACCTACTCAAATAAGTGGACACATTTTGATTACCCAATATAAAAGTGTCGACCACAATATGACAAATGGCCAAGTGAATATTCCGGAGAATACATATAGATATTTTAAAGAACTTATGATTGAAGGTCAAAAAATAATTGTGTTTGGAAGAGATAACGAATCGTATATCAACTATTCCGACGGAGCTACAAATTATCAGATCTTCCTTGACTGTGATTTTGACACTATGGTTTCAATTGCCGAAACAATAAATGTCAAAGGATGATATGAAATTATGAAAAAAGTTCTTCTCTCGGTCATTTCTCTTATTATGGTTATTGTTACTATGGTGCCCACCGCCTTTGCGCAAACTGTACAGGTGCCTGAATGGGAAGACCTGATACTGACTCAAGAAGAATTCAACGCGATTTTGGCCAATAATACTATTTATACAGTTAATGAAGAAAACCGTGCTACAGGTTTGATTGCGGCATACGCTATAGCTATTTCAAAAAGCGGAACAAATACCCTTAATATCGCGGGTCAAACAGCAGGAACAACAGTGGTTGTAAAATCTGGCTTCAAAGAGGTTGTTGTTCAGCGTAGAGCAAGCAGCAGCGCATCCTGGACAGATTATGTTACATATGAGGATATTTATATAGATGAATTTGCATATGTTTTGGGTAAATCTCTCACCGTCCCCACAGGCTATCAGTACCGTGTAACCTGTATCCACTACGCAAAGAAAAACATCTTCTCCGTTCAGAAGATTGACAACGTTTCAAATGTTATTCAGTTCTGAGTGCTAACTCAATAACCGATTTGCCTTTTGCGGCAGCAGTTTCCTTCAGCTTATATGCTCCCGATGATGGGTGCGTAACATACGTCACAACAATATCGGCTTTGCCAAGCATCCATTTGTTACGGTAGTTGATTGCAAAGCGCTGCGGTACGGTTTCTAAGCCTTCTGGCAAGATTGTGTACTCATCAGGCTCATCATTTTTGCCCGGCATATAAGCAAGGACGATGTAATATTTTATAGGATAAGTGTTTGACAAATCCTCAAGCTGGCGGCGAACCATAGCATCAAAATTGCCGTGGTTGCCGACATAAAACAAAGTTGCATTTTTATTCTCAATCAAATCTATCAGAGCCAGCCGCAAGGTTGGCTCTGTTTCTTTTGGGGCATCTCTATGCCCGAAGAAGGTTACAGTTGCCATAATATCAACTCCGAATATACTTATCCTCAAACTGGTAAATATATTCTAAACGAAAGACGTTCTTAAAGTCAACCTGTATTCGAGTAGCACAATACTGTGAGCGGTATGGAAAGTAAAATAGTCTGGCTGTTTATATCGCTTTAACCCAAACGCGAAACCACTTCATATCGCTGCCGGTTTCGGCATTGATTGAAGTGGTTTTGTATGTTCTGTTTTTGCCTTTGCCGACGGGACGGAATTTGAACTGCAAAAGGGACCATTTTACAACTGATGTAGGTACAGAAGAGCTCAGCCACATTGAGATGGTGGGCACCTTGCTTTATCAGTTAACAAAAAACCTTACCGTAGACGAAATCAAGCGTCAGGGCTTTGACAAGTATTTTGTTGACCACACGACAGGCGTATACCCTGTTGCGGC
>JAZRQW010000019.1:0-42055 GCA_045650165.1 Acutalibacteraceae bacterium | reverse complement strand
TTATAGCCTTCTTTTGTCGGTGTGGGAAGAATTATGGTGTCTTTAATATCGTAGCTTACTGTATTTGACCCGCTCATTGTGCCGCCGGCAACATCAAAGGTAAGAGTGTCTTTAGGTTTGACGTTCCACTTGGAGGTAAGGTAAACCGTACCGGCTGTGTTAAAAGCAATATTTTCGGCAACCAAAGTATCACCGTTATACCAACCGGCAAACTCATAACCTTCTCTTGTGGGTGTGGGAAGCGTGCCGTATACTGAATCATAAGTAACCGCTTTGTTAGCCGTACTGCACTCAATATCGTTGTATTCTCTCAAGGCGATGTTACTGACTTTGAGCGTGTTTTCAATCACATTCGGGTCAAAGCGTATCTGAATATACTCAGTATCAGAGGAAGTGGTGAACACCATATTGATGTGTGTTTTTGATGCATTATGACCGGTTGAAGAAATATATATATTGCCTTCAATTCTGCAGCCCTCCACCACTTTGTGTCCGGTTACAGTAGTTCCGTCAGCGGTAGTCGGATAAACATACACATCAAATCCTTTGGCTGTATTGCCTTGAGTATATACTGTGTCAGCGCTGAACGAGTATGTTGTGTTCGGATTAACTTTGATTGTATGTGACCAACCTGTGTTGTTGTCAGTGTTGTCGGAATTATTACCTTTGATAGTAAGCGAAGTTACGCTTCTTTCAGAAATCTGAACATTAGTATTGAATTGGGTCCACGCTGTCAGATCGAACAGGTTGTCAAAGGTTACATTGTATTTATTAGCCGACCAGATTGCGTAAAGATTTCTGTTATCAATGTTAACTTTAACGGTAGAAGCACCTGATGTTGCAGAAGAAGATGTTGCCCAACCGCTTAACGTATAACCTGTTCTTGTTGGGGTTTCTGTAGAAGTAACAGATACAAATAAGTTTGCACCGAATGTTACTATAATTTTCTCAGAAGCACCGGTTCCATCATTTTTATGAAGTGTAACTTCTGCCTTAAGAGCATCTCTTGCAGCTATAAGTGCAGATGTATTAATCACTGAGCTTGCGGAAGGATTACCAAGATTTGCAGCTGCCTTACGAAGTTCAGTTACGTAGCTGTTCCATGAATCTTTTGTATAATTTTCAGCATTCAAGGTTGAAACTTCGAGAACAAGTTCACGGAGAGCTGCTTTATTAACAGTTATAATTTGTGTAGCAGTATACATATTAGCATAATATGAACCATTTTTTCTGATCTGCGCATGCAAATAAATATACTGCGTTCCTGATTCTTTAATTGTCAGATTAGGTGCTGTATAAATTCGCAACGATCTTCCGGAGTTTGCATCCCTCAAAACATTGACAAAGTTAGATAAATCAGAGGTGGTAAGTGTGGATGCAACTGTACCTGTATGATAACCGCCGCTGCTGGAAAGAGTCATAAACTGTGTCCAACCGCTGGGTGTAGCACTATCACCGGGATTCTGGAATTCAGTTCCCGTACCTAATGTGTAATATGAATAGAAGTGTGTACTGCTATTAGTTCCGCTGTCTGCTTTCAACAGTTCAGCACCAACATACACATTGGGAATTGTGTTGGTGTTTTTATTTCGGGAATAGTCAACATACAGTATACCAACAGGGCTTTGTTCATTACTGCCGGCAGAAGAGTTTCTATAATATTCTCTTGCATAAATGGAACCATCAGATGAAGTGGTAAGATTGTTAGCAGAACCCCAATCCTGCGGAGTCATAGGCTTTGATAAATTAAGAAGAGGTTCGCTTTTAAAAGCACCCTGACCGTCCACTCCTGTACTTTTACCAAAAGGAGCAATTGATGTTGAAACAGTATGCACACCCGAAATCCAGCCTGCACCATCAACTCGGTTACTCGTGTTATATCTCGCTTCAGCAGTCGCACCGACTGAATGATAGTTAGGTGCATAAAGGGTTGAGTAGGCGTAGTAAGTTCTTACAGAACCATCATCCATTGTAATTGTGAAGACCCATTCTGCAACCGCAGTCTGACCTGCTTTAAGTCCTGTACCGTTGATGTAGAGACCGGCAGATGGGTAATAGAAATATCCGTCTGCATCAATGACAGAGCCAAGTGGCATGCCTTCATAACTCAAATTGAGAATGCCTGCTTGAATATTACCTGCTTCATTAAGGACAATATCACCGATACCGCTTGTAACTGTATTTACGGCAATTGTAACTTCCTTTGCACCGGGGACATAAAACTGAACATACGCGTTTGTGTTATCATTGTCAGCTTCAGGTGTAACTGCCTTGGTTTCTTTATCGAGAACGTTGTTTACATAATACTGACCTGTTTTTGATTCACCTGTTGAGGGGGTCATATATATTGTTTCAGGAACAACAATACTGCCGCTTTGAAGTTCTGCCGCAAATTCTTCATCGTCAACAACGCCAAATGAATTACGGATCTGATCTACAGTACCTGTTGAGATGTAGAATGAATATTCGGTAGGCTTGTAGCTTTCAAATGTTCTTACACCGACAGGTGCAATGTACGAGCTGTTTACTTCTTTTGCAGAGTCAAGAGTCTGAGCGTGTCTGTAGTTCTCAATATTTGTCTGTCCGAAGGTTCCGTCTCCGTTAATTGTTTCGCCATATATCTGAGGATATACACCGTAAAAGAAATTGGTTACTTCGGGCGAATAAAGACCGATACCGAAGCTAGTTGCATCTTCGCTTGCCATAAAAGCGCCCCAATGCTCTGTACAGTTAGAGGTTGGATTGAACTCGCCATTTGAATAATGATAATTAATGTATTCCTGTGCTATACCCCAGAATTCGGGTTCTTCGTCATACTTAAGGTTTTTGGTTTTCCAGGCTTCATCTTCATTGACATTGTTATAAACATAGTGGTTAAGAGGCTCAATGGTGTAGAACGCAGGTAATTCCTGAGTTGTCTGCGCTGAGGGATAACCAGAATAATCAACCATACGGCAGTATGTTTTAATCATTCCGTCTTCAAAAACATACTTTGCCTCCACATAGGTATCGGTAACGTATTCGTCACCATATATGGGATTGTAGGCATCCGAGGAGCTCAGATTTGCAAATTCATCCGACCATTTTGCCCAGTCAAGGGGACGTGCTTTGATGTAAATATAATCATCTGTTATTTCGTAATCAATAACCTTGCTTGCTTCACCGATTACGTTACCTGCCTGAACGGGGTTGTAGTTCCAGTCGGCCCTGTTGTAGTAGCCCTGTTCATAAGGCTTCTCACCTGTGCCGTAATATGACTGCTGCATCTCACGGCCGTTATCGAAAACGTTGATAAGGTTGACGTTTTTGCTTTCAGATATATAACCTTCGGGCAATTTATCCGCATAGTCAACCCTTGTTATGTCCTTACCGTTTTCATTATAAACACGGGCGACAATATTGCTGTTAAGAACCTCAAGGTAATAAACAGCACCGCCGTTGAGAATGTCGACACCGACTTTATATTTGTCGTTCGTAAAATACTCGATTGTATCGTGATTCGCCGCAGTCGCTTTACTGATTGCCTCTTCCGATTTCATACTTGTATTAACCGTAAGAAGATCAAAGGTGCCAGACTTGTTATCAAGAAGTGTAAAGCTGATTGATTTGATTCCGCTGCGGGTGGCAGCCTTGACTTCTACCAGTTCACTCTTTGCATTGATAACCTTTTTAAGGTAGCCGTCGATATATGACGCAAATTCGCCGTTCTCTGAATCAAAATTCGAAGAAGGCTCAAGGAAGAATTCCTCAGTTGCGTTGTCGCTGTAGGTTATTACACCCTTGACGTAGGCATCTGAGTAATATGTCATTTCATAATAGTTGAAAGCACCGGTTGAACAATTTAATGTATAAACATTATTCGTTACATTTGCAGTGACAGTTGAACCGTTAATAACAACAGACCTTGAAGCACTATTGCTTACGTTAACTGTAAATGTTGCTGTCTTACCGCCGTAGTGAGCGGTAATTGTCTGTGTGCCTGCTGCGGTAAGGTATTCGGGTGTGCAGTAATAACCTGATTCAATTGTTTTTGTTACACCAGCTATAGTTGCCTTAAGCACAAGGCCTGTGGGATTAACTCTTTCACCGACAGTATATTCATTTTTAACAGGCGTTTTTGCAACTGCAAGTGAATCTGCGATGGGTTCATATTTAGGGTAAACAGTATGGCTTGAAAAATCGACAGCTGTATCTTTAGTTATAAGAGTACCTGTGCCGTTTTTACCTGTGTACCAGCCTGCAAAAACAAAACCGTTGGGAGCATATGAGGGAACAGGAAGCTCACCGTAAGTCGAAGGGTTATTTCTTGAATACGTATAAACAAGACGGTGGGGTAAATCTGCACTTGAGTCAGCCTCCAGATTGATTTTCTGAATCGCCACATCTTTTACAGTGCATGTCTTTTCTGCTTCGGCAATGCCAACAATACCATATACAATCTGAATAAATTCGGCATTTGCAGGAGTCATAAATACAAAGCTGTTGACACCCGTATCAGCAGCTGCTGTGTTGATATAACTTATATAATTATTGTTTGCATCGAAAAAAACAACATAAGGCTGATATGCGCCCGCAGCAAAATTACAAGAAGCAAGATTGTAGGAGAAGTTATACGGTGTATTCGGGGCAACATCCATCATATAATACCCGTTGCCGTTACCAAACGTGAAGTTTGTGAAAAGAATTCCGACGCTTCCATTAGTAGTAAGAGTAACGCTGTTATCTGTTGTATTCTTTGATATAGTACCACCGTTGTAATCTGAAGAATCACTGACTTTACCTGAATTTGTATTGTTTGCCCATGCATCAAAGTCGAAAACATTACTGCCGTATGAAGCAACTTCTGTCTTGCGGATAGCAATATCCTTAAACGTTGCATCACCGCTAGAGGGAAGAGTAAAACGGATCTGAATATAATGTGCTTTTGCAGGAGCTGTGAAAACAAAGCTTGTATCGCCGGAACCGTTAAACGGCTGTGCCACAAGCGAAATATATTCACCGTTTTCACCAAAGAAAAAGACATAAGGAGTTATGTATTCTGTTGTTCGGGTTACATTGTATGAAAATGTATATGCGGCATTCGGCTCAACTTCCATCATATAATACTGGTAGTTACCTGCAGCATTCGTACCCGTGCCCATACCGTGACCGGTGTATGCTTCGACCGTGCCCGGGTTAGTAAAGGTAAAACT
This sequence comes from Acutalibacteraceae bacterium, assembly GCA_045650165.1. Classification (GTDB taxonomy): domain Bacteria; phylum Bacillota; class Clostridia; order Oscillospirales; family Acutalibacteraceae; genus UBA8612. The sequence continues at coordinate 36,863 of JAZRQW010000019.1, read as the reverse complement.
ACCGTTTTCAATATCTATCTCCAACTCATCATCTACCGGTACGCCACCGCTGACAATGGTGGTTGATAATGAGTTGCTTGCCCACTTATCAAAAACAAAAATGTTGTTGAAAGCAAGCTCAACAGAATAATCCTGAATAGCTGCAAATGATACAATCATTGCTAAATTTGACATAAGCAATGAAATAACCAGCAGTATAGCGATTAGTGATTTTGAATACCTTTTCATTTTTTAAAATGCCTCCTGAATTCAAATGGCTATTGTATAATCCATAAGCCCAAAATAAGCCATTATAATACGCTATAGATAATATCATTTTATAGCAGAAAAATCAACATAATATATATATAAATATAGTATTTTACATAATTTACTATATAATCATTCTATTTTGGAATAATAGCAGAGTGCTGTCCCTTCTCATTTCATATTTGTGTCTTTCGTGTGTCCTATATCTCTTAGTGTATTTAATAACGAAATCCTCCTTTGGTTTTCCGCGGTTGACGTATCCGCTAAAAAAACAAAGGAGGATTTTTTCTATTGTTTATCTATTATATCAAGTTCAATAAGCTTATCAATAAACTCACGTGTATCAGCAAGCGCCTGTTCCTCGGTAACCTCGTATTCATCATAGAGTTTGTGCGCAAGTTCCTGCACAGAATTACATTCAGGGAGCTGTTCCCACAAAAAACAAGCAGATTCAGTAAGCATAAACAACCCGTTATGTTCTTTGAGTGCATTCCCCACGGGAACAAGAATTATATCCTCACATACTTTGCGAAGAATCATATCTTTTTTAATTATCATTATCACAAACACGCCTTTCTGCAATAGTGAAAAGATGTTTTGTCATACGGCAGATATACTGCGGAGTTTTGCCGAAATCACCCGTTTCCGCCTTGCACATAGCCGCACACACATTGCATATTCCTGCATATTTACAGGTAAGACATTCTTCAGGCAACCTTATTTGTTCTGTTCTGGATTTTATATCCTGCCACGCTTTTTCAAAGCCGTCATCAAGTGGTCTGCTATCAGGTGCAGGCATCATTCCGCAAGGCCGCATTATACCGTCCGCAGTTATCCAGAAAGATGCTCTGCCTGCCCTGCAACGCACTTTATTCTCCGTAGGTCCCTTTGGAAGTGAAAGCAGCTTTTTTACTCTTTCACTGTAGAAATCCTTATCAAAACGATATTCATCAATAAGGGAAATATATTCAGCAGCCATCTCAGGAGAAAACCGTAAATTTTCATTTTTCTTCCCCAGTCTTACAGACGGATAGGTATAGGTAGTCGGCTTAATTGGGATACCCAAATTCCTTGAAATATCCACAACCTTTTTGTATTCGGATATATTATCCGGTGTGAAGATTGTGTTAAGACGCATTGATATTCCAAGCTTTTTCATCTGCTCAATTGAGCTTAACACCTTTTCAAACGCATCGTTTCTGCAAAGCTGTCTGTATGTTAAATTATCTGCACCATAGAGTGAAATATTTATACGCACAGGGGGCAATTTATCAAAAAGCTTTGTATATTTTTCGAGCAGACTGCCGTTTGTGTTGATAGAAATAAGAAAACCCATTTGAGCGAGAGCTGTATAAATCTGCTCAAAATCATCACGCAGCAAAGGCTCTCCACCTGTAAGAAGCAGAAAAACAGTACCCGCATCCTTGGCCTGCTGTGCAAGAAGCAGCCAGTCTTCTGCAGACAGCGGATCTGTTTTCTGTGCGCAATCGTGAACATAACACATTTCACAACCAAAATTGCACCGTTGTGTAAGCTCAAAAGTACCTGAAACAGGTATGCCTTCACGCACACCCTTGTCGTGAAGATATTTTACCATTAAAGGCTCTGCAAAACCGGGCATAATTCTCTCTCCAGATACCTGACTGCACTTTCATCTGCACGACAGGCATATTCATATACCGGCACGTTCTGACTTAAACGCTGAACAAAATCAATCAGCCTGTCGGTACAATCCCGTGAATACGGCACGGGGTAACAGTTTTTATACAAATTATGAAAAGCTTCATTTAAAACAAGTCTGTGTGCAGTATTACAATCAGCCTGCTGAAGACTTATTATTGCTCCAAAAGGTAATACCCTGTTGAGGCAGTCTTTTGACGAACCGGAAAAAGGTATTCCTGATGCATAAAACACACCATCTTTTTCAAAAATCAATGTTTTGTCACCATTAACAATAACGGCATCTGCGTACTCTCCCCAAAGATTGGCCTGCGTTGATTTTCCAATAGAACAAGGTCCGGTAAAAAGAACGGCTCTACCGTCTTTTTCTATAAAAGAGGAATGAAGCACACATCCGTTATTTTGAGAAACGATATCTTCGATACCAATAAGTGTAAATATTACTCTTTCACGCAACATATCACGGTATTTTTCATCAATGACAATATTTATGTTTTTACCGACAACAGTGCGGCAGGCATAATATTCGTTTGTATTGTCACGGGATTTATAAAAGCAGCGGAAAACATCATTTTCATAAGCACAAACTCTGTCCCGTGAAGTATAATATGGATTTTCAATTTTTGAGGGAAGCTCGCAGGAAAAGTCAACATCTACACTGTAATCAGTCTGCTCGCCGTCATATAAAAACAAAGTATACGGCTCCACACTTTGAAATGCTTCAGATGATTTTATCTCTGCCGTAAAATTACCGATTTTATACTTTTTTATCATCATATTCTATAAATATAATCTGACAGTTCTTTTCATCAAGTTCCGGTGCTTTTACAAAAGTCTTCGAATCAGCTTTGATTCCTGCCACACGGATTCTGTATGTCACGCTGCCGTTAAGCAAGTCATCTTTTTTATCTTTATAATAAATATATATGTCGGAATTTATATCCTTACCTGAAATGTTTTTTACTGAAATTGAACCGTCCAGAACACTTGTTTCCAATTTATCATTGTTCAAAACAGGAGGATTTTCAAAAAGAATTATATCCTCTGTCTGCCATGACGTGTATGATTCATCCGGGTCACTGCCAACGGATTCATTGCACAGAAGCACCGCCTTTGTACCTCTTAACAAAGCGGAAACATTAAATGTCAATGTACTGCTTTTAGTTTTTACGGTAAGCAGTGCATATTCAACATCACTGTCGGACACATTTTCTGCCACAACCGCAAGTCTTCCGTTGTATTCATCAATCTCCAGAATTTTAAGCCAGCTGTCAACAGTAACGCCCAACTGTGCATTATCGAAAGCAACGGCTGTGGATTCAGACTGTGAATCTTCATCATCTGAATTATCTTTAAGCACTACACCGACGAGCACCAAGATTACAATCAGAATTACCAACCCGAGAACAATAAATCTTTTTTTCATAAAACACCTGTTTTCAAGAAACGGAGTTCGCTTGATGTGCAGAACTCCGTTTCTTTTTTGATTTAATTACGATTCAAAAACATTGCTGTTGGCAAAAGGTATGTCATAGCAGACTGTGTCATTGGAATTAGTCACATACATACAGTTTGCATAGTCGGAAAATATTGTCCAGCCCGATTCCGGATCCTCAACAGCACATACATATTCTGCATTGTTTGTGCTGATATAGGCGCATCCGGAAGCTATGTTTGCTGATACATTGAGGCATTCAAAAGTGATTGCGGGTTTCATATATGATTTTTTCAAATTTAAAATCTACCTCCTTGCACAGCATTAAAGTGTAATTCCGAACAGTGACAACACCATTCTGATGAATTTAATAATTTTTCTGCAAATGTCTATTATAAAATCAACGACTGTAACTTCATCAGAATCATCAGGGTCTGTGGCGTCGGGTTCAGTATCCGGTTCAGTGTCGGGTTCAGTATCCGGTTCAGTGTCTGGTTCAGTATCCGGTTCGGTGTCGGGCTCAACTTCCGCAGGCGGAGTTTCTACAGTTACGCTAATTGTTACAGCCTTGGAAGTGTCAATATATCCGTTTTCATAAGCACCTGCAACCCAATAAGAGAAAGTGCCAACTTTATCCGTAGTGATCTTCACAGTCCACTCAACAACATCTTCTCCCTCAACCTCAGAAGCGATACATTCAACATTCTTCGGGTCTACCGGATTACCGTTTTCATCTGTTACAACGATTGAATCGACATCTGCAGAAGTTTTGAGCTTTACTGTAACGACGCTGTTACCCAGCGTATCTGTAACAACTTCGGGTTCCTGAAGCTGTTCGACATCAAGTGCGGCAGTTCTCATTCTCAGAAGAGAATAAGCAACCTGTTGCGTATCGGTCGTTGAGGTAAGAGTAAGTACTTCATCTTCAACCGATGTGGGAATACGGAAATAGCCTTTACCACCGTTGTGCGAGAACGTCCACTTCATGTTTGTAACAGAAAGAACACTGTCCTCATCGCCTGTATTCTGTATAACAACAGTTCCCGTGGTGTAATATTTGTTGCCGTCACTGCCTGTAATCTGTCGCCAGGTAAGTTTACCGTCATTGGGCAGTATTGAGTTTAACGAATAATAGATATCGGTTGCTGTTGTAATATTAAGATCGGTTGTTTTTGATGCGTAAGAAATTGTAAGATCAGGGTTACCGCAGGCAAGCTTTGCGCCAAGCTGAACGTCAGTAGGAACAGCTGTTGCCCAGATTTCAAAAGCAACAGCCTGATTCTTTGCGAGATACAGCTCATTATTGGGACCGGCGTTTTTGTAAGTTGCAATGTCATTGTTAAGCGCGGCAATACCATCAATGAAGATAACACCCTGCGTATCTTTATTTTCTGATAACGAATCTGCACCGATAAGCATATCCTTAATCTCAAGATAGTTCGGATAAAGCTCGTCATCAGTTGCGTAAGCTTCCTTTACATCATCATCAGCAATATCGTCACCCACACCTGCCGGTGAATATATTTTCACCGAATCAAGGTATACGCTGTAATAGCTTGCGCCGTCTTCAGCGGTGGACGAATGGCCGAACATGCTTGTAAACGTGGGAGTTATCGTTACTTTATAATTGCCGTAATCAAGATCTGTAATTTTGATTACAGGGATCTGATAAAGCGTATCGGTTGTACCTGCCTTGGCAACAACCCAACCGTAAGCGTAAGCATAAGCGGGTGTATCAGTTTCTGTTTCAACCACATCGCCGTTTGCATCATAATAATGCGCCACATCGGTAATTGCACCGTTTTCATCATAATATCTTTCATCAGATGTGCATGTGCCGTTTTCCGATCTGTACATAGGTGTAAGCTTATCATCAAGTGTGGGTTTGCCGTTTTCATCCGAATAAATTCTGCCATAGTTGTATCCGTAGAACGTATCAACAATAGTAGACCTTACAGTTTTTTGGGTGTTGATATCCGTTACTGTAACGCTGAATGCACCCGTAGTATAGTCTGTAATACTTATGAGGTCAAAGCCGTTACCTGTGAACGTGAATTCAGCTGTAGGCCATGCTGCACCCGAGCCTCCGCTGTATTTGGAGCTGGGATTATTCTTTGTACTTACATCAACATAGTGAACGGAACCGCCACTGTACGTTGCAAACGAAGAGTAGTTTGTTTCGTATCCGTAGGGGTTAGCCTCACTGTCAGTAAGGTCGGCAGTCTGTTTGAGTGTGGTTGACTGTGCACCTTTGGACTGCCATATACCGAATTTATTGGTGTTGACATAATTTGAAGGCACTTTACCGTCTGTGTAGGTTATGGTATCGAAAGTATCTTCATAATAAATTGCTGATGCGGGTACGAATGTAGTTTTTTCTATCTGATAGTACACAACTTCTTCCGCATAGGTCGGGTCGCCCGTAATTTTTGCAACGACGTAAAAGTTTTCCGATTCGGTCATATTCATCGACTTCGGAGTATAGGTCGTGTTGCCCTGATTGTCAATTGTGCAGGTGCCGTATTTCATTCCTTCAACGGTGTAGGTAACGCCGTCTTCAAAGGGAAGAATTATTTGGGGCTTTTCAAAGGTATAGGTCGGTGAGTATTCCGCATTTACGGCACAAAGACCGAGATACTCAATCGTTACACCGTTTTCTATAGCTGCCTGTGAAATGTTGTTGTTTTCGGTTATGTTGTATTCAACGGGCAGACCATAGTCGAGGGTCAGCACCTGGTCGATAATGCGTACTTCCTCTGACGTTTCAGAAAGGTTGAACGACATTCGGCAGTTGGAGTCCGTCGAACCGCGTTCAAGGTAGAAGAAGTTAAGAGTGTGAACGTCACCGTCGGTGATTACGTCGTGCAGCTTATTAAGTGCCGCAACCGTATCGGCGTTATAACTTTGTGCATCGGGATGATTTTCGACCAGCTTATTGTACTCATATGTCAATTCATACTCGTCGCCTTTAAGCTGACCGTCCGTTACGTCCATTGCAAACTGATAATTTATAGTACATTCAGTAAAGTTGATTGTAACTGCACGGGCGCCGTGAAGACCGCCGTTATCGAGTACAAGCACGCCGTCAATGTAAACGTAAACGTCATCGTCACCGGAGAAGCTGAAAATAACATCTTCTCCGTTGGCGTGCTTACCGCCGCTGGGAATATAGAAGTTGTGCTCAAATGTGAAGCCGTAGTGGTAAATTGCGTTCTGATTGGTGTATGACGTTACACCCTGCTTATAGTTGAACGGGAAGAAACCCGAACCTGAAGCAGATCCGGATGCATTCCAGGAGCCAACTTCGTTAAGCGCCATATCAACAGTCTGCTCGGAATCATTAAATGAGCCCTGAACAAGATAATTGGTATCCTTACTGTCGAAATGGTAGGTGTTTACACCGTGTTCGTCGGTATCGATGAACATCGGGAATTCTGCGTCCCAATAATACTTTGCAAAGTCACCCGTTGTAGCGGTTGTGACATTACCGTTTGCGTCAAGGTTTTCGCGTGTGAACAAATCGGGGAAGTATACGCTGATACCCGAAAGATAATCAAGAGTAACTGTTTTTGTGGCAGTTGAACTTGTGTTAAAGGTATAGGTATACGTATCAATATCGTGGTCGGAGTTAGGTCCGTCATTCGCGTAGGAAAGCGGAATGTCGTAAGCCGCGTGAGATTTGATAACACCGTTTTCAAGCGTTGCACTTGCAAGACCCTGAACAGAGGCACCGTCATGTATCGGAACGCCGTTTGGTGAAGGGTCATCAACACCGTGTGTATTATTCTTTGTCCAGAGATTCCACAGCGAAACAGGCGGACGTGTTGTCTGTGTAGCGAGGTTTGAAATATTCGATGCGGAATGTGACGCGAGTCCGTTAACCGGAGAACCGGAAAACTGGATCGAATAAATTCTCGCATAGGCTTCCGCAACGTCTTCAACTGCATCATCAGCATATCCGTCTGCCCAGGCAACAGTATCGTAGCCGATAATATTTTTAATCTGATCCACAAGATTTTTATCGGCAAGAATAGCGGTTTTCATCTGGTCGATTATAATATCGTTCATCAGTAAACCGCCGTCGGAGTAATCCGAAAAACCGTCAGCGTTACTGTAGCCATACTTGAACAGAGTACCCTTGATTTGTTTGATGTCCATAACAAGTGCCTCAATCGCGGCAAGAATAGCTGCCGTTGCTGCTCTGACATCTGCGTCTGTTGCGTCGGGATCATTATACAGTGCAATGCCTGCTTCAAGCGCTTCAAGCAACTTTTCGCAGCTTGCTTTTGTGAACGGAGAAAGGTCAACCTCCAAACCGGACATAAGAGCATTGTAAAGTTCTGCCTTTGCACCGGCAACGGGAACAGACGGCTCAGACGGTTCGGAAGCCTTGGGTGCGGAATATAAACGGTATGCTCTGTTGCCTGTGGCATCAATCGAACCAGGATTCCATGCGCTGAAAAGCTGACCGTTATCGGCAAAATAATCGAGGAAATCACGGTTATCATTATATAAGCCTATTTCACCGTTTGTGTTAACGGCTATATTGAGTGCATAGGGCGAGTCAACAAGCGTAACATTGTTTCCACCGCTGATTTTAAGGTACTTCTGACTTGCCTTATGCTGAACGTAATATTTGCCGCTGGACTGACGGGTAAAAGTATAAATATTATCTTCGGTAGTTTCAAGCGTACTGCGGTCAGACGAAACAGAACCGGAAGCATCTACCTTTGAAATACCATATATACTTCCGCTTGTTGCAGGAGTACCCGTAACAAGCACAAGACTGTTTGTATTAAGCAGTACGTAATCGCCGTCGGCAACGGGTGTATTGCCCGAAACCGCATTGTAGCTGGTGTATTTATTGTCCGTCGGTGTCGAAGGAGTGGACGAACCTCCACCAGAAATAATAGTACCGGGTGCAGTATATAGCCACACCTTATTGGCTTCAGTACTGCTTGCTGATTCTATACTAGTGCTGTTACTATAGAAAAAAAAGGTACTATAGCGATAAAGGAAATTATTGCCTGAATAAATAAGAATCGAACCATCAGCGTTTACATGAACTGATACTGGTTTAGGACTTGAACCGTATAACAAATATTGAGCTGTATCGCCAAAATAAACATAATTTTTCGTAGTTGTATTTTGTATGTAATATGTATTATTTCCTTGATGAGTAAACTCAAATATGTTTGTAGTTGCAGTATTAAAACTATCATAAAGGTATGGGGAACCATCAGGTGCAGCTACTATATCCTGAAAACTGCTATCCAGCATCATACCATAAGCGCCATAAGCATTTTGAGACATTACATAATTATAATTGTTATTTCGTATACTCAATATCGCATAATCACCATTAGGTATATACTGAGAATCAGATGACTCTGCAAGGAAAATATCAAACTTATCTGTAACTACTACTTCACCTGAATCGCCTGAACCACCTGATCCTTCGCCGGAACCTCCTCCGTCGGGATTTGTAGCAGTAGGCGCAGTATAAAGCCACATCTTAAAATTCTTATCTGCGCTTGCAGCACTTGCATTCGATGATTCACAATAAAAAGCAGAAAAAGTTATGTATCGAACAAGATAATTGCTAAACCAATAAAACAATACTGAACCGTCACTGTTAGCAGTAGCAGATATCGTTTGTGCGGTATCGCTTAATGAAAAATTACCATAAGTATCAATATAAAGATATTTTTCTGAGTCCTTATGCTGAATCTGATACATATTACTGCCAAGATGAGTAAATATGTATATATTGCTATCTGATGATTTGAAACTTTCGTAAGTATAACTGCTACCGGACGAAGAAACCGGCTCCTGAATATCATTAACTCCGTTTACACCGTAAGAAGAGTATTTTTCACCACTAAGAACGAAATTCTGGTTAAAAATTGCATACTCTCCGTCTGCAATGCAACCATCTGTAGCGGATGGATTTGCAAGATAAATCTCAAACTTATCCGAGCCTGTTGAGCCGCCGGACCCGTTGCCCGAGGGAGGCTGGAGCTGATCAAAGTGATTTTTTATAGTTTCAAATTTATCGTGGACTGTACCTTCGTATTTATTGCCGCTCTGCGTGATAAGCTCTTCAAATTCATCGGTAAGTTCGGCACCCGTTTCTTTTACAGAAGTAACTGTAATACCCTGTGTCGGGAAGGTTGTACCGTTTTCCGATGCAACAGCGGTAATGTTGATTGTACCCTCTTCCTCTGTTGTGCGGAGAATAACAAGGGCTTTACCGTTGAACATCTCAAATTCAGCCATTGCTCCGGAAAGGATAACGGAAGGCTGCTGGAATTTGTCCGTTGTAGCGGCATTACCGTTGTCAACGCCGACAATTTCTGCATATCTTGCAGAAGAGTCGTCAACTTTTACGTTGAGCGTGCCGTTGTAGTCGTTCATGAAGTTGCCGTCGGCATCCATTGCTTCGAACTCAACGTAGATAAAATCTCCTCCGTCGGCAACATAGGTGTTTTTGTTCTGCCATGTGTTTACGGCAATCTGTGTTGCATTACCTGACACAGATTTGGTTGAACCGACTGTATCTGTGATTTCGTTGTTATTTTCGTCATAAGCTTTGACGGAAAGAGTACCCGCTGCGTATTTTACGCGGAACTGCGGATAGAAATCTGCACCGTTGCCTGTGTAGAAGCTGCCAACCGAACAATTTGTTGAATCTGTGATGCTTTCTGTCCATGTTCTGTAAGTATAGCCGGCAGGTGTTGTTGTAACGGCTGATGTTGCCGTTGCGATAACGTTGCCGTTGAGAAGCAGCTCAATTTTCTTTGCGTTGCTGTAAACAGCAACATTTACATAGCCGTTGTTGAGCAGAAGGCTTTCACGGTTCCATGAACCCGGAACAAGGTGAAGCGTAGTACTCTTATCATTCCACAGGCTTCTGTAAAGGTAGTAAGAATCCTTTGCAAAGCCTGCTGTATCAACAATACCGAAGTATGACGAGTTGGGAACGGAATTCGGGTTCGGACCGGAGATGTTGTTCCATCCATTAGGTTCGGGTGAACCTGTAGGTTCACCGATATAGTCAAAGCCTGTCCATACAAACTCGCCGGAGAACCAGTCGTTTGTAGCAACGGCATACCAGGCTTCTGCCGCTTCGTTACCCCAGCTGACTGCCTGAGTATCGTAGGCTGTACCCTGATAATCATAATATGACATTGTGTCGTAAACACCGCGGCTGTTTGTTACGGATGCGGATTCAGTTGCAACAAAGGGTTTGTTTCTTCTGTCATCCGTCGTGCCGCTCATAATGTTTATCCAATCATAGAGCTTATAGTTACCACCGATGACGTCCATATAGCTGTCAACGTTTGTGATGTGCGAGTCATTCGGCTTGTCGTTGCCCTGAAGCACAACTCTATCGGGGTCAAGCCCGTCAACAATGTTGATAATATCCTGAGCTATTGCAACATAATTGCCTGCTGAACCGCCGTTAAGCTCATTACCGACGTCCCAAGCGATAATACAAGGATCGTGTCTGTCACGCAGTATTGTCTGCTCAACAACAAACTCAAACCACTTCTGACCGTGTGCACCGATAGCGGTATTGCTTTCGGGAATATCCTCGTAAAAATATTCGCTGAAATCGTGGGTGTTGCCGTTTTTGGAATTATCCCATTCATCGAAGAACTCTTCCATAACGAGTATACCGAGCTCGTTACAAAGCTCCAGAAAAACTCTGGATGCACTGTTGTGCGAAGTACGGATTGCGTTACAACCCATTTCTTTAAGAATAACAAGCTGGCGGTAAATTGCATCGTACTCCTGTATAGCACCGAGTGCGCCCTGGTCGTGGTGAAGGCACACGCCTTTCAGCTTCATATATTCGCCGTTCAGGCTGAAACCTTTGTCTGCGTCCCATTCAATATAGCGGTAGCCGAAAGTGGTATGATATTCGTCAATAAGCTCACCGGATTCGTTTTTGATAACAGTCTGAAGTTTATAAAGATTGGGGGTATCCGGACTCCACAGCTTGGGATTATCAATCTCCGGCTCGAGAATAATCGACTTCTCTGTTTCGGCAGATACTGTAATAGTGTCTGATACTACGGTTTCGCTTAAGGGATTATGGTTATAGTCAAGAATTGTAGCTTCAACGGTAACTTTTTTGGAAATTGCCGTATCGTTATGCATTGTTATGGTTGCTTCTACATTACCCTTGCCGTCTTTGATATCGGGTGTTGTTACTGCCGGGCCGTAAAGGGAGGTGTGCACAGGGCCTGCAATGGTAAGCGTAACATCTCTGTTGATACCGGAACCGGAATACCAACGGCTTGACGGAAGGTCATTTACAACTTTGACAGCGATAAGATTGAGCGCTGTATTTGAACAGATAAGATAGTCTGATATTTCAAATGAAAAACTGTTGTATCCGTAGTGGTTTTCTCCAACATACTGACCGTTTACATACACATAAGTGTGCTGATAGGCACCGTCAAAGTTAAGAAATACACGGTCACCTGTATAGTATTCGTACAGGTTGAACCACTTTCTGTACCAACCTGTACCACCGGGCATGTTACCGCTTTCACCCTCTGTGCCAGTTGTGGAGAAACCCTGGCTCATACTGAAGTCGTGCGGCAGGTCAACCTGCTCCCAACTCGAATCGTTGAAGCCTTTCATATGGGCTGCTGAATCGTCAGTCATAGAAAAGCTCCAGCTCTTGTTGAAATCAAGCTCAACTCGGGCGTCATTATAATTCTGTTCATGACCCGCCATGGCTGACGCATCGATTGATTGCAGGAGCGAATACCAGCTTTCATTAGGCATGCTCGTTGCAAGCATTACCACACACAGCACAAAAGCCAAAGCTTTTTTTACAATCTTCATGAATAAACCTCCCAAAAACTAACCAATTACTTAAAACTAAATAAAATAAAATAAACTAAATATAAAAAGATAACCAAAGTAATTATATCAAAGCAAGCCATCAAAATCAAGCAAAATATTGTAAAACAATTAATTTATTTTTATTTTTTAATTAAGAGCACGCATTAAAGAACAAAACAACAAGAAATTATTAAGTTTATCGTCATAATGCTTTTTTTAACTTGAATTTTTACTTTTATGAGGTTACAATTTAAATGCATCAAGCGGGAGGTAAAATATATGGCTAAAAAAATTATTGTAGCAGGCCTGGGCCACGGAGGCATAGCGGTAGCGGCATTACTTGCGAAAAGCGGCTACGACGTAACAGTTTTCGAGAAAAAGGAGCAAGGCACACTCGGCTACGACTGGACAGATATATTTGCCCCTGCAGCGTTGAGAATTGCGGAAATTCCGATGCCGGAAAGAAGCAAATACGAATTCAAAGAGAATATGACCTTCTTTTCTCCGAACGCGCAAAGAGGACTTGAGCAGCAAGTACCGCACGCTGAGCTTGAAATCAAAATGGAGCGCAAAGATATATACGAACATCTTATCAGCCACGCAATAAACTGCGGCGTAAAAATTGAATACGGCTGCGAAGTGCTTTCCCCTATCGTAGACGGCAAGCGAGTTAAGGGTATCAACACGGCAGACGGCGAAAAATATGCCGATCTTATTATTGATGCCTGCGGTATGAATTCACCTGTTCGACGCAACCTGCCCGCTTATCTTGACATTGAGAAAGAAATTGCAAGAAGAGAAAAAATAACAATCTTCCGTGCATTTTTCAATAAAGATACTGATGAAGAAGTCAAGGCAAAATTCCGTGTTATGCTTCTTGAAGACAACAAGTTGGGCGTGAGCTGGGTTGCAAGCGAAAAGGAGCATACAGACCTGCTTATCGGCAGGTTCGAGGAATTTGACCTGGACGAAGTAAACCGCTTTGCCGATTACCTGCGAACAAAGTGTCCGAGACTCGGCAACAAAATAGTCAGAGGCGGACAGTTCGTTGAAATACCCGTACGACATCCCTTGGCAATAATGGTTGCAGACGGCTATGCCGCCATCGGTGACAGCGCTTTTATGACTGTACCGCTTATTGGCTCCGGTATCGCCAATTCACTCAAAGCTGCAAAAATTCTTGCTGACACGGTTATTGCAGATAAGGATGGTACATACTCAGCCGAAAAGCTGTGGAATTATCAGGTGAAGTATTACCGCGAACTTGGCGCAGGGCTTGCACCGCTTGAGTGCGTAAAATTCCTGCTCCTCACCCTTACCCCCGAAGAACTGGATTACTGCTTCAACTCCGGTATGCTCAATGAAGATAATATAACTATGACTGCAAACTTTACCGCACTGACTGACCTGTTCAGGTTCGATGTGCCCGACTTTGTAAACAAGGGTATTCAGGTTGTGAAGCAGCCTGCCCTGCTCAAAAAAATACTTGGTTGCGGAATATCAATAGCAAAGGTTATGGCCGTATGTGCGACTATGCCGCCTGTATGGAATGAAAAAGCTGTAAAAGCATGGGCAAAAAACTATATCAAAGCTTTTGAATAAAATATTAAAAGGCTTGCACGGGCGTTAAACCTGTGCAAGCCTTTTTAGTTTTTTATTACGGCTTATCAAAAAGTCTCAGAAGAGGATTATAACCCAAACCGAAATACTTGAAAATCCAGATAATAGGATTGAATCTGAAAACAGCAACATCAATAACGGTTACAAGACCACGAAGGAAGGTTGAGATATCGCGCGTCTTCGGGACATCAACCGGCGCAAATTCTTCGCCCTCAACATTGAGCACCATAGGCTGTGCATAACAGATACCGTTGTCACCTGAGAGATAGAATCGGACATAAAGATAAGGCTCGTCAAGAAGCTTATCGCTGTGAAGATCAAGGGTTGCTGAACCGTCAGCATTAAGTTCTTTACGCTCAATAACATTGCCGTTAGAAACCCATGTGATGATGTTTGCATTTTCACCCCAGACGGTAATCGTGTCGTTATCCTGGTCAACCGCTATTTTTGTAACGTTGGGGGTATTGTCAAGCCAGTAGCTCTTGGTGTCATAAACATCCTGCTCAACAAAATCGGGCATTTCTTCCATGCCGTTGAGCTCAACGCCGTTCGAATAGTGAGAAATACTGAAATACCAGCCGTTTTCCTGCGATTTGCGGAAGGCGTCCAGTGTAAATTCAGGCATCCAGCTCATTGTATACGCATCGTTTACGGCGTTCTCATCATGAGAGTCAGCAAAGGTATTGCCCCACGGAACAACGCCGTTGGGAATTGTCTTCTGTAAAACCTGGTCATAAAGTATTCTGTCGCAGCGTGTGTGCGCATCGGTTGCGCTGTTGATACCCATACCGAGGGATGAACCGGGATAATCAAGGAAGATTCTTGCAAACTTTGTCGGATAATAATCGTCAATAAGCTGGCCGACATAATTTCCCGAATCCTTTTCCGTATAGACATACTCGCCTACGTGAGAAAGATAGGAAATACCACCTGCCTCTGCAACACCTCTTGACGGAGTTTCATAGTCGCCAAAAACACCAGCAAGACCCTGACCGTAATCAGAGAAATAACCGGTAAGGTGGCAGTCTGCAATAGGCGTTGCCATATTGAGTTCTATGCCCTTGGGAACATCGAGCATACCATTTTCCTTTGTTCTGGTAATGGTATATCCGTCCTTGGTGGTATAGCTCTTATTTTCGTATGTACCGTTGAGATAAGCCTCATAATCCTCCTGCGGAATCGGAATTATGTCAGCCATTTTGGTACGTTCTTTCTTAATTAAACGCATAAGCGGAATGGTTTCGGGTGCCACGTTCCAGCCCTTGTTTATTGTGCCGTGGTCTGTAAGGGCAACGATATCAAAGTTTGCTGCATAGTGCATCTGCACGAATTCTTCAATCGTAAGGAAGCCGTCGGATGCATTTGTGTGACAGTGAAGCTGCGTTTTGTATTCGCCCCAGGTATCCCAATCGATTTCCTCATACGGGTTGTCGATAATATAATTTTTTTCATCCGCTGCCATAGCAGGAATAAACGCAAGACAGAGAACCGATGCAACGAGAATAACTGAAATTATTTTTTTGAGTGTTGATGACATAACCGGTACCTCCAATAATATTAAAATTTTTATTAACCGTTGAGAATTGACTTGATTTTTTCTGCCCTGCTGCAGATTTCCTCATCCGTCCAGTCTGGTGAAATTGCATATGTAACCGTACGCTTAAGCAAATCAAGCGATTTCGGACACATATCAGCCGAATAGTTGTGGTTCAGTTTTTTGTTTACTTCCATATTGTAGGGGTTCATCAGCTCGTGTGCCGCTCCCCTCTTTTCCATAATCGGTGCCCAGTCGTAATAAACGTGCTTACCGCAATTGTACAACAGCATTTCGCCCGTTTCCTTGGAAAATTCCTTTGCCTTTTCATACGTATCGAAACGGAAAGGAATCTGTATTCCGCAGTCACCCTCAGCATCATTTGAAGGCGCTACGCAGACATCACCGAGCAACGCAAGAAGCTTTGCCTTGTTTTTGCGAAGGTCGGATACAATACCGTCCAGCTTTTTAATCTGACAACACATAATCGCGGCAAGAATCTCGTTACCTCTGTACTCGTTGCCGCAGAAAGGAATCTGACTAAAGCCCTTCATCTGGTCGCCAAAGTAAGCAATTGCACAGCTATCCTGATAAATGC
This sequence comes from Acutalibacteraceae bacterium, assembly GCA_045650165.1. Lineage (GTDB taxonomy): Bacteria > Bacillota > Clostridia > Oscillospirales > Acutalibacteraceae > UBA8612. The sequence goes on along the minus strand of JAZRQW010000019.1, from coordinate 20,885 downwards.
ACGCCTTTTCATAAACGGAGCTGTTATTCGTCAGAAGTGCACCGCCCTCACCACACGAAACAATCTTGTAGAAATTGAAACTGAGCGCACCTGCATCGCCGATTGATCCGAGAAGCTTACCTCCAAAGGAAGCACCGTTTGCCTGACAAGCATCTTCAAGCACTTTAACACCGTACTTCTTGGCAATTTCACATATTCTGTCCATATCACATGGCATACCTTGCATATGCGCAGGAATTACAGCCTTAGTGTATTCACTGATTTTCTTTTCAAAATCGTCAGGGTCAAGACCAAGTGTTTCGTCAATTTCTGCAATTACGGGAATTGCACCAACGGTGACAACCGCCATAGCCGTTGCAATATAAGTGTATGCCGGAACAATTACCTCATCACCAGGGCCTATACCGAAGCCGATAAGCGCCGAAACAAGTGCACCGAATCCGGAGGTAACAAACGAAGCGTGATTGACATCAAAGCGTGTTTTTAACTCTTCCTCAAATTTATAACAGCTCTGCAAAGCACCGTTGACCTTAAAAAAGTCTTTTGTTTCTATGACACTTTTTACTGCGTCAATTTCTTCCTGGCCTATTCTGTACATAATTACATTTCCTCCAAAGCCTTTGCAAGGGCTGTTACTAGATAATTATCGGCATCATTCACCATAGGCTGGTTCCCGGCAGTTTTGAACATATTAACTTCATAACCGCCGCGGCACATCTGGTCCTGCGACGGGAAATAGCTATCGTTACCGTTTGCGTTACTCAGGCACAGTATGCGGCTGTTTTTACAGCTTTTCTTGAGCCTGAGAGATATCTCAGAAAACATTTCATACGGGAAAGCGATAAAGTTAAGATTCGCTATACGCAAAACGCTGAGTGAAAGCGTTTTTGTTTTTTCTTCTGGCGCACCACTATTCCAGGCATTGATTACCCTTTCATAATATACAGCCGTCTGTCTGTCGATATTGTAAACTGCCGACTTATATTTTTCATATTCATCCTTTGCTTTTTCAAGCGGCACTCTCGGATCAAGCGGAATATCGATATTGACGAGTACTACTTCCATATCGGCATCGTGATATTCCTTAATCATCTTATATGTATTCACGGCATCGTTAGCAGCAACCGCACCATGCTCCATTGCGTAGTGAATATCTCCGACCGTCTGTCCGTTTGTGAGCCTCGGGCCAACATCACCCTCACAGCCGTTGAAATAAATGCTCGGGCAACCACTGAGTTCTTCAAGCCTATCGCACATAACGCCGCACCAGTCACGGGAAATCAGCGGACACAAACCTGCCGCCGTATTATGTGCACCGTAGTGAATGATATTCGCAAGTGGTTTGTTGTCATTATCGACAAAAGAGATAACCGTCATATCCGGGTCATAAGTACCCCATTCATTCTGGCCCAGGCCAATTGACCCATTTGTAAAAAGCTCTCGGCGATTAACGCCGACATTACTCTTACCAACAGCAAAACCAACCTTTACAGGCGTACCTTCGGCAGAAGACGAGTCTTTACAGATTCTTTTAATTTCAGGGATGAATATACTCTCGCAATACTTTTCATCTATTGCGCCCCACCCCTCTTCACCGGCGGTGTTTGGGCCTGTATGGGTATGAACTGCGGTGAGAATAATATTCTTGACAGGTATGCCACAATCAGCTGAAATCTCCTGCCTCATTCTGTGAGCAAGTTTTGTATTGATAAGGCAGACATCCGCACTTACAAGCAACGATTTTTCACCGTTGAATGAAAAACAGAAAGCCGAAGCAAAAAGCCTGTCATTAATGCCTGTGCTGTAAAAATCATCACGGTAGCCGTAAAGCCTGCAACCAACCTCGGGAGTTATATCAGCACGGCAGACAGATAATTTGAGTTTATTCACAAAAACCCACTCCGTTCCCTGTGAAATTATATACATTTTAACACTTTAAATCAAAATAATCAAGAAAAATAAAGAATTATAAAAATAAACTCCCGAATAATTCGGGAGTTTAAAGAACTTAATTTTAATTTGATTACTTGACAAATTCGCCGTTAATTTCTGCCTTAGCAGCAAGCTTTGCTTCCTCTGCAGAGCCTTCGGACATAATCTTTGCCATTCTGTCACGACGCTCCTGAAGTTCGGTGTACATCTGGTTACGAATTTCAGCATTGAGCGGATAGAAGAGCTTGGGGATGATACCGAGCGAGCTGGTAATAATCGGAACACCGGTACCGAGAGCAAAAATCCACCACTTGGTCTTGGTGCTCTGCGTACCAACCTTAACACCCTGCTGATAACCGATTTTACCAAGGATAAGAGCTTGCACACTACCCATAACCGTTTGCTGCAGTTTGGAAATGAGTGACTGCGCAACACCTGTCATAGCCTCTGCACGGTAGCCGTTCTTCCATTCACAATAGTCCATAGACTCGTTGACAATTTCATTGGGAATAACACGCCGCAAGCCGTAAACACACATTTCGAAAATTTCTTCGATACCCATCATCGGAAGTATGATATGCTTCTTCATAAAGTTGTTGTTAATTGAACCTATGCCGAAAACAACCATCCATAGCATATCAGTCCAGGCATCCTCGAAAATCCAGAGAGCTTTGGTTGAGAAGCGCTTACGAAGCGGAGCGACGAAGCTGTAGCTGATGAATTTGACAGGGAAAGCGGGAATACCGACGATTGTTTTCCAGGTGATTGAACCTATAACGTCGATATAGAAGTTCGTTCTGCTTGTACCGACACCAAAGCCGCTGAGGAAGGAAGACACAACCTGAATAAGAACCGGTTTGTTGGTAACAATAGCCTTCAAGCCCTGAATAACGCTCGGGCGTTCAACAGACTGCATAACTCTTTCACGGCTCTTGGTAAAGAAGAACATAACGAAAACCGTACCAAGAATAGCACATGCAAGACCGAAGCCCGCAAACAACTTGGGAAGTTCCCAACTGACAACGTCGTTAATAACAAGGTCATAAAGAATACCAAAAATCTGCTTGGGCAAATCTTCAAAAATATGAGAGAGAAGGTGTGCCATAGTAATAAGCCTTGTACGCTCAACGGGGTTAGGCGTAATAGTTGTCATAAAGCCCGTATTTGCAATACCTGTAAATGTGCCCGCAGTTTCCTGAACCATCATCATAATTGAGTAGAACAGAAGTTTAGGCAGATATGTAGCGGAAGTTCCGGGGAAGATAAACGGAATAACCCAATAGAAAAGACCGATTATCATAAGCGGAATCTGTCCGAAAAGCATATAGGGCTTGAACTTACCCCAACGGGTTCTTGTTCTTTCAACAATAACACCGATAAAGGTATCGTTAATGATATCCCAGATAGTCGCTATCATATTGTGAAGGGCAAGGTAGTTGAAGTCGATTTTTATTACGTCAAAAATAAAACGCTCATTAAAATCGCTTATGTTGAGGGTGGCCGCAGCATCATTGAGAACATAAGCCGCCGTTTCAACACTACCAACGTAGCGGCGGTTACCCTTGTAGTCAACCTGCTCGAACCTTGCGCCGCCCTTCGGTTTGTTTTCTTTTACTTTAGCCATAATTCACCGCCACAATTATTATTCTATAGATTCTTTAAAATTTTATCATAATCGTTGCAAAAATTCAATACTTACTTAATAAAAATTTAACCTTTTAAAATTTAAAATCAAAAGCAAGGAAGCCTCAGGGCTTCCTTGCTCGTAAGAATCATTTACGGATTGGGACATTCCATAACATTTTTGATTAGTTTGAGTTTACGGGAATGAGTAACAGTCTTGTGTGCAGACAAGTCCTCAAAGCTGTATCCGTCGGGAGCTTCAATCACAAAGCAGAAAGTGTTTTCGGGCATTGAAACCGAAAGAAGTACATCTGCCCTTTCTCGCTTCCACTCAACATCAATTCTGCCATAAGGCGAATCGTAATAAGCTCTGGCGAAAGTCAGGCTCTCAATAAATGAGGGCTTGATAAGAACTTTTCTGTGGTCGTTTCTGTAGGGGTTATATTTAAGACCTGCTACATTGGAGATAAACCAGTTGAGAATATCGCCCATAAAGTGGTGGTTGAGAGACTCCTTATGGCTGAATTCGGCATCAAGGAAATCCTCAGGAAGAGAGTTAACACCAAGCGTGAGGAAGAAACCGTAACTTGGCCAGTCTCTGCGGCAAATCATCTTATATGCAAGCTCGGATTCGCCGAACTCTGAAAGCACGTGGAACAATACTCTTGAACCGAGAAGGCCGAAATCTATATGGTCGTCACTTTCGTGAATTATATCAAGAAGCACTCTGAAAGCTCTTGTTTTTTCGCCGTCATCAAACACATTGTGGAAAAGCGCCATAGCCTGAGCTGTCTGGCAACGTGTATCGGCGGTAAGCGTTTCAAAATCAATCAAGTGTGTACGAACCGCATCCTTTATTTCGTCGTGAAGAGTTTGCGCAAACTTTTTCTGAAGTGACATACCGAGTTCATCGAAAATGAAAGCGGCTTTTTCCGCAATGCTCATACTGCAAACGGAACTTGTAAATTCGACGGTAGGTTTAACCTTACCGCCTACGGGACACCAATCACCAAGACCGAAATCGACCGTTCCCCTTTCAGTACGTTTAAGAGAGATATAGTTGAGGTAACGGAAAATGGCAGTAGCATTTTCTTCAAGAATATTTTTATCACCCGTATAAATGTAGGTGTAATAAGGCAGGTATGTAAGCACTCTGTCCCACGCAGGGCCGTTGCCCCAATTATAACCCCAGTCACCCGTGGGAATAATACCAGGAAGCTGACCGTCCTCCTTCATAGCCTTGCGGATGTTGCGCAGCCATTCGGTAAAACTCTTTTCGGGTGTCAGAGTCATTAACATATGCTCTGCAGAAACTGCAGCATCACCCGTCCAGCCGTTTTTCTCTCTGTGCGGACAGTCAGTCGGGAAATAGAAGAAATTGGAAAGGTCGGAAACAGAGGTGATTTCACAAAGTCTGTTTGCGTCCTTATCCGAGCACTCAAAGCCACCTCTGCGCTTAAGGTCGGAATTTGTTACAACATACGTGAGCAGTTCAGGGGTTGCCTGCTCATCGTCAATACCCGTTACGCCGCAATACTGAAAGCCGTGATATGTGAACGGAGGCTCAAAAACCTCCTCACCGCCCTTACAAATAAACACATCTCTCTGCGAAAAACCGTCAGGATAAAAGTGAATGTTTGTATAGTCAAGCTTACCATCCTTGCTAAGGCACTCAGCATACTGAAGCTCAATGCGCTGACCGGGTCTGCCGTTGATTTTAAGGCGGCAATGACCCGTTTTGTTAACTCCGAAATCATAAACCCAGTATTCCGTCGCCTCGTTCTTTTCCTGGGGATTCATAAGCTTTATTTTACGGTGATCGGGGTTGAACGGTACAGCCTCACGCTTTGAAATTTCAACAGCTGTGTGCTCTTCGCCCGTAGGAAGAATCGGATCAGCCTCGCAGATTCTGAATTCACCTGCAGGCTTTTCGCAAATTATTGCGTTTGCCCATGTGCTGTCATCGAAATCGGGGCTGTTCCAGTTTTCTATCTCGTTTCTCGCATCATATCTGACACCGCTACGGATATCGTCAAAATATATCGGCGAAGGAGCAGTTTTTACTGTTTCGTCTGCCTCAATTGACACATCGCCGTACTCAACACAAAAGCTGAGCTTCGGTGCGCTCCTGAAGCGCGCAAGCTCAAAATCCCATATAAAACCGCCCGGACAGTTCTGCATACCGTTGCCAAGCTGAACACCTATACAGTTGTTGCCCGTCTGAAGGTACTCGGCAATGCTGTAGTGGTCAAAATAAACTATATGGTCAGTATTTGAAATATAGGGTGCGAGAAGACCCTTTGTTATTTCCGTGCCGTTTATCCACAGGCGGTAAAATCCGAGAGCAGAAATGGTGATTTCACACTTTTCCGGCACACTGTCAAGAACGATATTCTTGCGAAAATACGGCGAAGGAACAAATTTTTCATAGGTTGTATATTCAGATGAAGCATAAATAAAAGATGACGAAAGTTTCATATTCTTTGCCTCCGATATTAATTTCTGTTCTGATTATAGCATAATAAATATAAATAAATCTACATACAATTCACCCAATAAATTTAATGAAAATTTAGCAAGTTGTTACTTTGCACGCGAGTTAAAACCTATCCTAAATGATAAAACGCCACGAGAAAAACTCGTGGCGTCAGTTTTAATTATATGCGCATTGTCTGCCCGTAAAAACAAAAACAAAAGTTGTTGCTAATTTGTCGGCATACTTCTGGAAGAAGCCCTTGAACACGATATCAAAAGCAAGCTTGGCGCCGTAATCGTCATCGCTTCGGCTGAGCGCAAAAACATCGCCAAGCGTGAAATAATCGTACCAATGAACAACTCTTGTTTCATAGGTCGAGGTGTCAGCTTCATTAATATCAATAATTCTGTAACCGTACTGCGAAGAAAACGAATCACCGTTATATCTCGTGCTGAGCGAATTTGTTATGTTAATGCCCTGATATTTTACACTGAAGGCATTTGTATGGTCATGGCCCGTGAAAATGCCCATAACATCTCCCCGGTCAACCATTGCTGCAAACTGACCGTGGTTATAATAACCGGGACAAGGCATTTCATTAAGAACACCGTGGTTTTCAAATTCCGGGCTGAACGAATAATATTCACCTTCAACATAAATACGCTCGAATGCATAAGCTCTCGGTGAAGTATGCTTCTCAAGTGCATCGTAAATTTCAGGAACTATGACATGCTGGAAGGCAAGCGAATAAACTTTGCCGTTTTCCTGTTCAATGCTTTCAGACATTGTTTTGTACCACTCAACCTGATCGGCAGGCACATTGCTGTAATGACCCTCACCGTCTGATGAGCCCGAATCAAATACCCAGATGTTGAACTTCATTTCATCGCTGTCGGAAGCAAGAACGGGAACATTGTATGTACCGCAACCCGTAAGAATATCGCCCTCATCAACGGAAATCGAGCAAGAGTATGAATTGTAAAGCGCCATAAGCTCACTCGGGTCTGTGAAGCTTTTGGTTTCAATATCATGGTTACCAAAGCAAACCGCAACAGGAATATTTCTCTCCTCAAAAACTGTCATAAGACGGTCAATACACTCAACCATTTCTTCCTTGTCATCCGACATTGCAATATCACCTGTAAGAGCAACCATATCGGGTTTTTCTCTGTCGCAGGCAGAAGCAATAAGATAAACCGAAGCCTCGAGATTGTAATACTCAAGGTGAGTGTCTGTGATATGCATAATTCTGAACGTGCCGTCATCACTGAAGCGCTGTGCTTGTGCTGTGTTAGTGTAAGCAGCAAATGAGCCGAAGGCAAACGATAAGCAAATCACAAATGAAATAAAAATTGACAAAACATTTTTAAATGACTTTTTCACAATCGTACCTCACTCGTAAAATTAATTTAATAAATTCTTCAGAAACCAAATTAAACAAAAAAAATGAGTATTCACAGGAAAAAACCTTATGAATACTCACTATGGTCCGAGTGGCGAGACTTGAACTCACGGCCTCTTGACCCCCAGTCAAGCGCGCTACCAACTGCGCCACACCCGGACAACGGATGTTATATTAACACATTTCTTTTAAATATGCAAGTGTTTTTTAAAAAAAATTCAAAATTTTTCAAAAAATTTTCAGCCGCTCATTTATAATTTATGAGCGGCTTTGATCTCATTACATTTCGAGAGTTTTTTCTGCTGCTTCACGCAGGCAGAAGCCCGTGAGAATAACAGCATCGGAATTGTATTTATCCATAAGTTTTGAAAGGACAGTCTTATTTTCTTCTGTGTTGTTTGTCCATACATCAAGAATTGCATCAAGCACATCACAGCACATTGCAAATTTTTTAACCCATTTCTGAATTTCTGCAAAGAGCTCAACTGAAGTATCACTTACTACAGCAAGACATTCACGCATTTTTGCATTGTACTCTTTAAATTCCACAAGTGCTCTGTCCTTATCACCTGTTGCAAGAAGGAAGCTCAGATGTGAAAGGATATCGCTCATAAGTGCAGATCCGTGGCGAGAAACACAGGCAACGCAGAGATGGTCAGCAATATATTTGAATATTTCCGCCTTCTCTCCGAGAATTTCACACTGAGCATTTTCGAGCGATTTTTCGCAGTCATAAGCTACGGGATTCCAAAGATAATCTGCAATTGTCATAAGCGGAATTTTTGAAGCCTCGGCATATTCCATAACATTGGAAATCAGACCGTCACTGTGCTTATACAACTCTTTGTCTCTGCCCTTAACAGCGCCAAGGTGCATTTCCTGGAACATTTCCGCATCATTTACGGGATAATTATCCCAATAGAGCGGTTTATGGTTTGTTGACCTGGCAAAATCATCTGCATCACGGCAAGTGAGGAAGGTTGAGCAGATTTCTTTACCTGTCCAGAATATCTTAACCTCTGCAGGCAGACCGCAACCGAATTTGCTGATATAATAGTCCTCAGCATCGCCAAAATACTGGGTCGGACAAACTGTAAGCGTAATATCGGCATCCAACGCCTTGAGTGCATTATAAGTCTTATTAACAAGCACTATGTGTGCATCGACTATACCGTCATATTCTTTTGAATCGTCCTCATATTGAAAATCGTTTGCGATATCGTCAAGCAGCAAGCCAAAATTTCTGACACCGATTGAATACACATTTCTGAATTTTGCGATAAGTGCCTCAAAGTCATCGTCAGATGTGTAGTGGTAAGTAAGGCCGGGGCCGACGCACCAGCAGACATTGAGTTCATTTTCAGCAGCAGTATCAAAAAGTTCTTTAAGTTCGGTGAGCTCCTTTTCAGGATAAGGAATATTCCATTTTGCTCTGTGATATTCATCATCCTTAGGTGCATAATAAAAGGTATTCATACCGTATTTTGCCATCAGGCGCATAACGGACAGACGCTTTTCATGCTTCCAGGTCGGACCGTAAAAACCCTCAATATAGCCACGGCGTTCAAAAAGAGGATAATCCTCTAAAACACCTGTGCGCAGTTCGCCTTTTACAATAAGCTTGGCGAGTGTGTGTAACGCACGGAAAACACCGCTGCGGCAAGAGGCTTCGATTGAAATTCTATTGTCGCTTACGTTAATGAAATACTTTTCACGGCTCAGGCGTGAAAGGGCTTCTATATATGTCGTTTTTCTGCTGTCAGAAACAATGATTTCAACAACAAATCCGCCCGAAACGGATATACCGTAATCGGACATTATGCGCTGTGCAAGAGCTGTATATTCACCCTCAATATGTAACGAAGTTATATTTAACGAATCGCCGTTGAGAGCATTATTTTGCGGTACAGGATAAATCAAAGGTGTTTAATCTCCTTTTTGTATTTTTCTATAAGACGGTTGTTGATTTCGTCACCACCGTCAATATTTGAGCTTGCAAAATGGTCTGGATAAAAGCCCTGTCTTGCGCAATTCTCAACCGTTTGTGCAACGATAGCATTGAGAATAAGTGCACCGCAGACAGTTGATGTCGGGCAGATTTTACCGCTCACATCTTCAACCTCTACGCAGGCATCACCCACACAGCCGCCATTATCCAGCACAAGGTCAGCAATTTCACAAAGGCGTTTACCGCTCTTGTGACGTGAAGCACCTGCAAAAGTGTGCTCAAGATTTGTAAGAGCAATAACATTAAGTCCCTTTTCTTTACAAAGCAGAGCCATATCGACAATAACGCCGTTTCTGCCTGAGTTTGAGATAATAACAACGGTATCGTTTTCGCTCATACCGTATTCGGTAAAAATTCTTTCAGCCATCCCCTCTTCACGCTCGGCAACTGTGCTTTCTGAAGCGGAAATATGAAGCATAAGAGGCTCAATTAATATAGGCTGAATATTTACCAGACCTCCTGCCCTATAGAAAAGTTCTTCGGACAGCATATGCGAATGACCGGTACCGAAAAGATAAATACGTTTGCCGTTCATCAGCGTTTTTGCAAAAATATCTGCCGCATTTTCAATGCTTTCAGCACCGTCGGTCGAGATTTTTTTAATTATTGAGTTTACATTTTCAATGTATTCAAGATATTTTTTCATTACAGTTTCCTCGCTAATTCAAGTGCACTTTCTTCGGGCGGCATATCAAGCAGTTTGATTTGCAATGAAGGAAATTCCGCCTTGATTCTTTCTGAAAATGTTTTTACGAAAGATTCATTGTGCTGGAACACTCCGCCGTAAAGGCCGAGCACACTGCATTTCTTTACTCTGTCAAGCAGAATAAGCACGGTATCGGCAAAACTCTGTGCTTCGGTTGCAATAATCTGAAAAGCGGTCTCATCACCGCTTGCGGCAAGTTTACCGACAGCAGCAGCAAAGCCCGCAAGAACATCCTTTGTGGTTTCAGGCGAATAGATTATATCTATAGCCTTGCGGAAATCATCAACGCCGAAAAAGGCGTTTGCACTTTCAAGCAAAGAGGAATCCTCTCCCCTGTCGCAAAGTCGGCAGCAAAGCCGCAATGCATTGAGCGAAATTGCAAGTGCCGAGCCTTCATCGCCAACTGTATGTCCCCAGCCACCGGTAATCTGAGTGTTACCGTTTTCATCTTCGGCTATAGCCATAGAACCGGTACCGCAGATAGCCGCACACGGGCAAACCGCATCACCGACGGCCTTAAGGGCAATATAAACATCGCTGTGAATTTTTAGCTTTTCGGCATTTATAATGTCTGAGCAGAGCTTTTCGGTAAGTTCTGTATCCGCTTCATCATCAAGCGCAGAACAGCCGATAAAAGCACCTGAAAAGCATATTTTACCAAGGTCATTCTCAATGCCGTAAATTATTTCGGCAAGGTTTATTCTTGCCGCTTCCATTCCGACAGAATAGAAGTTAATAGTTTTACCTGCCTTTTTAAGCAAGATTTTTCCGTTTTCGTCCGACACGGCCGCAGTTGTTCTTGTGCCGCCGCCGTCAATTCCGAGATAATACTTCATAGCTTGTTTCTCCGGATTTATTTAACAGATGCTATAAGACTGTCCATTGTATTAAGAAGAGTTGCCGCAGTCCTGGGGCCGGTTGAGTTGGTTTCTTCATAATGATTTCTGCCAAACCTGTCTTTTGCAGAATTTATATACGGCATACGGGAATTAAGAAAGAAATCATTTTCGGGAAGTATATATCCAAGTTCATCGTTGCAAAGACCTATAACAAAATTGTGCTTTACATCGCCCTGATTTTTCAGAATTTTATATTCTGCCTTCGTTGCGGTTGCAGATGCGTTTTCGTCCAGAAACTCACCGGTGTATAGCTCGGGGAAAAGCTCACCCGGAATAAGGAACATACCTATATCCGCTTCGCCAAGCTCAAGATAGCCGACCTCTGTGTGGATAAATGCTTCCTTGCGGTTTGAGCTTCTGGCAATGTCGTTGTTGAGCACCTTCATAAGCCTTGCAAGAATGAGAACAAAGTTGGAAGCACTGATTTTTACAGGTACGGATTTGACATTGATTCTGGGCACAAGCTCTGTTTCGTTATCAAGTGAATTTGCAATTTCACCGAGAGCTTTGCCAAATTGCTTTGTGTATGCCACGCAGTCAATTTCGTTTCTGTAAACCTTTTTGATTTCCTTGGCGGATATCATGCCGCCTATTGCACCGTTGAAGAAAACGGCATTACAATTTTCATTGTTCTCTTCAACCTCTTTTATCAGGTAAGCAGGAAAATCTGCGCTTACACTCTTTGTCCTGTCGCCAAGAAGTTCAGCATGAGAGGCAAAGTTGACGATACAGATATTTTTCTTTCCGTCAAAGGATTCAAAACGGATTTTGGTGAGGTTCGGGTCGTATGTATCGGGTGTGCGGCAGTCAAACTGTAAATCCTCGGTCTTTCTGACCGAGTAAAACAGCTTGCCGTCCGCCCTGTTTTCATAAGACTCAATAATAGCCTTTGCAGTGCACTCGTGTAAAGATTCCATAAAATCATCATTTCTGCCGCACTTGTAAATCTTTTCGCCCCACAAGCCCTGTGTATCGATTGCAGAGTGCGAGTGTGTTGCGCAGATGTTTATTGATTTAAGGTTGGGTATTTTACCGCTTTTAATAACCTTTTTTCTGATTTTATTTATATCCTTACGGCTGATACCTACAGCATCGACAGCACACATTACGACACCGCCTGAGCCCGTGTTATCGTCAAGATAAACAGCTCTTGCATATATATCGTCAAGCACACCCGTTGCAGGGTTGTTTGAATCGTAACCGGCAATGAAATATTTACCGCTTGCAACATCGTCAGGAGTCAGAACAGCCTTACCGAATCCGCAGGTAAAAAACTCACCGCAGGCTGTGCCAAACTTTTTATCACCCGTGAGCATATATTTGTTTGCTTTTTCATCGGAAGAAAAATAGCTTTTGGGCATACCGAAAATAATTGCTTTTGAAAGCGTTTCAATTGCCCCTCGTACCAATTTATCAGTATTCATAGAAATGTATACCTCCTATATTACAATTAGCATTATACACCAATATTTTCTTTTTTCAATTATAAATTTGTTAATTTGATTTAAAACTATTGCTTTTTATGTTGTTTTCTAATAAAATCGGTTTATGGCAATATTCCGAATAATAATTTACAGGTGATTTGAAATGATAAGTATCAGAAAATATGAAGAAAAAGATTTTGAAGGCGTACGCTTCGCCTGCCTCAACAGCGAGGGCGAAGCACCCGAGCCCGTTCTCGGAGAATTTATACTGCACACCTTCTGCGATTATTATATTGAAAAAGAACCCGAAAACTGCTTTGTGCTTGATGATGACGGAAAAGCTGTCGGCTATATAATCTGTACGGAAAACTATGACAGATATAAGGAAATATTTGACCGAGAATATCTTCCGCTCACAAAACCCCTCGGCGAAAAAAACTATAAATGGGCCTGCGAATCAACAATACTTCAGAACAAGTATAAAGAGGATTATCCGGCACATATGCACATTGATATTCTACCCGAATATCACCGTCAGGGTTGGGGCGGCAAGCTGCTCAATACACTGTTTGAACACCTTCGCGCCAAGGGTATCAAGGGCGTTATGCTTACCGCAGGCACAGGAAACGTTAACGCCGGTAAGTTCTACGGCAAATACGGCTTTGAACAGCTTGAAATTCTCGGCACAGATGTCGCCTTCGGTATGAAACTTATTTAATTGTATAAAATCTCACTCCTTGTAAACGCTTATTACAAGGGGTGTTTTTTTATGGAGTCAGTATGGAAAAAAGATGTACTACTACCGTCATTTCCCGAAATTGAGGGTGAAGTGAGCACTGATGTGCTCATTATAGGCGGTGGTATAACCGGTCTGTTGACTGCATATGTCCTCAAGCAAGAGGGCATTGATTATATTCTTGTTGAAAAAAACGGAATATGCAGCGGCAATACACAGAATACAACAGCGAAAATTACCTTTCAGCATTCACTGATATATTCCAAACTGTTAAAAGCCAAAGGCGAAGAAACAGCAAGAGGTTATCTGCTTGCCAACAAGGAAGCATTCAAAAAGCTGAGTGAGTTATGTAAAAATATTGACTGCGATTTTGTAATTAAAAACAATTTCGTTTATTCAAAAGACCGAAAAAAGCTTGAAGACGAAATGAACGCACTTGAAAGAATAGGATTCAACGCAAAGTTTATGGAAAGTGTACCATTGCCTATTAAATCAAAAGGTGCGGTATGCTTTGAAAACCAGGCGCAGTTTCATCCGCTTAAATTTCTGGCGACAATTTCAAAAGAATTGAATATTTACGAAAACAGCTTTGTAAAGGAACTGAAAGGAACAACAGCAATTACTGACAAAGCAAAAATTAACGCCAAGACAATTATCGTTGCAACACACTTCCCTTTTATCAATAAACACGGACTTTTTCCTTTAAAACTGTATCAACACCGTTCTTATGTAATTGCACTTGAAAACGCACAGTACATTGATGGAATGTACGTGGACGAAAGTGATACGGGCTTATCGTTCAGAAATTACAAAAACCTGCTTCTGCTTGGCGGTGGCGGGCACAGAACAGGTAAACAAGGCGGAAACTGGAAAGAATTGCAACAATTTGCAAAAGAAAATTATCCCAACTCAAAAAAGCTTTTTCATTGGGCTGCTCAGGACTGTATGAGTCTTGATGATATGCCGTATATCGGAAACTACTCTCCGAACACACCTAATCTGTACACGGCAAGCGGATTTTGCAAATGGGGTATGACGGGCGCTATGCTTTCCGCACTGTTATTGAAAGATAAAATTACTGACAGACAAAACGATTATACCGAGCTTTTCAGAACAAACCGCAGTATCTTGCAACCTCAGCTTTTTATAAACGGTTTTGAATCGCTTGCAAACCTGCTCACGTTTTCAAAAAAGCGTTGTCCTCATCTGGGCTGTGCGCTGAAATGGAACAGCGCAGAACATTCTTGGGACTGTCCGTGCCATGGATCTCGTTTTGATGAAAAAGGAAAAGTTCTTGATAACCCTGCAAACGGAAATATGAATAAACCACAATAAAGCGGTTACAATACTATCGAGGTGATAAAAATGGATAAGCAGAACAACAACTACAACAACAGCAACAACAATAACAACTGCCCTTCTTCTCAGAGCAAGAACCAGAACAACTCTCAGAATAATTCTCAGAACAACAATGCTCAGAACAAGAAGAACGACCCCGCATCCGGCAAGCAGAACTACTAAGCAAACCGCACCGTCTGATGACGGTGCAATTTTTTTATTTCGAAAACATTGAAAAGGAAAAATCTATATGGTAAAATTAACTCAAATCTTTCATAAGGGAAGCGAAAAAATGAAAACCATTGGAATTATTCTGATAATAGTTTTATTTATATTGCTTGCAGTTATCGGTTGTGGTTTTGCCGTATTCAAGGCCGCTTTCGGCAAACGCTGCAATGGCGACAGAAGACTGAAATACCTGACCTGCGAGGATTTTGAAGATTTGAGGTGTGCACCCGTTTCATTCAAGTCTGACAAGGGACAGATTCTTAAAGGCGCACTTTACATAACCTCTGGCACGGTAAAACCGCTTGCACTCGTTATTTTCTCACACGGTATGGGCGGTGGCCATCGCAGCTATATGACGGAAATCAACACCCTTGCAAAAAACGGCTTTGCCGTACTGGCTTACGATAACACGGGCACTTTTGCCTCGGAAGGCAAAAGTCTTGTAGGCTTTTATCAGGGAGTAAGAGATTTGAAAGCAGCCGTTCAATGGGCAAACTCAAATGAGAAGTTTAACGGGCTCAAAAAAATTCTTGTCGGTCACTCATGGGGAGGTTACAGCGTTTGCCAGAATCTCGCCGACAAAGACCTTGGTGTTTCCGGTGCAGTTGCCTTTTCCGCACCTGACAGCGGTTATCAGGTAGTAACCGGCTTCCTGGGCGAAAAAATGAGTTTTCTTACTCCCCTGTTTAAATTTATTTTCTCCATTGCCGACGACAGAAAATCCACTATAAAATGCTCAGATATTCTTGGTAGCCTTTCTTCTCCGCCCGTTTTACTTCTGCACGGTGACAGTGATACTACCGTTACCCCAGTAAATTCTCCCCTTGCAAGTGCAAAGGTCAAAACCAATCCTCATATAACAAGCATTATGTATGAGGGTCGTTTTCATAACGTTTACCAGACGAAAGAAAGCGAAGAATATCTTAACAATGTTTTTGCAGGAATCAATGCCTTGAAAAAAATCAAAAACCCCAGCAAGGAAGAAATTGACTACTGCTATGACATCGATTACGATTTAATCACCCGTGAAGACCCTGCTGTTATGCAAACAGTGATAAACTTCATCAAAAACTGTTTATAAAGAGGATTTATATATGAAATGGTTTATAGCCTCCGACATACACGGAAGTGCAAAATGGTGCAAAAAATTAATCACTGCGTACCAGAACGAACACGCAGACAGAATACTGTTGCTCGGTGATGTGCTTTACCACGGCCCACGAAACGACCTGCCTGAAGAATACAATCCCAAGGCAGTAATTGAAATGCTGTCCGATTACAAAGATGAAATTCTCAGCGTAAGAGGCAACTGTGATACCGAGGTTGACCAGATGGTACTCCCCTTTCCCGTGCTTGCAGATTACGCCGTAATCTGCAACGGTAACACAACAATTTTCGCAACACACGGTCACGTATATAACGAACAGAAGCTGCCGCCCCTCAAAAAGGGTGACATTCTTCTGCACGGACACACACACGTACCGGTATGTACAGAGCACGAAACATACACTTACATTAACCCGGGCTCAGTTTCAATTCCAAAAGAAAACAGCCACCACGGCTATATAATTCTTGAAAGCAGAAAATTCACTTGGAAAGATTTTAACGGCAACATTATAAAAGAATATTGCTTCTGAAAAATATCACCCTGCATCCTCAAACCAAGGACGCAGGGTGATTGATTTATTAAAGCGTAATTTTAACCGTTTTGATTTCCCAAGGACGGAAACTGAGTTTTCCGTTTTCAACTGCAGCAAGCTCATTACCGAGCAAATCGGTTTCGCATTTAACGCTACCGATTGACGGCACAAAAACGGCGGTTGAAGAAAAATCAGAATAGTTACAGAAGCGTGCCAGAATGTGATTTTCTTCCGGATAAAGCGCAGTAAGAACAACCTCACCATCTGCTTTAAAATCTGCAACAGCAAAGGTGTTAAGATCGCCGTTTCCCTTTGCGATAACTGCACTTACAGGCGGATAAGCATAGGAAACAGCGTCACGGTGAAGCTGAGCATCACTCTTGTCGGCCTTGAAAGGAATAATAGCAAATTCATCCTCAAACACGCCTTCAAGAATTCGTGTGCCACACATATACTCATTTGAATAAAGCAATGGAATATAAAGCCTGTTACCTTCAACAGCAGAGCCCATACATCCGCGGTTTGCAACGGCAACGCCCTGCTTATTATCTCTTAAAGCAAGCCAGTAAATGCCCTGCATATAAGTTGTCGAGTTAAAAGATTCCTCTGCACTAACTTCGGTATCAACAAGTATTCTGTCATTCGGATACCAATATTCTTCTGTTTTGAGCACGGCACCGTTCCAATCCGAAATCGAATACGGCAGGTCACGTACCATACGTCTGTCGTTATCAAGGCAGGTATTCATAACAAAACAAAGCTTATCCTCGTGGTGATGTCCGTTACGAGTAAGCGGAACAGGTCTGCCTTGAGTGACGTCCGTTCTTCCGATGTGTTCACCGTGCATTTCAAAACGTGCCTTACAGTCAATTCTGTCATTCTTTCCCGAAAAGCGCATTTCAAAATTAAACGGAACACTACCGATAACACCGTTATAAACAGCCTTTGCACCGTGTCCGGTAACTTCAACTCTCCACGTTCCGGTTGAGAAACAAGGTTCATTTTCAATCCAGGCGGTGAACAATTCCCCCTCACCGTTATCAAAAACAAGGCTGTTATTGGAATTGTTTTTAAGATACACAATTCCCCTGTCGTTTACTTTGAGAGTATATACAGGAGTAATCAGTTCGCAGATGTCCTCATTCCAGACAAAGTCGGATTTTGTTTTATTCTCTGCTTTTACAAGTTTGTAGCTCTTTGCAGTAAGGGCAGACAAACAGATATGAACGCGAAGCTTGCCGTTATCATACTCGCTTTCAAGCTGTGTTTCTCCGTCGAAAACCGAAAGCTCTTCTTTATGATCAACCTCTATCCACTCATCAACCGCGAAGGAATGACCATTAAAAACAAAGAGGCTATCATTATCTTTGTGAGCAAAACGGGGTGAAAGCGAAGCAAGCGACTGCGCTTTGACATAATCAGAAGCGACAAGTGAAGAAGGAATAAAGCGACGTGACAAATCAAGAAGACCACAGATTGTAACATCGTGATGCTGTGCTGCAAGCGTGTATTTCCACGCTTCTTCGCTCTTTTCTTGCTCGGATTTTCCACCAAGAAAAACTGAAAGAGCGTTTATTTTTTCACCCTGAACGGCAGCAACCTCACCCTCTCGGCAGCCGTTGAAAATCTCGTTACCGCAATAACCCCACGGCATCTGCACATGAAAATCGTTATCAGTTGTTACAAGTTCATCAAGAGGCTCACCAAAAATACGGGGAATATCCTCAAGCAGAATATATTCATAATCTTCTCTGTCCTCAATTTCTGCGTGAAGCGTTTCTATTGGCTGTGTCAGGTCATCATATCTTGAAGCGAGAAGCGGAGAATATTTTGAAAACATATCCTTGAAATCGTCTAGCGAATATAACACAGAATCAACAGGCCAACGGGAAAGAATCCAGTTATCAATTGTTGTACAGTTATAGCCTCTGCCCTGCCCGTGATAAGTGGGCACGGAAGGAAGCGCAGTTTTATCCTTACCTATCCACTTGCCCCATGCGCTGTCAAAAGTTTTAGGATAACCGTAGCCCATAACGTGTGAGCGAAGAATAGCAGCTTCGTAACCGCAGAGTTTCGCAAGCTGAGGAGTCTGGTTATTGAGCGCAAATTCAGAAATAGCATAAACACTCGGTGTTTTTCCGCAATAAGCCATATTTGTACGCACAGCATAGAGAAGCTGGCGTGCATTTGATTCCTCGGATATCGTAAGTGAAAGCGGTTGACCGTATGTTGTAGCGCCAAGGCCTACCCTGTCGGGATATTTTTTGAGAAGTGAGCAGATAAGCTCTACAACTTCGGGATCTTCGCGTGAAAATTCATCAAAGGTAAACGATTCATAATCAAGACCAATCCTAAGCCTCGGATATTTTTCCAGCCACTCAAAAAGATTCTTTATCCTCGGCTTTACCCTATCCTTCCACAGAACATATCCGCCGTGTTCGTAAGTCAGAATATATAACGGTTCTTTTTTCATAAAGCACCTCATTTCGTCAAGTTAAAGTAAGTATAACACCACGAGAAAATCTTTGTCAACGAAAACAAGCAGTATCAGTCCAGCTTTTAACAATTAAATATTTACGCATTGAAAAAATTAACTTTTTTAAGAAAATGACTTGATTTTTTTGTGTATATCATTTATAATTAGCAAGCTGTCTGATTCAGCAGATATTCCGGGGTGTGGCGAAGTTTGGTATCGCGCTTGGTTCGGGACCAAGAGGCCATGGGTTCAAGTCCCGTCACTCCGACCACTAAGAATCGTTGAAATCTCAAAGGTTTTGACGATTCTTATTTTTTTATATCGCTTCAACCTCAAAAAAGCACACAACAAAAGCATACAAAACCGCTTTACTTCAGCAATTATGATGCAAAGCGGTTTCTATTTTTATACTTTAATTCTTCAGACAACAAAAAGCCGCCTGCGTAAAGCAGACGGCTTTTGATTTAAATATTATTGATTATGAGAAGAATACCTGAACAGCGCCGGTGAACTTACAGTAGTTTTCATATTCGATAGGAAAACTGCAACTTTCAGCAGGAGCAAACGCATTTTCTTCATCAGCACCCATAATTATAAGAAAATCCATAACATCCTTTGCTTCCGTTGTGCTGGTTGCACAGGTTGAAGTGGCGCCTGAGTTAGCCGAAAGAGAGAGAAGAGAAAGAGTTGGTTTAGTATATTGATTCATTATATTAATCCTTTCTTATTCACTGAGAGCGCCAAAGAAGCCTCTGAAAATGTTTACGATGAACTCAATGATGCCGCAAATGAAGCCGAACAGCTTATCTAGGAATGATTCGCTATCGCTGTTGCCAGCATCATCGTCGTTGCCGTCGCCTGTTGTGGGCTCATCGCCTGTTGTGGGCTCGTCGCCTGTTGTAGGCTCATCACCTGTTGTGGGTTCATCGCCTGTTGTGGGCTCATCGCCTGTTGTAGGCTCGTCGCCTGTTGTAGGTTCGTCGCCTGTTGTGGGTTCGTAGCCTGTTGTGGGCTCGTCGCCTGTTGTAGGCTCGTCGCCTGTTGTAGGCTCGTCGCCTGTTGTGGGCTCGTCGCCTGTTGTGGGCTCGTCGCCTGTTGTGGGCTCGTCGCCTGTTGTGGGTTCGTCACCTGTTGTAGGTTCATCGCCTGTTGTAGGCTCATCACCTGTTGTAGGCTCGTCACCTGTTGTAGGCTCATCACCTGTTGTGGGCTCGTCGCCTGTTGTAGGTTCATCAATATCAGGAGCAAGACCAAACATCATCATTGCGACGGTGTTGAGGTCAATTTTGGATGCGGGTTCAGCTAAAACACCTGCACCAACAACCTTGAGATAGCCGATTGCAAGAAGCTTACCCGGCGTTTCATTTACTATTGAAACACTACCGCCTTCTGATAATACAGCATCTGTAATATCATAGAACATTTCAGTCTGACCCGTTACTGTAACAGTATACTCGCCATTAATTTTAACGGTTATAGCTGAGCCGTCAGCAGAGCGCATACTGAGCATAAATCTGCCGCCTGAGTGTGCTGCAAAAGCAAGAGCATTGGGGTTTGTTTCTTTACCAATAAGGTATAGCTCATCCTTAGCACCCTGAGAAGCATACTGAGCGGGAGTGACAGAACTGTTATCGGAATTTCCGAAGATGTAGGCAAAAATACTTGTTTCTGAACTGAGGTCCGTGCCGCTTACAAGATTATCAATAACGTTGTAATACTTTGCCTTCTGCTCGGCCTCAATATAATAGCTATCGTTTCCGTAGAGAGGTTCGAATACTCTGATACCGTCGAGAACGGAGAGAAGCTGAGGACCGGTAGATTCGGACATTGTGGTGATGCCGCCTGCAGAAGCTGTAGCGCCTGTACCACCGTTGAGAACGGAGTTATCGTCGAAGAAGATAACCTCAACGTCGTTTGCGGTGATGCCAAGCTCTGCAAGAAGCTCATCAGAAACGTAATCTGTTGTGTATGCGGTTACGCCGTCAAAGCCGTCAACG
>JAZRQW010000018.1:0-135681 GCA_045650165.1 Acutalibacteraceae bacterium | reverse complement strand
AGGTTGTGTCTAAAGCCGAAGAAGACAGACTGACAATCGGCTGTACGGGTATCAAGAGAACAACGGGTCAGCATCCGGGCGGTATGGTTGTTGTGCCCGATGCCTTTGACTATTCCGATTTCACACCTATTCAGCACCCTGCCGATGACAGTAAGAGCGAAACCAAAACTACTCACTTCGACTTCCATGCTCTTCACGATACAATTCTGAAGCTTGATAATCTCGGCCATGATGTTCCGACGCTTTATAAGTATCTTGAGGACTTTACGGGAATATCAGTTCTTGATGCCGATGTCTGTGACAGAAAGCTCTATGAAATGATTGTCAGTCCCGAGCCTCTTGGTATAACTGCGGAGGATATTGACTGCGAAACCGGTACACTTTCCATTCCTGAAATGGGAACAAGTTTTGTCCGTCAGATGCTTCTTGAAGCTCAGCCCAAGGGCTTTGCCGACCTTTTGCAGATTTCAGGTCTTTCACACGGTACGGACGTTTGGCTCGGCAATGCACAGGATCTTATTCACAACGGCGTTTGTACAATTTCTGATGTTATCGGTACACGTGATAATATTATGGTTTATCTTATGCACAAAGGTCTTGAACCCGATATGGCGTTCAAGATTATGGAAATTGTGCGTAAGGGCAACGCCACCAAGCTTCTTACCGACCAGCATTTTGCGGAAATGCGAAAGCACAATGTTCCTGAGTGGTACATTGATTCCTGTATGAAAATCAAGTATATGTTCCCGAAGGCTCACGCTGCAGCTTATGTTATTGCTGCCTTGCGTCTTGGTTGGTATAAGATCTATCATAAGGTTGCCTATTATGCCGCTTATCTTACCGTTCGCGGTGATGACCTTGACGCCTCTCTTATTATGTGTACAAAAGAGCAGGTAAGGCGCAAGATGAAGGAAATTACCGACAAAGGTAAAGAAGCAACAGCAAAAGAGCTTTCACAGTATACTGCACTTCAGGTGCTTCTTGAGATGAAGGCAAGAGGAATTGAATTCCTGCCCATAGATATTTATAAATCTGATGCACATGTTTTCAAAATCGAAGATGGTAAAATCAGGCTTGCGTTCTCTTCACTCAACGGTACTGGCGAAAACGCCGCAAAGGCACTTGCCGCTGCGCGAGATGACGGCGAGGGTGCGTTTATGTGCGTTGATGAATTTCAGCGCAGGGCAGGCGTTTCAAGTAGTGTAATCACAGCGCTTAAAGAAGCCGGTGCGCTTGACGGTCTGCCTGACAGTATGCAGATAAGCCTCTTTGAAATGTAAAGCTTTAATTAATTTTGTTATGAAAGGAGAAACGGACTATGAGTAAACAAAAGCAATGGTTTAAGCTCGACAATGCCGCAACGGTTTTTCCCGGGCAAAATACCTCACGCTGGTCGAACATTTTCCGTTTTTCCGTAATGCTTACAGAAAAGATTAACCCGGATATTCTTGAGCAGGCGCTTAAGGATATAATGCCGCGTTTCCCGTGCTACGATGTTAGAATCAAAAACGGTCTTTTCTGGCATTATTTTGAAAAAAATCCTAATGGTGCTCCTGCAATTGAACCTGATATTATTAATCCTTGTCACCGTGTAAAATTTAAAGAAAACGGCGGTTATCTTTTCAGAATTTATTATTACGAAAACAGAATATCCGGTGATTTCTATCACGCCTTAACGGACGGGTTAGGTGCTTGCGTTTTTGTGTGTACGCTTGCAGCACAGTATCTTCGCCTTTGCGGTTATGATATTTCTGTTGGCGGTAATGTACTTGATATCACAGTTCCCGCTTCAAAGGAAGAACTTGAAGACCCGTATAAAAAATGCGGTCTGAGCAAGGGTAAGGTCAGCAGGGGAATATCCAATGTTTATCACGCCAAAGGAACTAAGGCACCAAAGCATATGGTGAATATTACACGTGGTATAGTTTCTCTTGATGATGTGCGCGCTCTTGCTAAAGGCTATGGTGCAACCGTAACAGAGTTTATAGGTGCCTTGCTATTATTTGTTCATTACGAAAAGCAGAAGGAAGAAAAACGCAAACAGAAGAAGGTCTGTGTTCAGATTCCGGTAAGTCTTCGCAGAACATTCGGCATTGAAACCTTGCGTAATTTTTCTCTTTACTATCTTCTTGATATCGACCCGCTTCTTGGTGAATATACTTTTGAAGAAGTTCTCAAGCACATAATTCTTTCTCTTCGTGATATCAACAATGAAAAAACGCTCAGGGCGATGATTACCGCTAACCTGAAACTTGCAAATTCTCCGCTCATGCGTGTTATGCCCCTTGTAATAAAAGATCTGGCAATTGGTATCGGCTTCTTATTTACAGGCGAAAGAGCAACTACCGTGCTTTTCAGTAACCTTGGCAAAATTGATTTACCCGAGGATATGTTGCCGTATGTTGACTGTGTTGAAATTATGGCAGGTCCGGGCAGACTTAATGCCGTGCGCTGTGCAGGTTGCGGACTGAAAGATAAGTTTATTATTGATTTTGCAAACATTTTTGAAGAAAGCGATATTGAAAAACGCTTTTTTACTGCACTTGTAAAAATGGGTGCTCACGTAAAAATTGAAAGTAACAGGAGGTGACCGGAAATGTCTTACTGTGTAAACTGCGGTGTTGAGCTTGATGACAGCGCAAAAAAATGCGCCCTGTGTTCAACGCCTGTTGTTAACCCGAGCGCGTTGATTTCTCCGGAGGAAGCCGTTCCTCCTTTTCCTACCCGTGTTGTTATACCTGCTGAAGTCCGTCGCAGATACGGTGCTTTTATAGCGTCAATGGTTTTCCTTATTCCGAATATTGTATGTCTGGTTATAAATCTTCTGTTTAATTTTGATTATCTTTGGGCGACTTATATCAATGCCACGAGTGCCTTGGTGTGGTTGTTACTTGTGTTTCCGTTTTTGTTCAAGAAACCGAAAAGTTATGTAATTGTGCCGATTGATGCCGTAGGTGTATTTTTGTATACTGCTGTTTTTTACGCTGTTGAACACGGTCACGGCTGGTTGTTTGAATTAGCTTTGCCGCTGATACTTGTTGTTGCTGCGTTTGCCTTTTCTGTTGCAGAGTGGATTAAGCACAAAAAGCTGGACTGGCCTATACTTGTTACATCCCTTCTGTTGCAGACTGCGGTTGTTTCTTTCGGCATTGAACTTATATTCCGTTATTACTATAAGCTTTCGCTTATGCCGGTTGTTTCAATTATTATTTCTGCCTGCTGTATTGCTCTTGTTGCTTTTTTCCTTTCCGTTCTCAAAAACAAAAGACTCAGAGCCTGGCTTTCAAGAAAGTTCTTTATTTAAGTTTTAAGGAGATCAGCTATGAAAACAAAAACAAAGATTGTTCTCGGTGCACTTGGTGCGGCAACTGCCGTAAATTGTGTACGTGCGGCTGCTTTTAAACCCGAAAAGCGCGAAACTAACAAACTTCCTGCTGAAAACTGTGATATTGAGCGTGCAATCCATCATATAAGCGGGGCAATTCAGATTCCTACAATATCATATCCCGACAGTGATATGGTGGACTGGGCACAGTTTGATAAATTTCATAGATTCCTTGAAGAATCATATCCTCTTATTACTAAAAATCTTGAAAGAGAAGTTGTTTCAAAGGCGAGCCTTCTTTATCGCTGGAAAGGTACGGACCCTTCGCTTGATGCTATTGCCTTGCTTTCGCATCAGGATGTCGTTCCGGTATCAAAGGGAACAGAGCAGGATTGGGAGCACGAGCCGTTCAGCGGAGATGTTGATGATGAGTTTATCTGGGGCAGAGGTGCCATGGATATGAAAAACCATCTCATCTGTGTTATGGAGGCTGTTGAAACTCTGCTTGAAGAGGGTTATCAGCCGACAAGAGATGTTTACCTTTGTTTCGGTCATGATGAGGAAATTGTTGCTTCAGAAAATTCAGGTGCAGGCGAAATTGCTCGCTTGCTCAAGGAAAGGGGAGTACACCTCGACTGTGTTATTGACGAAGGCGGTGCGATTCTTCCCGTAAATGTCAAGGGCGTTATAAATGGCTTTATAGCAGGTATCGGTATTGCTGAAAAAGGCTATGCTGATTTTGAAATTACTGTTGAAACCAAGGGTGGTCACTCATCACAGCCGCCGAAACACAGCGGTCTTGGCAAGCTGGCAGATGTTATAAAGGACCTTGAAAACAACCAGTTCAAGGCTGAAATGATGCCTTTCCTGAAAGATTTGTTTGACAGCGTTGGCAGAAGAGTGTGTTATCCTGCAAGACTTGTTACCTGCAACCTTAAATTACTTAATCCACTTCTTAAAGAAGTTCTCAAACTTATTCCGCCTGCGGCTAGCCTTATCCGAACAACAACAGGTGTTACAATGGCTCAGGGCAGTCCCGCTGCAAATGTTTTGCCGCAGCGCTCAAGCATTGTTGTGAATTTCCGCGGTATGCCGGGTTGTTCCACAAAGGATATTGAAGACCATATCCGTAAGGTTGTAAGAAATAAGGATATTCAGATTAAGTGTCTTAAGTCCAAGGAGCCTTCCGCTATTTCACCGACCGACAGCAGAGCATTTAAAACTATTGAAAATATAACTGTTTCCGATTATCCGGAAGCTATTGTTGCACCTTACCTGGTAATGGGTGGTACAGATGCTTACCACTATGAGCTTGTCTGTGAAAATATTTACAGATATTCACCTTTTATTGCCGATACAAAGCTCCTGCTTTGCACACACGGCACAAACGAGCGCCTGCCCAAAAACACGGTAGGTGAGGCTGTTGTGTTCTTCAAACGATATATCAAACACCTTGCATCAGACTGAATTTGATTTTATCTCTCTTAATCCGACAGTTGTGTTGGGGTTAAGGGAGATATTTTTTGCAAAATCATAAAAAAATTCAAAAATTACTTGTATTTGATAATATAAGCATATATAATTAATCTATATGTCTATTATGGAAAGGAGAGATGAAGGCCAATGTTGGGTAAGTACGTAAGGGTAAATGTTACTAATGCAATCAATACCCAAAATGAGACCGAGGGCTATACTTATGAGCTCAATTACGGTAGAGTAGAAGGCCATTCTCTCGCGGGAAAAGAGCAGTTTGCCTATATAATGGGTATCGACCATCCTGTGCGGAATTTTGACGGACGAGTTATCGCTATCATCACACGCAGAAGCGGTGAAAAGCTTTGGGTTGTTGCACCCAAGAGCACACGCTTTATAGTAAATGACGTCAGACCTGCAATTGAATTTGCAGAGGGCACTGGCGCAAACTATTCTCTGGAGTGCCTTTATGAAAGCAGTTGCGGTGCTGTTGTTTTCAGAATGATAGCCGGTGATGTTCGTTATCTTCTTATCAAGAATAAGCGCAGTGCCAACTGGGGTTTCCCCAAGGGTCATATTGAGCGCGGTGAAACCAAGGAGGATACAGCACGCAGAGAAGTGCTTGAGGAAACAGGTATCCGTATTCAGATAATTCCCGGATTCATCTCAAAATCAGAATATACTATCCAGGGCAAGGTTGAAAAATCCGTTTCGATTTTTGTTGCCAAAACTTCCGATACACAGACCATTATTCAGCACGAAGAGATAGAAGACTACATATGGCTCAACTACGATAAAGCCATAAAAACTCTCAAATTTGAAAACGACAGAGCTATTCTAGAAAAGGCTCACGAGTTTCTTTTGAGAATAGGTGAAATTGAAAAATAAGGTGGTTAAAAAATGGCGGAACAATTGGCAACTTATTTTGTTGATTTGTTTCAGAATAAGATTCCTGAAGAGGTTATTATTTTTGTAATCTCACTTTTTCCGATTCTCGAACTGCGCGGAGGTATGATAGCCGCAAGCATTCTCGGTCTCGATCTGATACCATCGTTTATAATTTGTTATATCGGCAATATGATTCCGATTCCGTTCATTCTGCTTTTTATAAGGAAGATTTTTCAGTTTTTGCGTGATAAGCCTTTTTTTGGCAAAGTAATTCAGAAACTTGAAATTCGTTCTATGCGAAAGAGCGATACAGTTAAAAAGTACGGTAAATGGGGCCTTCTCGCTTTTGTAGCAATTCCATTACCCGGTACCGGCGGATGGACAGGAGCGCTTATTGCCGCGCTTATGGATATGAGAATACGCACATCAACTTTGGTTATTGCAATCGGTGTGTTTATAGCCGGCGTGATAATGTCTGTTATTTCATACGGTATTCCTGCTTTGATTTCAATGTTTTAATATAATTTAAAAGTGTTGCAAATATACAAACTGTATAAAGGAGAAATATTTATGAACAAGTTTTACGGTGCATACTGCAGAACTTACCAGGCGGCATTCAGGGTTGCTACAAAGGTTCTTGACTGGACCGGTCCTCAGGTTGTCAAAGGTCCCGGTAGTGTTACAAAATTGCCTTCTCTGCTTAAGAGTCAAGGTATTGAGAATGTTATGATAGTAACCGATAAGGTGCTTCACGGTCTCGGTCTTCTCGACAGCCTCAAAGCAGGTCTTGAGGACAAAGGCATCAATTTTGTAATTTATGACGGCACACAGCCCAACCCGACTATACCCAATGTTGAAGAAGCAAAGGATATATACATAAATCACAACTGCCAGGCAGTAATTGCTTTCGGCGGTGGTTCACCCATGGATTGCGCCAAGGTGGCAGCAGCACGTGTTGCTGCGCCCAACAAGCAGATTCCGAAAATGAGAGGCACGCTCAAGGTTCTTGCAAAGCTGCCTCCGCTTTACGCTATTCCTACTACGGCAGGTACAGGCTCAGAAACCACACTTGCAGCAGTTATTGTTAACCCCGATACACATGAGAAGTTTGCTATCAACGACCCCTGCCTTCGTCCGAAGGTTGCAGTTCTTGACCCTGAACTTACCGTTGGACTTCCGCCGCATATCACATCCACAACCGGTATGGATGCTCTGACACACGCTGTTGAAGCTTACATCGGTAAGAGCAATACCCCCGGTACAACCGAAGCTGCCGAAAAGGCTGTCAGGATGATTTTTGCTAATCTTGAAACAGCGTATAATGAACCCAAGAATATCGAGGCACGCGACAATATGCTTAATGCTTCGTTCTATGCAGGTATTGCTTTCACTCAGGCTTATGTCGGCTATGTTCATGCCATTGCTCATAATCTTGGCGGTTTTTACAATGTTCCTCACGGTCTTGCAAATGCAATCATTTTGCCCTATGTTCTTCGCTACTATGGAAATACAATTTATTCTCAGCTTTCAAAGCTTGCCGACATTGCCGGTCTTGACACCAACGGCAAGTCGGATGCAGAGAAGGCCAATATGTTCATTGATGAAATCTGCGCAATGAATGAGAGAATGAAAATTCCGTCATGCTTCGATTGCATCAAGGAAGAGGATATCCCGACCATTGCAAAGCGTGCAATGATTGAAGGTAATCCGCTTTATCCTGTTCCTAAGCTTATGGACCAGGCAGAGTGTGAGAGAATTATCCGTTCAATGATGGCTTAATTAAATAAAACTCTGATGAGAAAGTATGTTTTTTAGCATACTTTCTCTTTTTTATTTCGCGCATTTATTAAAAATATATTAAAATACTTATTTTTATTTGCATTATAATAATTAATGTGATACAATTATCGAATAAGAATGGAGTGATATGCAAATGACATATTTTGAACAGATAGTCAGCTTTTTTCAGCAGGCGGCAGGCGTTATAACATCCTTTCGCTTTTCTGATTTTTTAGATATTTGTCTTGTTGCTTTTGTTGTGTACAGCGTGGTTAAGCTTGTGCGTGAAACAAGAGCCATTCAGCTTTTCAAAGGTATCCTGCTTTTTGGTTTGGTTTATGTTGTTATTATTGTGCTGGATATGCAGGCGAGTGAATATCTTTTCAGAAGCGTTGCAACCAATGCTATAGTTTGTCTTGTTATTATTTTCTCACCCGAAATCCGTCACGCACTTGAAAGTGTCGGCAGACGCAGTTTTTCCAACTTATCTCCATTCAACTACAGTAAAAATACGAGACAGCTCCAGAACGAAAAAATCAACAATATGATTACTGAGGTTTGTCGTTCTGCAGGTACAATGAGCGAAAAGAAAATCGGAGCACTTATGGTCTTCGAGCGTCAGACACTTCTCGGTTCGATTATTGAAACCGGAACAAAGGTTGATGCACTTGCAACGGAAGAACTTATCGGCACAATTTTCTTCCCCAAAACACCGCTTCATGATGGTGCGGCTATAATCCGTATGGACAGAGTCGTGGCAGCAGGCTGTATTCTTCCGCTTACAAAAAACAATGAACTTAGCAAGGAACTCGGTACAAGACACCGTGCGGCTCTCGGTATGTCCGAGGAAAGCGATGCAGTTGTAGTTGTTGTTTCAGAAGAAACAGGTTATATTTCCATCGTTGAAAAGGGCAGAATCAGACGAGGTATATCTTCTGCTGAACTTCGTGATATTCTGCAGAATTATCTTCTTTCTAAGGAAAATGATGATTCCAATAAACTTACCGACAAGATTAAGAACATATTCAAAAAGAAATGAAAGGGGAGAGCTTTATGAACAAAATTGCAAATATAACCCATAAGCTTTTTTACGATAACAAGGCTCTAATGGTTTTCTCCTTTGTCGTTGCGATAATTATCTGGTTAGTTGTTGTGATTTCATTCAGTCCTGTTGATACTGCTGTTATTAAGGATGTTCCCGTTACCCTTGATCTTGCAAACAGCGTGCCTGCTCAGTTTGATCTTGAGATTTTCGGTCAGTCCGAATTTTCTGTTGATGTTGAGGTGTCAGGTAAGAGATATATACTTTCTTCTGCGGCGGACAAAAATTCAATCAGAGTTGTTGCGCAGACAGCGTATGTCGATTCTGCAGGCAAACACACTCTTTCACTTAAAGCTTCAAAGGTTAAAGAGTCTGATGAATTTGAGATAGTTTCCTTGTCCGATGAGTTCATTGAAGTTTACTTCGATGTTTATATGGAACAAGATTTTACTCTTGAGCCTAAAATCAATATTGATGATGAACTTGTTGAAAAAGGTTATGTTGCAGGTGAGCCGGTTCTTTCGGCAGAAACTGTTGTCGTTTCCGGTCCTGCAACAGAAGTAAGAGCAGTAAATAATGTTTTTGCTGAAATTGATATAGATAAACCCCTTACTCAGACCAAAACACAGGCAGCCGATATCAACGCTTACAACGAAGCAGGCGCTGTTCTGCACTACCTTTCATATAATTACGGCAATTCCGAGGTTACGGTCACTGTTCCTGTTTATTACATTGTGAATAAACCGACTTCCGTTACCTTTAAAAATGCTCCGGCGGCATATATTGAAAATCCGTTCAGTTATTCAATTAACCCCGCTGAGTTTAATGCAGGTATTCAGGGTATTGACAGTAATAACACGGTTGAAAGTATAGCAATAACAACAATTGATTTTTCACAGCTCAAACCCGGTAAGAATGTATTTACGGTTGCTTCTGATTCAATACCATCAGTATTTTCTCTTGAATCGTTCAAAGATTTTGAGGTTACCGTCGATGTAACAGGATGCAAACTCAAGACCCTTACCGTTCCTGTTGACAATATCACATTTATAAACTCGCCTAATGGTTATAATGTTAAATCCGTTATCAAATCTGTCGGCAGCGTTACTGTTGTCGGCCCTGAAGCTTCTTTGTCAGGCGTTACACCTTCGGAGCTTTTTGCAACGGTTGATCTCAGTGGTGCAGATTTGTCAGCAACAGAGCAGACTTTTGCTGCCAGAGTTTCAGTGAAGAACAGTGAAGACTGTTGGGTAAGCGGTAGTTATAATGTAACTGTCGGTCAATAAGCATAACAAAGCCGGAAGGAGGGGAGAGAAATGAAGAAATTATTTGCTGTTTTGGTTTTGATTGCGGCGATATTTGCTTTGAACGGCTGTTCTTTAGAGCTTAAATCGATAGAAACCCTTATGCGTCCACCGCTCACAGCAACAGAACAGGAACTTGAAAAGTCAATAGATAATTTTCTGGGTAATAACATTTCTCTGCGCTCTCCTGCATCCGGTTCACATCATTCTGCAATTACACTACATGATCTTGATGCTGATAAAAACGAAGAAGCCATTATTTTTTATGTGAACAATAACGATACATCTGCCATCAGAATGTGCGTTCTCAAGAAAAACAGCGGCGGTTGGCAATTGGTTTCAGATTTTGCTGGTAATGGCAGCGGTATATATTCGGTTGATTTTTATGATCTTAATAATGACGGCAGTGACGATATGTTGGTCAGCTGGTATCTTTTTGAGGATAGAACCAATAAGACACTTACTGTATATTCAAGCAGCCGTAAGGGTAAAGAAATCAGTTTTTCCGCCTGTGTAACAGAGCCGTATAATCTGATTTGTGTAGAGGATGTTTTTTCAACCGGTGAAAAACAAATTGTTCTCATTTATACTGATGTTGCAAAAACAACTGACAGAACTCATATTCGTCTTATGAAGCTTAATGAAGATAACAGAGTTGTTCTGTTGTCCGAAACAGCTCTTGATGACAGAATTATAAGTGTTTCGTCAATCAAAGCCGACAAACGTGCCGATTCTGAAGCACCGAGATTTTTTGTGGATGCTTTGTTGCGCGACGGAAAAATGATTACTGAAATACTTGGCTGGAATATGGAACACAATAGTTTTGCACAGCTTATACCGACCACACTTCAGTATGATGCCGGAGCAACTGTGCGAAGCAGCAATCTTTACAGCTATGATATTGATGCTGACGGTGTTATTGAAATTCCTCGCCGTGAACCTCTTAAGGAAAACGAACATTCCGATAATTCTTCCGGTTATCTGCTTGTATGGTATGATTATATCCGAGAAAAGTTTGTCAAAGAACGAAGTTATGCCGTGAATATTCAAGATAATTATCGTGTTTTTATTCCTGAAGAACTAACCGGTAAGCTGTTTGTTAAAAACGGTAAGGGTTCAATGTGGGTTTTTGAAACTGCATCCGGTGAAAAACTGTTTTCTGTAAGCGTTTATGATATCGTTGAAGGTAACGGTAATTTTTCTGTTTCAGATATGTCCGAGACATTATTGATAACTGCCGATAAGGCTTATGTGTGCGAATGGACGGAACAACTTTTTGAATATGGTATTGAGCCTGATGAACTTCTAAAGTATTTCTCTCTTAACAGCTAAGTTATGAAAGGTGATTACTGTGAGTATTAAAAGGATACTTGTCGCCGAGGACGAAGCGGCAATACGCGAATTTATCGTAATAAATCTGAAAAGAAACGGATTCGAAGTTATTGATGCTGAGAACGGCGAGAAAGCACTTGCGGCTTATTATGCTGCGCAGGGCAATGTTGATATAGCGCTTCTTGATATTATGATGCCCGGAATTGACGGACTTGAGGTTTGCAGGCGCATAAGACAGGATAATAACAGTATTGGAATTATAATGCTCACTGCGAAAACCCAGGAAATGGATAAGATTACCGGTCTTATTATGGGTGCTGATGATTATGTTACCAAGCCGTTTTCACCTTCTGAACTTATGGCAAGAGTAGATGCACTTTATAGGCGTGTGAGTGTTCTGAAAAGCGATTCGTCGCCGCAAACAGAATCGCCTGAACATATGCTGTACAGCGGCGATTTTGCACTTAATGTAAGAAACAGAACATTGGCCAAGAATGGTGTGCCAATTGAACTGACACAGGTTGAGTTTCAGATTATGGAGTATTTTTTGCTCAATCAGGGTGCAGCTCTTGACAGAAATGATATTCTTGCCCGTGTTTGGGGCAGTAATTATTTTGGTGAGGAAAAGGTCGTTGATGTTAATATCAGGCGCCTCAGAAAGAAAATTGAGGATGACCCTTCGGCTCCGCGTCATTTGACTACGGTTTGGGGTATGGGATATAAATGGGTCAAATAATTCTCAGCCAGACTTAAAACCAAGAAAGGAGCTCGGCGGTAAATGCGTAAGCTAAGCGGTGTAACAAAACGTTGGTTGTACAGTGCGTTCAGTGTTATAGCAGGTATTATTCTCGCAGTTGCCGTTACAGCTGTTTTTCTGGTAAAAGGTTATTACTATAACTATGTTGAAATGACACTTGATTCCCATGCTTCCGATCTTGTAAATACTTACTTTTCAAATTATATCGGCACCGGTAACGAAACTTTTGTAGTCGGTGCAATAAATTTCGTTGAGAATTTTTCCGACAAAGATATGATGGATGTCTGGATAATCGATGGTTCAGGCAGACCTGTTGTGTCTGCATCGGGTTTTGAGATTCAGGATAATATGTTAATGCCTGATTACATTATGGCACTTGATTCCGATACTGATAAAGGTATGTGGACCGGTAAACTCTCCAACGGAGAAAAAGTAATGGCTGTAACAGCTTTGCTGCCCTCAGCTCGGGGTCAGAATACCGGTGCAATCAGATATATCTGTTCACTTGAAGATGTTGATAATACATTGCTGACAATAACGGTTTTTATTGCTTTGCTCGCTGTCGGTGTTATGCTTCTTGTTTTGGCTACGGGCAGCTTCTTTATCCGCTCTATTGTCAGACCTGTTCTCAGAATTAACGACACGGCTAAAGAAATTGCTAAAGGTAATCTTGCTGCACGTGTTGACAGTAGCGGTATGCGTGATGAAATTGATGAACTAGGGTCTACATTTAACGATATGGCTGTCGCTCTCGGCCAGTCTGAAGAACTGAAAAATGATTTCATTTCTACGATTTCGCATGAGTTGAGAACTCCTCTTACTGCTATTAAAGGCTGGGGCGAAACTCTTATTCAGTTAGACAATACCGACCCTCAAACATCAAAAAGAGGAATGTCGGTTATAATTGATGAAGCACAGCGTCTTGCCGAAATGGTTGAAGAATTGCTCGATTTTTCTCGTATGCAAAGCGGCAAAATGAAACTTCTTAACGGTCATTTTGATATACTTGCGGAGCTTGACGATGTTGTTTTTGCAATGAAAAACAGAGCAACGAGAGAGGGTCTTGAGTTTTCATATGATGTTCCTGATATTCCTCTTTTAATGTACGGTGACTCTGCCAAAATCAAACAGGTGTTTGTGAATCTGCTCGACAATGCAATTAAGTATAATAAGCCTGGCGGTAAGATTTTTGTTTCTGCACTGGTTGTTTCGGATAATCTGAAAATCTGCTTTACTGATACTGGTTGCGGAATCGCTCCGGAGGATATTGCGCACGTCAAAGAAAGGTTTTTCCGCGCCAATCTTTCCGTCCACGGTACGGGTATTGGTCTTGCCCTTGCCGATGAAATAATAAAACTGCACAACGGTACCGTTGAAATAGATAGTGTGCTTAATGAAGGTACCACAATTACCGTAACACTTCCGTTGGAATTTTCGGAAAAACAACAGTTTATTACAGATTAACTTTTAACTGATAAACAATACATCTTCCAGAAAGGAAATATAAAAATGAGTGAAAAAGAAAAAATTAGGTATTCCGGCGTCGGTGGTGAAGCACTGATAGAAGGAATTATGATGAAAGGTCCTTACGGTGCGGCTATGGCTTGCCGTATGCCTGACGGGTCAATTGACCTTACAAGAAAGGAATTTAAATCAGTAACCGATAAATTTAAATTTCTTAAAAAGCCGTTAATCAGAGGTCCGGTTAATTTTGTTGAGCAGATGATTTTCGGCTACAAATGTATGATGGAATCTGCCGAGAAAACCGCTTTTGATACAAATGATATGAATGAGGAACAAATGTCAAAGCTCGACAAGTGGCTCAGCGACCACTTTGGTCCGAAGATGATGGCGGTTATCGGTGCAATTGCAATGGTGCTCGGCTTTGGCCTCGCTTTTCTGATTTTCTTTTATATCCCAACTCTTGTTACAGATTTGATTAATGACCATATCGCAAATGGCAATTTAGACCGTTTCCGTCCGCTTATTGAGGGCGTAATGCGTATGATTATCTTTGTAGTTTATATGTGGTCTGTTTCACAGATGAGTGATATCAAGCGTGTATTCAAGTACCATGGTGCGGAGCATAAGTCGATTTTCTGTGTTGAGCATGGTCTTGAGCTTACGGTTGAAAATGTACGCAAACAGTCTCGCTTTCATCCCCGTTGCGGAACAAGTTTTATTTTCATAACAATCATACTCAGTATAGTTGTTTCTTCTCTTGTTGTTGTTATTGCTCCTGAAATCCGTGATATCCGTTGGTTGTGGATTATTGTCAAAATCCTTCTTCTTCCGCTTATTATGAGTATCGGTTATGAATGTATCCGACTTGCCGGCAAGCACGATAATGCCTTTACAAGAGCCCTTTCAGCTCCCGGTCTTATGATGCAAAGGATTACAACCAAAGAGCCTGAGGACGATATTATTGAGGTTGGTATTGCTGCAATCAAAGCAGTTATCACACCGCCTGAGGAAAACGAAAAAGACGAAGAAAACACAGACGAAGATAATGAAGCTGAATGATTTAAGAATAAAGCTGAGGGTAATGCTTGAACCTTGTTCTGCTGACGAAAGTACTTTTGAAGCGGACTGTATTGTTGCCGATTTACTTGGTTGTACCAACTCTTCATTAAGACTGTATTCGGATACTGAAGTTGAGGCAATAATTGTTGAAAAAGCTATTGGCTTTGTGCAACGCAGATTATTACGCGAGCCGCTTCAGTATATTCTGGGTAAATGGGAATTTTACGGCAGAGAGTTTTATGTTGGTGAGGGTGTGCTCATTCCGAGGCCTGAAACGGAATTACTTATAGATATTGCCTTGAGTGAGTTAAAAGATTTTAACAATCCTGTTTGTTATGATTTGTGTTCGGGTAGCGGATGTATAGGTATAACAGTTTCAAAGGAAATATCCGACAGCCGGGTTTATATGCTTGAAAAATCTGAAAAGGCTTTTGAGTATCTTCAAAAGAACGTTTCTCATAATGCCGCAGTCAATTGCAAACCGTTTTTAGGTGATATTTTTGAAAAATGTCCATTTGAAGAGAAGGCAGACATACTCCTTTCCAATCCGCCTTACATCTGTTCTGATGTTATTGCATCCTTACAGCCCGAGGTTCATAAAGAACCGCTAATGGCGCTTGATGGTGGGGAAAACGGATT
Organism: Acutalibacteraceae bacterium; assembly: GCA_045650165.1. GTDB lineage: Bacteria > Bacillota > Clostridia > Oscillospirales > Acutalibacteraceae > UBA8612. The sequence continues at coordinate 120,619 of JAZRQW010000018.1, read as the reverse complement.
GCTTTTCTATCAAAGAATCGTTGACGGTTGGACAGATTTTCTTAAGCCTGATGGTATTATTGCTGTTGAAATAGGTGACGAACAGGGTGCTAGTGTGAGCGAACTTTTCCGAAAAAAGTTTTCTGCTGTTAGGGTTGTCAAGGACTTTTCGGGCAATGACAGGGTAGTTGTTGCAAAGGGTTTATTAAACTGATAAGAATTTGGAGTAAATGAAATGATATTTGATTTGTTGAGAATGGGTGGTATGGATTCAACAGAAAAAATGCAACTGATTATGAATATCGGTGTGCGTGTTTTTGTTGTTTTCTGTGTGCTGCCGATACACGAATTTGCACACGCGTATATAGCGAACAAACTCGGTGATGGCACGGCAAGGCTTAAGGGTAGAATGACTATTGCGCCTATGGCACATATTGATCTCATCGGTGCATTGATGATATTCCTTGTCGGCTTTGGCTATGCAAAGCCTGTACCGGTAAATATGCGCAATTTCCGTAAGAAAAGTAAAAATGAAGCCTCTAATGAAAATATTTATTATTACAGCGCAACCCCGAGGTATGACCCCGGTTATGCAAAGCGTTGTATGGCACTTGTTTCCTTAGCGGGACCGCTTTCAAACCTGCTTATGGCCTTTATCAGTCTTATACTGATGAATATTGTAAGCATTACTCCGTATTCAACGCTTACTGTAATTATTTATTATTTTTTCTTTTATTGTGCGACCATAAATATCAATCTTGCAGTATTCAATCTCATTCCTATTCCGCCTCTTGACGGCTCAAGAATACTAAGCGTAATATTGCCGGACAGGATTTATTTCAAAATAATGCAGTATGAGCGTTATATTATGATAGCAATTATGCTTTTACTGTTTACCGGTGTCCTTTCAACACCGCTTAGTATAATCTCTTCACTTGTGTTTAACGGACTTAACTTTGTAGCAGGTTTGCCGTTCTCTTTAATTTCCTGATTTATTTCAAAGGGGTAGAAATTTTGGAAGCTATTCAATATAAAACCGAAGTTTTTGAAGGTCCGCTTGACCTGTTACTGTTTCTTATCAGCAAGCATAAGGTCAGCATAAATGATGTTGTTATCACTGACCTTATAGATCAATATATCGAATATATCCGTGCAATGCAGCTCGAGAATATGGAGATAGCCAGTGAATTTCTTGAAATGGCTGCAAGGCTTGTATATATCAAAACAGTTTCTCTTTTGCCTGTATATGATGATGTGGAAAAGTTGAAAGAAGAGTTGCGCGGTGAACTGAGCGAGTATGCAGACTGTCAGCTTATGGCAGGTAAGCTTGCCAAAATTGCCAATGGATTTGATTTCATTGAAACGCCTCCGGAAAAGATCGAGGCGGATATGACATATACACGCACACACGCACCCGATGAATTGCTTAAAGCGTACATTTCAGCTATCGGCAAGAGTATGCGTAAATTACCGCCGCCTGTAGAAGCGTTTACCAAAATCGTTGCGGCGAAAATTGTTTCGGTCGGTTCTCGCGTCAGCGTTATTCTTGCTAAACTTCGAATAGGCGAAAGAAAAAGCATTGAGCATCTTTTTGAAGAATCGACATCACGCTCTGAAATGGTAGCAACATTTCTTGCTATTTTGTCGCTTGTCAAATCAAAACAGATTTATATTGATGGCGAAAAAACATCGGCAACTATTGAACTTATTGCGGAAGGGGAAACACAATGAACGCAAAAGAATTGAATTCGGCTCTTGAAGCGATACTTTTTGCTTCGGGTGAGCCTCTTGAAATTATCAGAATTGCAGAAGTGCTTGAATGTGACAGTGAGCAGGTTGAAAGCATAGCTGTCAATCTGTCAAACAATCTTGAAGAGAGAGGCAGCGGCCTTTGCCTTAAAAAGCTCGGTGACAAGCTCCAGCTTTGTTCAAAGCAGGAATATGCACCTCTTATCAGAGAAATACTCGACCTCAAGCGTAATACTCCGCTTTCTTCTGCTGCTTTTGAGGTGCTTGCAGTTATTGCATACAATCAGCCTGTTACAAAGTCGTTTGTCGAACAGGTCAGAGGTGTTGACTGTTCGGGTGTTATAGCTACACTTTGTCAGCGTGGCCTTATTGAAGAAAAGGGCAGACTTGAGCTTCCGGGCAGACCTCTTATTTACGGCACAACAGCACATTTCCTTCGTAGCTTCTGTGTATCTGATCTGAGCGAACTGCCTCCGCTTCCCGAAAAGAGTGAGGAGCAGTTGCAGAAAGCTCTTGTTGAGCCGAGAGAAACTCAAGATAAAAAGAATACACTCGAAACCGTTGTTCTTTCAACAGAAGACCTTATCTCTGAAGACGAAGACACGGTATTCAACGAAGATTTTACATAAGAAAACGGAGGTGTCAGCTTGACAGCGTTGGCAATAATTGTTGGTATTATAGCCTTTTTTGTGCTGATTCTTTCAATCAGAGTTACGGTTTATATGACCTACGATGAAGAGTTTAAGCTCGACATCGGCTGGCTTTTTATCAAGCTTCATATTCTTCCCAAAAAAGAAAAGCCTGAGAAAGAAAAAAAGCCCAAAGAGGAAAAAGAACCAAAGAAAGAGAATACGGAACAACCGCCTGAAGAAGAAAAACTGAAGGAGAAAAAAGACAATATCATTGTTTCCTTCTACAAGAATCAAGGCTTTTCGGGTGTGCTTCAGCTTTTAAAGGATACGGTTAACGCTATTAATGGTATGTTTGGCACAATTTTCCGTAACTTTGTTTTCCGTGAGCTCAAGCTATATTTGACTGTTGGTGCATCGGACGCCGCAGAAACGGCTCAGCTTTACGGAAAGACTTGTGCGGCTGTTTTTCCCGCTATGGGTCTTATAACAAGCACCTGCAAGGTCAAGGAATATGATTGTGCGGTCAGACCTAATTTCATGGTTGCTGAAAAAACTGCAATATTCCGTGCAGTGCTTTCGTTCAGACCGATTTTTGCCGTTGCCGCCGTTGTGGTACTGGCATTCAAGTTGTTATTTAAAGTAGTTTTCAAACTGCTTAAAAATAAACCCAAGGAGCCCGCAAATACGGCTTCTAAAACACAAAATGCAAACAATATCAAGGAGGATAAAAACATATGAAAGAACAGTCAGCAGCAGGAATTCTCGGTACAGCAATTGAAAAAATCCGTGACCTTGTCGATGTAAAGACAATCGTCGGCGAGCCTGTATTTTCTGCAGACGGAATTACAATCATTCCCGTTTCCAAGGTTTCTTACGGCTTTGCATCTGGCGGCTCCGATTTCCCCTCAAAGTCAAACGCAGAGCTCTTCGGTGGTGGCGGCGGTGCTGGTATCACCATCACACCGGTTGCATTTGTTGTAATTAACAACGGTAATGTAACTATCAAGTCCGTTCCGACAGGTGACAATACCGCAGAAAAGCTTGTAGGTCTTGTTCCTGAGGTAGTCGATACGGTTTCCGGTCTTATCAATAAGAATAAGAACGCGGCAACAGATGCTGTTGTAACAGAATAATCAGTTTTCTGCAAAAATTAATTTTTGCGCTCATATATATAACTAATGTTATTAATATATGGGTGGTTTGATGTTAAGAAAAGCGGTATCCGTTCTGTTACTGTTGGTTGTGTTTAGGTTTGGCTGTTTTGCGGCTGCCGGACCGAGTGTTTCTGCGCATAGTGCAGCACTTATTGTTGCTGACAGCCTCGAACTTGTTTACGGCAAAAACGAGCATGAGCAACGCGGTATGGCGAGCACAACAAAGATTATGACCGCCTTGCTCACGCTTGAATGTGCTACGCCACAAAAGCAGGTTACTGTTACTGAACAGATGTCAGCTGTTGAAGGCACTTCAATGGGTTTGTTACCTGGTGACAAGGTAACATATCATGACCTTGTATACGGTATGCTACTTGCCTCGGGTAATGATGCGGCCAATACAGCCGCAATATCAATAGCGGACAGTATTCCTGAATTTGCAAAACTGATGAATAACCGTGCAAAACAGATTGGTATGCTTAATACTTCGTTTGTTACGCCATCCGGGCTTGATGATGAAAACCATTATTCGACCGCCTTCGATATGGCATTGCTCGGTTGCGAGGCAATCAAAAACCCCTATTTTCTTTCTGCTTGCTCTTCGGTGCAGGCTAAGCTTTGCTATGGGAACGAGCCATATTCACGCTATTTGTCCAACCACAACAGACTTCTTAAAACCTTTGACGGCGCTGTTGGAATCAAAACGGGTTTTACAAAGAAAAGCGGAAGGTGTTTGGTTTCAGCTGCACAAAGAAACGGTATTACTCTTGTTTGTGTAACACTTAATGCACCAAATGACTGGCAGGACCACAAAGCTTTGCTTGAATATGGATTTAATCAGGCTTCAGTAAAAACGCTTAATTGTTCTTTGCCTGAGTTGACTGTTTACGGTGGCGATGTTAACAAAGTTAATGTTGAGCCATGTGAGCCGTTGACAATAGCCACGCATTGCAATGCCGACAAAATAATAACCCAGGTTGTAATAAAGCGGTATTGTATTGCTCCGCTGAAAAAGGGCGATATCGTAGGTGAAGTGCGCATAATTGTTGACGGTAAAACCGTTAAATCCGTTCCTATTGCCGTCAAAGCAGATATAAACGCAACAACGCAGGAGGTTTTTAAAGAGCCTTCGCTATTCAGAAAAATAGCTGACAGAATATCAGAACTGTTTTCCGTTAATCAAAGAAAGGTAATCACATAATTTATGCCCGACAATAAAGTTAGACTTCAGAAATTTATGGCCGATAACGGTATTGCTTCACGCAGAAAGTGTGAGCAAATGATTGAGCAGGGTCTTGTTAAAGTCAATGGTCAAAAAGCTCAGATAGGTGATAAGGTCAATCCAAAAAAAGATAAGGTATCGGTCAACGGTAAACTTATTTCAGTTAAGGACAAGCCTGTATATATTATGCTTCATAAGCCCCGAGGTTTTATTACAACCATGAACGATGAACAGGGCAGAAAATGTGTTGCTGAGCTTGTAAGCGATATCCCCGACAGAATTTATCCTGTAGGAAGACTCGACAGAGAGTCCGAGGGGCTTTTGCTGATGACCAACGACGGTGCTTTTTCCAACGCACTTACTCATCCTGCAAAGCATGTGCCAAAAACATACAGGGTTACAATCCGTCCGAAAATTACGGATGAGCAGATTAATGCTTTCCATAATGGTATTGAAATTGACGGCAGGATGACTGCTCCTGCAGGTCTTCGTGTGCTTGAAAAAACCGAAGGCAGAGTGGTTTGTGAGGTTATTCTTTATGAGGGCAGAAACCGTCAGATTCGCCGTATGTTCGAGGAATTGGGTATTGATGTTGCAAGGCTTAAGAGAACTGCCGTCGGTTCTGTAAAACTTGGTATGCTTCAGCCCGGTAAATGGCGTGAGCTTACAGCTGACGAGGTGAGAAAGCTCACTCTTGCCGCCGAAAGAGGTGCTTACGATGATTGAGTTCAAGCCCGATATCAAGGATAATGTTGTAGTTTACAATGCCTTCGAAGATGGTAAAAACACAGGAAAAGTAATGCTGACGGTTGATAAAACAAAAGCAGTTCTTGTGTCCATACAGGCAATTGATGACGAAACAGCGGAAGGCCTTATGCGAAGTGCTCTTAATGCTGCAGCTAACCGTGACGGATATAGCTGTATATATGAGCCCGAAGAATTCCGTAATGTTGCCTCACTTCTCGGTTTCAGGAATGAAAATGGCACACTTGTGGGAGAAATTCCGTTTTTGTTAACAGGTTCTTGCTGCGGATGCAAAGGCAAATGTCAATAATTGTCATTTTGTTGACATAATAAAAATATATTTGATATATTAATCAGAACAAAATCTCAAGGAGATTGAAATACAATGGTTAAAAGTATGACGGGCTTTGGCAGGGCCCAGAAAGAAATTGACGGAATGAGCATTTCCGTTGAAATCAAGAGTGTAAATCACAAAGGCTTTGAGTTCGGTTGCAAAACCCCCAGAACATACGGTTTTCTTGATGATAAGCTCAAGTCACTTGTACAAAGTCTTGTTGCAAGAGGTAAAATTGAGTGCTATGTGATGATAAGCGCTCTTGATACGGATGATTGTATTGTAGAAATCAATCATTCGCTTGCAGGCGGATATTATAAAGCGCTCAAGGAACTTGCGGAGAGATATTCTTTACGTGATGATATTTCTGTTTCTTCTCTCTGCCGTTGCAGCAACGAAATTTTTGTTGTACGCAAGGCTGCAGCTGATGAAGAAGCTGTTTGGGATGCTGTAAAATCTGTATCTCTTGAAGCAATCGGCTCTTTTGTAAAAATGCGCGAGATCGAAGGTGTCAAACTCAGAGAGGATGTCCTTTCAAGAAGCGAAATTATTATCGGAAATGTTGAGTTTATCGAACAGCGTTCACCGCAGACAGTCAAGGAATATAACGATAAATTGCTTGAAAGAATGAAACAGCTTCTCGGTGATGTCAATGTTGATGAGCAACGTTTACTTACCGAGGCGGCGATATTTGCCGACAAAGTTGCTGTTGCTGAAGAAACTGTACGCCTTCGCAGTCATATCGACCAGCTTCACCAGTTGCTTGAAAGTGGTGAGCCTGTCGGCAGAAAGCTGGACTTCCTTGCACAGGAGATGAACAGAGAGGCAAACACCATTGGTTCAAAGTGCCAGGATGTTGATATAACAAAGCGCGTACTTGAAATCAAGGCAGAGGTCGAAAAGATAAGAGAACAAATTCAGAATATAGAATAAGGTGAACGCTATGAAACTTATTAATATCGGCTTTGGTAATCTTGTAAATGCAAACCGTCTTGTTGCCATTGTCAGCCCTGAATCAGCCCCGATTAAACGTATTATTCAGGACAGCAAGGAGAGGGGAATGCTCATTGATGCAACCCATGGCAGACGAACAAGAGCCGTTATCATAACAGACAGCGACCATGTTATTCTGACATATCTTCAGTCTGAAACCGTTGCTAACAGACTCAACGAATATGATGACGGAATTGAGGACGAGGATGGTGATAACGATGAGTGATAAAAAAGGTGTACTTGTAATTTTCTCTGCGCCTTCCGGTTGCGGCAAGGATACAATCCTTCGCGAACTTTTCAAAAAAGATGCGGGTAATGAATTGGTTTTGTCACGCTCAATGACAACACGCCGGCCCAGAAATGAAGAGAAAGACGGCGTAGATTATTATTTTGTAACCCGTGAAAATTTTGAAGAACTGATTAATGATGACGGTTTTATAGAGTATGCCGAATATAACGGTAATTACTACGGCACACCCAAAGGCCCAGTTGAAGAATGGCTCAACAGCGGCAAAACCGTTATTCTTGAAATTGAGGTGCAGGGTGCATCAAAGGTCAGGGCAAAACGACACGATGCGGTGGGCATATTCATACTGCCGCCGTCACTTGAAGAACTTGAAAGGCGCCTGAGAAACAGACAGACCGATTCACCCGAAACAATTGCTAAAAGAATTGCTCTTGCACCGGGCGAAATAGCTCAGAGTAAGTATTTTGATTACTGTGTTGTTAATGATGATATCGGAAAAGCAACCGATGAAATATATACAATTCTTAAAAATATCAAGGAGGACAAAAACAATGTCTGAAACAAAAAGAACTGAAATGAAATTCAATCCTGACCTGAGTGGTGTTCTCAAGGGTCACACAAGCCGTTATTCTCTTGTTATTGCCACAGCTAAACGCGCAAGAGAAATCTGCGAAGAAGCAGATGCTCAGGGTGAAACAATTATTGAAAAGCCCGTCAGCCTTGCTCTTAATGACTTTATCAACGGCGATTACGTTCTTGTTGAGCCCGAAGAAATCAGAAACCTTTAATGCTTACGGTAGGAGTTGCTCTTGAAAATACGGCTTATCATTTTGATAAGCTCTATGATTATGCGGTACCGGCTGACCTTGCAGAAAAAGTAAAGCCCGGTGTTCGAGTCCTCGTTCCCTTTGGTAAATCAAATGCGGGAAGGCAGGGCTTGATTCTGTGCATCAATGAAGCTGCTCCAGATACGAAATTAAAGAATATTTCACAGATAAAAGACGACGAACCTCTTATTGACGGCGATTTATTAAAACTTGTATTCTGGCTTAAAGACAGAACATTCTGCACTTATTTTGATGCTTTCCGTTGCATCGTGCCGACTGGTATCGGGCTAAAAATTAACTATTGTTATGGTGCTGACCCCAACTATGAAGCTGATGCGGAAAAATTACCTGCGGACGAAAGAGACATATATTTTTCTCTACTTAAAACCTGCCGCTTTGTTGAAAAAACAAAACTGTTGTCAGCTTTCGGTTACAAGTCAGATGCACTTATACTTGATAAAATGTATAAAAAAGGCGCTTTGATTCGAAATGTTGATGCTCAGCGTGCAGTGGCAGACAAAACACAGACGCTTTACAGACTTACCGTTGATGTAACCGAGCTTGAAAAGCTTGATGCTTCACTTACTTCAAAGCAAAAAAGTGTTTGTGAGTTGCTAGGCTCAACCGGCGGAGCGAGTCTTAAGGAAATATGCTATTTTACGGGTGTTACAGGTGCAGTTGTAAAAACGCTTGAACGCAAGAATATTGTTGAGCAGGTCGAATATGAGGTTTACCGAAGTCCGCTTGAAGACAAAAAGCGAGATAAAAAGCCTGATTTTGTTCTGAGTGACGAGCAACAGCAGGTTTTTGATTCCCTTTCTTCACAGATGGACAATGGCGAAAAGAACATATCTCTGCTGTACGGCATTACAGGAAGCGGAAAAACGCAAGTATATATCAAGTTGATTGAAAAGGCTGTCAACAGCGGTAAATCAGCGATAATGATGGTTCCCGAAATTGCTCTTACACCGCAGATTATAGACAGATTTTGTTCTCATTTCGGTGAAAAAATTGCCGTTTTTCATTCTGCACTCTCGTTAGGAGAAAGAACAGACGAATGGAAACGTGTCAGCAGAGGCAAGGTCGATGTCGTTATCGGCACACGCTCCGCTGTGTTTGCTCCTCTAAAAAATCTCGGTCTTATTATCATTGACGAAGAGCAGGAGCACACCTATAAATCCGAACAGTCACCACGTTACAATGCCAAGGAGGTTGCACGCTTCCGCTGTGAGGAAAACGGAGCACTGCTTTTACTTGGCTCAGCAACTCCCGATGTCGAAACCTTTGCACGGGCGCAAAAGGGTATTTACACGTTAAATACGCTCAAAAGCCGCTATGCAGGAGCTTCTTTACCCGAAGTTGTGACTGTTGATATGGCTTATGAGGGTGACAATACTTTAAGCTCCAAACTGCTTTCTGCTATCAAAGAAACACTTGACAACAAAAATCAGGCAATACTTCTGATTAACCGCAGAGGTTACAATACCTTTGCCTCATGTAAGGCTTGCAAAACTGTTGTTTCTTGCCCCAATTGCAGCATATCATTGACATATCATCACGCTAATTCTCGGCTTATGTGCCATTACTGCGGATATTCGCAGCCGTTATCGGATAGGTGTCCCGAGTGTGAGAAACAAGAGCTTGTATATGCAGGTTTTGGTACTCAGCTTGTTGAGGATGAATTGGCAAAGCTGTTTCCTGCTGCACGTATTCTGAGGATGGACCAGGACACAACAATGCGCAAAAATGCTCACGAAAAGGCACTTACTGCATTTGCAAATGGTGAATACGATATTCTTCTGGGTACGCAGATGGTTGCCAAAGGCATAGACTTTGAAAATGTAACGCTTGTAGGTGTGGTTTCTGTTGACCAACAGCTTTACAACGATGATTTCCGTTCGCTTGAAAGAACATTTTCTCTGCTGACTCAGGTTGTCGGCAGGGCAGGAAGAGGAAAGGCTAAGGGTAAAGCAATAATCCAGACTCTTACGCCTGAAAACGAAATAATCCTTCAGGCGTCAAATCAGGATTATGATGCGTTTTTCAAAACTGAAATTGCTATGCGCAAAATGATGACTTATCCGCCGTACTGTGATTTGTGTGTCATAGGCTTTTCCGGTGAGGATGAAAACAAGGTGCGTATGGTTTCTCGCCTGTTTTTCAGTAAATTTAAGGAACTGGCATCATCGGAATATAAAAACCAGAAATTGATTGTACTCGGGCCATTACAGCCGAGGCTTGCAAAAATCAGCAATAAATTCAGATACAGAATGATTATCAAATGCAAAAATTCACCTGAATTCAGAGAGTTTATTTCACGACTTCTTATTGAATTCGGTAAAGATACAAAATTTGGCGATGTAAATGTTTTCGCGGATATTAATCCCGAGAGCATATTATAAAGGGTGATTTTAAAATGGCTATCAGAAATATTATTACTAAAGAAAATCCCTTGCTCAGAAAAAAGAGCAGGGCCGTTACAGAATTTGATGACAGACTTGCAACGCTTATCGACGATATGATTGACACTATGTACAAGGCTGAAGGAGTAGGTCTTGCAGCTGTTCAGGTTGGTATACTTAGAAGAGTTGTTGTTATTGACTGTGGTGACGGTCTTATGGAACTTGTAAACCCTGAAATTATTGAGCGTGAGGGTGTACAGGAAGAGGTCGAAGGTTGTCTTTCTTTGCCCGGTGAAAGCGGTGTTACTGTCCGTCCGATGAGTGTAAAAGTAAAGGCACAAAACAGAGACGGCAAGTGGTTTTTCTATTCGGGCTCAGGCCTTAAGGCAAGAGCTTTTTGTCACGAGCTTGACCACCTTGACGGTGTTCTTTATATCGACAACCTTTCACCCAATCAAGACTAATAATCGGAGAAAATAAAATGAGAATAGTTTTTATGGGCACACCTGATTTTGCTGTTGATTGCCTTGAGGCACTTGTTAACAGCGAGCACGAGGTTGTTGCCGTGTTTTCACAGCCCGATAAACCGCAAGGCAGAAAGCAGATACTTACTGCGCCGGAGGTAAAGGTTTGTGCTGAAAAATATAATATTCCCGTTTATCAGCCCGCAACATTGAAGAATGGTGACTCAGCAGATCTTTTGCGTGAGCTTGCACCCGAGCTTATAGTTGTTGTTGCTTACGGCAAGCTGATTCCGCAGGAAATTCTTGATATTCCGAAGTATGGCTGTGTCAATGTTCACGGCTCACTTCTTCCTGAATTGAGAGGTGCCGCACCCATACAGTGGGCAGTAATCAACGGACTTGAGGAAACCGGTGTTACTACAATGCAGCTTGATGCAGGTCTTGACACAGGTGATATTCTTTTTATCAAAAAAACTAAAATCGAAGAAAATGAAACTTCAGGCGAGCTATTTGACAGATTAAAAATTCTCGGTGCCGAAGTTCTGATGGAAACAATTGATGCTATGCTTAAGGGTGAACTCACACCTGTAAAACAAGATGATTCAAAATCTACTTATGCATCGATGCTTAATAAATCAATATCACCCGTTAATTGGACAAAGCCTGCTTTTGCAGTGCACAACCATATCCGAGGTCTTGAGCCGTGGCCTGTTGCAACAACAGTAATCAACGACAAGCCTGTAAAACTCTTCGGATCAAGAATGGGTAATTCTTTTAACGGTAAGCCCGGTGAGGTAGTTTCAAATGAAAAACAGCTTGAGGTTTGTTGCGGTGACGGCAACACAGTCATAATTACGCAGCTTCAGGCGCAGGGCAAAAACAAACTTTCTTCCGCAGATTTCCTGCGTGGTTTTAAAGTAGAAAAAGGAACAATATTAGAGTAATTGAAAATTATTTTTCAGTAAATGAAGGAGGAGAAATTATGTGGTTTTTGTATTATGACCGGTATTACATTCTTTTGGTAGTACCTATGCTTATTCTTTCGCTTGTTGCACAGGTAATGGTTAAATCCGCTTTTGCAAAGCAGTCCAAAGTGCTTTCTGCAAGAGGGCTCACCGGTGAACAGGCTGCTGCAAGAGTGCTTTACCATTACGGTATTACTGATGTACGTATTGAGCGTTCAACATCAGGTACATTGTCGGACCATTTTGACCCGAAGGCTAATGTTATCCGTTTGTCGGACGGCGTTTACGGCAGTACGAGCGTTGCTGCAATAGGAATAGCTTGCCACGAAGCGGGCCACGCTGCACAGCACGCTCAAGGTTATGTCCCGATTAAAATCCGAAATGCTATTTTACCCGTTTGCAATATCGGCTCAAAATTGGGGTTGCCGCTTGCTATTATCGGCTATTTTCTCGGCTTTGAGCCGCTTGTTTCTATCGGATTGCTTCTTTATGCACTTATTGCAATATTCCAGTTTGCAACGCTTCCCGTTGAATTTAATGCCAGCAAAAGGGCGGTAAACGTTATTGAAGAAACAAATATGCTCGGTGTTGAAGAAATAGGCGGAGCGAAAAAAGTGCTTACAGCTGCTGCTATGACTTATGTAACAGCATTGCTCGTTTCACTTGCAAACTTGCTCAGATTTGTAATACGCTTTTCGTCACGGAGAAACAGATGAAAACTGCAAGACAAACAGCTTTTGAAGTTTTAAATAAAATCGAAAGAGACAAGTCCTATTCTAATCTTACCCTGGATAGCTTTCTCTATTCTGCAAATCTTTCTGCCGCTGATAACGCACTTGTCAGTGCCTTGGTTTACGGAGTACTTGAAAGATCAATATCACTTGATTACTGTCTTTCGCGCCATTTAAAACAGCCATTGAAAAAGCTCAAGCCGCAGGTGCTTACCGCCTTGAGGCTTGGTACATATCAGCTTCTTTTTATGGATAAGATCCCTGATTCTGCGGCTGTTAATGAAAGTGTAATGCTTGTTAAGAAAAACGGCTGCGCCTTTGCTTCAGGTCTGACAAATGCCGTTTTGCGTGCTGTATCCAAAGAAGGTTTTGTTACTCCTGACGATACCGATATAATCAAGTTTTACAGCGTTAAATATTCATTTCCCGAAACATTAGTAAACTTATGGGTAGACAGCTACGGCGAAGAAAACGCAGTCGGAATTATGTCCTCATGTGCAGGCAGACCTCCTTTGACAGTAAGGGCAAATACTCTCAGGGTTTCAGCTGAAGAACTGATATCCATTCTTGGCAATGAGAGAGTTGCTGCCGTCGGTTCAAGCGTTGAAAATGCCCTTAATCTTGAAAAATGCGGCAGTATTGAAAAGCTGTCTGCGTTTGAAGACGGACTTTTCCACGTACAAGATGCCGCTTCGCAGTTTTGCGCCAAAGCACTTGAGGTTAAACCCGGTGATTGTGTTCTCGACCTTTGTTCAGCACCGGGCGGTAAAGCTTTTACCTGTGCAGAGTATATGGAAAATACCGGCAAAATTCTTGCCTGCGATATACACAGCCACCGTCTTGCTCTCATTAAAGAAGGGGCAAACAGGTTGGGAATTAAAATTATTGATGTTTTGCGTAACGATGCATCAATTTATAATCCCGATATGCCGCAGTTTGACCGAGTCCTCTGTGATGTTCCTTGTTCCGGGCTTGGCATAGTGCGCAGAAAACCCGAAATCCGTCACAAATCTCCGGAAGAAATTTTGGCGCTTCCTGAACTGCAGTTTACAATTCTTTCAAATGCTGCGCGCTATCTAAAAAAAGGCGGCCGTCTTGTTTATTCCACTTGTGCTCTTAATCCTGCTGAAAATGAGCGTGTTTGTGAACGTTTTCTGGAAAAGAACAAGGATTTTGTATTAAAGGATATTACTGATATTACTGAGAATGTATATTCTAATAATGGTATGATTACACTTATGCCGCACAATAATTTTACTGACGGCTTTTTTATAGCCGCTTTTGAGAGGTGTTAAGCTTTTGAAAAAAGATATCAAATCTATGACTCAGGCTGAACTTTCCTCTGCTTTTTCCGAACTTGGTCTGCCTGCTTTCCGTGCAAAACAGGTATGGCAATGGTTACAGGAAAAGGGTGTTATGTCTTTTGATAGTATGACAAATATTTCAAAAGACCTTCGCGATAAACTGAAAAATGAGTTTGATATTTACGGTTGTGAGGTTGAGAAGAAGTCTGTTTCAGCGCTTGATTCAACAGTAAAATATCTGTTCAGACTCATTGACGGTGAGTTTATTGAAAGCGTTTTGATGAAATATAAGTACGGTTACTCGCTGTGTGTTTCCACTCAGGTAGGTTGCCGTATGAACTGCGCCTTTTGCGCAACGGGTGTCGGTGGCTATGTTAGAAATCTTACAGCCTCCGAAATACTCAGTCAGATTCACGCCGCGCAGAACGATATGAACATACGAGTTTCACACATTGTTCTTATGGGTATGGGCGAGCCTATGGATAATTATGACAATGTTTTACGCTTTTTAACGCTTGTCAATGCTGACGATGGACTCAATATCGGTATGAGAAACATTTCGCTTTCAACTTGCGGAATAATTCCCGGAATAAAGAAGCTTCAGCAGGAGGATTTGCAGCTGACTTTGTCTGTTTCTCTTCATGCACCGAATGATGAAATTCGTTCTCGGCTAATGCCTGTGAATAAAAAATATGGTGTTGATGAATTGTTGGCTGCTTGTCGTGATTACAGCAATACCACTTCACGCAGGATATCCTATGAATACGCAATGTTCGGCGGAGTCAATGACAGTGATGAATGTGCACGAGAGCTTGCAAACAAACTCAAAGGTACTTTGTCACATATAAATCTTATCCCGGCGAATGATGTCACTGAATCCGGCTTAAAATCCAGCACGCCCGAAAGAATTAAAAGATTTACTGAAATTCTCGAAAAAAACGGAAGAAACGTTACCGTGCGCCGAAGTCTTGGCGGCGATATTGATGCTTCCTGCGGTCAGTTAAGAAGCAAGCATAAAAAGGCTTGATTAATATAGATATTTATTTTGCATTACTCCATAAGAAAGGGGAGGCGCAAGAGTATTAAAATCTGCGCCGGAATTGCACTATGAAAATCACAGCTAAAACAGATATCGGAAAGGTTCGCAGCAATAATCAGGACTCCTATGCTGCCGGTGAGCTTCCCGGCGGTGTGGCCTGGGCAGTTGTTTGCGACGGAATGGGTGGTGCCGCCGGCGGAAATGTCGCAAGCGCTGAGGCTGTTAAAATTATTTCCCATTCTATAGATGAGGGTTATCGTAATGGAATGAGACCTTCGTCAATACGCAATCTTCTTGAATCGGCTATCGTTTCGGCTAATGCCTGTCTTTTTGATATGTCGCGCAAGGATGAGACTTTAAACGGTATGGGCACAACCTGTGTTGCAGTTCTTGCTGTGGATTCAACCGTTTATATTTCGCATGTAGGCGACAGCAGAGCATATATTGTTTCCGACCAAGGTACACTTCGTCAGCTTACACGCGACCATTCTGTTGTACAGGATCTAGTAGAAAACGGAAGTATCACAAGCGATGAAGCGAAAAATTATCCCGGAAAAAACATAATAACACGTGCACTGGGTGTTGAAGAAAATGTATGTGTTGATTTTTGTGAAGAAGATTTCCCGGAAGGCGAAATTCTTCTTATCTGCACAGACGGACTTACTAATTTTGTAAACGATGATGATATTGTCGATGCTGTTTCACACGGCAGTTTCTTTGAATTTGCCGAGCATCTTGTGTCAATGGCAAACGCTAACGGCGGCGGAGATAATATTACAGTTGTTGCAATTGCATCTTAAGGAGGCGTAAATAATGGAAAACTACGTTGGTAAGCGCATAGACGGCAGATATGAAATACATGAAATTATAGGCGTAGGCGGAATGGCTGTTGTTTATAAAGCCTATGATAATATTGATGACAGAATTGTAGCGGTTAAAATTCTTAAAGATGAGTATATTTCAAACGAAGAGTTTCGCCGCAGATTTAAAAACGAATCCAAATATATTGCGGTCCTTTCACACCCTAATATCGTTAAGGTATACGATGTCAGCTTCGGTGACCGTCTGCAGTATATTGTAATGGAATACATTGAGGGTATTACTCTTAAGGAATATATCCAACAGCAGGGTGTAATTCATCCCAGAGAAGCTGTTTTGTTTGTAACGCAGATTTTACGTGCACTGCAGCACGCTCACGATAAAGGTATTGTTCACCGTGATGTAAAACCGCAGAATATTATGCTTTTGCAGAACGGAAGCATCAAGGTTACTGATTTTGGTATCGCCAGCTTCAGCCGCAGTGACACGAGAACAATGTCGGACAGCGCGATCGGTTCCGTTCATTATATCAGTCCTGAACAGGCAAAGGGCGATTTTACTGACGCCAAGGCGGATATTTATTCTGTGGGTGTTGTTATGTATGAGATGCTTACAGGTACACTGCCTTTTCAGTCAGATAGTGCCGTTTCTGTTGCACTGATGCAGTTACAGAATGAGCCTGACAGCCCTCGTGAACGAAACTCAGCTGTTCCAGTCGGTCTTGAGCAGATTACAATGCATGCAATGCAGAAAGAGCCTGCCTCGCGCTATCAATCAGCCGCACAGATGTTGCTGGATATTGACGAATATAAGCGTAATCCCGCTATTAAGTTTGATTATTCTTATTTTGTTGATAATGAGCCAACAAAGTTTATTGAACGCGCGGTTCCGACTGCCAAAACTCCCGCTGTAAAAGAACATGAAGTTATCAATAATAATGATGATATCATTGATGAAATTGATGATGAGCAGGCACAGTCAAACAGTAAGCTTATCCCTATTCTTACTGGTGCCGTGGCAGGTCTTGGCGCCGTACTTGTTGTTATTCTTGCTGTGCTGTTCTTCTTTACGGATGTTTTCAAGTCCTCTGAGCTTAAAGTACCGCAGTTTGTTGGTATGATTTATGAAACGGAAATCAAGGACAGTTCCAGATATAAGGACTATAATATTGAAATTGAGTATGAATACAGCGCACAGTATGAGGTAGGTTCGGTTATTAAGCAGAGCCCTGAAAAGGGTGTGAAAATTGATGAAGACGATGTTATTCTTCTTACTATCAATACCAACAAAACCGCTCTTGTTACCGATGTTTACGGTCAATCTTATCTTGTTGCCAAACAGACTCTGGAAGCAGCCGGCTTTGTGACATCATACGAAATGGTATATGATACAAGTGTTGAAGAAGGCGTTGTCATCAACACATCACCTGAGCACGGTGATGAAGCTGCAATTGGCTCAACTGTTGTTATTTATGTTTCTTCACACACTGATGCTGATGCTATTGAAACCCCTGAAATTGTCGGTTATCCTCAGGATATTGCGCTTGAACTGCTTAAATCCGTTAACCTTGACTTTGGCGAAATTACCGTTGAAGACAGCACACAGCCGGAAGGTACTGTTATTGAACAGACACCTGCCGCAGGTGAGCCTATTCACGAGGGAGACAAAGTTGATATAAAGGTAAGTTCGGGTAAAGCACCCACCACAACCGTTGATATGACTGTCCGTCTTCCTTATAAAAACGGCAACGCAGGCACACTTAAGGTTTACCTTAACAATGTTGCTGTCGATGCCGCAGGTGCAGAGGTGCTTCTCAACAGCAGTACCTATTCTTTCAGCGTAAGTGGCTCAGGCACGGACGATACTCTTATTGTTAAAATTGACGGCTCTGTTATCTACAGCTGTAAAATTGATTTTACTGCTGACCCGATTGTAGTTTCAGATGAAAAGACAATTGATGATGTTTATTACGATTCCTTCTATTACGGTGCGATGAGCATTATCCCGAATGTTGTCGGCAAATCCCGTGAGGCAGCCGAAAAGGCGCTCAATGACCAGGGCTTCTACAATATTACGGTTGAAACACAAACCACACTCGAAAATTCAAAGGTAGGTAAAGTAATCAGCCAGAAGCCTGAGCTTAACGGTCTTAACAGATACAAGCAGTATTCAACATCAACCGCTATAGTAATTGTTATCGGCAAGGGAGTTCTCGGATGAGTTCTTTGAACGGCGTTTTAATTAAAGGAATTGGCGGCTTCTACTATGTAGAGGCCGCCGGCACAATATACGAATGTAAGGCAAAGGGTATTCACCGCCGCAAGGGTCTGACTCCTCTTGCGGGTGACAATGTGCGTATCACGGTTAACAATGAAGGCTATTGCTCGCTTGATGAAATTCTTGAACGCAAAAACTTTCTTATCCGTCCACCTGTTGCAAATATTGATAAACTTTTTGTTCTTGCATCCACCTGCGACCCTGTTCCGAGCACACTTGTTATTGACAAAATGACTGCTATTGCACAGGACAAGGGAATTGAGTGTGCAATTGTATTTACAAAAGAAGATTTGAAATCTGACGAAGGCCTTGCCGATATTTACAGAAAATCCGGCTTTGAAACCTATACAGTTTCTTCCGCAAACGGTACGGGGCTTGATGAAATACGAAGTGCCATCAACGGCAATATATGCGTATTTTCGGGAAATTCGGGCGTAGGTAAGTCCACACTTTTAAATGCTCTTATTCCCGAACTTGCTCTTGAAACGGGTGAGATAAGTGAAAAACTTGGCAGGGGACGCCACACAACCCGTCAGGTTGAGCTGTTTAAGGTTGGCGACGGTTATATTGCTGATACTCCCGGTTTTGCCGCAATAGACATGATGGACACAAAGTTAATGATAAGGAAGGAAAATCTGCCGTTCTGCTTTAAGGAATTTTTGCCTTATCTTGGTCATTGTAAATTTTCAACCTGCACACACGTTGCAGATAAAGGCTGTAAAATCTGTGAAGCGATTGAAAACGGCGATATTATGAAATCACGCCACGAAAGCTATGTTACAATGTACAACGAGGTTAAGGATATAAAAGACTGGGAACTTAAATAAAATTAATGTAACCCTTTTTTAAACATTTTCATAAGATATGACAGAAAGGGGATATACATAATGAAAATTGTAGTATTACGCAGTCCCAAGGCTTTGCAGGGTGTTCTGAGAATGCTGTTCGGAATTAAGAAAATAGAATCGGTCTAATATTTAATTACCGCCATCAATTTGGTGGCGGCTTTTTATTTTTGTTAAAAAATGTGACAGAATCTCAAATTATTTCTTAAAAAGTATTGACATTTGCTGAAATAAGTGAAATAATATCACTATCTCAGAGAGGTGAAATTATGTTACATAACGGTGTTATATTGGATATTAAACCTGAATATATTGCTGAACTTGAAAACGGTACGCTAATTACCGGCTTTTCGGATGGGACAGCATTGGATTCATTTGGAAACCGATATAAACTTATTACCGAATTTGATGATGATGAAAACATGATATCACAGGTATGGCAGCCAATTGGATTGCAATAAAAAAGTGGCATCTTTCGTAAGAAAGATGCCACTTAAGTTTGTGTTTTATTCCCATGTTTTCCACACGTCAGGTTGATAACCGACTGTGGCTTTTTTGCCGTTGCGGACTATTGGCGTTTTGAAAAGGGCAGGGTTTTCAAGCAGCTTTTCTTCCTTTGCTTCCTGCGAAGCAAGGTACTCAATAAAGAGTTCTTCATACAACTTTGAATCTTTATCAACAAGATTATCAAATCCACCTATAGCTGATTTAACACTTTGGTATTCGCCCTTGCTCATTCCGAACTTTGCAACGTCAATCATTTGGAATTTGATTTTGCGTTCTTTAAAATAACGCTCTGCTTTTTTAGTATCAAAGCACTTGGATTTGCCGAAAATCTGTATATTCATATCAGTTTTCCTTATTACCGACAGTTTTCATTGCTCTCTTTGCGTTGAGTTCAGAAAGCATATCGTCACGGAACTTGCCGTGAACGTTGAACAGGAGCAACGAGAAACCGTAACCGAATCGTGCAATAGCAGGTGCGAGGCAGAAGATACCCCATATACCCTGAAGAATTGACGGATCAGTATTCGGGACAAGATTACCGGCGATATCTTTAATTGGTTCGTAGTGAATAAATTCAAGTACAAGACCTGACAGTGCACCGATGAGAGTACCGGAAAGCTTGGTTACGTATCCCTGAACAGCGTTTACAAGACCTTCGTTGCGAACACCCGTTTTCCACTCAAGGTAATCATAAACGTCACCCTGAAGAACAGGACCGCAAACGCCCATAAGACAGTTCGGAAGACCACACACGGTGAGCATAAATGTTACAAATATAAGGTTTATAACGTTGAATTCATCACCAAAAGGTGTATAGCCGATAAAGTAAAGTGCTGTATATGCAATGCCGGAGAAGATACCGCCAATTGCAGCACAGGTTCTTGCGCCGAAACGCTTGATAAGCTTGGGTGCAATGGGAGTAACGATGTAGTTGGGAATACCTGTGAAAAGACCGCAGATTGTACCGTTGGTAAGCTTACCGGTACAGTTGAGCCAGAACAAGCTTTCGTTTGCGCCGCCGATACCCTTTACGCTACCGAAGAAGTTGGAAAGAATGATGATAAACAGCGGTCTGTTTCTGATTGTGTATTTGATAGACTGGAATATGGAGACGTTTTCCATATCTTCTTTCGAGGCAATCGGAACACGCTCTTTGATGTTACGGAACGCAAATACCGAACAGAGAACGAGGATGCCGACAAAAAACAGAGCGAAGCCGCCGTAAATCCCTTCCTGTGACCAACCTGTAAGACCGGGCAGGAAGTCAATGGTAACCGGTACCATTGAGGGAATCCAAACTCCGAAAAGCTCAACAAATTTCTGTACGGTAATCAAATTGTTTCGCTCGCTGAGATTTGGAGTTATGTTGTAAAGCAGAATTGTCCAGGCGTTGTAATACGACCAGCCGATACTGTTGAGTATGCTTATGATAATTGCATAAACAGGTCTGTAGGCCATTGGAATGGCATACGGAACAAGGAAGAACAGCATCGTGCATATTGCCCATAAAGGCATTGGAAGAATAAGAAACGGACGGAGTCTGCCCCAACGGGTTCTCATTCGGTCAATGACAATACCTGAAAGCGGGTCATCAAGTGCGTCCCAGATGCTGGTGACAGCGTTCATTGACGCTATAGCTGAACCTGAAAGACCCGTATAGTTGAGAAGGAAGTACTGCTTCCATGTATCAACATAGGAGTTGAGATTTTTCGTGCCGTATGATGTAAGAACATAAGCGGCAATTTCCTTGGGAGTTAAGAATCTGCGGTTTTGTTTGTCAAGCACAGGTGACTTTGTCGGCTCTATTGTTTCAAGAACCGATGAGTTGTTAGCCTGCATTTCTTCACCTCAATCGGAATTTTAAAATTTAAAATCAGTTTACGTTAACAAGCCAACCCATATCGTCGGTGACAACACCGTTCTGGATGCCGACAATGGTATCGTAAAGCTTCTGAGCAACAGGGCCGATATTGCCGTTGTTGATAACAAGCTTTTCTTCGCCTGTAAAGAGCTCACCGATGGGGGAAATAACTGCTGCTGTACCTGTACCGAATGCTTCTTCAAGCGTGCCGTTGTGAGCAGCATCGATAATCTCCTGGAGAGCAAGCTTGCGCTCGCTTACGTTGTAGCCCCACTTACGAAGAAGCTCAAGGCAGGACATTCTTGTAATACCGCTGAGGATAGTGCCCTCAAGAGAAGGTGTAACAATTTCGCCGTTGATTTTGAAGAAAACGTTCATTGTGCCGACTTCTTCAACGTACTTTCTCTCAACACCGTCAAGCCAGAGAACCTGAGCATAGCCGAGCTTGTTTGCATCGTCCTGTGCCTTGAGGGAGGCTGCATAGTTGCCGCCTGTCTTGGTAAAGCCCATACCACCTGCGACAGCACGTACATAATTGCGCTCAACATAAATCTTAACGGGATTTATGCCTTCTTTGTAGTAAGAACCAACAGGGGACATAATAACAATAAACATAAGGTGATGTGCAGGGTGAACGCCTACATGTGCATCAACCGCAATAATAAAGGGTCTGATGTAAAGAGAGGTGTTTTCACCTTCGGGAATCCACTCTTCATCAATTTCAACAAGCTTTCTGATAGCGTCAACCATAAAAGCTTCGTCGAACTGGGGGATGCAAAGACGCTCGTTGGAAATATTGAGTCTTGCCATATTCTTGTCGGGACGGAAAAGAACAGCCTTGCCGGTTTCCTTTGAGTGGTAAGCTTTCATACCCTCAAAAACCTCCTGTGCATAGTGAAGGCACATTGCAGAAGGCTCAAGAGCAATGGGGCCATAGGGTACGATTCGGGGGTCAACCCAACCCTTGCCCTCGTAATAGTCCATAATGAACATATGGTCTGTGAAATAGTTGCCGAATCCGAGGCTGTCAGCAGCGGGCTTCGGTTTTTTTTCTGTTGCAAGTGTGATTTTGATTTCCTGCATTGGTAATCTCTCCTTAAGTTTTATATAATCGCGTACTGTCGTTTGTTATGAACTAATTAAGGCAGACGTGAATTTTAATCTTTAAAATAATAACATATATTTTATATTGTTTCAATAGAAACAATATAATTTATTTAATAATTCTAAATAGTAAAATTCATTAAAAAATTTACTATTTATGTCATTTTAAAGACAATTTAGTTAATTAAAACACTTGATTATTTCGGTGGAAAGAGTATAATTGTCAGGTATTATGTATTGGAGTGATTTTATGTCTTGCAACTGTTCTTGCAGCAAGAGCGATTTATCCTTGCTCAATGAAATACTTGAACACTACGCCACAATACCCGGAAGCCTTATTACAATTCTCCAGAAGGCTCAGGGTATATACGGCTACCTTCCTGCCGATGTGCTCAATCACATTGCGGAAAAAACCCAAATACCTGCCGCCAAGGTTTTCGGTGTAGCAACATTTTATACTCAGTTCAGATTCAAGCCTGTAGGTAAGTATCTTATTATGCTTTGTCAGGGAACGGCTTGCCACGTTAACGGATCGCTGATGCTTGAAAAAACAATTTTTGACACACTTGGCATCAAAGACGGCGAAACAACAGAGGATGGTCTGTTTACCCTTAAAAACGTTGCATGTCTCGGCTGTTGCTCGCTTTCGCCAGTTATGATGATTAATGATGAAACTTATGGTTCTCTTACACCACAGAAGGTAAGAGATATTCTTGCGCGTCTGAAGGACGAGGCACTTAAGGAGGCCGCAGAATAATGATTACTGTTAAAGTCGGACAGGGCAGTTGCGGTATTTCCGCAGGTGCCGGCAAGGTTTTTTCAAGCCTTAAGAATATCATTGAAGAAAACAATATTAATGCTAAAATCACAGTTACCGGCTGTATAGGTATGTGCTACCTTGAGCCAATTGTTGATATTTATAATGATGATAAGCTCACAGCCAGACTTGTAAGAGTCAACGAAAATGATGCGGAATGTATTGCTGCGTATCTTGCTGACGGCGATGTTTCAAAAATCGAAAAGCTTCTTCTCGGTGATGATGATAAAATTTTTCTTGAATCACAGACAAGAATAGCTCTTAACGGTTGCGGTTTTATCAATCCGGAAGAAATTGATGATTACGTAGCTAACGACGGTTATACCGCACTCAAAAAGGCTCTCACTGAAATGACTCCCGAAACGGTTATTGAAGAAATCAAGGTTTCGGGTCTTGCCGGCAGAGGTGGCGCAGGATTCCCGACATGGTTTAAGTGGAACGCCGCAAGAAGCAGTCAGGGCGAAGAAAAATATCTTATCTGTAATGCCGACGAGGGTGACCCCGGCGCTTTTATGGACAGAGCTGTTATTGAAAGTAATCCTCACAATCTTATAGAGGGTATGCTTATCGGCGCCTATGCTATAGGTGCAAAAGAAGCTATTGTTTATGTCCGAGCTGAATATCCGCTTGCTATTATTCGCCTGGAAAGAGCTATTGAGCAGGCAAAGGAAAAGGGAATAGTTGGTAATAATATTTTCGGAACAGATTTTTCCTGTTCTTTCCGTATCAAGGCCGGTGCAGGTGCATTTGTATGCGGTGAAGAAACCGCTCTTATTGAATCGCTTGAAGGCTCAAGAGGTATGCCTCGTCTTAAACCGCCGTTCCCCGCACAGTCGGGTTATTGGCGCAAGCCCTCAAATATCAATAATGTTGAAACCTTTGCCAATGTTTCGTGGATTATCAGTAACGGCGGTGAAGAGTTTGCAAAGCTCGGTACGCCCGACAGTAAGGGCACAAAGGTTTTCGCGATTACCGGTAAAATCAAGCGTGGCGGTCTTGTCGAAGTGCCGATGGGTAAAAAGCTCTCTGACGTTATCTTTGATATCGGTGGCGGTATGAAGACCGACAGAGATTATAAATGTGTTCAGCTTGGTGGTCCTTCAGGCGGCTGTATTCCCGCAAATATGCAGGATACGGAAATTGATTATAAAAAGCTTTCCGCAACGGGTGCAATTATGGGCTCGGGCGGTATGGTTGTAATGGACGAAAGCACCTGTATGGTAGGTATGGCACGCTTCTTCCTTGACTTTACGGCAAAAGAATCCTGCGGTAAGTGTACACACTGCCGCGTCGGTACAAAGAGGTTGCTTGAAATCCTTGACAGAATATGTAAAGGTGAGGGCAAAGAAGGCGATATTGAGCTGCTTGAAGATACCTGTAATGAAATTAAGGCAGGTGCGCTTTGCGGCCTTGGTCAGACTGCGCCCAACCCTGTTCTGACAACAATTAAGTATTACCGTGAAGAATACGAGGCACACATTAAAGAAAAGCGTTGTCCTGCAGGTGAATGTATAGACCTCATCAGATACACAATCAATGAAGAAAAGTGTATCGGCTGTTCGCTTTGCAGCAAGAAATGTCCTGTTGGTGCCATCCACGGAGAAATCAAGAAGAAATTTACCATTGACAGCACAGCTTGTATCAAGTGCGGTCAGTGTATGGATGCCTGCCGCTTTGGCGCGGTAGAGAAAAAATAAGGAGGGGAATTTAAAATGAGTGATAAGTTCAATATTATCATTGACGGTGTTAAGATTCAGGCGACACCCGCTATGACCATTGTTGAAGCAGCTGAAACTGTCGGCATTGAAATTCCCACTCTTTGCCACGATAAGAGAATTGAAGAATATGGCGCCTGCGGCATCTGTGTTGTTGAAGTTGCAGGTATTCCGAAACTTCTTCGTGCCTGTTCAACTAAAATCTCTGACGGAATGGTTGTCAACACCAAGTCTGAAAGAGTTGTAAAATCACGCAAATTTGCGCTTGATATGCTTCTTTCAAACCACACGGGTGACTGTAAAGCACCTTGCTCACTCGCTTGTCCCGCTGGTACGGATTGCCAGGGTTATGTGGGTCTTATAGCTAACGGTGAGTATGAGGAAGCACTCAAACTCATTAAGAAAAAAGTTCCTCTGCCCGCCGCAATCGGCAGAGTTTGTCCGCATCCTTGTCAGACTGCCTGTCGAAGAGGTCTTGTAGAGGACCCGATTCAGATTGCGTACCTCAAGAGCTTTGTTGCCGATATTGATATTGCGAGTGAAAATACCTACGTTCCCGAGCTCAGCCCCCTTAACGGCAAAACTGTTTCCGTTATCGGTGGTGGTCCCGGCGGCCTTACAGCTGCTTATTTCCTGAGAATCAAGGGCTACAGCGTTAAAATATACGATAAAATGCCGAAAATGGGCGGTATGCTCCGCTACGGTATTCCGCAGTATAGGCTGCCCAAAGAGCTTCTTGATAAGGAAATCAAGCTCATAGAAGATCTCGGCGTTGAAATGATCAACAATAAGACCCTCGGTGTGGATTTCACTATCGAGAGCCTTAAAGCTGAAAGCGATGCGGTTGTAGTTGCTGTCGGTGCATGGAAAAGTAGTCCTATGCGTGTCGAGGGCGAAAGCCTTGAAGGCGTGTACGGAGGTATTGATTTCCTGCGTAGTGTAATTGAGGGTAAGCCCTTTGAAATAGGCAAAAAGGTCGCGGTCTGCGGCGGCGGTAACACCGCTATGGATGCTTGCCGTACAGCAGTAAGACTTGGCGCAGAGGAAGTTTATGTTGTTTACCGCAGAACAAGGGATGAAATGCCTGCCGAAAAGCTTGAGATAGACGAGGCGGAGGAAGAGGGCGTAATTTACAAGTTCCTTACAAACCCTGCCGAAATCATTGGCGCAGACGGTAAAGTCAGCGCAGTTAAGCTTCAGGTAATGGAGCTTGGTGAGCCCGATGCAAGCGGCAGACGCTCACCTGTACCCGTAGGAGGCAAGTTTGAAATTCTCGATGTTGACAGCGTTATTATGGCAATCGGTCAGCAGACGGATGTAAACGGTCTTGACGGACTTGAATTGACAAGAAAGAACACAATCGTTGCTGATGAAACCACCTTTATGACAAATATTGAAGGTGTTTTTGCTGTTGGTGATGCTACTAATAAAGGTGCATCAATTGCAATCGCCGCAATAGGTGAGGCACAGAAAGCTGCTGACGTTATCGACAGCTACCTTAACGGTTATACAGTCGGATACCGCAAGCCTTTTGTTGTTGAAAAGAAGGTTACTGCTGAAGATTTGGCAGACAGAGAAAAAGTACCTTGTGCAAAAATGCCGACAATGGCTGCTGAAGAGAGAAAGCACAACTTCAAAGAAGTTGCATTCGGTTTCTCTGAAGAGGTTGCAAGGGCGGAAGCAGACCGTTGCCTCGAGTGCGGTTGTCTTGACTATTTCAAGTGCAAGCTTCTCAAATTCTCAAGAATGTACGATGTTAATCCGGCTGTTTACAGCGGCGAAAAGACTATCTGCGGTAAGGATTCAACCCATCCGTTCCTTATTCACGATAATGACAAGTGTATTCTTTGCGGTCAGTGTGTAAGAGTTTGTGACGAAGTTATGGGAGTTACTGCTCTCGGTCTTGTCAACCGTGGTTTTGTTACGGTTGTTTCACCCGAATTCAATAATACTCTTGATTCTTCACGCTGCATTTCCTGCGGTCAGTGTGCTGCCCTTTGTCCGACGGGTGCTCTCGAACCCAAAGTTCCTTTCAAAAAGAATGTTCCGCTCGAAACCAATGTTACAAAGACTGTTTGCACAGGGTGTGCAAAGCTTTGCGAAATGAATGTTCATACCTCAGGCAAGACTGTTGTACGCTGTGAGCCGACAGACTGTAACGTTCTTTGTAAAGTCGGTGCATTTGGCTTTGCAGCGCTCAACAATCCGCTTCGTGTGGCTTGTTCAACCGTTAACGGTAAGACTGTTTCAAGAGAAGAAGCACTCAACGCTGTTGCAAATAGAATGAGCAACACGGTAGTACTCGTTAACAGCTCAATGAGTAATGAAGCTCTTGATGAGGCTGTTTCGTTTGCAAAGGCAAACAATACCGACATTAAATATTTTAATGATACGGCTTATATTGACGCTGAAATAAATGTCTTCGGAGAAGACAGAAAATTCGGTGCAAATATTGCAAGGATTAACGCCATCGGTATTGAAGAATACGTTGGCGGTAAGTACGACAGCGCAGTTGTTTTCGGAGGAAAAGTGCCCGAAATTGATTGCAAGGTTATTGCTGCAGAAGTATTTGAAAGTACGGATGCAGATATAATCATCAGCGCAGTATCAAGCCTTGAAACGAATTGGACATATACAACCGATTCTAACGTAGTTATAACAAAAGCTGTATATTAAGAAAAAAGCGACGAGTTATCTCGTCGCTTTTTGTTATAACAGCGTTATAAATTCTTCGTACGCTTTCGGGTTTGCAAATATAACATCATTCGGCTTTGAAAAATCTATTTCATCGCCTTCATAATTTTTTGCTATTCCGTCAGCTTCTTTTAAAATCAGCGTTCCTGCCGCTACATCCCAAGGTTGCAACTCTTTTTCGAAGAACACTTCACATCTTCCGCAGGCAACCATACAGATATCGTATGCTGCAGATCCGCTTCTGCGTATATCTCTTGAAAAATCAAAGACTTTTCTTAAAAGCGCAAAGGTTTCGTCTGTGTTTTCGGGATGGTAGGGGGATGTGCCGAAAAGCGCAAGTCCATCTGAAAGGAGACGCTCGCTGACTGTGATTTTTTCGCCGTTGAGGTAGGCGCCTTTGCCTTTTTCTGCGCTGAATATTTCTCCTGTGTACGGGTTATACACAACGCCTGCAATAATATCGTTTTCCTTACACAACGCAACGGAGATACAGCTGCAGTGGTAGTCCTGCATAAAGTTTGTTGTACCGTCAATCGGGTCGATAATAAATCTTAACCCCTTGTTTTCAAGGTTGGTTTCGCCTTCTTCGCCGACAAATTCGGCTTCGGGAAACGCTTTGCCGAGTTCGGTAAATAAAAACTCCTGTACGGCAACGTCGTACTTTGTAACGAAATTTTTCTTGCCTTCTTTAGCGGTAACGGTGTTTTCCTGGTTGTGTGCGGAAAGAATAATTTTTCCGGCTTCTTTTACTGTTTCAATGATTTTGTTAAGCATAATTTATCCCTTGATTTTCTTTCCGTATTTAATTTGGTTGTTTATGAAACCGAATAAAATCATCAGTAATATTACAGGCAGCAAAATAATTACAGACAGCAGACCTGTTATGATTATCGCAGGGCCTTTTTTGCTCTTGGGTATTTCTGCAAATGGCTCTTCCGTTTGAGGTACTTCACGCTTTGAGCTTTCGTCAACATAATCAAATATCGGCAATTTTGTTTTATAAGCATCAAACTCGGCTTTGTGTGCAAGCGGCGCCAGAAGACCGACCGCATCAGGAGCAACCTTTACAAGCTTACCCAGATTGACGTGAATCGTTGAAAGTATGCTGTCGATTATTCTTAAAAAACCTATGTATATACGGCATTTCGGGTCGGTTAAATCCATATTGTTTTCACCCGAAAAGAGGTTTGAAACAAGGTTAATAATGAAATCAATAACTTTGTCGTTTTTGATTGCTTCAATATCTGATTTTTTAAGACCTGTTTCTT
Source organism: Acutalibacteraceae bacterium (assembly GCA_045650165.1). GTDB lineage: Bacteria > Bacillota > Clostridia > Oscillospirales > Acutalibacteraceae > UBA8612. The sequence goes on along the minus strand of JAZRQW010000018.1, from coordinate 91,926 downwards.
TCTTTGTCCAAGCGGCAAAGGTTGAAAACTTAACATTGTTCAGGAATTTGAATATAGGCTTTATTATCCAGCCGAAGCGGTAAACAAGCTTGGGCTTAATGCTGATACCCTGAGCCATATAAGCAAATTTGTCAATATCACTGCCTGCCGCCTTTATCATATCGCCGATAACGCCGATAAGCTGTTTTTTCAGGTACTCTTTCAGGGTGAGTCCATTTGTGTCAATATCTGCTTTTTCAATTGTTTCGGTTGATATATTAACAGTTTTATTGTCGGCGTCTATTTTGACCTTTCTTATCGGTGCAGGATAACCGCAGGTTGAGCCCGTGCTGATTGCGTAAAAAGCGTTGCCTCTGTCTGAAAATATCCTACCGATATTGTGGGTGTGAGTGTGACCCGTGAGCATAAATTGAATACCCATATCGGCGTATTCTTTTCTTCTGTCCTTATAATTGCGGTGCATATCACCCTTACCTATGAGCTCGTACATAGGGGATGGAGGAATAATGGGGTGGTGAGTCATCGCAACAATGAACTGACCGTTTTTGCGTGCATCTTCGGCTTGTTCTTTTACCCACTCATACATTCCGCCTTCGACGCCTCTGTCATCGTTTAGTGCGAAAAGGCGGATGTTATTCGGCAACTGAACAACATAGCTCATATATTCAGGTTTTGAAGATAAAGCCTGTTCAGGACCGAATTCAGCGTAAAAATCATAAAGCTCTTCACGCAGGAGTCCCGGCATTTCATCAATTTTGTCACCGACATATTTTTTGCACTTTTCTTTGTAATCGTGTGTTGCGGTGATGACAAAAATCTGCTTGCCTTTTGATTTAAGCGCACGTAGCATTTCCCTGAATTCTTCGTGTGCACATTTCTCACCGTCGTTTGTGACATCGCCTGCAATCAGAAGAATGTCGCTTGATTGATCGTCAGCAACTTTATCGAAAGCGGCCTGCAGTACCTCACGGCTGCCATCAAGCAGTTTCTGACTGCGCATAAGCGCAGCCTCATAAGCCTTTCCTTCGGTGCCTGTTTCGGGCGAATAATAGTGGGTGTCGGTTATTACAGTAATTTTTAGGGGAGCCATAATTTAGTCCTCTTTTGCTTTGATTTTATAGATCTTTACTGAATGGGGGAGGAGATATGCTTCAATTTCGCCGTCGGTATCAAACTCGTCATCTGTCCATAACTCTTTACATTCGTATTCTTCTGCTTCGGGCAGATTGCAGTAATCCTTGCCGATGATTTCCTTGATATTAAGCTCTTCTTCGATGGCTTCACCAAATTTGTTAAAGAAGCAGACTGCTGTTGTGCCGTCTGAAAGCGGCTTTACAAGTACATCAACCTTGATGTTGGTCTTGTGCCTTACGCACTGAAAACCGAGAGCATCCTGATCAATTGCAATAAGATCTTTATTTGTAAGGATTTTAAGGATTTCATCGTTATCTTTTACGGAGCCGTCGTCGTTGATAAAGCGGCGTATATCGTTGCCAAGGATAAGTGGAGCAGCCATCATACACCAGAGCGTGAAATGTGCTTTGTTTTCATCAAGTGTGAGTGCGCCGTTACCAACCTCAAGCATATCCGGGTCGTTCCATCCGCCGGGTCCTGCGTATTTTGCAAGACGGACATTCTGTTCGTAAATTGAAACAATTGATGCCCATGTTGCTCTAATGTCCATTGTCGTTCGCCAGAGATTACCTGCTTCCTTGCCCCAGTTCCACGGTCTGTTAAGACCCCATTCGCAGATTGAGTAACAAATCGGCTTCTCTTCAACGCCCATTCTTTCGGCGTATTCTTTTGTGGCTCTCTTGAGTTCAAGTCCCATTTTTGTGTACTGATGTGCTGCGGCATCCATACGGGAAGCAAATGGATTGAATATCTTAACAGAGTTAGTGCCTTTGTTCAGTTTTACAGGTACCTGTGCTTTGCCTTCGCCGCCCTGTACCTTTGTCGGTGCGGTTGTCATTTCATATTCTTCCGTGCCGTTTACAACAATTTTTGCATACTTGTAGTAAGGGCCGCTCTTTCTGAGAGTGAAGCTCAGGATATATTCACCGTCTTCGTCAACATCAACACCATTATAAGTTGCGGTACCGATATTTCCACTCAGACCCGTAATATATTCATTGGGATATTTATGGTCCTTTGCAACTCTTGCGTGACCTGTAAGCACGGCGTCTGCAGCATTGAAAGCGAGCAAGTCGTTGCCATTTATATCACTTACAACCATTTTTTCAATATTGGGCGCAGCGGTTGATGTGGGTTTATTGTGGCAGAAATCATACTTGAAGTATTCAATACCCCATTCCGCAAATGTGTCAGCGTCAATAGATTCAAAACCGAGCGAAGCAGGTAGATCCTCACAGGTGTGCGTACCGTTTGATGAGTAGATACCGACCTTAAGACCCATTTCGTTAATCTCGTCAACAAGCGGTCTGATTCCTCTCGGAAAGGTAGCATAGTCAGCAACAAATCGGCCGTTTTCATCTCTTGCGGATGACTGCCAACAGTCGTCAAGGTTAACATATTGATAGCCTGCTTCTTTCAGTCCGCTGTTTGCCATAGCGTATGCAATTTCTAAAATGAGTTTTTCACTTATATTTCTGCGGAAAGTGTTCCAGCTCGACCAGCCCATAGGCGGTGTAAGTGCAATCCCGTTATCGTAATTCTTTTCGCTTTTTTTGGTAACTTTCGCGGCGTTAACGGCTCTTGCTGCAACTGCGGGCGCAGAAATAGTCTTTTTATTAATAGTAAGGGCGATGCCTGTTGCCGCTACTGTGGCAGCGGTAGCCTTGAATAGACTTTTAAGCATTCTAATAAACCTCCGATAATCAGATATTCATATATTGATTTTAACAAAACATAAATATAAAATCAATAATATTATTAAATTAACCGCCTCGAAAGGCGGTTAAAATCAATTGTTTCTATCGTTTAATCTTTTTCGTATTAGCAGGCCGGAAAGCTTCTGCCAATTGAATGGAATCAGCGGGTAAAGATAGCATCTGCCTGTAATTGTTGAATTGAATGTGATGAGTGCTGTTGTTATCAAAAGACCTGCGATAAATCCCCAAAGGTTAAACAGGGCAATAAGCACTATCATCATCATTCTGCAAAGTTTGAATGCATATCCCAATTCATAGCTCGGCTGAGTGAAATTAGTTATACCTACAAAAGCCATATAAAGCACTACTTCCGATGACAACCAGCCCGACTGCACGGCAAATTCTCCAAGAACGAGAGCACCTACTATGCTTAAAGAGTTGCTCAGCGCTGACGGTGTGTTTAGTGAAGCCAGCTTTAATGCGTCAATGATAATTTCTACAATCAGCAGTTGTGCAAAAGGCGGAATCAGATATTCATCCTGAATTTTTATAAATTCCAACCATGGCGGTATAACCTGTTCATTCTGAATAAGAAGCAGCCATATTGGCGTCAATAACAGAGTCAATGCAAAAATCAGCATACGGATTATTCTTAGGTATGAGCCAATCAATGCAGGAAAATAATAATCGTTTGAATCCTGCAAAAAATCAAATATGCCCGTGGGAACAATCATAGCCGAGGGTGAATTGTCAACCATAATAACGATACTGCCTTCGTTTATGCTTGCTGCCGCGGCATCGGGTCTTTCTGTATATCTAATTTTCGGAAATGGATTGAAATGTTGCTTTTTCAGCAGAGATTCAGCAAGTGAAGCCTGACCCATGGGAAGATTTTTTATTTTTACATTATTGATTTTTTCTTCAATTGCATTTAACGCTTTTTTATCGACCTTATCCTCGATGTAGCAGATAACAAGGTCAGTTTTGGAAAGGGTACCGACATTCTTGTATTTTACCGTAAGCTGAGGGTTTCTCATTCTACGCCTGAGCAGGGCAGTATTGAATATCATTGTTTCTGTAAAACCGTCATGAGCGCCTCTGAGCACTTTGTCATTTTCAGGCTCACCGACACTTCTTACGGGGTATGTCCTCGCATCAATAATTATGGCTTGCTCATAGCCTTCAATCATTATACATAGTGCGCCGGAAAGTACCATTGTTGTTACAAACTCAATGCTTCCCGTTACATCTGTTTCAATATAGCTGATAAATTGATTGACAAAATCCCTGGCGGTCGGTGCTTTTTTCAATTTTTCTTCGGTAACAGCCTGAACGCCTTGTATAACCTTTACCATTGAATCGTCTTTGACAAGGCCGTCAACAAAGTATAGCTTGGCTTGCTTTTGGGCAAATTCAAAATTACGGCAGACAATGTCAAAACTTTCCGTTACCCGTAATGTGCTGTCAATAAGCTTAATATTGTATTTGTAATCATTTGAAAAATCCTGCGGCAAAATAATCACTTCCGTTAATTGTTTAATTAAATTTTGCCGCAAATTATTACTTTTATTCTCTGAACTCGTTGTACATATTTATAATAGCATTCCATGTTAACGGCCCTACAGCACCGTTTTCGGGAATTTCGCTAATTCTTTGTATCGCTCTTACCGCATTTTCCGTTGCAGGCCCGTAATCTGCGTCAACCGTAACGGAAGGCACAGCAGGGTCGTTTCGTGCAATTGTGTTAATAAAAGTCTGAAGCTGTTCTACTATTTTGCCTGTTGCACCCGTTGTAATTAAGTATCCGGGGTATAAGAAAGCCGAATAACTTCTGTATTCATCAGGTAAGGCGCGCAGTACGGCGTCATATGCATCCTGAATGGCGTACCAGGTTTGCCTGCCGACAATGCCGTCCTGAGGAAGATTGAATTGCCGTTGAAAAGCAAGTACGGCGTTTAAGGTTTCATTGCCGAAAACTCCGTCAATTGTTATGTCGGGCAATGTGTCATAAAACGATGCGAGAAAATCAAGATAGTATTGCAGTGTGGCAATGTCTGTGCCGGTGTCACCACTTTGTAGAACTTGTCTGTACTGCCTTTGAGCCTCACTTATGGTTATACCTTCCGAATATAGTTCAGACAGTTTTTTAACACCGTTATAAATCTGTTTGATTTTATACCAGGTTGCTTTGCCGACCTCACCATCGGGGGTAAGGTTGAAAATTTGTTGAAATTGTTCTACAGCACGCCTTGTGGTTTCATCATAAATACCGTTAATCTGCGGTATTCTGGGGATTGACGGGTAATTTGAGGCGATTCTGTTGAGTTGTCGTTGAATTGTTCTGACATCTTCACCTGCGGACCCAAGACGGAAAATTATCCCCGGGTACGAGGGCACATTTGCACTTATAGGTGCGTTTTGCACGATGTTTATATCATCACCGTAATAGTATTGCAGTATTTCAAAGGGTATTAGTCCTTGTTCAGCGAGGGAAACCGTTCCCCATTGCGAAAGACCGTCACACGTTACCGTTGTACCGTTGCAATAAGTTGTGAAATACGGCTGAATCTGATTGCCCTTTGTAACATAATCGTTGAAAATATCGTCGACAATAAGGCTGATATTTTCAAAAATCTCACGCTTATTAATGAATTTCTGGTCGTATTGTGTGGAGGATGTTATATCAAAATCATATCCTCTGCTTCGGTAGAATTCCGTATAATATCTGTTGAGTGCAAAAGAAATAATTGCATAAATATTTGCTCTTAAAGAGCTTTCGGGCCATGTCGGGTAAATTTCGCTTGAGGCGACATTTTTAATGTAATCGGCAAATGGCAGAGTAACGTTCTGAGCTGCCGAATCCGGGGGACCGATGTGTACGGTTATAGTTTCTGGTACGGTAGGCGTAGGCATAATTTATCTCCTCACCGGCCCTGCATCGGTGTCCATAATTACTTTCGAGGTGAGCGAGTCTGATTTTGGAACCATAGCAGCAGGCTGCATTGATTCTATCGAATCAAAAATCGGTACTCTGTCAAAGACTAGAGTTTCAAATTGTGGGTGAGTAACCGTTACCGTGTAAGTGGTGTAGGGTATTTCTCCTCCGGCGGTAAGGGAAAGACGCCTGTCTTTTGCGGGGAGTACAATGTTTTGAGCAACACCGTCGATATCCGTATAGCTTTCATTAAACAAAAATTTTCCGTTGCGGAATTCCTTTTCTACCGTTACTCTGGCATTTTGTATCGGGAAAACCTGTTGCGAAGCGTAAGCCTGAACTCTTAGTTTTCCTGCTTTTGAATTGTCGTTTGTGAATTCGTCCAAATTATTGTATAAGGGTGTATTAGCACTTGTTTCTTCAATTACAGATGAGCCTGACGGTGATACACCGGAATCATCATTTCCGTCGTATTCTGTCGGCATTGGTCTGTTGTTGATATATACGGCGTTATATTTTGGCTTCCTGTCATTTTTTTCTGCATTTTGGTTTATCATATCTTCCTGACCGTAATATACCGTGCCGTGCTTTTGCACATACTTTACCAGTTCCTGCCTGTATCTTTCAATCTGCTTGTCAAAGCTGTCCAATGTAATCACTCCTAAATATATCTCTGATAATCAGTATATGATTTTTGCAAAAATATGATAACTGTCTTGTTGTTATTGTGAAATTGTTAAATTTTCGCATACCTCTTTATATTTACTAAATAATATGTTATAATACATCGATAAATAAATGCGTATATATTCGAAAGGGGTTAAAATATGAAAGTTCTTATGGTAGGCTCAGGCGGCAGAGAGCACGCTCTTGTAAAAAAACTGCTTGAAAGCGACAGAGTGGACAGCGTTATCTGTGCGCCCGGCAACGGTGGTATGTCTTTTGATGCAGAGTGCTTCAATGTATCTGTTATGGATATCGAGGGAATGATTGCACTTGCAAAGGAACAGAATGTTGATTTTGTTTTTGTTGCTCCCGATGACCCGCTTGCCGCAGGTATGGTTGATGCATTTGAAAACGAAGGTTTTAAATGCTTCGGTCCTTCAGCCGCAGCTGCACGAATTGAAAGCAGTAAGGTTTTCTCAAAAAATCTTATGAAAAAATACGGTATACCCACAGCTGCATATGAAGTCTTTTCCGATGCAGACAAGGCAATTGCATACATTGAAGAGCAGAATAAATTCCCCGTTGTTGTCAAGGCGGACGGTCTTGCACTCGGTAAGGGTGTTATAATTGCTGAAAATATGGCAGAGGCTGCTGATGCTGTTAAGTCAATAATGGAAGATAAGGTTTTTGGTGCATCGGGTAACAACATTGTTGTTGAGGAATTCCTTACAGGTCCAGAGGTTTCTGTTTTGTCTTTCACTGACGGTAAAACTGTCGCTCCAATGGTTTCTTCAATGGATCACAAACGTGCACTTGACGGTGATAAGGGCCTTAACACCGGCGGTATGGGTACTGTTGCTCCCAACCCGTTCTATACTGAAGAAATAGCAAAGGTATGTATGGATACAATTTTTGTACCCACAATAAAGGCTATGCAGTCTGAAGGCTGTCCTTTCAAGGGCTGTCTCTATTTCGGTCTTATGCTCACACCCGACGGACCGAAGGTTATCGAGTATAATTCTCGTTTCGGCGACCCCGAGACTCAGGTTGTACTTCCGCTTCTCAAAACACCGCTTATTGATGTTATCGAAGCTGTTGCAGACGAAAAGCTTGCTGAAATTTCCGTTGAGTTTTCTGATGAAGCCTGTGCTTGTGTAATTCTGGCTTCAGGCGGTTATCCCGGCTCATACAAAAAAGGTATTGAAATCAACGGTCTTAATGAAAAGGGTAATGTTGACGGTGCAACCGTATATCACGCCGGTACAAAGTGTGAAGACGGTAAGATTCTTACTAACGGTGGCAGAGTTCTCGGTGTAACAGCTAAAGCTGAAACTCTTAAAAACGCACTTGAAAAGGCGTATGCTGCTGCAGCAACAATTGATTTTGAGGGTGTACATAAGCGTACCGATATCGGTCAAAGAGCTTTGTCGGCTTTGAAATAATCACTTTGGAGGCATTGTAGATGAAGAAAAACAAAAAGACAGCGAAGATTGCGGTTTCGCTGGTTTTGGTTGTTGCGATTATTGCCGCTGCAGTTATCTTTGTCAAGCGTGAAACTGACAACAGGTACAAAGCGGTTATTATGAATGTAGCAACAGCACCCATTACGCAGACACTTTCGACTACGGGTACAGTTGAATCGACAAACAGAGGGGAATTTGTCATATACAGCGGTGTAGTTGTAAAAGATGTATTTGTAAAGTTAGGCGACAAGGTTGAGGAAGGCCAACTTCTTGCAACGTTTGAACCGTCCTCACTAAGCGGTATTGTTGCCGTTAAACAGAGTGAGTACGATGCTGCAAAGGTCACTTATTATAATTCTGTTTCTGCCGCACAGGAGGCAGCAGCTAAAATTCCCGCCTTGCGTGTACAGATTGCTGATTATACCAAGCAGATTGAGGAGCTTTCTGCTGCCGTCGAAAAGGAAGAAGGCAAAAGCGACGAAAAAAATGTTCCCGCATGGGTTGATTCAATCGACTACTCTAAACTTGCCACACTTCTCAGAAACGAATACACAGAACAGGAAATCAGAGATTTTTTTGCAAAATTTGCACGCAGAGGTGCCAGCCGCAAGAGCATTTCAGATATTATCGACAGTATGACAAGTTCTGTAAGCTTCGATATGTCTTCGCTCATGGGTATGTCCTCAGCAGAGTCTGAGCTTATGAGCGCTCAGCTTAATGTTATGTCGCTCAAGGCGCAGATTGGATTGCTCGAAACTCAGTCAAAGAATGTTCTCGGCTCTACCTATGAGTCAATGATGAATACTGCAAAAGCAAACCTTGATTCAGCAAAAACAGCTGTCAAGAATCTTGAAAAAGGCTGGTATGCACAGGGTGCAGGCATTGTAAGTGAGCTCAATATTGTAGCAGGCCAGGCATTTGTTCCCGCAGCTTCTTCCTCTGCTTCTTCTGTTGATATCAATTCTTTGCTCGGTCTTGTTTCGGGCTCAACGACTGATGTTACAGGTCTGCTTTCATCGTTTATGTCTTCAGGCACACAGACAAGTGTAGGTCTTGCGGTTGAGTACTATGACAGCTTTATCGCTTCTTTCTCACTAGGCAAGGCAGATATACTGGATGTTCAGGTCGGAAAGACTGCTACAATCGAGTCGCTCGGTAAGCAGTATGAGGGCGAGGTTGTGTTTATCAGCCCGGTAGCCGGAGGCGGTTCCGGACTTGATATCACGTCGATGTTCGGCAGCATGACTGGTGCTACTACAGGCAGTTCAAACACTATTCCCGCCCGTGTTCTCATCAAAAATCCTGATGAACGCATTATAATCGGTATTGATGTCAATATCGATATTATTGTCGATACCGTTGATAATGCCGTTGTTGTACCGATTGAAGCGGTCGAAACAAGCTCGGCAGGTAATTTCGTATATAAATTTGATGAAAAAACAAATACCGTTTCTCGTGTAGAAGTTGAAATCGGTCTTGCATCTGATACGCAGTATCAGATTGTTTCGGGTGTTTCCGAAGGCGATAAGATTGTTCAGAATCAGTCAAGTGCACTTCAGGAAATTGCCGAAGAGGGTAAGAAGGTTGTTGCTACACCTTATGAAAGCCCGACTGATGAAGCGGCTGTCTGACGGCGAGGATATGAGATATGAATATTATTGAAAATATCCGCATTGCCGTTTTCAGTATCAAGACAAATCTGACCCGTTCATTGCTTACTATGCTTGGCATTATTATCGGTGTAGCATCTGTTATCGCGATTGTAACCGTCGGTAACGGCGGCCGTGATTATATTGTCGGTATGATTGAGTCTATGGGCTCAAATATGGTCAGTATAACAGTTTCGTCGGATATTGCATCAAAAAACGATTATATAACCGATGATGATGTTGCGGCAATCAAACAGCTTGACAGCGTGGATGTTGTTTCGCCTATGGCTATGAATATGACTACCTGCTCAACAGATACGGAAAACGGCATTGCAATGATAATGGCAGGAACTACCGATTTTCGTTATATTATGAATGCTGCTATGATGTACGGCAGATTTTACAGTGAGGCTGACTGCGATGCCGCTCGATATGTCTGTTGTATAGACAATATAAGCGCTTACACACTTTTTGGTTATGAAAACTGTGTCGGTGAAAAAATCAATCTCAGCTATAACGGAAATACCGTTTCTTTTAAAATTATCGGTGTCGGTGACAGTACAGCTATGACCAATATGGACACGGAATCGATGTCACAGATGATGGAAGCTAATAGTATGATGGGTACTATGGTAAGCGTTATGATTCCGTCAACAACCTTTAATGAGTTTTTCGGTCAGAGCGGCAGATACCAGATGCTTTATCTTACCGCCAAGGATGACAAATTCCTTGACAGCGCAGGCGCTTCTGCAGCAAATGTTCTTGAGGCAAGACATTCTAATGCAGGTCAGGGTATGTATAAGGTTACGAATATGGCAACATATATCGAGCTGATAGATACCGTTATCAATGTTTTTACCGCATTTATTGCGGCGGTCGGTGCGATATCACTTGTTGTCGGCGGTATCGGCGTTATGAATATTATGCTTGTTTCCGTTACTGAGCGTACACGTGAAATAGGTATAAGAAAAGCTCTCGGCGCCAAAACCTCTACCATTATGTTACAGTTCCTCACTGAATCAGTAATTCTATGCTGTATTGGTGGTTTTATTGGTTTGGTCATAGGTGTCGGCGGAGCACTGGCGGTTGCAGCTTTTGTCGGTGTGCCTATAGAAGTTCAGTTTACAACAATTCTGCTTGCAGTAGGTTTTTCCAGTGCAATTGGTATATTCTTCGGAATCTATCCTGCGCGCAGGGCTGCTAAAATGCTTCCTATAGATGCTCTTCGCAGAGATTAATAAACAAAAATAACGGCATACACTTTCCGTTGAGAAGTGTGTGCCGTATTTATATATTTTTTTATCAGCCCTTTACGGTGCCGCCCTTCATCTTGATGAGCTCACGGTAGCTGATAAGCTCAACGCCGTGGTCTTTGAGGTATTTATGTACATAGGGGTCTTTCATAAGCTGATATTCCCAGACTCTGTCCTGCCATCTTCCTGTGATGCCCTTGAGTTCATCGCTCTCAACAGAGGGGTGAACAAAGGTTTCTGTTACGCCGTCGGGAATGTTTGTCCAAATCTTAAGAATGGTATCTCTGTAAACCTCATAGCTTACGCGCATATCATCGTTCCAATCGGGGAAGAGGAGATAATCAGGAATTACAACATTATACTTTTTGCCCCACTTTTTGGAAAGAAGAGTAATTGCCGCATAGAGGAAATAGGGTGTACCTTTGGGGCAGATTCTCTTGTCGTGCATAGTGTAAAGTCGGTAAGCATATCCGTATTCACCGCAGATACGAAGAGTCATTTTTGCAAGACCGAGTCTGCCCGTGTAGTGGCCGTAAAGAGAGCCCATATGGTTATCTGTGTGTGAGGGCTTCATACCCATGCTGTGCGCAAGGTCAATCTGTGCACGGATTTCAGCCTCGAGGTCTTCGTAAGATGCGTTCTTTTCAACCTGATCGCTTTCGTGCCACATAAAGCCTTCTTCATCTATAAGGCTTTTGCCGTTTGTGAGCGGCTTCCAGCGGTATTTGCCCCATTCACTTGTCATAGTAAGGTGAATTCCAATTGCGTGCTCGGGATGAGCTTTGGAAAACTCAACTGCTTCTGCAGCTGTAGGGCAGGGCATCATAATGGTAGCGGATTTAAGCCAGCCGCCCTCAAAAAGCTCTGCTACAGCCTCGTTGGCAGCGTGACACATTCCGTAGTCGTCAGCGTTTACAATAAGATATTTTGCCATAAATATATCCCTTTCATCTATTTAAGATTATATTACAATAATATCATAATTTTCGGAATAATCAATAGATATTTTCTTAATTTAATTTTACTTTTGTTGACTGTAATGTGAGGAGGTGGTATATTTGTACTGTAAAAAACTATCAGGGAGCTGACGGTATGAATAATAAATCCGAATTTTTTGATGTGTATTATCAGCCCGGAGAGAATCCTGTTTTCTGCTACAGAAGCGGTTTTGCCGTTTACGAGGAAGGATTTATCAACGGTACACTTGTCAGTCTTGGTTATAATAGCGCGGGATATCCGCTGAATGTGCTTACTAATTGTCCAAGCCGCCTTGATTACAGGCGTTTCGGTGAGCCTTATGCATTTAATCTTACTGTTAACGGTTGCTGTCTTGATTTTTCACTTAAGTTTGTTGATTTTGATAAAATAAGAGAAGAAAACGGTGTTCATACCGTTCTTACTCTGGACAGCGAGCTTATGCCGCTAAGAATCCGTGTTCATACGCTGCTTGGCGGAACGCAGATGTTTACGCGCTGGCTTGATGTGGAAAACCTTTCAGAGGTGCCTGTCAATATCAGCAGACTCAGCCTTTTTTCAGGCGGAATAGAGTCTATGGATTTAAGACGTATGATGCATAACGGTGAGGATATAAGCGATTTTTATTCAATAGGTTATTTTGACGATGATGAGTGGGGCTTTGAGGGTATGTTTTCGTGGCATAAACTTATGCCCGATAATACATGCATTGATATCAGGTATAACCGTGACAGGCACCGCCATCCTGTGTTTTTTATACGCAACAACGTAACAGGTGATATTTGGTTTTCTCAGCTCGGTTGGAGCGGCGGCTGCAGATTTACCGTCGATTATAACGCACAGCAGGGCAGGAACAACACCTACCTTTCATTTAAAGCTGAAGTTACCGGTATATCTCCTTTGCTTGTTCTCGCTCCCGGTGAAAGCTTTGTGACACCTGAAGTGCATATAGGACTTGTTCACGGTGATATTGATTCTGCCGTGAACGAAATGCATGCTCACATCCGAAAATCTGTTCTCAATATGCCCGAGGCAGACCCGTCTTCACTTCTTATAGGCTGCGGTATGGGTGCTGAACACGATATGTCAGTTGAAACAAGTAAAGCGTTTATTGACCAATTTGCCGAAATGGGCGGCGAGATATTTATAATTGATGCAGGCTGGCAGAATCCTCCGAACAAGGAAATGATGTGGGGAGAATACAACGGTTTCAATGTTCCCAATGTCGAAAGATATCCCAACGGCTTGAAAGAGATTTCAGATTACTGCCACGATAAAGGCATGAAATTTGCCCTCTGGGTAGAAATCGAGCGCTTGGGTAAATTCTGCCCAATGTTTACTGAAAAGCCTGAATGGCGTCTTAATAACGTTTTTGGAGAGCAAACAGGCAATCTGCTTGATATGACTAACCCCGAAGCCGCAAAATGGGCTGAGGATGAGCTTGCAAGAATTATTACCGAATACAAACTTGATTTACTCAGGGTTGATTTCAATGTGAATTTCCGTGAACATTTTGCAATAAAGGATACTGCATACGGAACAAAAGAATGTGTTTCACTTCGTCATTATGCAGCTGTTTATACTATGTACCGCAGGCTCAAAAAGCGTTTTCCGAATGTCATTTTTGAAAACTGTGCAGGTGGCGGTGCAAGAACAGACCTTGGCATGATGAAAGCGTTTAACCACACATGGGTCAGCGATTGTCAGCGTTATCCGCGTTCAGTATTTATCACAAACGGGATGACTATGGCACTTCCGCCTGAAAGAGTTGACAGACTTTTTGCCGGTATGGGTTGCCATGAGGACGGTGCCTTTGATGCCCATATGAGAAATACTATGCTTGGTCATATGTCGCTCAATGTTGTCGCACCCGCTGCAACTGCTACAAATCCGTTACAGATGGAGTTTATAAAGCACAGCGTAAATCTTTATAAGAGCTTTATCCGTCCGTTCTTGCCTGAAAGCAAGGTTTACCATCATACTCCCGATACTAAAACCGCGCGTAATAGCGGCAACGTAATTATTGAAGTTGCATCAAAAGATGGCAATCGGGGCTCAATAGGTGTATTTAACGCTTCTTTCAGTGGCAAAAAACAGGTAAATATAAAGCCTAAGGGTCTTGACGTTTCAAAGAATTACAGAATTTATTTCGATAATTCACGTACTAACTTTGAAATATCAGGTGCATTGATAATGCAGAACGGTATTACTGCTAATATTTCTGCATCTCTATCTTCTGAACTTATTCTTTATGAAGTATTACCTGAATAAACAGCAAAACAGCCATCTTAATTGATGGCTGTTTTTTATAATGATTTATCGTATTTTCTTTGCCTTGTTGATGCTCCATATGAGAACGATGACAAATGAAACCAGGCAACACCAGAGGTGGAACATATTGAAGCTCATATAGTCTCCGTACTCTGCGCCACCCGTAAAGAGGTAGGAAGCAAACATAAAGCACATAAAGAAGGGAAGAAGGATTGCGGAATATTTTGATGCGTCAATTTTTGACATATCAAATCCCCATTTTTTGATGAGGACAATAACCAAAGCCACTGCGGCAAGCACTGCGATAATTGTAAAGATTATCTGATATACAATATTGTAATCGTATCTTTCAAGAATGGGTCTGACAATACTTACACCGATAAGGAATATAAAGCCTGCAATGAATGTGAGTATGTTGTTTGCCTTCTGAGGTACTTTGTCAAATGCAAGCTCGGGCACGTCTTTGCTTGCTTTGAGTCTGATGAGATATGCGGTTATTATTCCGCCGGCAATAAAGCCGGTAAAGTATTCCCAACATGACCAGGGAGCAATGCTTGCAGGGAAGATATTTTCGCCGAGTTTGTGGTAACCGCCGTCGCCAAAATAGAAGAATAGGTCTGCAAAAGCAATTGCGAAAGCAAAGGCAGATGAAACAACAAGACCGGTTTTTGCGGCTATTTTATCCTTAATGATAAATCTTGCTGTGACAATTGCAGCGATGCTTCTGAGCATTGCGGAGATACATTCGACAGACTGGAAATAGTTTCTGCCGATGCTGTTACTGTTGGGTATTTTCTTTGCCCATGAAACGTCGTCAAAGTGCTGAAGATATACTTTCCATGCGCTTCCTTCGATGCCGTTTTCAGCAAGTACGGCTTCAAAGGTCTGAGCGGCTTCAGGCTGCACAAGTCCGAGAATCCAATGGGAAACAGAAGCCTTTGTAACAAGATCGGTTATGTAGAAAACAGCGATCAGGATAACCAGATCTTTGGTTTTCCATTGTTTATCGCTGAAACCTCTGCCAAGAAGTATTCCGAAAAGTGTTGCCATACCGAAGCCTATGCACAACATAAGAAATACAGCAGAGAAAACAGAAACATAAACGGGAGTACCATTATTTAATTCAGCCTCAACAAGCACACCGGTAATCTGGTCGAGTATTGTTCCCCAGGCGGGTACGGTAAGCATAAAGCTTACAGATGTTACGGCGAGCCAGCCGATATTCAGTTTCTCACGTACACCTTTGAAGAGAACTACAAAGAGTGTATAAATAAAGCCGGCATTTAGTACCCCCCAAGCGGCACCCCAGCCGTGTTCACCTCTGATTCGCCAAAGGAAACCCATAAGCAGACAGCCGATTATGACCGTAATTATATTGTTTACGGTTTGGTTTTTATTTTTCAAAATAACCACCTCACATTTTTAAATATAATAACATTTATCTTTATTAATTACAATACCAAAAATCATTTTGGCATTATGGTAAATTTGCATAAAAAAAACCCTCTTATTTTCACCTCGTTTTACCCTTGGATTTATTGACAAAACGGTGTGTGTGTGGTAACATATTTCCTAAGGTTTTTACTTATTAACCGTATGCTTAAAAGGAGAAAATATGAAGGCCGTCTTTAACAATTGTCTTAAATATGAAAACGGTAAATTCGTTAAAACAGATTTCTCTGAGGTCACTCTTCAGGGAGGTCAGGATAATGACTTCAAATTTAATAATTGTATTATATTTCCCGCCTTTTGTGATGTTCACGTTCATCTCAGAGAGCCGGGTTTTTTTTATAAAGAAACCATAGCAAGCGGTACTGCTGCTGCGGCAAGAGGCGGATATACAGACGTTTTTTCAATGCCTAACCTTAACCCTGTACCTGATTGTGTTGAGTCAATTAATCAACAGCTGGATATTATTGAAAAAGATGCTTTAATCAACGTTCATCCGTATGCTTCAATTACCGTAGGGCAGAAGGGTGAACAGCTTTCCGACTTCGAGTCGCTTGCTCAATACTGCTGTGCATTTTCGGATGACGGCAGGGGAGTTCAGGGCGAAGAAATGATGCTTGAGGCTATGAAAAATGCCAAAGCTCTTAACAAGATAATAGTTGCTCATTGTGAAGACAACTCTTTGCTGCGCGGCGGATATATCCACGACGGCGAATATGCAAAACAGCACGATCACAAGGGCATTTGCAGTGAGAGTGAATGGAAACCGATAGAGCGTGACCTTCGTCTTGCTGAACAGGTTGGCTGTAAGTACCACGTCTGCCACATTTCAACAAAAGAAAGTGTTGAATTAATCAGACAAGCCAAGAAAAGGGGAGTGGATGTTACCTGCGAAACTGCTCCGCACTATCTTGTATTTGATGACAGCGACTTGCAGGAGGATGGCAGATTCAAAATGAATCCGCCGATCAGAAGTAAGGCGGACAGGCTTGCACTTATCGAGGGTATTAAGGACGGTACTATTGATATGATAGCTACTGACCATGCTCCTCACAGTGCTGAGGAAAAGTCTAAGGGCCTGAAAGACAGTCTTATGGGTGTTGTCGGAATAGAAACAGCTTTTCCTGTTCTGTTCACTCAGCTTGTAAAAGAAGAATGTGCAATTACACTTCATAAACTTATCGAACTAATGTCAATCAACCCAAGAAAACGCTTTGGTCTTGAGCTTAAATCTGATGACTACTGCGTTTATAATCTTGAGGAGTATTATAAAATCAACCCTGATGAATTCCTTTCGATGGGCAGAAGCACACCTTTTGAAGGAATGTCAGTCAGCGGAAAATGTGAATTAACTGTATGCGGAGGTAAAGCAGTATGGATAAACAGAAAATAATGCAGTTTGAACAGTATGACAGAAAAATTGTTCTTGAAGACGGTACTGAGTTCTACGGCAAAGGCTTCGGCGGCGAGTGTGAGCGTGTGTGCGAACTTGTTTTCAACACAGCTATGCTGGGCTATCAGGAGATTATCTCTGATCCCGCCTATACTTATCAGGCGGTTGTTATGACTTATCCCATTATCGGTAATTACGGTACATGTGACGACGATTTTGAGTCAAGAGTACCTACAATCGGCGGCCTTGTTGTAAGAGAATATAACGATGTTCCCTCTAACTTCCGCACTACAAAAACTCTCAATGAAGTTATGGAGGATTATAACATTCCCGGTATCGAAGGTCTTGACACAAGAGAGCTTACCCGTCACATCCGTGATAACGGAACCTGCAAGGTGCTTTTCACAAGTGCAGATACCACCAAGGAAAAGGCTCTGGAAATTCTGAGCAGCACCGAAATTCCTACGAATGCAGTTGAAACAGTAAGCTGCAAAAAGCGCTGGTATTCAAGAACTGCAAACGCTAAATATAACGTTGTTGCTATCGACTGCGGCATTAAGCTCAGCCTTATCCGTACTCTTAATTCAAGAGGCTGCAATATAACTATAGTTCCTTTTGATACAAGTGCTGAGGAAGTTCTCAAAATGAAACCTGACGGAATTTATATTTCTGACGGTCCCGGCAATCCCGAGGATGTTCCTTGCGTTATCGAGCTTGTAAGACAGCTTAAGGGTAAGTGCCCGATATTCGGTGTAGGTCTTGGCCACGAAATCATAGGTCTTGCTTACGGTGCAAAAACATATAAGCTTAAGTTCGGCCACAGAGGCTGTAACCACGCTGTTCATTCACTTATCAATAACACATTCCGTAACCATACACAGAACCACAGCTACGTTATCGATGCTGAGTCTGTCGAAGGTACAGATCTTAAAATTACTCACATTAATCTTTTTGACAAAACTGTTGAGGGCGTAAGCTGCGAAAAGGATAACGTTTATTCCGTTCAGTATGTACCGTGTGAAATTTCACTGTTTTATGAAAGATTTATTAATCTTATGAAAGGGGACAAGTAAGATGGCAAAGAGAACAGATATTAAGAAGGTACTTGTTATCGGCTCGGGTCCGATTGTTATCGGTCAGGCAGCCGAGTTCGACTATGCCGGCACACAGGCTTGTCTTGCTCTTAAGGAAGAGGGCTACGAGGTTGTTCTGTGCAACTCCAACCCTGCTACAATTATGACAGACACTACCATTGCCGATAAGGTTTATATGGAACCTCTCACACTTGAATACGTTGCAAAGGTTATCCGCTACGAGCGTCCCGACGCTATTGTTCCCGGTATCGGCGGTCAGACAGGTCTTAATCTTGCTATGCAGCTTGAAAAGAAGGGTATTCTTAAAGAGTGCGGTGTTGAACTTCTCGGCACAAGCAGCAAGAGCATTGAAATGGCAGAGGACAGAGAGCTTTTTAAAGAGCTTTGTGAATCTCTCGGTGAGCCTGTTCTCCCATCACTTATTGCTAACACTATGGAAGAAGGTCTTGCAGCTGCAGAAGAAATCGGTTATCCTGTTGTTCTTCGTCCTGCATTCACCCTCGGTGGTACAGGTGGCGGCTTTGCAGATAATGAAGAGCAGTGCAAGGAAATTCTCAAGAATGCTCTCGCTCTTTCTCCCGTTCATCAGGTTCTTGTTGAAAAGAGTATCAAGGGCTATAAAGAAATTGAGTACGAAGTTATGCGTGATGCCAACGATACGGCTATCGCAATTTGTAATATGGAAAATATCGACCCCGTCGGTATCCACACAGGTGACTCCGTAGTTGTCTGTCCCACACAGACTCTTACCGCAAAAGAGCACAATATGCTCCGTGACAGCGCACTTAAAATTATCCGTGCGCTTAAAATTGAAGGCGGTTGTAATGTTCAGTTTGCTCTTGACCCGCTTTCTTTCTCATATTATCTTATCGAGGTTAATCCCAGAGTTTCTCGTTCTTCTGCTCTTGCTTCCAAGGCAAGCGGTTACCCGATTGCAAGAGTTACGGCTAAAATAGCTCTCGGCATGACTCTTGACGAAATCAAAATTGCTAACACATACGGTGCATTCGAGCCTACAATTGACTATGTCGTTACCAAAATGCCCCGTTTCCCGTTTGATAAGTTCACAAACGCCAACAACACCCTTTCCACCCAGATGAAGGCTACGGGTGAGGTTATGAGTATCGGCAGAACTGTTGAAGAGAGCCTTCTCAAGGCTGTTCGTTCTCTCGAAACAGGCGTAAACCACCTTTATCTCAAAAAGTTTGACAGCTTTTCCGATGATGAACTTCTTAAGTACATTGTTGACGGTACAGACGATCGCTTCTATGCAATTGCAGAGCTTCTTCGCAGAGGCATTGACGTCGGTATGATTAACCACGCAACAAAAATTGATATGTACTTTATTGAAAAGCTCAAGAATATCATTACTCTTGAAAATGAAGTTAAGGCAAACAAGGGTGATGTTGCTGTTCTTTACAAGGCAAAGAGAATGGGCTTCTCCGATGAATACATTGCAGGCGTATGGGGTATGACAGCCAAGGAAGTATTTGAGCTTCGCGAGGCTAACGATATGTTCCCCGTATATAAGATGATTGACACCTGTGCAGCTGAGTTTGACGGTTATATTCCGTATCTCTATTCATCCTATGAGGGTGAAAACGAGTCCAGAATGTCCGACAAGAAAAAGATTGTCGTTCTCGGCTCCGGTCCCATCCGTATCGGTCAGGGCGTTGAGTTTGACTATTCAACCGTTCACGCCGTAACAACTATCAAGAAGTTTGGCTACGAAGCTATCATTATCAACAACAACCCTGAAACTGTTTCAACGGACTACACCTGCTCCGACAAGCTTTACTTTGAGCCGCTTTGTGTTGAAGACGTTATGAACATCATTCACCTTGAAAAGCCCGAAGGTGTTGTTGCTTCGCTCGGCGGTCAGACTGCTATTAACCTTTCTGAAGGTCTTAAGAATATGGGCGTCAAGATTATCGGCACAGATTGTGACGCTATTGAGCGTGCTGAAAACCGTGATTCATTCCAGAAAGTTCTCCAGTCTCTCACCATTCCTCAGCCCGAAGGTCAGGCTGTCACAAAGATTGAAGACGGTGTAGCTGCAGCCGCAAGAATCGGTTACCCCGTACTTGTCCGTCCTTCATTTGTTCTCGGCGGTCGTGCAATGGAAATCGTTGCAGACGAAGCACAGCTTCGCAGATATCTCACAACAGCTGTTGAAATTGACGAGGACAAGCCTGTTCTTGTTGATAAGTACATTGTCGGTAAAGAGGTTGAGGTTGACGCTATCTGCGATGGCAAAGACGTATTTGTTCCCGGTATTATGGAGCTTGTTGAAAGAACAGGTATCCACTCCGGTGACTCAATCAGCGTTTACCCGACATTCTCAATCTCCGAAAAGGTACAGGAAACAATAATCGATTACACTAAAAAGCTCGGTCTTGGTATCGGTATTGTAGGTCTGTACAACATCCAGTTCATCGTTGATAAGGATGAAAATGTCTTTATTATTGAGGTTAACCCCCGTTCCTCAAGAACAGTTCCGTT
Source organism: Acutalibacteraceae bacterium (assembly GCA_045650165.1). Taxonomy (GTDB): domain Bacteria; phylum Bacillota; class Clostridia; order Oscillospirales; family Acutalibacteraceae; genus UBA8612. The sequence continues at coordinate 71,445 of JAZRQW010000018.1, read as the reverse complement.
CCTTTCGAAATCAACAGGCTACAGCCTTGCTGATATTGCAACGCTTTGTATGCTTGGTGTCTCTCTTAAGGAGCAGGGTATAGACTATACAATTGCTCCCCGAAAGAAGCGCTGGTATGTAAAAGTTCCCGCATTCTCATTCTCCAAGCTCAGAGGTCTTGATGCTTACCTTTCACCTGAAATGAAATCCACAGGTGAAGCAATCGGCTACGATGACAGCCTTCGCCGTGCACTTTACAAGGCACTTCAGGCAAGCGGTATGAACGTCAAGAGTTACGGCACGGTATTTGCAACCATTTCCGATAAGGATAAGGAAGAGGCTCTTCCGCTTATCCGCCGCTTCTACAATATGGGCTTCAACATTCAGGCAACAGAAGGTACTGCAAATTACCTCAGAGAACACGGTATCAGAACTCATGCTCTGCCCAAAATAAGTGATGGTAACGACGATATTCTTAAGGCCATCCGTCAGGGCTATGTAACCTACGTTATCAACACAAGAGATATGAACGCTGTCGGCGGAGCTATGGATGGTCACGAAATCAGACAGTGCGCTGTTGAAAATAATGTAACAATGTTCACTTCTCTCGATACTGTTAAAGTTCTTCTTGATGTTCTTGAAGAAACAACACTCTTCATTTCAACAATTGATGCTTAAACAATAGATTCTTAGATTCTTAAAAGGTGATTATCAATGACTCAGGGATTCTATAAAATCCTCTCTAATATTCAGCTCACGGGCACCGTGTATAAAATGGTGCTCGAGGGCGATACTTCCGCAATAACTGCATCCGGTCAGTTTGTTAATATCAAGCTCGACGGTAAATTTCTTCGCAGACCTATTTCAATCTGTGATTACGATGAAACAACAATTACTCTTGTATACAAGGTGGTTGGTGCCGGTACAGAACAGATGAGCCTTATGCATGAAGGACTGGTGCTGGATGTGCTTGTAGGTCTCGGTAACGGATACTGCCTTGATAAGTGCGGCGATAAACCGCTTCTTATTGGCGGCGGTGTCGGTGTACCTCCGCTCTATAATCTTTGCAAAAAGCTTATTGATGCGGGTAAAAAGGCAACTGTTGTGCTCGGTTTTAATACTGCTGATGAAATTTTCCTTGCAGATGATTTCAGAGCTCTTGGTGCTGAGGTAGTTGTTGCAACAGCTGACGGCAGCTACGGCGTAAAAGGCTTTGTAACTGATGCTATGAAAGATATGGATTACACATATTTCTTCACCTGCGGACCTATGCCTATGTTCAAGGCGATTGAAGCAGTTGCTGTTACAAGCGGCCAGTATAGCTTTGAAGAAAGAATGGGTTGCGGTTTTGGCGCATGTATGGGTTGCTCATGCAAAACAAAGTACGGCAACAAGCGTATCTGTAAAGACGGTCCCGTTCTTGAGAGGGACTAAATAATATGGTAAATACAAAGGTTACATTAAGTGGTATAGAGCTTGATAACCCCATAATTCCCGCAAGCGGTACGTTTGGCTTTGGATACGAATTTGCTGAGCTTTACGATATTAACTGCCTTGGTACTTTTTCTTTCAAGGGTACAACAAAAGACCCTCGTTTCGGTAACCCTTGTCCGAGAATTGCCGAGTGCGACAGCGGTATGATTAACGCTGTAGGACTTCAGAATCCCGGCGTTGAAAAGGTAATTGAGAATGAGCTTCCCAAGCTTAAAGCCTGTTTCAATAAGCCTGTTATGGCAAACGTCAGCGGATTTGCAGTTGAAGATTACGCTTATACAGTTGAAAAGCTTGATTCACAGGAGCAAATTGGCTGGTTTGAGGTTAACGTCTCCTGCCCGAATGTACATGGCGGAGGTATGAGCTTCGGTACTTCGCCCGAAGCTGCTGCTGAAGTTACTGCGGCTTGCCGTAAGGTTACAAAAAAACCTCTTTATATCAAGCTTTCTCCCAATGTTACCAATATTGTCGAAATTGCTAAGGCTTGCGAAGCTGCAGGTGCAGACGGTATAAGTATGATTAACACTATGCTCGGTATGCGTATTGACCTGAAAACACGAAAGCCTGTTATTGCTAACAAAATGGGTGGCTTTTCCGGTCCTGCTATAAAGCCTGTTGCTCTTCGTATGGTTTACCAGGTATTTGAAGCTGTAAAAGTACCGATTATTGGTATGGGCGGCATTTCAACTGCAGAAGATGTAATCGAAATGATGCTTGCCGGAGCTACAGCAGTGCAGGTTGGTGCAGCAAACCTTGTTGATCCGTTTGCATGTCGCGATATTATTGATAATCTTCCAAAGGTTATGGAAAAATATAAAATAGATGATTTATCACAGATTATAGGAGGCGCACACTAATGGGTAGAGACGTGATTATTGCTTGCGACTTTGCGAGCAAGGCTGATGTAATGAACTTCCTTGACAAGTTCACGGATTGTAAGCCTTTTGTTAAAATCGGTATGGAGCTTTACTATGCCGAAGGTCCCGCGATTGTTAAAGAAATCAAGGCAAGAGGCCACAAGATTTTTCTTGACCTCAAGCTTCACGATATCCCCAACACAGTAAAAAAATCGATGGCTGTGCTTTCACACCTTGATGTTGATATGACCAACCTGCACGCAGGCGGTACAATTACAATGATGCAGGCAGGTCTTGAGGGTCTTACCCGTCCTGACGGTACTCGTCCGCTTCTTATCGCTGTTACTCAGCTTACCTCCACAAGCCAGGAGAGAATGGAAGCCGATCTTCTTATAAACGAGCCTATCGATAAGGTTGTTATGCATTATGCAAAGAATGCTGCAACAGCTGGTCTTGACGGTGTAGTTTGTTCTCCGCTTGAGGCAGGCAAAGTTCATGAGACCTGTGGTGAGAAGTTCCTTACTGTTACACCCGGTGTACGTTTTGCAGACGGCGATATCGGCGACCAGTCCAGAGTTATGACTCCTGCTCAGGCAAACGAAATCGCCAGCGACTACATTGTTGTCGGTAGACCGATTACTGCTGCTGAAGACCCTGTGGCTGCTTACAAGCGCTGTGTAGCTGAATTTGTAGGTTAAAATTTTAAAGGAGATAGATTGATATGCAGAAACTTATTGCTAAAGACTTACTTAAAATCAAGGCAGTTTTCTTCCGCCCCGAGGAGCCCTTTACATGGGCAAGCGGAATCAAAAGCCCTGTTTACTGTGACAACCGCCTTATCCTCACAGCTCCTGAAGCACGTAAGGATGTAGAGAACGGTCTTGCAACAATCATTAAAGAAAATTATCCCGAGGTTGAGGTGCTTATGGGCACATCGACAGCCGGTATTGCTCACGCTGCTATCACAGCAGAGATTATGGGCCTTCCGATGGGTTATGTACGTGGCTCCAGCAAAGATCACGGCAGACAGAACAGAATTGAAGGCAAGCTTGAAGCAGGTCAGAAGGTTGTTGTTGTTGAGGATCTTATTTCTACCGGCGGCAGCGTTATTGACGTTGTAGATGCACTTCGTGAGGCAGGTGCTGAAGTTCTCGGTATTGCTTCAATCTTTACCTACGGTATGCAGAAGGGCATTGACAGACTTGCAGCTGCAAACGTTAAGAATGTCAGCCTTACAAACTTTGACTGCATTGCAGAAGTTGCCGCTGAAGAAGGCTATATTGCAACTGAAGATATTGCCCGTCTTATCAAATTCCGCAACAATCCTTCTGATGAAAGCTGGATAGGTGCATAAGTTATGAGAAGCTTAATAGACATTCTCGAACTTGATATTGCAGAAATTCAGCAATTGATTGATACTGCAAACAATATTATCGCAAACCCTGCCGTGTACAGCGAAAAGTGCAGAGGAAAGAAGCTCGCAACCCTTTTCTTTGAGCCTTCTACAAGAACAAGGCTCAGCTTCGAGGCAGCTATGTATGAGCTTGGTGGTAATGTTCTCGGCTTTTCTGAGGCCCAGAGCTCATCTGCCGCAAAAGGCGAGAGTATAGCTGATACAGCCAAGACAACCTCTTGTTACGCTGATATTATTGCTATGCGACATCCCAAAGAGGGTGCGCCGCTTGTTGCTGCAATGAACGCTTCTATTCCTGTTATTAATGCAGGTGACGGTGGTCATAACCACCCGACACAGACCCTTACAGACCTTCTCACTATCTATCGTGAAAAGGGCAGACTTGATAATCTTACTGTCGGTTTCTGCGGTGATCTTAAGTTTGGCAGAACGGTACATTCGCTTATTAATGCTCTCTCGAGGTATGAAAATATCAAGTTCGTTCTCGTTTCTCCCGAAGAACTCAAACTTCCAAGCTATGTAAAAGAAACACTCAAAAAGAATAACCTTGAGTATGTTCAGACTACCGACCTTGACAGCGTAATGCCCGAACTTGACATTCTCTATATGACCCGTGTTCAGCGTGAACGCTTCTTTAATGAGGAAGATTATCTTCGCCTTAAGGATAGCTATATTCTCCGTCCCGAGCGTCTTAACACCGCAAAGGCAGATTTAGCTATTATGCATCCGCTGCCCAGAGTAAACGAAATCAGCGTTGAAATAGACAATGACCCCAGAGCTTGCTATTTCAAGCAGGTGCTTAACGGCAAATACATCCGTATGGCGCTTATTTTAAAGCTGTTGGAGGTTGAATGATATGAAAATAGATTCAATTAAAAACGGTATTGTTATTGACCATATTACAGCTGGTAAGGCTATGAAGATATATAATCTTCTCGGTCTTGATGAGCTGGATTGTTCTGTAGCACTGATTAAGAATGTTTCAAGCTCAAAAATGGGCAAGAAGGATATTATCAAGATTGATACTGATTTCCATGTTGACCTTGATATCCTCGGCTATGTTGACCCCGGTGCAACCGTTAATATCATTCAGAATGAGGAAATGGTTGCCAAGAAAAAGCTTGAGCTTCCTGAAAAGCTTACCAACGTTATCAAATGCAAAAATCCCCGTTGCATAACCTCTACTGAGCAGGAATTGCCGCAGATGTTCAAGCTTACCGATAAGGATAAGAAAGTTTATCGCTGTATTTACTGCGAAACCGCAGCTAAAGAATAATGACAAAACGCCAAGAAAGAGTTCTTGGCGTTTTTTATATGCAAAAAGGACGAACAGTAAAACTGCTCGTCCTTGATTTTTGCTGTATAATTAAAGGTTTTCTGCGATTTCCTTTGTATCTCTTGCAATTGCAAGCTCTTCGTTTGTGGGAAGAACAAATACCTTAACCTTGGAGGCAGCTGTGCTGATTTCACCTTCAGCACCCTTGACAAGTGTTTTGTTGTATTCCTTGTCAATTTCAATGCCGAGGTAGGTGAGGTTGGTACAAACATCCTCACGAAGATCAACTGTGTTTTCGCCGATACCGCCTGTGAATACGATAGCGTCAACGCCATCCATAGCTGCTACGTAGCTGCCGATAACCTTGCGTACCTGATACTTAAGGATCTTTCTTGCAAGCGCTGCTCTCTCGTTACCTTCATCAATAGCCTTGAGAAGATCACGGTCGTCACTTGAAACACCGGAAACACCGAGGTAACCGGACTTCTTGTTGAGAACATCACTTGTCTGAGCAGGTGTCCAGCCTTCTTTTTCCATAAGGAAGAGGATAGCGGAGGGGTCAACGGCACCGCAGCGTGTGCCCATTTCAAAGCCGTCAAGGGGAGTAAGACCCATGCTTGTGTCGATAACCTTGCCGCCCTTTACTGCTGTGATTGATGAGCCGTTACCAAGGTGACAAGTAACGATTTTAAGATCCTCTGCGGGTTTGCCCATAACCTCTGCACAGCGTGCGCTTACAAAGCGGTGGGAAGTACCGTGGAAGCCGTAGCGACGAATCTGGTACTTTTCTGTGTACTCATAGGGGATGGGGAAGGTATATGCTTCCTCAGGCATTGTGCTGTGGAAAGCGTTGTCAAATACAGCGATTTCGGGAACATTGGGGCCGAAAACTTCAAAGCAAGCCTTGATGCCCTGAATGTGTGCGGGGTTGTGAAGGGGAGCGAGATCGCAAAGGCCTTCAATGCCTTCAATAACCTTCTCATCGATAAGAACACTCTTCTGGAAAAGAGAACCGCCTTGTACAACTCTGTGGCCTACGGCACCTATTTCATCAAGGCTGTCAATAACCTTGCATTCACCCTCGGTGAGTGCCTTTTTAACTTCGACAAAAGCTTCTGTATGGTTTTTGAGGGGAACCTCATAGAAGAACTTTCTGCCGTCTGCTGTTTTGCCATCGATCTGACCTGCAAAGCCAACTTTTTCACAAATACCCTTGGCAATCATCTGCTCTGTTTCCATGTCAATAAGCTGATACTTGAGAGATGAACTGCCGGCGTTAATTACAAGTACTTTCATTTTTTATCCTCCGGAATATATATTGTAAAATTATCTGACTGAATCAAGAAGAGCGTAGAAGGCTGTTGCAAAAGAAGAGCCTGCCTTCTGGCCGGGTGTAACGATTTCTTCATTCTCGCAAAGGAATGAATGCCAGCTGTTATCAGTAAGCATATAGCCTGTCTGGTCGTTTGTGATACCGAAAACTACAAGAGTTCTGCTGCCGACATTATCCTTAATGGGCTCAAAATTCCATTCATCACCGCTCCAGGAATCTTCTGCAGTTGTCGCACCGCCGTATGCAATTTCAGGAGCAAGCTCACCGCCTGCGATAACAACGGCAATGTCTTTACCAAGCTCCATATAACCAACTTCGGAAACAACACTGTATTTCCAGAGACCTGTCTTAACAACTGTGTTTGTAAGAAGTCCGCCCTTACCTGCAAGAACAAGAATCTGATTGTCAGTGGGGACAAGGTAAGTTTTAGTTGCATAGTTGAGAATGGGCTCAAGCTTCTTGCTATCCTGTACGGAACAAGCAAATTCACCAAGAATATAACCGTAAGTAGCAAGTCTTGCGTAGCCTTCATCATTATATTCCTTTAAAATTTCCGGATCAGCAACAAGGTCTTCGCCGTATTCGGATGTGATTGCAAGTTCAGCACCCTGAATCATCATAAAGTTTGCACCGGCATTTTCCTTGATATACTTCTCCATATAGTAGGGATAGTCAGCGGAAACGGTTGTACCGCCTGCACCAAGACCTACTGTGTGGATAGCAAGGTTAACAATCCAGGTTTCTGTACTGCCATCTGCGGGAACGAAACGGAAACGGTTGAGGTTGGGGTCAATAACCTGGGGATCACGCTTATCGTGGATATATTCGGAAATATCAACGCTGCCGTAATAGAGGTCACCCTCTGTCATGTTGTCAACAGCAGTTTCAACAGTGCTGATAACCTTTGCGTAGAGGTTGTTCATAAATGCCTCGTTCTGACCGCTGGGGTTTTCAATGCCGAGAATATTGCGAATGGGGCTGAGGAAGAGTGCGCCGACAAGATCGCCGTTCATACCGAAGGTATCAACGCAGCTGTGCTGATGGAGAGTAGAAATATTGATGCTGACAATGTTGTTTTCTTCTGCGAAATCAGCAAGCATATCTCTAACTTTATAGACTTCAGAAGAAGCAAAGCCGAAAGCATCGAGAGCAACAAAAACATGTGTGCCTCTGCCGTCAGAAATAGCAACAGTTCTGACTCTCTGATCATCATATACTGCTGTTGCGAGCTTCTTGGTTATTGCAAGGCTGCCGCCGACATAGCATTCAAGCTCATTACCTGTCTGCAAAGAGTCGCTTGCATAGCCGAGTGACCAGGATTCAGCCTGTGCTTCATCAACAAATTCTGTCTTTGTGTCGTAAAGTTCTGTGGTTTCAAAGAATTTCTCTTCTGTAAGCCACTTGTTGGGAGCTTTGATGAGTGCGGCAATTACGCCGACCAAGCCCTGAACAACTTTTTCGCCTATGGTGTTGAGAGCGATTTCTGATGCAGTAAATTCATCTGCAGCGAGAACGGGAAGCGATGTTGCCGAGAAAATCATAGCAACACTGAGGATGATTGCGATTAAACGTTTTTTCATTTTTTAACCACCTTTCTGTACCAATATATGTTACCACATCTTTTCAAAAAATGCAATATAATCACTTATATAATATATAAATAAAGGAGCCGTTTCCGACTCCTTTATGTTGATTAATATTTGTCCATACTGTTGACATCAAGTACGAATACTGTGGCACCGCCAACTTTGACTTCTGTGGGCATATCGTTGCTGTTAAGGTCTCTGCCGAAGGAGGCTGTTGAATGTGTTGCAGCTGTTCTTGTTTGTGAATACTTCTTGATAATTTCCTTTACTCTGGGTACATCTTCATCGTTCGAGCCAATGAGAAATGTTGTATTACCTACCATAAGGAAACCGCCTGTTGTGGAAAGCTTGGTAACTATGAAGTTTTCGCTTGTAAGAGCAGAGGATACTACTGCGCTGTCATCGTTATTAACAATTGCAATTATAAGTTTCATATTGAAATTCTCCTTAAAATTTGTTATTAGACATCGGGCAAAATAAGCTTGATACTGCGTTTATCTAGCGCATAAAGATCAGGGATTTCATAACGGTTATCGTTACCGTCTTTGATAAGGATTCTGCCATCATAAAGGGTTTTAATCGACTGCCAGCTGTTGATGATTTCAAAGGTGTATTCGCCTCTGTCCGTATCAACAGTCCACATCCATATCTTGAATTTCTCGGTTCTTTTGATAAGTCGTGTTATTTTCGGAATCATATAACGCTCATTAAGACAGCTGAGGATAACCTCTTTTGACTCGGGCATAAGCTGATCAAGGTCACGGATTATCATCTGTTCATTTCCTTCTTCATCAAGAAGTGAAATGTATTTCATAAGACCGCTGACAGGGAAGAGGCGATGCGGCTCGAGCATAGTGAACTTTTCGCCTGTGTAAAGTTCAGCATCAACATAAATCTTATCGTTTACCGTAAAACGCACGGTATTGGGGTCAACAAAATTTCTTGCCATAAGTCACATAACCTCCTTATTCAAAGTTTTCTGCAGCTTTGTCTGCTGCAACCTTTTCGGACATCGACTGAATCTGTATGAGTTTATAATATTTGCCCTTAAGAGCCATAAGCTCGTCGTGTGAGCCGTTTTCAATAATTCTGCCTTTATCAACAACAAGAATTCGGTTAGCTTTTCTGAGAGTTGACAGACGGTGAGCAATCATAAATGTTGTTCTGCCTCTGATAACCTGGTCGATAGCATCCTGTATCAGCTTCTCTGTTTCAGAGTCAACAGCCGAAGTTGCTTCGTCGAAAATCATAAGATTCGGGTTTTTGAGAACAGCGCGGGCGATTGAAAGTCTTTGCTTTTCGCCGCCGGAAAGACCTACACCGCGTTCACCGAGTGTTGTGTCATACGCATCAGGAAGTCTGGAAATAAAGGTGTGTGCGTTTGCAACATCAGCGGCGTTAAGCACCTGGTCAACATGAGCACCGGGCAGGGAATAGGAGATATTGTTGAAAATTGTGTCGCGGAACATCAGCGGTTCCTGCTGGACATAACCGATTCTTGAACGGAAGAACTCCATATCAATGTCTTTTATGTTAACATCGTCAATGAAAATTTCGCCCTCGTAATCGTCATAAAAACGCATCAGCAGGTTTATAAGTGTTGATTTACCCGAGCCTGTTGTACCTACAATACCGACAGTTTCGCCGGGTTGAATTACGAAGCTTACATTGTTGAGAATCTTCTTTGAACGATCAAAGGAGAAGTTGACGTTTCTGAATTCAACCTTACCTTCAAGGAACTTGGGTGCTTCACCTTTACCAAAGTTGTGCTCGGGCTCAGCATTAATGATATCAAGAATTTTTTCTGTCGATGCCAGTGCGTTCTGATAACTGTCACTCAGGCTTGCAAAGAAGTTAACAGGGTTATAGAACATACTTGCATATGAAATGAAAGAAACGAGAACACCAAGTGTGAGGTCACCTGTGCCGTCGATAACATATTTACCGCCGACAAACCAGATAAGGATAGAGCCGCAGGTGACAAAGAACGTGATAGCGTTGGGGAATATACTCGCCGTTTTTGCAGCACGTCTGTCCTCATTCATCCAGTCATCCATATATCTTCCGAACTTTTTGATTGCGCGTTCCTCACTTGTGAAAGACTTGACAACCTTGATACTCGGAATAGTATCGGTGAGAATTGTGGAAATTGAGCTTGATCTTCTCCACAGTCTGCGGTACATCGGTGAAAGCTTGCGGCCGAAATAGCGGCTGAGGAGTGCGACGACGGGTACGGGAATAAGCGAAACAAGTGCAAGACGCCAGTTCATAACAAGCATTATAATAATAATACCTATCATCATAAAGAACTGAACTACAGCTTCCTGAGTGATTCTCAGCATAAAGTTCTGAAGCTGTGTAGTGTCACTGTTTATTCTGTTAATGATTGAACCGGTAGACGTTTTGTCATAAAACTTCATAGGAAGATATTGTGCCTTGGCGTAAATATCTTTTTTTAAGTCAACGATAATCATATCGCCGGTTATTCTTAAAAGATATGCTCTGAGTGCACCAAGTCCGTATTGCAGGAGATAAACACCCATAAGTGCAGCTATTGTAATAATCAGCATTTGCTGGTTTTTGTCCGGAATGATGTCATCAACCATCATCTTGGTTATGTATGGCGGCACAAGAGCCATAGCGGTTGTAAGAATCGAAAGAATAATACTTACGGAAAGACGTTTAAGGTAGGGTTTAATGTAGCCAAAAAGCACTTCAAACATCTTGCCCTTACCCTTACAGTTCATACAGTCTGCGTTAGGGGAGGCGAGCTTTCTGCCGCATTTAGGGCAGAAAGAACGAAGGTTCTGATAAGTGTTTTCAACTATATGAAGTTGCTCGTCGATATCTGCGCCATCTCTGACTTTGTTGATGAATTCAGCCACAGCGTCGCAAAGGTCGGTGGTTGAGTAAGTAAAACGAAGCAAATCTGATGTTTTGCCGTCACTCTGCTTTACTCTGAATACAGCGTTGCCGTACAGTCTTTTTACACTTGCTTCCTCAATGTCTTCAAACAGAAGCATAATACCTTCTGATTCAAGCTCTTTTGAAACAGCGATAAGTCTGTCGGCGCAAACAAGAACGGCTCCGTTGCCGTATCTGCCGTTCAGCTTAAGGTCACCAACAACAGACATAAGCGGCATTGCACCGCAAAGCAGTTCATTGGCTCTCGCTTCAAGCTCGGGCGGTATCGGTTTGTTGGTAAGTAAGGTCTTGTTTTCCGTTTTAATCACCCCATTTTTTATCTTTCGCGGATATTATTACAATATTTTTAATTAATGTCAATGGTATTGGCGAAACTTTTAAAAATAATTTAAATAACAGAAAAAGACCCGACTGAACAAGTCGGGTCAGAAGTGAATTATCAGTCGTTTTTGGGAGCTGTTGCGGTTTCGTTTGCGAGGTTAACATCATTCTGCATAAGCTTACGGCGCTCATAAAGTTCTGCGTACATTTTGTCCTTCTTTTCACCCTGAAGGTCATAGAAGAGCTGAGGAATGATGCTGAGGATACCTGTAATAACAGGAAGGAGAGTGGACATCCAGAAAAGTGCATGGCGTGCACGGACGGTCTGGTTACCCTGAGTTGCGTTGGGGTTGTAACCGAACTGTTTGAGAAGGAGAGGCTGAATGAAGTTCTTGAATGTGCCTACCATTTTGGTAACAAGTCCCTTTGCAACACCTGTCATACCTTCGGAACGGAAACCGTTCTTCCATTCGCCGTAGTCGATAGCTTCGTTTCTCATTTCCTCGGGGATAACCTTTCTGATACCCCAGAAGAACATCCAGATGGTTTCACGAAGCATAAAGGAAGGAATCATAACAGCAAGGTTCTCGTAACCCTTCTTGCCGCCGAAATTAATCAATTCACCTGCTGCAAATACGCCGAGCATCAAGACGCTGTCAACATGAGAGCCTGCAATCCACAGAGTCTTTGTTGAGAACTTGGAACGTGCCCAGGGGACGTATGAGTAGGAGATGGGGGAAACAACAGCGCCGGGAATACCAACGATTGTTGACATAGAAGCAAGGTTAAGAACATTGATGTAGTAAAGGTTAAGACCCGAGTTAAGGCTGAATGCTGCAAGAAACTCGGAAAGAGTGATAAGAAGAAGAGGCTTGTTGGTAACAACGGATTTGACGCCACTGAATACACTGGGACGCTCAACTGTCTGCATAACTCTTTCTTTTGCAACAAATGCATAGAACAGAGCGAAGAGACCTGCAACAACGGCTGTGATAACACCGCCGAGTACGAACATTCTGTTATAACCGGCCTGGTAGAGTGTGTTGTTTGTGATTTCAAGAGCCTGATTCTTGGGGCTGTTGATATAGATATCAATAAGAAGACCCATAAGGATTTCGGGTGCCTTCTCGACAAAGCCCGAAAGAAGGTTAGCCTGGGTAATAAGACGAGTTCTGTCAACAATATTGGGTGTAATTGTTGATGTCATACCCTGACGGACAATTGCAATAAGTGAACTTGCCAGGTTTGAGAAAATCTGTAATACAAGATAAATGGCGAATCTTGGGATATTTGAGCCGATACCTTGTGTGCCCATAAAGATAGGCAATGCCCAATAAAGAACGGTGAGGAATACACCGGGGACGGCGTAAACAACAAGCCAGGGCTTGAATTTACCCCAACGGGTACGGGTTTTATCGACAATAGCTGCAAGGAACATATCGTTGATAATATCCCATACACCGATTACACCGTTTGTAACCGACTGCAGAACGAGGTCGATTTTAAGAATGTTCATCTTAAAAACGTCATCATATTTGCCGATGTTAAAGCTTTGTGCTATGTCGTCAAGTACGTAGGCAAAGATTTTCTTTGTACCGTCACCGCGCCTGTTCAGAGTCTTTTTAGCTTCATTCGTGGTTGAAACTGCTGTGTTTTCAGCTGACATCTGCGCCACTCCTTTAAACATAATATTTGAATTATATCACATCACGTTGCTTTTGGCAAGTAAATTTTACTAATTGTCGAAGATTAAAGCAGGTTTATTTCCAGGCGGCGTCACCGAGCATGAGCTTTAATTCGAAATCTGAAACATTTGTGTCTTTTCCGATAACAACACATTCAATGCCTGCCATTCTAGCGAAATCAATAATATGCTCTTTCGTGAGTGTATAGCTGAGGACAGAGTGATGTGCTCCGCCTGCAAGGAGCCAGGCCTTTATGCCGTTCTTAAAATCGGGATATGGCTTCCACATTGCACTTGCAACAGGAAGGTTAGGCATAGGCTCGGGTGTTGTAATACATTCAACTTCGGCACAGATAAGTCTGAGTCTGTTGCCGAGATCAACAAGTGAAACACAAATGGCGTCGCCAGCCCTGGAGTTGAATATAAGTCTTGCGGGAGGTTCTTTGCCGCCAATACCAAGCGGTTGAACATCAAGTCTGATTTCACCATCAGCAATTGTCGGACAGACCTCAAGCATATGCGCACCGAGTATTGCTTCTTCACCCTTGGTGAGATTATATGTATAGTCTTCCATAAAAGCTGTTGAGTCGTTGTCACTCATAATTTTCATCGCTCTTGTGAGTGCGGCTGTTTTCCAGTCACCCTCTGCACCGAAGCCGTAGCCCTTTGCCATAAGTCGCTGTGCGCTCAAACCGGGAAGCTGCTTCAATCCGTGGAGGTCCTGAAAGTTGGTTGTGAATGCCGTGCTTTCTGTTTTATTAAGGAAACGTTCAAGGGCGATTTCATATTTTGCCTGCTCTTTAATTGCGGCAAAATCATCGGTAACTACGGTGTAAGCGGCTTTGTATTCTTCAACAAGTGCATCTGCTTGCTCATTGGTTACGTTGTTGATTTCTTCAACAAGGTCACCGATTCCGTAATAATCTACACTCCAGCCAAGTTTTGCCTGTGTAGTAACCTTATTGCCTTCGGTTACGGCAACGTCGCGCATATTATCGCCAAAGCGTATAACGCGAAGTGAACTGCCGGCAGCAAAAGCTTTTGCTGCGCTTACCCATGTTTTAATTTCATTGATTGCTTCCTCATCCTGCCAATGGCCGACAACCTCTTTGCGGCTTTTTCGCATAAGTGCATAAAGGTGGCTGTGCTCACGGTCACCGTGCGCAGACTGATTGAGATTCATAAAGTCCATATCAATTGCCGAATAGGGGAGAGCCTCATTGAATTGTGTGCTGAAATGAAGTATGGGCTTAGAGATTGTTTTAAGTCCGTCAATCCACATCTTTGACGGGGAGAAGGTGTGCATCCACGTGATAACGCCGATACAGTTTTCGTCGGCGTTTGCTTTACGCATAACGTCCGTTATTTCTGGTGCTGTTGTAACAACTGGTGTGCAGATAACCTCCGCGCCTATTCTGCCGTTGAGATATTCAGCAATGATTGCGGAATCGGCGGCAACCTGCTTAAGTGCATCGTCACCGTAAAGGTGCTGACTACCTGTTATAAACCAAACGTTACTCATAATCATAATTCCTTTCCGTTTATTTCTGGCCGTAATAGGCGTTTTCGCCGTGCTTACGGTTATAGTGCTTGTCGAGTATGTATTTAGGAATAGAGTTGCTGTTGGGGTTGATGGTTTTCATCAGAATAGCCATTCTTGCAACCTCTTCCATAACTACTGCATTATGTACAGCTTCGTTTGCATCTTTGCCCCATGCAAACGGGCCATGGTTTGCAACAACGACGCCGGGTACTGCCACAGGGTCAATCAGCTTGAAGGCTTCAACGATAACTCTGCCTGTGTTTTCTTCATAATATCTTACGGTTTCTGCGGCTGTAAGCTCTCTTGTGCAAGGAATGTCACCGTAAAAATAGTCAGCGTGTGTCGTGCCGTATGCAGTAATAGGTGAGCGTGCCTGAGCAAAAGCGGTGGCGTTTGTAGAATGTGTATGTACAACGCCGCCGATTTCTTCAAAATTCTTGTAAAGATGAATGTGTGTGGGTGTATCACTGGAAGGTCTTAAATCACCCTCAATTATATCGCCGCTTAGATTGACAACAACCATTTTGTCAGGTGTCAGGTCGTCGTATTCAACTCCTGAAGGCTTTATGACAACAAGGCCGCTTTCACGGTCAATAGCGGAAACATTGCCCCAGGTAAATGTAACTAAGCCGTGTTTAGGCAGAAGGCAGTTTGCTTTGCATACCTGTTCTTTAAGCTGTTCAAGCATTTTAATATTTCCCCTTAATAATTTATCGGATTTGCCCGTTACCTCTGATAACGAATTTTGTTGTTGTAAGCTCCGGCAGTCCTATCGGACCTCTTGCGTGAAGCTTCTGTGTTGAAATACCGATTTCCGCACCGAATCCAAACTGACCGCCGTCAGTAAATCTCGTACTGGCATTTACATAAACAGCGGATGAATTGACCATCTGCGTAAATTTTTGCACGCTTTCATAGCTGTTGGTGATAATTGCCTCGCTGTGACCTGTTGAGTAGGTGTTGATGTGTTCGATTGCTTCGTCAACATCTGAAACAGTCTTCACAGACATTTTATAGTCGAGATATTCAGTGCCCCAGTCATCTTCTGTTGCGGGAATAACATCAATATACTTTGCTGCTTCTTCATCACCGTAAAGAACAACATTCTTTTCGTCAAGCTTTGCTTTAATTACAGGAAGTGCCTTTTCTGCAATATCTTTGTGTATAACAAGGCTTTCTGCGGCATTGCATACTGAAGGACGGGAAGTTTTTGCGTTAAAAATAATATTAACCGCCATATCAATATCAGCCGTCTTGTCAACAAATATGTGGCAGTTACCTACACCGGTTTCAATAACCGGTACGGTTGCATTCTGAACAACGCTGTTGATAAGTCCTGCACCGCCTCGGGGAATAAGGACGTCAACATATTTATTCAGCTTCATAAGTTCGTTTGCTGTTTCACGGTCAGTGTTTTCAACGAGTTGAATACAGTTTTTGTCAAGCCCGACGGACTTAATGGCGTTGCGCATTATTTCGGCAGTAGCAATATTTGAGTTTATTGCTTCCTTTCCACCGCGGAGAATTACCGTATTGCCGGATTTAAGACAAAGTGCAGCTGCATCTATTGTTACGTTGGGTCTTGCTTCGTAAATAACAGCAACTGTGCCAAGCGGTACGGCAACTTTTTCAATGTTAAGTCCGTTGGGTCTGGTTGAGCCGTCTTTGATTTTTCCGACAGGGTCGGGGAGTGCAACAATTTCAAGTACACTGTCTGCAATTTCATCAATTCTCTTTTCGCTGAGTGCAAGTCTGTCAAGTAGAGAATCTGACATACCGTTGGCTTTACCGTTTTCAAGGTCAACTGCGTTAGCATTAAGGATTTTCTGCTTATTTTCTTTTAATGCATTGCAGATTGCAGTCAGAGCAGCATTTTTAAGTGACGTTGAAGCGGTGGCGAGAGAGCTCTGCGCCATTTTGGCATTGATACCAAGTTGATTGATATATTCCATAATTAGTCTTCCTTTACAAAGTGGGTGCCTATTCTGTGACCCTCGATAAGCTGATAGATATTGTCAGGGTTTTCTCCATTAATAATATAAGTATCAATATGTGCCTTGGTAGCTTCCTGTGCGGCGTGGATTTTTGTAATCATACCGCCGGTACCTCTGTTAGTGCCTGCACCGCCTGCCAGATTGATAATGCTCTCATCAATCTTCCTTACAACAGGAATAAGCTGTGCGTCCTCGTGCTCCATCGGATTTTTGTCAAAAAGACCGTCTGTATCTGTAAGAATGATAAGTTTATCTGCGTGCACAAGCTTTGCAACCTGTGCGGAAAGATTGTCGTTGTCGCCATAAACGATTTCTTCAACAGCAATTGAGTCATTCTCATTAATAACAGGAATTGCACCGAATTTGAGTATATGTTCAAAAGCATTGATAAGATTGGTTCGGCGCTCTTCGTTTTCAATATCGCTCTTTGTGATAAGAAGCTGACCTATCGTACAGCCGAGTTCACCAAAAAATTTATCGTACATAAACATAAGTTCGCATTGACCGATGCAGGCAGCTGCCTGTCTGCCGGGAGTTGTGTCAGGCTTTTTGTCAAGTCCGAGCTTGCCTACGCCTACGCCTATCGCACCTGATGTAACAAGCACGATTTCACAACCGCTGTTATGTAAATCGGCAAGCGTTCTGACAAGCGCCTGCATTCTTCTGATATTTGCTTTTCCTGTTGAATAAGTAAGCGTAGAGGTGCCGACTTTTACAACAATTCTCTCTTTTTTTTGCATAAAAAAACACTTCCTTTATTATCTTTACTATTATAACACAGCAGAAACGCTTGTCAATTAATATTATTTCAAAATTTATTTATACAAAATATTGACATTGAAGATAAAGGTCGTATAATTAAATCATTAAAACCGAAACGGAGCGATTGATAATGAGAGAGATATTAAGATCCGACAAACTTGCAAACGTTCATTCTGATATAAGAGGTCCCGTATTTGTTGAGGCTATGAGAATGAGAAAAGAGGGTATCGATGTTCTTCGTCTTAACACCGGTAACCCTGCAACTTTCGATTTCGGTATGCCTGACAGCGTAAGAAACGCCCTTCTTAACAATGCTGACAAGGCTGTTGCTTATTGCGATCTCAAGGGTATGCCTGATGCAAGAGAGTCTATCTGTGATTACCACAAGGGAAAGGGCATTGAAGGCATTACACCCGACGATGTATTTATCGGTAACGGTGTCAGTGAGCTTGTAACAATGGCTCTTACAGCTCTTCTTAATTATGGTGATGAAATTCTTGTTCCTGCACCTGACTATTCACTCTGGACTAATTCTGTCTGGATTGCAGGCGCAAAGCCCGTACATTATATCTGTGATGAGGAAGCTAACTGGTATCCCGATATCAACGATATCAAGTCTAAAATCACTCCCAAAACAAAGGCTCTCGTAATTATTAACCCCAACAATCCCACAGGTGCTCTCTATCCAAAGGAAGTACTCGAGGAGCTTGTTGCAGTTGCACGTGAGCATCAGCTTGTAATTTTCTCCGATGAAATTTACGACAGACTTGTTATGGATGACCTTGAACATATTTCAACAGCTACTCTTGCACCCGACCTTCTTGTATGCACGATGAACGGCCTTTCAAAGTCACACATTATCTGCGGCTTCCGTTGCGGCTGGATGGTTATTAGCGGCGCCAAGGACAGCGCAAAAGATTTTATCGCCGGCCTTGTTCAACTTTCTGCTATGCGTCTTTGCGCAAATGCACTTATGCAGCTTGTTATTCCCGCGGCACTCAACGACCCGCAGAGTACCCGTGAAATGATTGTTCCCGGCGGCAGACTTTATGAGCAGAGAGAAGCAACATGCCGTGAACTCGAGAAAATCGAGGGTATCTCTTTTGTCAAGAACAGCGCTGCTTTCTACATTTTCCCCAAACTCGATATCAAGAAGTTCAATATAACTGATGATCAGCAGTTTGCTATGGATTATCTTCACAGCAAGAACGTTATGATTATCCCCGGCAGAGGCTTCAGTTGGGATAAACCTGATCACTTCCGTATCGTTATGCTTCCTGAGCCCGAAAAGATTGCGAAGGCAATGCGCGATCTTGGCGACTTCCTCAAGGATTATCGCCAGAACTAATCGTATGCCTCAATAATCTGTTGCAGTTCTTCTTCGGTTTCTATATCTATTCCTGCCGATAGTCGTTGTGCTTCATCATCAGGCAGTGATTTCAGCGGACATTCCAGCACCTCAATAGGGTATGAGTTTCCGTAGCCGAAAACAGCAACATTTCCGTTAAAACTTTTTACTGTATATTTATATCCGATGGCTGTATTATTGCTGTCGGATATATTTTTTTCGTTGCTGTCAGCTGTTTTGGATATTGCACCTAAAATCAAAACTGCTGTAAGACAAAGTGTGATTATCAGAAAAAAATTCCTTTTCATTTTTTACTCCTTTAATTTGCTTTAAAAAGAGTATAGTGTATTTTAATTGTATTTATTAAGTAAATTTAAAAATACCCTTTATTTTTCAGAAAGTTATGGTATAATAGAGAAGATTAATATGGCTAAATATACGTGTTTACGATTAATCGAGGTGTCACAATGAAAGGAAACTCAACAAAAAAGAAGAATAACAATAATCTTAACATTAACAAAAAGACAGTTATTATTTCTGTTCTTGCCATTTGCGTGCTGACCGGTATTATTGTCTGCGGCTATGTTTTTGCGTATATGCATTCTGTTGTCAGCGGCGATATGGTTATTGACCTTAATGATTATAAGGCTAACCAGAGTCAGACTTCTATCATTTACGCCTACGATAAGAATGGCGAGATTTATGAAATGCAGCGCCTTCACGGTACCGAAAACAGAATTTATGTTGGCCTTGATGAAATTCCCAAGCATTTGCAGAATGCTTTTATCGCGCTTGAGGATGCACGTTTTCCCAAACACAAGGGCGTTGACTGGATTCGTTTTATTGCTGTTTTCGTTAAGGATCAGCTTTCAACCGGCGGCTCTACAATAACTCAGCAGCTTGTC
This sequence comes from Acutalibacteraceae bacterium, assembly GCA_045650165.1. Classification (GTDB taxonomy): domain Bacteria; phylum Bacillota; class Clostridia; order Oscillospirales; family Acutalibacteraceae; genus UBA8612. The sequence goes on along the minus strand of JAZRQW010000018.1, from coordinate 52,023 downwards.
AAAAACCTTACCGATGAGCGAGATGCCACTTTTGTCCGTAAGTTCAAGGAAATCTGTTACGCACTCAACCTCGAAAGGCACTTTGATAAGGATGAAATTCTTGAAGCATACCTCAATACACTTTATCTTGGCGAGGGTTGTTACGGTGTTAAAACCGCCTGTGAGGTCTATTTCGGCAAGGATGTCGGCGAAATCAATCTTGCAGAAGCGGCCTGTATAGCTTCTATCACAAAAGCTCCGTATACTTATGACCCGTTAATTAATCCCGGAGAAAATGAGGAGCGTCGTGAGAAGAAGTGCCTTAAGTCAATGCTCGATGAAGGCTATATCAGTAAAGAACAGTACGAAGATGCAGTTGCACATGAAATAATTTTCACAAACAGCGAAAACTATGTGCCCGACGAGAAAAATGACGAAGAAAAAACAACAGGTACATCGGAAATATGGAGCTTCTATACTGATTATATTGTTGATTGCCTTTACGACCAGTTTATGAATGAATATGATATGACTGAGCGTCAGGCAACGCAGAAGATTTATTACGGCGGTCTTAAGATTTACGCGGCCGTTGACCCTGAAATTCAGTCAATAGTTGAAGATGTCTATTATAATCGTAAGACCTTCCCGAATGAATCAGGCAAGGATGTTAAGTCACAGTCCGCAATTACAATTATGGACTATTCCGGCAGGGTGGTTGCCATCTGTGGTGAAGCCGGTGAAAAGACAAGAAACCGAGGTCTCAACCGTGCATCTGATTCGCCACGTCAGCCGGGTTCTTCTATCAAACCGCTAAGTGTCTATGCTCCCGGTGTAGAAGAGGGTATTCTTACCTGGTCAACACTTTACCTCGATAAGGCTTTTGCATATCAAGGCAAGGAGTGGCCCAAAAACTATACAGGTGATATGGGTAGCGGCAACTCTGTGACTATTCAGAATGCTCTTGCTCGCTCACTCAACACAGTTCCTGCAAGAATTGCATATTACGATTTGGGCCTTAAAAAATCCTATCAGTACCTTACTGAAAGGTTTATGATTTCAACAGCTAATCCTAAGGCGGATGTTGCACCTGCACCTCTTGCAACAGGTGCTATGAATGTCGGTATTACTACACTTGAAATGTCTGCAGCCTATGCGGTATTCGGCAATGGCGGCGTTTACCACAAACCTATCTGTTACTATAAAGTTACTAATAGCGACGGTTCAACCGTTTATTTTGATAACTCTGTAAACAACGGCGTTCAGGCTATAAGCGGAGAAACTGCCGATATTATGTGCGAACTCCTCCAGACTGTTACCACTTCAAGTGTAGGTACAGGTACCCGCTACAAGGTAAAAGGCTTCCAGACAATGGCAAAAACCGGTACTACGTCAGATGATTTTGACCGCTGGTTTGTCGGCGGCACGCCTTATTATGTTGCGGCTGTCTGGTATGGATACGATCTTAACAAGACTGTTTCCAATGTCAGCGGTAACCCGTCCGGTAAGCTGTTTGCCGAGATAATGAACAGAGTTCACAGTAATCTTCCGGAAAAGTCTTTCCCGAAATCGAGCCTTACTACTGAAAAGAAGTATTGTACGGTTACAGGTCTGATTGCCGGTGAAAGCTGTCCTTCAACAGCTATGGGTTGGTATTCAATCAAAAATTTGCCAAATGATTGTACAAGCTGTACGGGTTCGCCAAGCGATTCATCATCTCAGGACGGCGGCATTCTTGAAGATATAACAAACGCTCTTGGTTCTCTTGGAAATCTTATTCCCATAAATTAAAGAAAGGTCGGAGGGACTGTTTGCTTTAAACAGTCCCTCACTTTAAAAATGGTTATTTTAAGTGTTGATTATGGTGATGTCAGAACGGGAGTTGCGGTTTGCGACAAACTTGAAATGCTTGCTTCTCCCGTCGGAGTAATAAATGAAAAATATGAGCCCAAGCTTATTGCAGCTCTTGTAGATATCATTAAAATTAAAAAACCGGAGCTGATAGTTGTCGGACTTCCTAAAAACATGGATGGTTCACTCGGTTTCAGAGCAGAGGCTTGCACACAGTTTGCGAATCATCTCAGTGAAGCGTGCGGCGTTGAAACCACCATGTGGGATGAGCGTCTTACCAGTGTTATAGCACACAGACAGCTTCAGGCGGCCGGTAAACGCGAAAAACAGCACAAAAATGTTGTAGATGCAGCGGCGGCAGTTGAAATACTGCAAAGCTTTATTGATGGCAGAAAGCGTAAAGCGTAATGATTAACAGGAATAATACAAATATTGTTATCCTTATAAAAGCATTGCTTGCTTCAGCTGCTTTTGTGTTTTTATCTGTTCCTGCATTCAATATGACGGGATTGATAATAAAACCGATTTTGCTGTGTATTGTTGGCGGTGCAGCAATCAGTATTCTGCTTTATTTTACACACAACGGCGAAACAATTTGCGGTATATCATTGCTTTTGTTTGTTGTTTTCTGGCTGATATATGCCTTTGCAAAACAATTTGAATTGCAGCTTTCATATGCTTTTCCGGGGAAATGGATAGAGTTCTTTTATTTTGATAAATTATTGATTATCGGAACAATTTGGCTTTCTTCGTCCTTGTTTTTTGTTATTGCACGACTTTTACCCAGGAACTCTACGAGAAACTACAGAAACTTTTTCAGAATGAGTTCGTTTTCTTTTTTGATTTTTTACACATTTTTACTTGTGTACTCTTTTGTGTTTATCAGGCTTGAAAGGGGAGAGTACCCAATGAATTGGGTACCGTTCAATACTGTCAGAGAGTATCTTTCCGATTATTCAAGTATTCCTTATGAAGTGTTTATGATGTTTTTCGGTAACCTTCTTTATTTTACACCCCTTGGCGTTATCTTTCATCTCGTTATAAAAAAGCAAAAACCTGTTTTAAAAACCGTTTTAATTGCTTTATTTCCGTTGCTTGCCTTTTCATTACTCGAATATTCACAGTATTTATTACAGAACGGTTACTGTGAGTTTGATGATATGATGATGAATTCCGTTGGCTTCTGGTTTGGTTCATTGTTTGGTATTGTTGCCGATATTACCGTAAAGAAAGCAACAAAGGGCAGGCTCACCAGTTTCTGGGGCTGAAATAAAATCTCAAGCATAAACATACCTATTATTTGAGGTGTGTTTATGAAACGACTGTATACAGGATTTATTTCACTTTCTGCCGTTCTTTTCTGCTGTTTATTTTTAAGTCAAGTGGATAATAAAATCAAATCCGTTTCTGTAAATACCGAAAATATAGGTCTTTACATACTTATTGATGCAGGCCATGGCGGTATGGATGGCGGTACCAGCGCAGCAGATGGTACAATGGAAAAGGATATTAATCTGCAAATAGCAAAAAAACTGAACTCTTTTCTTATGGCTTCTGGCTATAAAACCGTAATGCTCAGAAATGATGATGAACTTATTGGTGACAATTCTCTTTCAACAATAAGAGCACGCAAAGTGTCGGACATCAGAAAAAGGCTCGAAATTGCCGAAAGCTATCCCGATTCATTACTTATAAGCATTCATCAGAATTATTATTCTGTGCCAAAGTACTACGGTGCACAGGTGTTTTATTCACCTAATTCGTCTCAAAGTGACGTTTTGGCTCAATCTGTTCAACAAAGTCTTGTAAATATGTTGCAGCCCGATAACAACAGAAAAATCAAGCCTGTAGGCACCAATATCTACTTACTGTATAATTGCACTATACCCGCTATAATGGTTGAGTGTGGTTTTTTGTCAAATGTTAATGAAGCGGAAAAATTAAAAACCGAAAATTATCAGACGCAAATAGCTTTTTCAATAATGCAAGGAATAACAGATTATCTGGAGTGATTAAATTGGCTAAGGTAAAATCATTATATATTTGTTCAGCGTGCGGATATGAATCCGCCAAATGGTATGGATGCTGTCCGGGCTGTGGAGAATGGAACACGATGAATGAGGAAATTCTCTCTCAAAGCGCATCTGTTCGCACGAGTAACATAAGAACCGCATCGGCACAAAAGCTTGATGAAATTCAGAATGATGTTTCTGTTCGTTATTCAACAGGTCTTAATGAGCTTGACCGTGTTCTCGGAGGCGGTATTGTAAAAGGTTCGCTCGTTCTGCTCAGCGGTGACCCCGGTATAGGTAAATCAACTTTGCTTTTACAGATTTGTAAAACACTCAATGACAAATTAAACGTTCTGTATATTTCGGGTGAAGAATCAGCTCATCAGATTAAATTGCGTGCAGAACGCCTTGGTGTCAAGAATTCACACCTTTCAATAATGTGTGAAATTGATGTTCTTGCAATTACTGAATATATCCGCCAGAATAAACCTGATCTTGTTTTTGTTGACTCCGTACAGACGATGGATTATTCGGACGTCAACTCTTCCCCGGGCAGCGTTACCCAGGTAAGAGAATCCGCAAATGTTTTTATGCGTACTGCAAAATCCCTGGGAATCCCGATTGTCCTTGTCGGTCATGTTAATAAAGACGGTAATATTGCTGGCCCTAAAGTACTTGAACACATTGTTGATGCTGTGCTTTATTTTGAGGGTAACAGAAACTTCTCATACAGAATATTGCGCGCAGTAAAAAACCGTTTTGGCTCAACCAATGAAATAGGCGTCTTTGAAATGCGCGACAGGGGACTTGCTGAGGTGGAAAATCCGTCTCTTATGCTTATTTCCGGTAAGCCGAAAAATGCTTCCGGGTCTTGTATTGCCTGTACTATGGAGGGCTCAAGACCAATTATGGCTGAAGTTCAGGCTCTCGTAACGCCGACGGGTTTCGGCAATCCGAGAAGAATGTGCACCGGTTTTGATTATAACCGTGCCGCAATGATTCTTGCCGTGCTTGAGAAAAAAGCCGGCTATTTCTTCGGAACGATGGATACATATATCAATATTGTCGGCGGACTTAAAATCGATGAACCGGCAACTGACCTTTCGGTGGCGATGGCACTTGTGTCAAGCCTTAAGGATACTGTTGTTGCGGATGATACTCTCGCATTCGGTGAAATAGGTCTTGCTGGCGAAATCAGAGGGGTAAACAACTGCGAGCAGCGTGTTAAAGAGGCTATAAGACTTGGTTTTTCAAGGTGTATTATTCCGCATCACAATCTTAAAAATCTTTCCTCTGATATATCTGGCGATACTGAGATTATAGGCGTCAGAAATATCCGTGAAGCCTTTGAGGCACTTATAAGATGACAGATTATTCATTTATTGTTAATCCTAACCTTCCTGTAAAAAAAGTCATGCACGCTATTGTTTCACCGCAGTATCCACAGGTTATTACAGCGCTGAAAGAAGCGGGAATCGTACCAGTAGCGGTAAGCAGTTGTGACCGTGTTCTTTACCCGCTTCGCAATCATTCCGATATGCTTTTTTCATACCTTGGAAATGGATATTTTGCTGTTGAACAAGGGCAGAGAATCTTGTCGCAAACATTGAAAAACCTCGGTTTTAAGTGTTGTTGTGATGATATTCAATTGAGTCAGGAGTATCCGCAGGATATACCGCTTAATTTTTGTATTATGGGTGAATTTATAATTTGTAAAAGCGACAATACACCCGGATTGTTCAGGCAAAGAAAAACTGTCATTAATGTAAAACAAGGCTATGCTAAATGTTCTTGTGTGCCGATTAATGAAAATTCGCTTATAACCGATGATTTTTCAATATACAATGCTGCAATAAACTTCGGAATAGATGCCTTATTGGTAAAAAAAGGTTCGGTAACTCTACAAGGTTTTGACACCGGCTTCATCGGAGGCTGTTGCGGTAAATTGGCGGACGATATACTTGCTTTTTGCGGCGATATAACAAAGCATTCTGACTATATGCAGATTAACTCATTTTTGCGCGAAAGAAATGTTTATCCATATTCGCTTTTTGATGGTGATTTAATTGATATCGGCTCAATTATTCCGATAACACAACATTTCGACTGCACCTGATTTTTTCGGGTGCAGTTTAAATTTTATATTATATAAACAGTAAAATTCTTATTGCATAATATTAAAATAAATGATATAATCTTAAAATATTATTAAGGTGGTGAAACAATGAGCAGAAAAATTTGGCAGGTAAATAAAGTTGATAAAGCTCTCGCTGCCGCTCTTGCTGAAAAGCACACTCTTTTTCCTATGGCTTCTCTCATTGCTTCCTCACGTGGAATTGATACCGATGAAAAAATCCGCTCATTCTTTTTTGATGAGCTTGAATTCTCATCTCCGTGGAATTTCCCTGATATGGAAAAGGCGGTTGAGACTATTTCAAACGCTCTTGAGAATTTTGACAGAATTGCCGTTTTCGGAGATTATGATGCAGACGGCATTACCGCCACAGCATTGCTTTATTCCTACCTTGTTGAGCAGGGTGCGGATGTTATGTGTAAAATTCCCGACAGAGCAGAGGGTTACGGCCTGAAATGTTCCGATATTGATTATTTTGCCGAACAGGGTGTAAAGCTTATAATAACCGTAGACTGCGGTATCAGTAACATTGAAGAAGCAGAATACGCAAAAAAACTCGGAATTAAAATGGTTGTTACCGACCACCACAGAGTCGGCGATGTATTACCTGATTGCTGCGCGGTTGTTGACCCTTATCGCGAGGACTGTAAATGTTCGTTTAACAGCTTTGCAGGTGTAGGTGTCGTTTTCAAACTGCTCTGCGCAATGGAGGATTCCGATTCTGAGTTTGTGCTCGACGCTTACGGCGATATTGTTGCGCTCGGTACTATCGGTGATGTAATGCCGCTTGTTGATGAAAACAGATATATCGTCAGACGCGGTGTTGAAATGATAAACAACTCTGATCGTTTTGGAATCAATTCACTTCGTGAAGTTGCGGGTTACAGCAGTAAACGGATGAGTGCCGGCTCACTTGCTTTTACACTTATCCCAAGAATCAATGCCGCAGGCAGAATGGGCAGCCCTACCAGAGCACTCAATCTTCTGCTTTGCGAGGACGCTGCGGTCAGCGAAGATATAGCAGAGGAAATCGATTCCGCAAATGTTCAGCGACATAAAATAGAACTTGAAATTCTTGAGGATATCAAGACGAAATTTATAAATGATCCGTCACTTAAATATGACAGAGTAATTGTTGTTGACGGTGAAAACTGGCCTAACGGAATTATCGGAATCGTTGCTGCCAAGCTGGTTGAGCTTTACGGTAAACCGGCGATTGTTATTGCACGCGACGGCGATGAAGCCAGAGGCTCGGGACGTAGTTTTGAAGGATTCTCGCTTTATGATGCAATTAAGGCCGCTGCAGATACACTTGACCATTTCGGTGGTCATACACTTGCGGCAGGCATAGGTCTGAGATGCGAAAACATAGATTTGTTCCGTAAGAAAATTAATGAATACGCTGCATCTCTTGACGATATCAAATTCCCCGTTCTTAATATTGACTGCCGTCTTAATCCCGCAGCAATTGACAAAGAGTTGCTTGATGCTCTTTCTACACTTGAACCGTTTGGCGCTGGTAATCCTGTTCCTGTTTTTGGTCTGTTCAACATGAAGATAGATGCCATTCAGGCTGTAAGCGAGGGCAAACATATACGAATTATGCTTTCAAAAGGCGACACTAAAATTTCTGCTATGCGTTTTGGTGTATCACCGCACGAATTTCCCTTCAAAAAGGGAGATACTATTGACCTTGCCGTTACCGTTGAACCTAATGAATATCTCGGTGAAATAAGGCCCAGCGTTCATGTAAAGGCTGTGAGAGGTACAGGTATGGACGATTTATCTGTACTCAAGGGTTTCTCTCTTTATGAAAAAATCAAAAGGTATGAAAACTTAACCTATGAAGAAAAATCAATCGCCCGTCCCGAACGGGAATTTATGCTGGATATTTTTAAATTCGTTAAATCTAACGGCGGTTGGAAGTACGATATAGAATCACTTTGTTATCGTCTTGGCGACAACGGTTCACAGCTTTGTAAGGTTGCCGTTTCTCTTGATGCAATGCTTGAACTCAATGTCCTTGTACGAGATGAAAACGGAACAATCTGTCTACCCTCAAATCCTGTAAAGGCTGATTTGTCTTCTTCTGAATTACTTAATTATCTCAGATAAAAGGAGGTGCTGCATAATGTGTAAGACTGAAAATATTGATGAGGTATCCGTGCTTTACGGTGAACTTAAAAATTTAATCAAAGAAAGCTATACTGTTGAGCAAACTGAACTTATTGATAAAGCTTTTGAAATTGCAAGAAAGTCTCATGAGGGTCAGCTGAGAAAATCAGGCCAGCCTTATATTATTCATCCCGTTTCTGTTGCAACAATTCTTGCACAAATGGGTATGGATGCCGAATCCCTTGCCGCAGCACTTCTTCACGATGTTGTTGAGGATACCGATTATACAAGTGGGGATTGCGAGCGTGATTTCGGCCCGAGTATATCCGCACTTGTCGACGGCGTAACCAAACTCGGCAAGGTTTCACTTGCCAATAAAGAAGAACAGCAGGCGGAAAATCTGCGCAAGATGCTAATTGCAATGTCGCACGATATTCGTGTCATTATTATCAAACTTGCAGACCGTCTTCACAATATGCGCACACTCGGTTTTATGAAGGAGCAGAAACGCCGCGATGTTGCGCTTGAAACTCTTGAAATTTATGCTCCCATTGCTCACCGTCTTGGTATCCGTCCTGTCAAAATTGAGCTAGAGGACCTTGCAATCAGTTATCTTGACAGCATTGGCTATAAAGAAATTGAAGAAAACCTTGCAAACCAGCTCACACAGCGCAATGAGTTTCTTCTTGATGTCAAAGAGAGAATTACAAATCACATTGCTGAAACCGGTATAAAAGCCAAGGTCGACGGTAGAATCAAGAGCGTTCACGGTATATACAGAAAGATGTATATGCAGAACAAGAACTTTGATGAAATTTATGACATTTATGCAGTGAGAATAATTGTTGATACGGTTATCGACTGTTACAACTGTCTTGGCGTTATCCATGATATGTTCCGTCCGCTTCCCGGTAGATTTAAGGACTATATCTCAACCCCAAAGCCTAATATGTATCAGTCACTTCATACGACTGTTATCAGTAAAGAGGGAATACCCTTTGAGGTTCAGATAAGAACCTGGGAAATGCACTACACCGCCGAATACGGTATTGCTGCACACTGGAAATATAAACTCAATATGTCGGGTGGTAAAAAGTCATTTGACGAGCGTCTTTCCTGGATAAGACAACTTCTTGAAAGCCAGGACGAAGCCGCAGGTGTTGACGAAATCGTCAGCACTATCAAAAGTGACCTTGTTCCCGATGATGTTTATGTGTTTACACCCAAGGGCGATGTAAAGAATCTTCCCGTAGGTGCAACAGTCATTGACTTTGCTTATGCTATCCACTCTGCTGTCGGCAATAAAATGACCGGTGCCAAGGTTGACGGAAGAATGGTTTCAATAGATTATAAAGTCCAGACGGGTGAAATTGTTGATATCATCACTTCTTCACAGCCCGGTAAGGGTCCGAGCAGAGATTGGCTTAACATTGTCAAAACAAGCGAAGCCAAAAGCAAAATCCGCTCGTGGTTTAAAAAGGAACGACGCGAAGAAAATATTGAGCAGGGCAGGGAACAGCTTGAACGTGAGTTCCGCCGCGCACTTATCAGACTGCCTGATGAGGAAAGCGAAGCTTTCCTTAAAAAGATTGCTGAAAGACAGCGTTGCCAGACAATTGACGATTTCTATGCAGCTATAGGCTATGGCGGTATTCTGCTGAGCAAGATAATGCCCAGAATCAAGGATGATTACGCAAAACTTGTTTCATCCAAGCAGATTGAAGTGCCTGTTGAAGCGCCCAAAAAGCGTATTAAGAGCAGCGAAGGCGTTATTGTTGAAGGTATTGATAATTGCCTTGTAAAATTCGCGCATTGCTGCAATCCGCTTCCCGGCGATCAGATTATCGGCTTTATTACAAGAGGTCACGGTGTATCAATCCACGCGAGAAACTGCACCAATGTCCCTGAAGATATCGAAAAAAGCGCTGAACCTTACAGATGGCTCAACGCTTACTGGGATAAAGGTGTTAAGGAAGAGTATAATGCAAACTTGCTCATTACGGGTATTGACAGAATCGGTATTCTTGCAGATATTTCCGTTATGCTCAGTAATATCAGGGTGCTTATAACAAATATTAACTCACGCTCACTTAAGGATGGCTCATTTATTATGACCTGCACAATTTTTGTTGACGGTATTGAACACCTTAAGAGCGTTATATCAAAGATAGAAAAAATTGACGGCGTATTAAAGGTTGAAAGAAAGTAACAGGGTGAAACGATGAAAGCGGTTATTCAGAGAGTAAAAAAGGCTGATGTTACCGTTGATGGGAAAACTGTCGGCGAAATCGGCAAAGGATATCTTATTCTGCTAGGTGTTGTCGAAGGTGATTCCGAAAAGGAAGCTGAAATTCTCGCCGCCAAAACTGCAAAGCTGCGCATTTTTGAGGATGAAAACGCAAAGATGAACCTTTCTCTTACAGATGTTGACGGAGAAGCGCTTGTTGTTTCGCAGTTCACGCTCTGTGCCGATTGCAAAAAGGGCAACCGTCCCTCGTTCACGCCGTCAGCCGCTCCGGATATCGCAAACGCGCTATATGAAAAATACTCTGCGTTATTGCTTAAAAACGGTATAAAGCGTGTTGAAAACGGTGTTTTCGGTGCTGATATGCTGGTTTCACTTGTTAACGATGGTCCTGTTACTATTATTCTTGACACAGATTTATGGAGGAAATAAAATGAACACAGTTTGTCTTCCGCTTGGTGATTACGCTGCCAACTGTTATGTAATCACGGATGATACTTCTAAAACCGCTGCGGTTATCGACCCAGGTGTTCCCTCAGACGAACTTAATGACGCTTTGCTTGGATATAATCTCAAATACATTCTTCTCACTCACGGCCATTTTGACCATATTTTCGGCTGTAAGTCCTTGAAAGAAATATATCCTGAAGCTGAAATCTGCATTCATTCAGATGATGAGATCTGTCTTAATAATAATGAAATGAATCTCGCAGGTGATTTTGAACTAACCCCCGGCGTAGAGGCGGATATCGTTCTCAGTAACGGCGATGTTCTTAAATTTGCCGATACAACTTATAAAGTTCTGAATACCCCCGGCCATTCTCCCGGTTCTGTTTGTTATGTTGATGACGAAAATAAGGTCATTTTCAGCGGTGATACTTTATTCTGTCTTACCGTAGGCAGAACGGACTTCATTCGCGGAAGCTTTGATGATATGATGGAATCTGTTAAAAAACTGGCTGAATTTGACGATGAGTATACAGTTTATCCGGGCCATAACCGAGCCACTACGATTGGGTTTGAACGTAAAAGAAACAGATATATGAGGAAACTCTGATGACAGTTTACATTATCGGCCACAAGTTTCATTTTGAAACCGAAAATCTGTGCCGTATGTTTTATCCGAACAGCGATATACACCTTGAATATGAAATACAGGATGTTCAAGGGGATTATATAATCACAACAATGGATTCATCACAGGACAATTCTGTTCTGTCTGTTGTTGCTTCAATAGACGGTAAAACCGAGAAATCCGAAAGGTCAATTGCTGTTTATTCCGATGACGAGGCTGAGTATAATTTAGCATTATGCCTGTATGACTGTTTAACAAAAATTACGGGCTATACTCCCGCTTGGGGCTTGCTGACGGGCGTCAGACCGTCCAAACTGATGAATCGCCTCATTGAAGAAAAAGGCGAGGACAATGCCGTGTCTTATTTTACAGACAAACTCCTCGTCAGCAAGAGCAAAACCCAGCTTGCATTTAATGTTGCTTGTGCTCAGAAGCAGATTTTTGCTGAAAACAGACCCGACTCTTTCAGTTTGTATGTGTCGATTCCTTTCTGCCCGAGCAGGTGCAGTTATTGCTCATTTGTTTCTCATTCAATTACCAGCAGTAACGCAAAAAAACTGCTTGAGCCATACATTGAAAATCTTGCTGAAGAAATAACGGTTACTGCTGAATACGCAAAAGCTAATAATCTCAGGCTCGAAAGCGTCTATTTCGGCGGAGGTACACCGGGTATTCTTTCTGCAGAGCAATCGGAATTACTGATTAATACTGTTAAAAATAATTTTGATATGTCTTTTTGCCGTGAATTTACTTTTGAATCCGGCCGAGCCGATACAATTACCGAAGAAAAACTGCTTGCGCTCAAGGCTTGCGGAGTTGACAGAATCAGCATCAATCCGCAGACATTTGATAACAACGTGTTGGAATCAATCGGCAGAAAACACACAGCTGAAGAGGCGGTTGATGCATACAATCTTGCGCGTTCAATAGGCTTTAACAGCATAAATATGGACCTTATTGCCGGCTTACCCGGTGATACTGTTGATGGCTTTATTAATTCTGTTAATACTGCAATTTCGCTCGGTGCAGAAAACATAACCGTCCACGCACTTGCGCTTAAACGCTCAAGCAATCTTGTTGCCAAAGAAAACGTTGCACTTTCACAGGATATGGCGGCCTCAGAAATGATTGATTATTCCAACAGAACACTTTCAGATCACGGATATATTCCGTATTATATGTACCGTCAAAGCCGTTGTGTCGGCAACCTTGAAAATGTCGGTTGGTGTTTACCCGAAAAAGAATGTCTGTACAATGTATATATGATGGAAGAAATCCATACCGTTCTTGCCGTCGGCGCCGGTGCGGTTACTAAATTGAAGGCCCCGTACAGTAATAACATTGAGCGTATATTCAATTACAAATACCCGTACGAATATAACAACGGTTTCGATACCCTTATGGAAAGAAAAAACAGAATATCCGGGTTTTATTCTACATACAATTAATTCAGTACATTAATCGGGGGAATGCTTATGGCAGATGTTATCAACACACTCTCTCAGATAAATTATGAAGCACTTAATAATACGCATGCTTTCATTTCTGTGGCTGAAAATCGTTACGCTGATGCTCTTGACAGTATAGTTGAAAGAATTACTTCAAATAAATCAACTGAAATAGTGCTTCTTGCCGGACCGAGTTGTTCAGGAAAAACAACAACTGCCAATAAGCTGAGCCAGATGCTTGCAGAAAAAGGGCACAGGGCATTTACGATTTCACTTGACGATTTTTACAAAAACGCAGTAGATGCAATTATCGACGAAAACGGAAAACCTGATTACGAAACCATTCATGCGCTTGATCTCAATTTGCTTGCCGATGTCCTAAAAGCTCTTGTCAAGGACAGAAGAGCAAAAATCCCACGTTTTGATTTTGATACGGGAATCCGTACAGATAATGTGTTTGAGATTGTTCTTAATGACGGCGATGTTGTTATTCTTGAAGGTCTTCACGCACTTAACCCGTTGATTTACGGTTATCTTCCATCAGATGCGTTGCTTAAAATCTATATCAGCGTTTCAACACGGATTTATGATGATAACGGATATGTATTGCTTACAAAGCGTGATTTGCGCCTGATTCGGCGTACGGTAAGAGATTTTCATTCGAGAAGCAGCTCTGTTGAAAACACATTTGGTATGTGGGAGTCCGTGCTTGAAGGCGAAAACAAATATCTTGCACCGTATAAATATTGTGCTGATATACTTGTTGATACTATTCATAACTACGAGCCTTGTGTTTTCAAAAGCAGGGCATTGGAGCTTTTTAATACGGTAAAATCCGACAGTATCTGGTTTGCCGAAACACAGAGGCTTACAGAAAAACTTGTTTTGTTTACCGATATTGCGGAAGAAAAAATTCCGCAATCATCACTGCTCGTATGTGAGTTTTTAAGTTAAATATATTTTTTTAGTAAGGAAGTGTTATTTTGGGACAGGAGAAAGCAGCCGTCAAAGGCCAGTCAATGCTCAACGGAGCACTAATTCTTGTTGCCGCAACGCTTATTGTAAAGGTAATAGGTGCTATTTATAAAATACCGCTTACTGCCCTTATCGGTGAGGTTGGCAGAGGATACTTCAGCTCCGCATATGAGATTTATACGCCTATTTACGCCATTTCAATGGCAGGACTCCCTGTAGCTGTATCTAAAATGGTTTCCGAAAGTGTAACTCTCGGAAATTACCGCGATGCAAGAATGATTTTTAAGGTTGCTCAGCGCCTTTTTCTTATTGTCGGTATAGTCGGTACACTTTTACTTGTACTTATTGCTTTTCCGTATGTAAAGCTCGGCAAGTGTGAGGACAACCTGTGGAGCATTCTTATGATTGCGCCGTCAATATTCTTCTGCTGTGTAATGTCTACATACAGAGGTTATTATGAAGGTCTCCGCAATATGACTCCGACTGCGATTTCGCAGGTTATTGAGGCTCTCGGAAAGCTCGTACTGGGTCTTACTTTTGCCAAGGTTGTCATGACCTATGGTGTTGGTAAATTTAATAGCGGTGAAGCTGTTTTCGGTAAAGTCTGTGCAGATGAAGCCGAAGCACTCAGCGTTATTTACCCGTTTGCTGCAGCTGCAGCCGTGCTTTCCGTTACAATCGGCACAATGGTTGCTCTTGTATTTATGATAATCCATAAAAAAATCAAGGGTGATACTTTCACAAGAACAATGCTTGTCAACTCTCCAAGACCCAAATCTTCTTCGGAGATTACAAACCTTATGATAACTATAGCTATTCCTATGGTTATCAGTGCCCTTATTACCAACGTAACAAACCTTATTGATAATTTCACAATCCGTACACGCCTTGCACATGCAGTTGCGGATAACCTCGATTATTTCAAAACTTTTTTTGCGGCATCACTTCAGGGATCGGGCACACTCGACAAAGATATCGGCACATACCTTTACGGATGTTATTTTTCAGCTCTCGATTTTAAGAATCTCATAACATCAATAACGATGTCACTCGGTGTCAGTGCAATTCCTGCACTTGCCGCTGCAGTTGCAATAAAAAACAAGAGAGAAACCGGTAGTATAATAAATTCAGTTGTTCGTGTGTGTATGCTTGTTGCTGCACCTGCAGGTCTTGGTATTGCTGCACTTGCTGAGCCTGTTATGACCCTGCTTTACGGCGGTACAGCGGCAGAAAATCTTATTCCGATTTCTTCTCCCATAGTAATGATATACGGTATCGGTACATTCGTTATCGCACTTTCAACACCTCTTACCAATGTTCTTCAGGCTATGGGTAGAGCAGATATACCGGCAAAAACTGTTGCAGTGGGTGCTGTTATCAAGGTTATATGTAACTTTATATTTGTCGGTATTCCCAAGTTCAATATTTACGGTGCAACAATCGGTACGCTTGTCTGCTATTCTGTTATCGTTATTCTTAATATTTATTATGCTGTTAAGATTTCGGGCTGTAAAGTCAAACTTGTGTCCACAATTGTCAAGCCAATGATAGCAGCCGCAATTTGTGCATTTTCTGCTTATGCAACACAAGCGGTATTTTCAAATATGCTTACATTCGGCGAAGCGGGAAGCAGGCTCAACGGATACAATTTCTCCACGCTTGTTGGTGTAGGTGTAGCAGTTGTTGTTTATGCCGTTTCGCTCCTTGTTATCAAGGGTATATCAAAAGATGATTTATTAATGCTTCCTAAGGGCAAAAAAATTGCAAAAACCCTTGAAAAATATGACTTAATAGGGTAATATTATTAAGTACGGTTGTTTTTCGTGCAAGGAGTTTTAAAATGGTAGATAACTTTGAATTCAAAAAGAATTACGTGTTTGATGATCTTGTCAATATAGTTGCTCTTCTTCGAGGTGAAGGTGGTTGCCCGTGGGATGCCGTGCAGACCCACACAACAATAAAAAAAGATCTTATCGAAGAAACATATGAGGTTATTGAGGCTATCAACAAAGACGACAAAACTCTGCTTTGTGAAGAGTTGGGCGATCTTATGCTTCAGGTTGTCTTTCATTCTCAGATTGAAACTGAGGCTGAATGCTTCAATATTGACGATATCTGCGATGGTATCTGTAAAAAACTGATTGAACGCCATCCCCATGTTTTCGGCGAGGTAAATGTTGACGGTGTTGAGGATGTTCTGACAAATTGGGACGATATAAAACGCCGCACAAAGGGACAGAAAACGACAACGCAGGCTATGCAAGCCGTTCCCCGTGAGTTACCCGCACTTATGAGAAGCACTAAAATCCAGAAGAAAGCAAAAAAAGCCGGTTTTGACTGGGATAATATCTCGGGTGCTCTTGATAAGCTTGAGGAGGAAATTACAGAACTTCGTGAAGCAATTGACGCACAGGATGATAACGCTTGCTTTGATGAGCTTGGCGATGTGCTTTTCTCTGCCGTCAATGTTTCAAGATTTATCGATGTCGATGCCGAAGAGGCACTTACCGCAGCTACGGACAAGTTTTTCAACCGCTTTTCAATTGTTGAACAGCTTGCCGAAAAGAAAGGCATTGATATGAAAAACACTTCTCTTGAAGAGCTGGACAAGCTCTGGGATGAAGCAAAAAAAGGTAAATAATACTAAGGTTAATAATACTGTAGTATTATATATAAATTCAGGAGGTTTAACAAAATGAACAAAAACGAACTTATCAGCGTAGTTGCTGAAAAAACAGGTCTTTCCAAGAAGGATTCCGAAAAGGCTCTCAACGCAACACTTGATGCTATCACAGCTGCTGTTGCAAACGGCGAGAAAGTACAGCTCATCGGCTTCGGTACATTCGAGCTTCGTGAGCGTGCAGAGAAGCAGGCTCGCAACCCCAGAACAGGCGAAACAATGACTGTTCCTGCTTGCAAGGCTCCCGCTTTCAAGGCTGGCCAGGCTTTCAAGAACGCTGCAAAATAAGTCATTTTCTTTGGCTGCCTTTTCTGAAGGCAGCCACTTCTTTTGTTATAACATCCGAACACTTTTAAGGAGATATAATTTATGAGATTAGATAAATATCTTAAAGTTTCAAGAATAATAAAAAGACGCACTGTTGCAAACGAGGTGTGTGATGCAAAGCACGTCACCGTAAACGGTAAAATCGCCAGAGCCTCTCTTGAAATCAAGGTCGGCGACATAATTGAAATACAAATGGGCTCAAATCTTACAAAATATGAGGTTTTAAACGTCAGTGAACACGCAACCAAGGAAAATGCCGCACTGATGTTCAGGCAGCTTCAGTAACATATTTCAACGCTTTTTCGCATATTTAATAGTAAATACCATTAAATAGGGGAGAGCGCATTGGAAGAAAAAAACATTGGCTTGTTGCCGCACAATATTGTACTCGAAGACAGAAAACATCTCACAGTTTCAGGCGTAAGAGATGTTGACAGCTTTGATGAAATGAATATTGTTGCGTTGACTACACTTGGCGAAATGACAGTCAGCGGAAGCAATCTTCGCATAAACAGATTCAGTACAGATGTGGGTGAGCTGGCGATTGACGGCGATATTGTTGCCATAACTTATTCTGAAAACACCCGTGAACAAGGTGGCTTTTTTAGCCGAATTTTCAGATAGCCTATGTATATCGATGATATTTCTTCGCAGTTGCAGGTCTTTTTGTATTCCGTCGGATTCGGCTTTATCCTAGGGTTTATTTATGATATATTCAGGATTGTTAGAACGTTAATTATAAAGAACAACAATGCAGTACCCGTGCAGGATATTGTGTATTTTTTGCTGTGCGCTGTGTTGACATTCTTATTTTTACTTGTTGTAAATAACGGAAATTTCCGCTTTAATATTCTGGTTGCATTAATTTTGGGCTTTGCCGTTTATTATCTTTCTCTCGGCAGATTTTTTGCAGATTTTGTTATAAGTTTTTCAAAGAGAATTATTAAATCTGCTAACGTTATTGCCGGTCTGATAACTACTCCGTATCGATTTGTAGCAGCATTATTTGAAAAAATATACCGAAAACTGCCTGAAAATCTTAAAAATATTAAAAATTCCGGAAAAAAAGCCCCAAAAACTCTTGAAAACAAAGAATAATATGGTATATAATTAATTGAAGAATTATTAAGTGGGTGCATCATGAACAAGAAAAACAAAGGAAGAGTAAGCATCGTCCTTGTTCTCGCTCTGGTTGCATTGATTGGCTATTTTATTATTAATTCTATACAGCTTCGTATGGACATAAAGGACAAGGCTGACGAGGTTTCTGAGCTTTCCGAACAAATAGCTATGCAGGATGAAGAAAACAAACAACTCGAAAACATTCTCAACAGCGAAAACGAGTCCGAGTATCTTGAACAATACGCGCGTGAAGAACTCGACTATGTTATGCCAGGCGAAAGAGTATATGCAAATTCGGCAACCTAAATTATTTTCAGAGGAGAACACAGGTTTCTATGCAGATTGAAGTTGGAGCAATTATTGAGGGTAAGGTTACGGGCCTTACCAATTTCGGTGCCTTCGTTACTCTTGAGGGTAACACAACAGGCATGGTACATATTTCCGAAGTATCCAACACATACGTAAAAGACATAAAAGAACATCTTTCCGAAGGACAGCAGGTCAAGGTAAAGGTTCTTTCAATAGGTGCAGACGGTAAAATCAGCCTTTCCATCAAGCAGGCTAATCCTACCGTTCAGCAGTCTGCACCTGTTCAGCAACATAAACCCAGAAATAACCACTCCAGACCCAATGTCTGGCAGGGCCAACCTCAGCAATCTTCAAGTGAGCCTGCATCTTTTGAGGATATGATGGCAAAATTCAAGCAGGTGAGCGATGACAAGTTTTCGGATCTTCGCCGTTCCAATGACTCTCGCTACAGCCAGACAAGCTCCAGACGCGGTAACAGAAAATAAAAAATATGCACTGTGAAGCCCTGCTTTGCAGTGCATTGTTTATATGGTGGGAATTATGAGAGAAATTAATGTAAGTTCAATTACGGATGTTATAGCCAAGCTTTGCATACAGGCGAATAAAAATCTGCCTGATGACCTGAATAAATTAATAAACGATTTTGCCATCAATGAAGAAAATGTCCTCGCTAAATCAGTTATGAACGATATCAAAGAAAATATAACAGCCGCAAATGAGCTTGATATACCGGTTTGCCAGGATTGCGGTATGGCTGTTGTGTTTATCGATATCGGTCAGGATGTTCATCTCTCAGGTGGTAATCTTGAGAAAGCGATAAACGAAGGCGTGAGAAGGGGATATACACAAGGTTTTCTTCGTTGCTCTGTTGTTGATGACCCTATTATGAGAAAAAATACAGGTGATAATACTCCTGCTGTAATTCATACACGAATTGTCGACGGAGATACGATTAAAATCACCGTTGCGCCAAAGGGTTTCGGCAGCGAAAATATGAGTAAACTTAAAATGTTTACGCCAGCCGCAACAAGAGAAGATATTGTTGAATACATTCTTGACTGTGTTGTAAAAGCAGGTGGTAACCCCTGTCCTCCCATTGTGCTCGGTATCGGTATCGGAGGCGATTTTGAGCAATGTGCCTATCTTGCAAAAAAGGCTCTTTGCAGGGATGTCAGCGTTAGAAACACCAATGATTATTATGCCGATATGGAGAATGAGATACTTTCGCTTGTAAACTGTCTGAATATAGGTCCCCAGGGCTTTGGTGGTAAAACAACCGCTCTGGCTGTCAATATTGAAACCGCTCCGACTCATATTGCAGGTCTTCCTGTTGCAGTGAATTTTGGTTGTCATGTAACACGCCACAAAACAGCAATAATATAAATTGGTGATTTGATATAAAATTTTCTTATACCCCTTTACAAATTATGTGCAATATGTTATGGTAAGAATAAAGATAGGGTAAATACTAACAACACAAGCTCTATCTTAATTCCACAAAAAGGGGATGTAACTATGAAAATCACAACTATCGGTCGCAAATGCACACTCAGGGATTCTTTCAAAGAACATGCGGAAAAGAAGCTTGCAAAAATTGACCGCTTCTTTGGCGACAATGCAGAAGCCAAGGTAACCGCAACAGTAGAAAAAAATGTGCAGATTGTTGAAGTCACCGTTCTCAACGGCGGTATGGTATTCCGTTCCCAGGAACGTGCCGAGAATATGAACGATGCGCTTGACCTTTGTGTGGATTCACTCATCCGCCAGATCCGTAAGAACAAAACAAGAATTGAGAAAAAACTCAGAGACGGCGCTTTCGACGACTATTCAGGTGAATACACAGTTGATGAAGAAGCCGAATTTGAGGTTGTCAGAACCAAAACAGTTTCTCTCAGACCCGAAACCGTTGACGAAGCAATTCTTAAAATGAATCTCGTCGGTCACCGCTTCTATATGTTCCTCAATGCCGAAACCGGCAATATTTGCGTAGTTTATGTACGAAACGACGGCGGTTACGGTTTGTTGGAGCCTGAAATTGATTAAAATTTTAAGTTGACTATATTTAATATTTTATTTATAATAGGGAGTGGAGTAATCCGCTCCCTTATTTTTTGACAGAAAGGCATTGTTATATGCTTATAAATTTTTGTATTCCGTGTCTGCTGGGTCTTGAAGGTTTTATTGCAGATGAGCTGCGTGCACTTGAAGCTCAGAATGTTCAGGCAGAAAACGGCAGAGTCCTTTTTTCGGGCGATGAAAATATTCTTGCCCGTGTAAATATCTGCTCAAGATTTGCGGAGCGTGTGCAGATTGTGGTTGGCTCATTTACCGCAAAAACCTTTGAGGAACTTTTTCAGGGCACAAAATCACTCGAGTGGGAACAATGGATTGGCGTAAGAGACGCTTTTCCTGTCAAGGGCTACTCAATCAACTCCACACTTTTCAGCGTAAGGGACTGCCAAGCTATTATCAAAAAGGCAGTTGTTGAAAGACTTAAGAGCAAATATTCCGTTTCTTGGTTTGACGAAACAGGCCCTGTTCATCAGATACAGTTTGCTTTTAATAAGGATGTTGTAACCCTGCTGCTCGATACTTCCGGAGCTGGACTTCATAAGCGTGGTTACCGTCCGCAATCCAATTCGGCACCTATTAAGGAAACACTTGCAGCTTCACTTTGTGCTGCTTCAAGGCTCAGACCCTATCACACACTTTATGACCCGATGTGCGGCTCCGGTACAATTCTTGTTGAAGGCGCTCTGATGGCCATGAATATAGCCCCCGGCCTTAAGAGAAACTTCTCCTGCGACCGTTGGGACCAGCTTGACCGATCAATATGGGCTGTTGAAAAAGAAAGAGCCCGAGATTTTGAAAAGCGTGACTGCGACTTCTTTGCAATCGGCTCGGATATTTCCGCCGAATCGGTTGAACTTGCCAAGCTCAATGCTCAGCAAGCGGGCGTAGCTGATAAAATTAAAGTAAGCGTTGCAGATGTTAAGAACTTTAAGGGCGAAACCGAAAAGGGTACACTCATCTGCAATCCTCCTTATGGCGAAAGACTGCTTGACATCGAGGAAGCGTCAAGGCTTTATTCCGTAATGGGTAAGGTATTTGAACGCAAACACGGTTGGTCTTACACAATTATCAGCCCCTCCGAAACTTTTGAACAGGATTTCGGCAGAAAGGCTGACAAAAGGCGTAAACTTTATAACGGTATGATTAAATGTCAGGTATTTATGTACTTTAAATAATGAAAGGAATGTGGGCTGAATGAAACACGTATTTATTGTCAATCCCTGTGCAGGTAAAGGCAAAAACCAGGCATCAAACTTTATTAAACCTCGTATTACAGAATATTTCAAAAAGCACGGCGGAGATTATGAAATTCACGAAACTACAGAGCCTTATGAGGGCATTAATTTTGTAAAGTATTATCCCGTCGGTGAAGAGACTGTCCGTTTTTACGCCTGTGGCGGTGACGGCACGCTCTTTGAGGTTGTAAACGGTGCTTATGGTAAGGAAAACGTTGAAGTTGCCGTTATTCCGCTTGGTTCGGGCAATGACTTTGTACGTCTTTTCGGTAATAAGGAAGACCTTGTCGATGTTGAAGCACAAGTCAACGGTACACCGATTAAACTTGATGTTATAAAGTGCCTTGGCAAAATTGCCATCAACCAGTGTTCAATGGGTCTTGATGCAGAGGTTTGTGCCGGTCAGGCCAAGTTCAAGAAAATTCCGTTTATTAACGGCGAGGCCGCATATACAGCATCTCTTCTTTATTCCTTTATCGGAAAAATGAAGAGCGTATTTACCGTTCAGTTTGATGATTCTGAGCCGTTTACTGCTCCTACTCTTTTCTGTTACTGCGGTAACTCCCGTTGGTATGGTGGCGGATATATGGCTGCACCGCACGCAATGCCCGATGACGGCCTGCTTGATTTTGTTCACGTTAAAAAGAATATGCCTAGAGTAAAGTTGCTCGGACTTATCAATAAGTATAAGCGAGGCGAGCACCTGGATTGGGATATCACAACTTTTGCAAGAGGAAGGAAGCTCACAATTCACAGCGACAGACCTGCCGCAGTCAATATTGACGGTGAATGCGAGTACGTAAACGACTGTACCTTTGAAATTGTCGAAAAGGGTATTACCTTTGTTGTTCCGACGACATCCTGGTATTTTGACAGGGTTGAAAAGGGCATTATTTGCGATAATAAACCTATGTAATGATGAACAAATGCGGCTGTGGAAATATGCGCAGCCGCATTTTTATTTAATCAGAACGTTATTAAGAGCAGTGATATGCATAAAACCAAAAGCGCAGTTTAATTACTGCGCTTTTCTTGTTTTTCTATGAATGCCATTACTGTTGCACCTGCAGAAAGCACCGCAAAACTTGCCCTCAGAGCCGATATCAGCTCAAAGCTGAGTATTCTGAAATCGTAATAATAATTGCTGTATTCGGCAAAATAAAACGAAAACAATGAACAAAATATTATTGTCGCGGAAAAAACAACAGTACATTTAAGCATCATAAAAGTTTTAGGTAATATTTTATAATTTTTTTTAAAAAAGCTCTTCACATAATCACCGGAATAATGATAATATAAATTCAGTAGAATTTCAAAGCCAAAATATTGCCAAAGGAAGAATTGCTATGAAAACCGGTATGTCCAGCGCCTGCTTTTATCCGCTTGAAACCGAAAAAGCGGTTAAAAAATGTGGCGAAATGGGTTTTGAAAATATTGAAATTTTTGTCAATTCCTATTGTGAGTTGAAAGGTGATATCCGTAATGAAATCAAATCGATATGCGATTATTACGGCATGAAGGTTTGCTCCGTTCATCCCTTTACTTCTTTTGCAGAGTCCTTCGTATTTTTTGGCAGTTATGACAGAAGAATTGATGACGGTATTGAATTCTATAAAAATTACTTTGATTTTGCATCTTTTCTCGGCGCAGAGCTGATTAACCTACACGGTGCCAAAACACAATATACCGTTGATAATGAGGAATATTTTGACCGCTACGCGAGACTTTTTGAAGCGGGAAAAGATTTCGGTATAACCGTTTCCCAGGAAAACGTTGTTGATTATCGCTCGCAAAGTCCTGAATTTATTAAAAGAATGAGCGATTATCTCGGTGACAATTTTGCACTTACGCTCGATTTAAAACAATGCCGAAGGGCAGGGGAGAAGGCGGTTGATTTTATTGACGCTGTCGGCGAAAAGATAAAGGCTGTTCATATAAGTGATTATAACGAAGAAAAAGACTGTATTGCTCCATTTGAAGGAATTGAAGATTTCAACACAATAGTAAAAGCCTTAAAAAACAAAAAATATGCTGGCAGTTATCTTATTGAACTGTACAGTAACGGCTTTAAAAACGCTGAGCAGATTATTACTGCGGCAGAAAAATTTGACAAAATTCTTTTATAATGATATACTTTATATCAAACTATACAATATATAGGAAGTGTTAGTGTGAAGTGTCCGTTTTGCGGTTATGAAGAAAGTAAGGTTATAGACTCCAGACCCACAGACGAAAACGAGCGTATCCGACGCCGTCGCGAGTGTATCAAGTGCGCAAAGAGATTTACCACATATGAAATAATAGAAAGTGTTCCGGTTATTGTTGTCAAGCGTGACAAATCCCGTGAACCTTTTGACAGAGAAAAGCTTTTCAACGGCCTTCTCAGAGCCTGCGATAAGCGTCCCGTATCCGTTGCTCAGATTGATGAGATTGCAAACAGCATCGAGCTTACAATCCAGAACTCTCTCGACAGGGAAGTAACATCCGTCTATATCGGTGAGCTTGCTATGGATAAACTCAAAGCAGTTGACGAGGTTGCTTATATCCGCTTTGCTTCTGTTTATCGCCAGTTTAAGGATATTAACACATTTATGTCAGAGCTTTCAAAACTGCTGAGCGAAAAATAAATGAATTCATCCAAGGCTTGTACGGAATTAAACCGCACAAGCCTTATTTTTTATGTTAAATAAATTTAAATAGGGGATGGAAAACCATTATAAAAAGGGCATTTTTGTAAAATCGCGAGTTATACAAAATCAATGTTTTGTATAATTTAGGGGATAGACAAACAGAAAATAATGGTGTATAATGTTATTGAGTGAATTCAACATTAGCCTTGATATTTCAACGTTTTTCTTTAAATCTAACTATAATATAATATCAAGCTTGTTGAAATGCATTGCAAATTATCTCTGGAATTAAAAATCTTTTTCTTTATTACATACATTAATTTTTACAGTATACTCTGTTTTGTTATTGATTGTTACCTGATAAAATTTGTTTCTATCCGATAGATTTTTTAAAAACGATACTCAGGTCATTTAAAAAAACTGAACGGATTAGATTTTTACAGTCAATTTACAATCAATATGTTTTAACAAAATTCTGATATCCATATAAGATTTTTAATTATAATATTTACCTACTTGTATTACTTGTTCTGTTATACTTAATTAAGTATAATTTAAATTTTAGTTTTCGATTACCCTTTTATATAATAATTATAATCCCCTGTAAACAAATGTTCGGTGGAGGATTTTCTAAAATGAAAAAAGATGAATTGCGTTTTTTACCCGATACCGTCAAGGGCTATCTTGATTATCAGACGGCTGTCAGAAATAAATCAGATTTGACCGTACTTGAATACGCTTCGGATTTAAGAACATTTTTCCGTTGGTTTTTAATGTCAAAAGATAAATCCAAACAAATTAAACCGCTTAATGAATACGACATTTCTGGTCTTGATGAAGATTTCATGCGTAGTATTCAGCTCAAAGACCTGTATTCTTTTCTCGCTTACTGTCAGCGCGACCTTGGAAACAGCGGTAAAACAAGAGCTCGTAAGGCTTCTACCCTGCGAGGATTCTTCAAATTTCTGAAAGCTCACGGAATTATAGAAAAGAATCCTGCCGAAGACCTCGATACACCGCGTGCGAAAAAAGCTCTGCCTAAATACCTGACACTTGATTCAAGTATGGCTCTGCTTGACGCTGTTGAAGGCACTAATTTTGAGCGTGATTACTGTATTATCACGCTATTTCTTAACTGCGGTCTGCGTCTTTCCGAGCTTGTAGGTCTGAATCTAAAAAGTATTGGCATTGACGGCAGTATGCGTGTTATAGGCAAAGGCAACAAAGAGCGTATGGTTTATTTGAACAACGCTTGCACTAATGCTCTTAACAGCTATCTTGCCGTAAGACCCAGAGATGGTGTAAAAGACCGTGAAGCGCTGTTTATCAGCCGCCACAAAACCAGAATCAGCCCGAAAACTGTTCAGCATATTGTTAAAACATACCTTGAAAAAGCCGGTCTTGAAGGTTATTCCACACACAAGCTTCGCCACACAGCCGCAACACTTATGTATCAGCACGGCGACGTTGACGTAATGCTTTTAAAAGAATTACTCGGCCACGAAAGCCTTGCCACAACACAGATATATACACACGTTGCAAATGAGCAGATTCGCTCTGCAATTAACGCTAACCCCTTGGCGCAAGTTAAAAACAGCAAAAAATCAGAATAGTAACGCTTTACCGAACTTACTTATACAAACTGCCTGAAGTGCCGCAACAGCAAAACACACCACAATAATTACTGAAAATCTCAACAGAAAACCTCGCAGCTCTCCCCTGCCCTGTTTATGTGATGAAAAAACACTACCCGCAACGATTTCGGAAAGTATAAGCCCTTCGTTACCTCCTATCAGAAGCATAACAAAAAACACAACTGCACACGGCAAAAGCAATATAAATGAAAATACTGCTCCATCTACCCCATAATTACAATACAAGTGCGAAATAAAAACAGATAATGCCATTCCGCTTATTGCCGGACACAGCAAAATAAACGGTAGTCCCAGAGCGCTGAAACTGCAAAGTGCAGTTATTAGCTGCGGAATCAGGCAAATCGCCGAGATTATCCGCAAATTTTGTGGAAAATTCGCCTCCAATATTCTTTCAAGCATTGTTTTTATATATCCTGACAACATTTCCGCAGAATTTGAATACAACACTGCGCCCGCAAAGCAACCACCGCTAAAAACAGTATACAGCAGTATAAGCCGCCTGTGCAGGGCGGCTTCTTCTTTTATACGGTCAAGCGATAAACTGAAATCTTTTAAGTTGACTGTCATTGCTTTCATTTCTTTTTCCTCTTATCTTTTCTTTATCGGTTTTTTCTTCTTTTTTATATTAACGGCACTTATGCCGCCAATTATACCGCCGAACAGACAGCAAGATGCAATAATCATTTCAAAAATACTGAAGCCTTTATATGCTACAGACATTACCGTAAGCATAATTATTGCAGGTACAATGCTTGCTGCAAGACCGTTAACAAGACCGTTTTCCCTTCTCTTTCTCACAGCTGTAAAGCCGCTTATAATACCGCTTACGGCTGATGTTATCATAAGAAACGGCAGATATGTATTGTGGCTCAGATTTGTCTTCAAAAGCACCGCACACATCAGAAGTGTAATAATTATAAACACAACGCCGCCTGCTAATCCGCCCTTGACAAGATCTTTTACAACATTGGTTTCTTTAGTTTTCTGCATAAAAATTCCCCCATATCCTCTTGTTAGAAGATATGAGGGAAAATGAATATTTATTACAATTATTCTTCGTCAGACTTTTTCTTCTTTTTCTTTGCGAATTTCTTGCCTTCTTCTTCGATCTTGGCATCGCGCTCAGCCTTCTTGGCTTCTGCAGCAGCAGCTCTTTCAGCTTCTGCCTTTTCTGTTGCGGTATTGTTAGTCTGGATAGCCCAACGGGTAATTTTCATCTTATTACGGTCTGCACCGGTTTCGATGATAAGAGAATCGTCCTTGATTGTAACAACTCTGCCGACGATACCGCCGATTGTTGTGATTTCATCACCGATCTGAAGAGAATCGCGCATCTGCTGCTCTTCCTTCTGCTTTTTCTTCTGGGGACGGATCATAAAGATGTACATCGCACCGAACATAACAGCCATGATAATAAGCATTGAAAAAGGATTGCTCTGCTGAGTACCTGTGCTGCCGCCTGCTGCGGTTGAGCCCATACCCATAAGAAGTGTCATAAAATTCATAATATAGTTAACCTCCAAAAAATCAATGTTTCAATTATATAGTATTTATATTCTTGTGTCAAGCAAATCCACGTATTTATCATGAAACTCTTTAAATGTGCCGTTGTCCAGCTCGTCACGGATACGTTGCATGAGCGTATTATAAAAGTGTAGGTTGTGCATAACGCAAAGACGCATCGCAAGCATTTCTTTTGCTTTAAACAAATGGTGGATATATGCCCTGGAGTGTCTACGACAGGTCGGACAGTCACATTCGGGGTCAAGAGGTTGCTCATCAAGTGCGTATTTAGCGTTGTTCATGTTGATAATACCGTTCCACGTGTTGATGTGTCCGTGACGTGCATTTCGGCTGGGCATAACACAGTCGAAAAGATCAACACCTCTGCTGACCGCTTCAATGATATTGCCGGCAGTACCGACACCCATAAGATAGCGGATTTTTGTTTTAGGCATATACGGCTCAACAGCGGAAATAACGCGGTACATATCCTCTTTGGGTTCACCTACCGCCAGACCGCCGATTGCATAACCATCCATATCAAGCTCTGCTATTCTGCACATATGTTCAACTCTCAGTCTGTCAAATGTACAGCCTTGATTGATACCGAAAAGAAGCTGGTTTTTATTGATGGTATCGGGCAAAGCCTTGAGCCTTTCCATTTCGTCCTTGCAACGAATAAGCCAACGTGTTGTTCGTTCGCAGGAAGCCTGAGAATATTCGTATTTTGCCGGGTTCTCAACGCATTCGTCAAATGCCATAGCTATTGTTGAACCTAAATTCGACTGAATACGCATGCTTTCTTCAGGTCCCATAAAAATCTTTCGTCCGTCAATATGAGAAGCGAAATATACGCCTTCTTCTTTTATTTTCCGCAAAGAAGCTAGCGAAAAAACCTGAAATCCGCCACTGTCAGTCAGAATCGGGCCTTTCCAACCCGTCATCTTATGAAGTCCTCCGAGTGCCTTTACTTTTTCATCACCGGGACGCAGATGCAGGTGGTATGTGTTTGAAAGCATGACCTGACAATGAATCTCATCAAGGTCGTATGCATCGAGCGCACCTTTAATTGCACCGCAGGTAGCGACATTCATAAATGCAGGTGTCTGCACCGTACCGTGAACGGTAATAAACTCACCGCGTCTTGCTGTACCTTCATTTTTAATCAGTTTATACATCAGTTCACCTCAGTAATCATCATACTGTCGCCGAATGAGAAAAATCTGTACTTTTCATCAACAGCGGTTTTATATGCGTTCATTGTGTTTTCGTAACCTGCAAAAGCACTGACGAGCATAATCAGCGTACTTTCAGGCAGATGGAAATTGGTTATAAGTGAATCAATACACTTAAACTGATAGCCCGGATAAATAAAAATACTTGTCCAGTCATCATCTTCGATAATTCTGCCGTGTTTGCTTGCGACCGATTCAAGTGTGCGACAGGTTGTCGTGCCTACGGCAAAAACTCTGCCGCCGTTTTCGTGTGTTGTGTTAATAAGTTCGGCGGTTTCTGCAGGCAGATGATAATGCTCTGAATGCATTAGATGGTTTTCAATATTTTCTTCCTTAACCGGTCGGAACGTACCCAGACCGACATGAAGAGTAACCTTGCCGATTTTTATGCCTTTTTCTTCGATTTTTTCAAGAAGTTCAGGCGTAAAATGAAGGCCGGCTGTAGGAGCAGCAGCTGAACCGAGATTTGCTGAATAAACCGTCTGGTAACGTTCTCTATCATCGAGTTTTTCTGTTATATAATGCGGCAAAGGCATTTCGCCGATTTCATCCAGCATATTATAAAAATTACCATCGTAAATAAATTTAACAAGTCTGTTTCCGCCGTTAAGAACATCAATAACTTCTGCACTCATCAGACCGTTAAAATCAAAAACCGTACCCGGTTTTGCACGTCTTCCGGGACCGGTCACACACTCCCAAACATCCTGAGATTGTTGGCTCAGAAGCAGAAACTCAACAACAGCACCGGTTTCTTTTTTTACGCCGTAAATTCTTGCCGGCAGAACACGGGTATCGTTAAGAATTATGCAGTCCTTTTCCGTGATATAATCAAGTATATCAAAGAAGTGCTTATGTAAAATTTTACCGCTTTTTTTATCCAGAACCATCATTCTTGAGCTGTCGCGGGGCTCAATCGGGGTCTGAGCGATAAATTCTTGTGGTAAATCGTAATAAAAATCTGATTTTTTCATTGCAAATCCTTTAAATATATGTTATTATTACTTGTATTATATTGCAAAGTGCGGCTTATTGCAAGCGGTTTGCTTAATTTTCCGGAGGTAAAGTTCAGATGAAAAAGTATAAGGTTGGTATTGTAGGCGCAACAGGTATGGTCGGTCAGCGTTTCATCACGCTTCTTGACAATCACCCCTGGTTTGATATTACGGTTCTTGCTGCAAGCTCCCGTTCAGCTGGTCAGAAGTACAAGGATGTCGGCGGAAAGCGCTGGATGATGGATGTCCCCTTCTCCGAGAAGGTCGGCGAGATGGTAATTATGGACGCAACAGCAGACGTTGCAAAGATTGCTTCCATGGTTGATTTCGTATTCTGTGCAGTTGACATGAAGAAGGACGAAATCAAGGCTCTTGAAGAAGAGTACGCAAAGCACGAGTGCCCCGTTGTTTCCAACAACTCTGCACACAGACACACACCCGACGTTCCCATGGTAATCCCGGAGCTCAACCCCGAGCACACAGCTGTTATCGAATCACAGCGCAAGAGACTCGGCACAAAGAGAGGCTTTGTTGCTGTTAAGTCCAACTGCTCACTCCAGAGCTATGTTCCCGCTATTTTCCCGCTTAACAAGTTCGGCGTCAAGGATGTTCTTGTCTGCACATATCAGGCTATTTCCGGTGCAGGTAAAAACTTCGATACATGGCCCGAGATGGTTGACAACGTAATCCCCTTCATCGGCGGTGAAGAAGAAAAGTCAGAAATCGAGCCCCTTAAGATTTACGGTAAGGTTGAAGGTGACGAAATCGTTCCTGCAACAGCACCTGCATTCACAGCTCAGTGTATCCGTGTTCCCGTTACAAACGGCCACATGGGTGCTGTATTCGTAAGATTTGAAAACAAACCCTCCAAAGAGGAAATTATCGATATCTGGAACAGCTTCAAGGGCGTACCGCAGGAGCTCAACCTCCCCAGCGCTCCCGAGCAGTTCCTTAACTACTTCACAGAAGACAATATGCCCCAGACAAAGCTTCAGCGCGAGCTTGAAGGCGGTATGGCAGTTTCTATCGGCCGTCTTCGTGAGGATACTCAGTACGACTATAAGTTTGTTTGCCTTTCCCACAACACTCTCAGAGGCGCAGCAGGCGGCGCAGTTCTCCTTGCAGAGCTTCTTTGCGCACAGGGCTATATGGACTGATTTTAGGAGGAATCTCACAATATGAAAAAGACAATTTTCACCGGTGCAGGTGTAGCTATTATCACACCCTTCACCGAGGATAATAAAGTCAATTTCGATGAACTCGGCAGAATTATTGATAATCAGATTGAAAACGGTACAGACGCTATTATAATCTGCGGCACTACCGGCGAAGGCTCAACACTCACACACGAGGAACACTCCGAAGCTATCGATTTTGCAGTTAAGCACACAGCTAAGCGCATTCCCGTTATCGCAGGTACAGGCAGTAACGATACCGATTATGCTGTTAAGCTTTCCAACGAAGCAGAAAAAAGTGGCGTTGACGGCCTTCTTATGGTTACTCCTTACTACAATAAGACATCTCAGGATGGTCTTATCAGGCAGTATGAGTACATCAACGACCGAGTAAGCACACCGATTATTCTTTACAATGTTCCCTCGAGAACAGGTATGACTATCAAGCCCGAAACTTATCTTGAGCTTTCAAAGTTCAGCAACATTGTTGCTACTAAGGAAGCAAGCGGTGATATTTCCGCCGTTGCACAGATTGCCGCTCTATGCGGTGACAATCTCGATATCTACTCGGGTAACGACGATCAGATTACTGCTATTATGGCACTTGGCGGTAAGGGTGTTATTTCCGTTCTTTCAAACGTTGCTCCCAAAGTTGCTCACGATATTGCTTCTCTTTACCTTGAAGGTAAGTGCGAGGAAAGCCGCAAACTTCAGCTTGAATATCTTGACCTTTGCAACGACTTGTTTGTTGACGTCAACCCCATTCCCGTTAAGGAAGCAATGAACATGCTTGGCTGGAAAGCCGGCGATGTCCGTATGCCTCTTGCTCCCATGAATGCAGCTGCCAGAGAGAAGCTCCGTGCTACTCTTGCACGTCACGGTCTTGTAAAATAAACTCAAACGTCATAGCCGGTTCAGAATATGAGCCGGCTATTGTTCAAATCAAATATAAGGATTGATTAGTTATGATTAAAATACTTTTAAGTGGTTGCAACGGCACAATGGGCAAGGTTATTGCAAAATGCGTAGAAGAAAGAGAAGATTGCACTATTGTTGCAGGTCTTGACGTAAATACTGCACCCAACGGCGCTTTTCCCGTTTTCGGCAACGCGGATGATATTAACGTTGACTGTGATGTTATTATCGATTTTTCGCATCCCTCTGCCCTTTCGGGTGTGCTTAAATACGCACTCAAGACCAAGACACCTGCCGTTATTGCAACAACAGGTCTGAGCGAAGAACAGATTAATTCTCTTCAGCTTGCATCTTCACAAATTCCGATTTTCTTCAGCGCCAATATGTCAATCGGTGTTTCACTTGTAAGTGAGCTTGTCAAAAAGGCCGCAAGCGTTCTGGGCAGCAGCTTTGATATTGAAATTGTTGAAGCTCACCACAACAAGAAGATTGATGCTCCCAGCGGTACGGCACTTATGCTTGCTGATTCCGTTAGCAAGGGTCTTGAGTATAAGCCCACATACGAATATAACCGCCACGCGAAGCGTGAAAAGAGAACAAAGAACGAAATCGGTATTCACGCTATCAGAGGCGGCACAATTGTCGGTGAACACGAGGTTATTTTTGCAGGTAACGACGAAATAATCACCGTTTCTCACTCGGCTCGTTCAAAGTCAATTTTTGCAACAGGATCAATCAACGCTGCAATATTTGTCAGCGCCAAAACACCGGGTATGTACTCCATGAAAGAGCTGGTTGCCGAAAGTTAAAAATAAACACCCTTGTATAAAAGTACAAGGGTGTTTTTATTATAATAACGATTCAATTAATTTAGCTGAGAAATTATTTAATTCATCAAAATTCATTGCTTTGATATAGTCAGCTTCAAGGTCGTCGTGTACTTTTTTTGCTTTTTCAAGCAGTTGTATCGCTTCCGATAACATTTCTGCGGATACTTTGCGGTTAAACATCAGCCGTTGTTTATGCGTTAAAATAGTATCTTTATTTACAAAACGTGCTGTATTTATATTTTTATATGCAAAGCTTTTAAAATTCTGCATTGAGTTGCTTGTAAAAAATCCGATTCTTTCATCAGGCAGAATTATATGAAGCGGGTTACCATCAGGTGCAAAAGGATTAAGGCAAGTTATAACATCGATGCCGTTTGATACAGCACAACGGCGAAATGACTCCATAAGCACGGAGGAAATATACATATTTTCATCGTTTACAGCGTAAATTCGGTCGCAAAAATGCTTTGCGGTGTCAAATAAAGTCAGATAGCCTTTCGGTGTTATTCCGTTAATAAACCGTCTTTTTTCTGTACCAAGCCGGTTTGAACATTGACAGTTGCGCACAATGAATCTTGAGGCAAAGTTTTCAATCTTTTTAAAGTCAACGGCAGATTTTTCAATTTTCATACTGTCAGTAATTGTTTGGAAAAATGCATTTACATACCGTGCGCTTTTTGCGTGCAACGCTTTGTTACAGTTTGTCAGGGTTATGATATGTTCCCTGTTGCTTTCAAGCATTTTACTGTTCCAGAATTGTCCGAGGTTAATTATTTCCTCTATCGCACCCGGATATTTAGCTTCCATAACGTGCGGTGATGTTCCGTCTGCAAAGCACAGCTTTTTTTCGGGAACAATTATTGCATCAAGTGAATCCGGGTCGCTTGAACAGATGATACGTTCAACTATAAATCCCCTATTTTCTGCAGCTTTTGCAACCTTTCTCATCAGACCCGATTTCCCTGTACCGGGCCCACCTTTAATAATATACGCTTTCCAGCCTTCATCTGCGCTGTATAACTCATTGAACAGCGAAAAAAAGCCCTGCGCAGAATTTGCAGCAAGAAAAAACACAGCACCTTCATTTATCATAAAATCACTCCGCATTTGTTTTCCCCATTTTATGCGGAAAAATGTGTGAGTGTGATTAATGAAGGTGCTATAAATAATATAAATATTAATTTATATATTACAGGCGGCAAGAGCGGCAACAGAGCCGTCTGCAGCAGCTGTTGTAAGCTGACGGATAGCCTTTGTGCGACAGTCACCTGCGGCAAATACGCCATCGATATTTGTTCTGCAGTCCTCGCCTGCTACTATATAACCCGATTCATCGAGTTTGATTATATCTGCAAATACGCCGTTTTCGGGAATCTGACCGACGAGTACAAACAAGCCTTCTGCATTGATTTCTCTAATATCACCGGTGTTATTTTCCGTAATAATAGTTGCGAGTTTTCCGTCACCGTCAAGGTTTTTAACGGTAGAATCAAGCACAAGCTCAATATTTTCAATTGCTCTTACCTCATCGCTGAGCTTCTTTTCGCAACGGAACTCATTTCTGCGGTGTATAAGATATACTTTGTTACATATATTCGAAAGCATTATTGCACTTTGTACAGCCGAGTTACCTCCACCGACAACAGCAACGTCCTTACCTTTGTAGAATGCACCGTCACAAACAGCGCAGTAGGATACTCCCCTGCCCATATACTTTTCCTCATCATCAATGCTAAGGTGTCTGTGTTTGACGCCGGTTGCGATTATAACTGCTTTACAGGTAAATTCACCGTATTCTGTTTTTACGGTTTTTGTTTCGCCGTTATCTGTGATTTTCTCTGCTTTGTCAAGTTCAAGTTCAACACCAAGCGCAGAAGCCTGCTCATAAAGTCTGTCAGAAAACTCCATACCGCTGATTTCGCTGAAACCGGGATAATTTTCAACTTTGGGCGAAGTTGCAATCTGACCGCCGATGCCTTCATTTTCAAGAATAAGCACCTTTTTTCCGGCTCTGGCGGCATAAATTGCGGCTGTAAGTCCTGCTGTACCCGCGCCTATTATAACAATATCGTAATTCATCTTGATCTCCTGTAAATACGGGCAGAGTGTAGTTTTCATACATTCTGCCCGATTTTGAATATTTTATTTGTTACTCTCTGCAAAACGCTTGATGTTTGAAGCGTTTATGAACTTCTGTGCATCTTCGCCGTCGATAACAATAAGTGTGGGTGCCTGAGTGATATTGAACTGCTTTGTAAGTTCAACCTCTTCCTCTGCATCAACTACAGTATAAGGAATACCGGCATCCTCAAGTGTCTTCTTTGCAAGCTTGCAGTTGGGGCAGGTCTTTGTTGTGAAGAGAAGTACCTGCTGTGCATCAGTTGCGCAAGCACAAACTTCCTGTGTCTCCTGCTCAGCTTCAACTACTGACTTCTTCTTGATTTTGGAGGTTGCAATATCGTAAAGCTTTCTGTCCTTGAATTCCTGGCTCTTACCGTCGTTCCAGTTCTGAACCGGACGGTAGTAACCTGTGATACGGCTGTAAACCTCAGTCTTTTCACCGCATTCGGGGCACTCGTAAATCTCACCTGCTATATAGCCATGGTTCTTACATACGGAATATGTGGGTGACATTGTGTAGTAAGGAAGCTTGTGGTTTTCGGCAATCTTGCGTACAAGAGAAGCAGCTGCCTTCCAATCGGGAAGCTTTTCGCCAAGGAATGCGTGGAAAACTGTACCCGATGTGTAAAGTGTCTGAAGCTCATCCTGAATTTCAAGTGCATCAAAAATATCCGAAGTGTAACCAACAGGAAGGTGTGAGCTGTTGGTGTAGTAAGGTGTGCCGTTCTCGTTAGCTGTACGAATTTCAGGGTAACGGGAAATATCGTGCTTTGCAAGACGGTAGGAAGTAGATTCTGCAGGAGTTGCCTCAAGGTTATAAAGGTCGCCGTACATTTCCTGATAGTCGGAAAGGCGCTCGCGCATATGATTAAGTACATCCTGAGTGAATTTCTGTGCCTGCTCATCTGTAAGGTCCTTACCAATCCCCTTTGCATTTATACAAGCCTCGTTCATACCGACAAGACCGATTGTTGAGAAGTGGTTATTGAAGGTACCAAGGTAACGCTTTGTATAGGGATAGAGACCCTCTTCAAGAAGCTTTGTGATGATTGTTCTCTTGATCTTGAGAGAACGGGCAGAAATATCCATCATCTTGTCAAGGCGGTGGTAGAACTCTTCCTCGCTGTTGGCAAGATATGCAATTCTGGGCATATTGATGGTAACAACGCCGATTGAACCTGTGCTTTCACCGCTGCCGAAGAACCCGCCGGACTTCTTACGAAGCTCACGAAGGTCAAGGCGAAGGCGGCAGCACATACTACGGACATCGCTGGGCTCCATATCGCTGTTGATATAGTTTGAGAAATAAGGTGTGCCGTATTTTGCAGTCATCTCAAAGAGAAGCTTGTTGTTCTCTGTTTCAGACCAGTCAAAGTCTCTTGTAATCGAGTATGTGGGGATGGGATACTGGAAACCTCTGCCGTTGGCGTCACCCTCAATCATAATTTCGATAAAGGCGCGGTTGACCATATCCATTTCATTCTTACAGTCGCCGTAGGTGAAATCCATTTCTTTGCCGCCGACAATCGCAGGAAGGTTCTTAAGGTCATTGGGAACAGTCCAGTCAAGTGTGATGTTTGAGAAGGGAGCCTGTGTACCCCAACGGCTGGGTGTATTTACGCCGTAGATAAAGGATTCAATGCACTTCTTAACCTCACGGTATGAGAGGTTGTCAACCTTTACAAAGGGAGCGAGATATGTGTCGAACGAAGAGAAAGCCTGTGCGCCTGCCCACTCATTCTGCATAATACCGAGGAAGTTAACCATCTGGTTGCAGAGAGTTGCAAGGTGGCTTGCAGGAGAAGAAGTAATCTTGCCGGGAATACCGCCAAGACCTTCCTGAATAAGCTGCTTGAGTGACCAACCTGCACAGTAACCTGTGAGCATAGAAAGGTCATGAAGGTGAATATCGGCATTTCTGTGAGCATTTGCGATTTCATCGTCATAAATCTCGCTGAGCCAATAGTTAGCTGTAATAGCACCGGAGTTGCTGAGGATAAGACCGCCGACAGAATAAGTAACAGTGGAGTTTTCCTTAACGCGCCAGTCTGTAACATTGACATAGCTGTTGACAAGCTCTTTGTAGTCGAGAATGGTCGACTTCATGTTGCGGATTTTTTCACGCTGTCTTCTGTAAAGGATGTAAGATTTTGCAACATCGCCGTAACCGGCCTGGATGAGGATAGACTCAACGCTGTCCTGAATGTCTTCAACGCTGACCTTGCCGTCCTTGATTTTGGCTTCAAAATCAGCTGTAACGCGGAGAGCTAATAAATCGATGATATTGGGGTTGTACTGCTTGTTGTTGGCTTCAAAAGCCTTGGTAATAGCCGCACTGATTTTTGCTATATCAAATTCAGCAATCTGGCCGTCACGCTTGATAACCTGATACATTGGTCGTTCTCCGTTTCTTAAAATTTATTTTTCATACAGGCAAAGGTATGCCCACATTTATTGTGCAGTATTGATTGTATCATCATATTGTGGTGTTGTCAATAGAAACAACACAATATATTGATATTTTTTGAGCTAATCAAAAATCTCAAACACGATATATTGTGTCAGACGCCACGAATATGAGTTTCCTTCACATATCCGCGCATCAAATCCTTAATATCTTCAAGCTCGGTTATGCCGTATGCAGAAAATGTTCCGCCGAGTATATCACCCGAATCAATAAATGACTGAATGAAATACTGTTTCGCACCCTTAATCCATTCGCCTACCGAAGTAAAATCTTCCTTTTTATGAAGCTCTTTTACGACTGTGGTTCTGAACTCATAATCAACAGCATTACTGAGTAAAAATTCAACACTTCGGTTTATTTCTGAAAATTCAAGATCAGCAACACCTGTGGTAAGACTGTACTTTTCGGGTGAATTCTTGATATCCATTGCAACATAATCTACAAGCTTTTCATCAACAAGTTGTTGAAGCTTATCAGGAAAACTACCGTTGGTATCAAGTTTGACAGAATACCCGAGCTGCTTGATTTTTCGAATGAATTCCGCAATATCGGGCTGCAAAAGCGGTTCACCGCCCGTAACACAAACACCATCAAGAATATTTTTACGTTTATTTAAGAAGGCAAAAAACTCGTCATTATCAATTGGCTCAACTGTATTTAATCCGATAACCAGTGAAGCATTGTGACAGTACGGGCAGCGGAAATTGCAACCGCCCGTAAATACAGTACAAGCTGTTTTTTCGGGATAGTCAAGCAGCGATAACTTCTGCAAACCGTATATAATCAAAAAACTCACCTGCCGTTAACAATATATTGTACTTCTTTTGACACGCCAATACATTATATCGCATATTTTGTGTTCGTCAAGCCCTGAAATCAATATTTGGTATTTTTCACAAATTATACAGATTATTTTCTATTTGAAAATATCAAAAGCGGTTGAAAGTTTGCAGAAATTAAGTTATTATAATATAAACAATATTATAGAGGTAGATATTATGTCTGATTTCAGATTCGGTATATGCACATCATTTCGTGATAAAGAAAAAATGCTCCTTGCAAAGAAAGCAGGAGCTGAATATATCGAAGCAAACTTCTGCGATTTATCAAAGGCTGATGATGAAGTTATCAAAGATTTTATCAGCTTTTCCAAAGCAGAAAGTCTCCCCTGCTTCACCGCAAACTGTATGTTTCCTGGGGAACTCAAGTTGGTAGGCCCTGATGTTGATTATGTAAAAATTGATGAATATCTCGACAGAGCTGCCGAAAAGTTTGCATCAGTCGGTGGTCAGACGGTTGTTTTCGGTAGCAGTGGCTCACGCCGTTGTCCCGATGGATGGAGTTACGAAACAGCAACAGAGCAACTTATACGGGTTTGCGCTGAACACATAGCACCATATATGAGAAAGTACGGTATAACCTGTGCCATTGAACCTCTTCGCAGCCAAGAGTGCAATGTTATAACAACAGCAAGACGCGGCTTTGAAATCTGCAAGGCAGCAAATGTGCCTGAAGTGAAGCTTCTTATAGATATGTACCACTTTGATACAGAAAATGAATCTTTGGAAAGCATACTTGATTATAAGGGTTACATTCAGCATATTCATATCGCCAACGCTCACAACGAAAGAAAACTACCGAAATTTAAGGACACAACAAATTACAAAGCATTTCTTGATGCATTGATTAATGCAGGGTATACTAACGGACTTATCTCTCTCGAGGGCAGATGCGAAAACTTCTTTGAAGAAGTTAAAGAAGCCTTTGAAGTGCTCAGGCAGTTTTAATTAACAGGAGGATTTTATGCAATTACTTGAATCGGGTGAGATGTATCTCGAAACAATATATATCCTCTCGCAGAAAATGAATTTTGTACGCTCAATAGATGTTGCCAACTACACAGGCTATTCCAAACCGAGTGTCAGCAGGGCTGTAAACCTTCTGAAGGATAACGGATATATAAGCATCGATGATGATGGTCACATTACGCTTGAACAAACCGGCCTAGATGTTGCCGCTAATATTTATGAGCGACACACCATTCTAACCAAAATGCTTTGCACAATCGGCGTGAGCGAAGAAACCGCCTCCGCTGATGCTTGTAAAATGGAACATGTTATAAGCTCTGAAACTTTTGACAGAATCAAAGAGTATTTTGAAAATGAATAATAAAGAACAAGACCGCCTCGCAGAAGGCGGTCTTGTTTTATCTTTTCTGAAAACTGTTATAATGATTTAATAAATCAATTTTTAATTTTTCTGTTTCTTTAAGGATATTCGTGTTGTCATAAACATTTTCAGTCCGAGGCAACGCACGGTATATATCCTCTATATCAGAAATACTGTCAGCAAAACGTATATAACCAAGATGTTTAATCCATTCATAACAACCGCGTAGCTTCGGGCTCTTACTGTCAAAAACAATACAATTGGTTCCGGTAACAGCAGCAAATATCATTCCATGCAGACGGTCGGTAATAACAAGTTGTGCAGCGGAAAAAACATTGAACTTTGCCTTAATTTCATTCTGCCGCTCACTAACAGAAACCGGATTTTCAACAAATGTATTTGAACAAATAACATTACCATCAAATAGTTTATCAGAAATCTGTCTGATTCGGTTCAAATCTTCTTCTGAAAATAGCGCCTCTGTATCATCCCGCAAGCATAAAATACAACCGTTTCGCACAATATCTGTTTTATGATTAAGTGAAAGAACCATATCAGGAACCAAACTGATATTTGAATAAATATCTTTCATAAAATTATACGAGTTTTCTTCACGAGCATATATATAAAGAGCATTGTGTGAATTGTATATTTTCTTTGATTCTTCAAGGTATCGTAAATCTTCTTCGGATTCGCCATAGTAAATAGTATTTGGTAAAATGACAATCCGTGAATCAGGATTGTTGATAATTATCTGTCGGTTAATATCTTCAATCCATGTCCATAATGAACCGAGGTTTCCTCCACCTGTTATCAGAACCAGTGCCCCGTTAAAAGAATTCATCAGTTTATAATAATCCAACATTTCAATTTGTTTATTTGTAACTTCATAAAACGGAATGTTCAAATCATCT
Organism: Acutalibacteraceae bacterium; assembly: GCA_045650165.1. Lineage (GTDB taxonomy): Bacteria > Bacillota > Clostridia > Oscillospirales > Acutalibacteraceae > UBA8612. The sequence goes on along the minus strand of JAZRQW010000018.1, from coordinate 11,837 downwards.
AAAATTAATTTTTCAGCATAAGCAATTGCATGATCTCCAAGATTCTCATGTTCAGGCGTAAAAATCAGGAACACAGGCTTAGTCTGTGTCTTTTTATATTTTAAAATCGGTCTGCAAACATTTATGCGACAGAACAGCCTGCCTTTCAGCCAAGCCAGACGGTTGTGAATATTATTTATTACAGGAATTTTTGATATTATGGATTTAATTTTTGCCTTAATATCCATCGAAACACCCTCACCGCCATTATTTTTTAGGGAAAACTTTTCTGTAAAAAATTGCTAACCGTGGCAAAAGACAGTTCTTGAAATAGAAACGAAGATAATGTTTATTTATAATCCAGCTCATGCAATAAGTTGTTGGTGTATTTTCAACAACGTACTTATTGTTCAAAAAGTCAGGAAAATTCGAAAGAACAAAATTATAAAGAATATTCATCTGCTTATAATAATATCCCTTTGTAAGAAACCGATGAGCGGAATAATATAATACATGCTTTACACAAAGCCATTCCAACTCGGCGTAATACTTTTCAAAGCAACCTATACTCTTAAAATATGACTGCACCATATCAAACGCCGTGATTATCTCCATCATTCGTGTTGTATTTGAACTGTGAGTAATGCTGTTGGGGTGCTGAACATAATAATAGAGCGGTTTTTTCAAATAGCCGATCCTCCGTGCATAAGGCGCTAAATGACACACCGTAGCAAGATCCTCATACCACAAACGCTCAGGAAATTTAATATTATTATCAACAAACAAACTGCGTCTGTATGCTTTTCTCCAAACTGTCGGTTCAAGAGTCAGAAAATCTTCCGCAGAGAGCATTGAAAATTCTGCAGATTTTTCAATGTCTTCAACGAAAAAATCTTCACAAGGATTAACCATGAAACAGTCAAAGGATAATATATCTAAATTGTATTCATCAAATGTTTCCGAAAGCGTGGATAACATTTTATCAGAAATATAATCATCGCTGTCAACAAACACAAGAAAATCTGCGCAGGCGGATTCAATTGCAATATTACGCGCAACACCCAAGCCTTTATTCTCTTGAGTTATAACCATCAACTTATCAGTCCGAGATAAATATTCATTAAGAATTTCCGGGGAACTGTCGGTTGAGCCGTCATTAACAGCTATGATTTCATAATCGTCAAAATCCTGATTCAAAATCGAATCAAGACATTTGGCCAAAAATTTTTCAACATTATAAACCGGTAAGATTATAGAAAACTTCAACCGAACACCTCCTTTGAAATTAAAAGATCACTGTTTTGCTTTGTATTTTATGTAAAATGTAAGCATTATACCAAACGGTATACAAAGAAAAGTCAGCAGTTTTTTAGGGGAATTTTTCAACATATATTTATCTTTGGAAATAAGACAACTGGAAACATAATGAATATTGTCAATTATCAATCGCTTTTTTGATTCGGGATACTGCATACAGATTGTTCTCCAAAAAGCAAAGCCTCTCGGGTACTTAAGATACTGTTTAAACATTGTAGCACTTGAACCATTATCCTGATATTCTACATTGCAGACAACCTTATCAAGTACTGCGAGCTTATAATCGTAATCAATAAGACGATATTTATAAGCAAGTGCAACATACTTTTCGCCTTCAAATACCGGATACGGCGGATAACTGTTAATGATATCAGTTCTGTAAATAAGCTTTTTGTCACCTTTTCCGCCGGCGGCATAAAATCCATAAAGAGTTGTTTCGGTTAAACCCTCAGGAAAACCGGTACCTATAATTTCGCCAGTGTCCATATTATCATCCAATGCTATAATTCCGGCATAACCATCATCCTTAACATCAAGCCATTTATTGAGTATAGCTTCAACGGCATCGGGCGGCATACAATCATCAGAATCAAGGCAGACATTCAATTCAGTATCAATATTTTCATACGCTGTATTATGTGCGGTGTGCATACCGCCGTTCTCTTTGTAAATGTATCGTATTTCAAAATCTGATTCTCGGCTCTGCCAATCTTTAACCAACTCAGCAGTATCATCACAAGAACCATCATCAACAATAAGCCATATAAAATCTTTACAAGACTGATTTCTCAGCGATTCATAAGTTCTTCCAAGAGTATGAGCACGATTGTAGGCCGGTGTAAAAACAGTGAGAACAGGTAACTTATTCACTATTTAAACCTCCTTACTTAAATAAAGATTTTCCAGCCAATTAGCTTTATCACAGATATCATAACCTGCGTTCTTTATATATTTGTAATTATCCGGACGCTGATAATGTTTACTGTTATAAACTTGCTCTGCCCAGTATGATGGACTCTTTTCCAATGAAATAAAAATTACATCATCCGTGACTTTGCACTCTTTCGGTATTCTATCGGAAAAACAGCAAGGTAAACCGGATGCCTGAGCCTCGATTGTTGCCAGGCTTACACCTTCATACATTGAAGGAAACAAAAAAGCATCAGAGGCCATAAGTAATTCTGGAATATCAGACCTCAAACCCAGGAAATGAACATTATTTCCGATATGCATATCATTTACCTTATTCCTGATATCCGATAACCCGTCGCCCGTACCGACGAGCAAAAGCTGAGCATTAGGCTCAATTTTAAGAATCTCATTAAATACATCAATAATAAAATTGTGATTTTTGGGATAACAGAATCTGCCAACATGACAAATTGTAAAATGCTCAGACAAATCAAATTCTATGCGCTTATTTTCCCTTACAGAATTGTTAAAAATATACTTTGCTGCATCAATTGCATTGTTGATTACAGAAAATGTTTTTCCGTTAAACATCCAATCACCGGCTTCTTTGCCACAGGCGAAAAGTTCACTGGCAAAAAGCGGAATTAAACTTTTACAAAATATTTTCAACGGATATTTCAAATCTTTATCCTGGCTTTTGCTATGCGCATGAGCAAATCGGTGTTTAACACCGTGTTTTTTTGCCACAGAAAGAGGGATGGCACTCATACAGTCGAGATGACAATGTACTATACTGTACTTATGCTCCGAAAAAAAAGAATTCAATGCATTGTAATAAGCCGGAGAAAAAGGGTTGAGTGAAGTTACTCTGTATACTCTGCCGCCTAATGATAGAATCTCTTTTTCATAATCCCCTTCTTCCGGTCTGTGAACAAGAAAATCAAATTGAACTTTAGTACGATCAATATGGCGGTAATAGTTCATAAGCATTGTTTCCAGACCGCCTCTGTTCATAGTTGTCACAATCTGTAAAACTCTTATAGGCATAAACAATTACCTCCAATCTGAATGTTATCTCTTTCTGCTCCATAGATCAGGGCTGAAAAGAACGAGCAACGGGAAAATTTCAAGTCTGCCAAGAAGCATATCACATGACAGAACAATTTTTGACAAATTACTGAAATGTGCATAGTTTTCAGTTGCGCCAACCAGCTCAAAACCGGGACCGATATTGTTAAAACAGGCAACAACCGCAGAAAAATTAGTACCCAATGAGTAATCGTCGAGCGAAACAAGCAAAAAACTGGTCAGAATTATAACAAAATAAACCGCAAGATATGAGTTTACTCCATGAGTAACCGACGCATCGACAGATTTTGAATCCATACGAACTATATGAACTTTTCGAGGATGAAGAGCCTTAACAATGGTTTTCCATACGCTCTTGAAAAGTAAAATAACTCTTGCAATCTTAAGTCCGCCACCCGTACTGCCTGCACAAGCACCGATGAACATAAGAATAAACAATACTGATTTTGAAAAAGCAGGCCATTGTTCAAAATCAAAGGATACATAACCCGTTGTGGTGATTATACTGCTTACCTGAAATGCAGCATGATGTGCAGCCTCGCTCAATGAATCAAACATATCTCTTATGTTAATTGTAATAAGAACAGCGGAAGAAATAACAATTAAAATATATGTCCTGAGTTCACTGTTTTTAAAAACAACTTTGAACTGACGAAGAAGTATCAGGAAATACATATTGAAATTTATGCCGAAGAGGAACATAAATGCAGTAACTACATTGCGGCAAAAATCGCTGTATTCAGCCATACCGGAATTAAGAACTGAAAAACCGCCTGTACCGGCTGTGCCGAAAGCTATACAAAGGCTGTCAAAAACAGGCATACCGCCAATGAGTAAAAAGATAACACACAGAGCGGTCAAGAGAATGTATATGACATAAAGTATTATAGCCGTTTGCCTGATATGGGGAGTAAATTTGCCTACAGAAGGTCCGGGGCTTTCCGCACGCATCAGGAATATACCCGAACCGCCTTCTTTCTTAGCTGAAGGAACTATCGCCAGCAGGAAAACAAGAACACCCATACCGCCCAACCAATGGCTGAAACTACGCCAATAAAGATTGCAACGAGAAAGAGCTTCCACATCAGTCAGAATTGATGCACCCGTCGTGGAAAAACCGGAAATAATTTCAAACAGTGCATCAATATAGCTTGGTATTTCACCTGTAAGTCTGAAAGGTACTGCACCGAGAAACGACATAATAAGCCAGGATATAGTTGTTGCAGCAAATCCTTCCTGTGCATAGAATGTCGGCTTGTAATTGCGGGTTAAAAGAAAGACAATGCCGCTGAAAAACATCATAACTGCTACAACGCCAAGATATATAAAACCGTTTTTCATCTGAGAGTCAATAAACGCAATTATTGCCGGTGCAAGCATAAAAACAGAGGTAAAGAATACACATAAAGCTGTTATTCTGAATACAAATTTAACATTCATCTTTTTTAACCTCAGACAAAAATGTCGTTAAACTGCATAATGGGCGCTTCACGACTGGTAACAACAATAACAGTATCGCCGACTTCGAAGGAAGAGTTACCGTCAGGAACAACGGTTTTGCCGTGATGAGTAATACACGCAATAAGTATATTGCTTCTCAAATGTATCTTCTTGAGAGGCAAGCCAACACAGCGAGAATTAGAGGCAACAACAAACTCAAGCGCCTCTGCCCTGCCGTTTGCAATTCTGTGCAGCGTGACAGCCGCTCCTTCCTGATTATCCATAGCACGAACATACTGTACAACATTGGCACTGCAGAGCTCTTTCGGGCTGACAATTCCGCCAACGGGCAAATCCTCAAGCATACCAGAAATTTCCATACGGTTAACTTTTGTTACAACATTCGGCACACCGTGTGCAGAAGCATACATTGATGAAATAACATTCTGCTCATCAAAACCGGTAAGTGTTACAAGCGCATCCATATCAGAAATACCCTCGCTCTCAAGCACATCCTGCGAAGAGCCGTCAGCAAGAATTATAGAAGCTTCAGGAATTATCTGTGCAAGGTGTTCGCATCTTTCGGGGTCATTATCAATAATTTTAACGTGAACTCCCGCGTCAATAAGATATTTTGCAAGGTAATAACCTACCCTGCCGCCGCCGATGAGCATTGCATATTTGATTTTTTTCTGAGTAACGCCGAGCTTCTTTAGGAGCGTTGTAAGAGTACTTACGGGAGCAGTAACATAAATATGGTCGCCTGCACGAAAAACTGTGTCACTTGAAGGAATGCAGGCCTTACCGTCACGAACGAGAACACAGACAAGTATCTTATGACCGCCCAAAGCGTGTGAAAGCCGGCAGAGTTCAACTCCGTCAAGCAGACTTTTTTCTTCAATTTTAAGTTCAACTATCTCAACTCTGCCCTTTGCAAAGGTTTCCCTCTTGAGGAAACCGGGAAACTGAAGAAGTCTGTGAATTTCCTGTGCAGCTTCGCGCTCGGGATTAATAATAAGTGAAAGACCGAAATCTTCACGCATCATATAGAGCTGTTCTGTATATTCGGGGTTGCGTACACGGGCAATTGTGTGAAGCGACGGATTAATCTTTCTTGCCGTCAGACAGCAAAGAAGGTTGGTTTCATCGGCGCTTGTTGCAGCAATAAGGATATCGCTCTGCTCGACATTAGCTTCACGAAGCGTTTCCATTGTTGCACAATTGCCGGAAACAGACATAACATCAAGCCTCTGCAGCTGTTCTTCAAGCTGCTGTGACTTGGTATCAATTGCAACAATATCGTGACCTTCCTGCGACAAAAGCCTTGTAATCGCTAAACCTACTTTACCGTCACCGGCTACAATAATATTCATTTCCTTTACCTCAATACAAAGAGATATAATAATACTTATAATTTTATTAATTATATACCATTGTTTTGATTTTGTACAGTAATTTTAACTTTTTTAACGATTTAGTAAAAATATTGATGTTTTTTATAAGATATCATAAAAAAACAAGGTCAAGCAAAGCTTAACCTTGTCTGAAATATTGGTCAGAAATTCACTTTATAATGACGAACAAAAACACCGATAATCTTATTGTAATCAAGAACGTGCATAACAGCACCGTCAGCAGATTTTCCGAAGGTCATTCCCTCTGCCTCAATGTTATCACCGCCGACATCACGCTGTGCCGCAAGGGAAACTTCGCCGGTTTTGACATCAACACTTAAAATATTCTTAATATTACCGTTATCTTTAACATCTTCGGAAAGATATAGAGTACCGTTGTAAAACTCGCCACCCTGAATACGATGTATTTCACCCAAGCCGGTCAGCGGGATTTCCTTAACCAACTTCATTTCGTCGTTGGTATCATATACATAAATTGTTTTGGCGTTTGACCATTTGGAAGCATAAAGAAGACCTGTACTACCGTCAACTGCACACCACGGCACACCGTCGTCATAATTTTCATTGGGCAAGTCGTAAATTTCACCTGTAGGCTCAAGAGTTTCGGCATCAAAAACAACTATGCAGGCGTAACATATATCGCCGCCTTCAACAGGTGCATAAATTTTGCCGTTATAATAACTGATACCGCCGATATGGTTGTTACCTCTTTCTGTGCATTTGTCAGGCAAGGGATTTACTGCACTTTGAGTAATTTCCATACCATCGAACGTGAATTTTGCTAATGCCGTAAGATTAAGGGCAGTTATAGAGCCGCTTGTGTAAAAATATTCTCCGTCAGTAGTTATACCCTGACCCATAAGCAAAGCCTTTTCAAAAACAAAAGCGTTTTCGGAAACCAACTCTGCACTTTCAGTACTGGAAGCATCAGGTGTTGTCAAAAGAGTAAGCAGAAGAAGCGGAAGAGTAATAAGAGACCATATTTTTCTGATGATAAACATAACAATACCTCCAAAACAAAATATAATCAATTTATAATCGGTAAGACACAAAACTGTATATGGTGAATATTTTGTATCAATTACTGTTTAAGTATAGCAAATATGTAAATTTTAGTCAACCGACATATTCAGAGCTATTGAAATGGATGTTCAAATAATTTATAATATCTGCATATTGATATTTGCGGTGATAAAATGCTTGAAAAGATTCACAACATTGGAATATTGGCTCATGTTGATTCCGGCAAAACAACGTTAACAGAACAATTATTGGTCCTTTCGGGCAGTATCCGTCAGGCTGGAAGTGTTGACGAGGGTACTGCGGCAACCGACAGCATGAGCATAGAAAAAAAGCGAGGAATTTCCGTAAGAAGCGCATCAGCAGTCATCAAATGGAAAGAAACGAAAATCAATATTATCGATACACCGGGTCATGTTGATTTTGCGGGTGAAGTTGAGCGTGCGCTCAGTGCACTTGATTACGCAGTTGTTATCGTTTCAGCGGTTGAAGGTGTACGGGCGCACACGGAAAACATCCTGAAGTCGCTTGATATCGCCAAAATACCAAGATTGATTTTTATTAATAAAATTGACCGTGCAGGTGCTGATATATCTACGGTTTTAAAGGAACTGAAATCCGTTACTACTACAGCTTATCTCGAAATTAACAAACCGGAAAATGCACAAAATGATGATGTGAGAATTGTTCCTTTTACAGCAAATGAGTTTTCACCGTACGCAACAGAAATTTTAGCAGATATAAACGCCAAAGCCGAAGAAGCATATCTTAATGAAGAAGTGCTTTATGTTGAAGAAATCAAAGAAATAATCAGAGAAGAAATTTTAAACTGTAATCTTGCTCCCGTTTTGTACGGCAGCGCAAAACACGCCGTAGGCGTAAAAGATCTTGCAGATGCACTTATTGAATATATGCCGTCGGCCAAGCATAAAGCAACTAAAGATTTGTGCGGAATTGTATATAAGATTGAACATGATAAGCAAAACGGCAAGATTTCTCATATCAGACTTTTCGGAGGACAGATATCTACCCGTGACGAAGTTACGATAAATTTGCCTGAAAACACATCAACTGCCGTTTCTGAAAACGATGCGGTCGAGACGGAAGAGACACCCGAAATCAAAGAAAAGGTTTCGCAAATAAAAACCTATAACGGTGCTAAGCTGGTGAATTCGGGGCTTGTTCTCGGCGGAGACATTGCGGCAGTTTGCGGTTTGCCGTCTGCCAAAGCAGGTAATTTTATCGGGTCGCTTGTACAGGGTACTGCGTCAAAACTTGTTTATCCTTTTTTGCGTGTGCGTGTAACCCCTGCCGATGGAGATGAACGTAAATTACCTGAGCTCGCCGGTGCACTGTCACAGCTTTCAGATGAAGAGCCTTACATAGATGCAAAATGGGAAAACGGGCAAAAAGAAATAACAATAAATACAACGGGTAAAATTCAGCTCGAAGTTCTTGAAACGCTGCTGAAAGAAAGATATTCTCTTGATGCTTCCTTTTCACCACCTACGGTTATTTATAAGGAAACGCCCTCAACAGCAGGCTTTGCAAGAGCAAGCTACACCATGCCTAAACCCTGTTGGGCTGTCGTCGAATTCAGATTCGAGCCGATGCCTCGCGGTTACGGTGTCAGCTACCACGGCAGACTGCCCTCAAACCAATGCTTCTATCGCTACCAGTCACATATAAGAACATCATTCAATTCCTGCCTTGAGCAGGGTCTTTACGGCTGGGAGGTTACTGACTTTAAATGCACGCTTGTCGGTGGTGAACACCACAATATTCACACTCATCCCCTGGATTTCTTCGTATGCACACCAATGGCTTTTATGAACGGCTTGCAGGAAACCGGCTCAACAATTCTTGAGCCGCTGCTTAAAATCAGAATAACCGCACCTGCCGAATTATCAGGTAAGTTATTATCTGAAATAGTTAAAATGGGCGGAGAATACGATTCACCCGTAAGTCATTCCCAAAACATATCACTCGAAGCAATTGTACCGGTTGCTACTTCTATGGATTTTCCGACAAAACTCGCTGTCATTTCATCCGGTAAAGCTGTACTGAGCCAAAGCTTTTACGGTTATCGCAAATGCAACGACGGTCTGGAACACACAAATCCGAGAAGAGGTGTAAATCCGCTTGACCGTTCAAAATGGATTTTATGGGCACGAGGTGCTTATACCACAGAATAATTCATCATATAACCTTGATTATTTATATTCAATAAAGTATTATGTTGCTATAATTGATGCGGAGGAAATAATATGAACAAGCTATCATTCGGCAGAAAGGTCGGCTACGGCGTAGGTGCTGTCGGACTTGATCTGAGCTACGGTATGTTTTATTCGTACCTTTCAATTTATCTTACAAATGCGTTAGGTATCAATCCCCTTTTCCTGCTTATTCTTGCTCCTCTTGCAAGAATCTGGGACGGTGTAAACGACCCGATGATGGGTATGATTGTTGACAAGACCAAAACTAAAATGGGTAAATATCGCCCTTGGATACTTACCGGTGCTTTGCTCAACGGTATTGTGCTCTGCTTTCTTTTCAATAATCCCGGTTTTGCTTCGGGTTCTGTAGGGCTGTACATTTACGTTGCTGTTTTCTATGTACTGTGGGGTATGACCAATACGCTTGCCGATATCCCCTTCTGGTCTATGGTGCCTTCACTCGCAAACGAAGAAAAAGACCGTAACCTTATTTCCACAGTTGCAAGAGCTTTTTCCGGCATCGGCCAGGGCATAATTATGATATTCACCGTCAAGGCTGTTGCAGCTCTCGGTAATTCACAAAGCTCAGAACTAAGTTCAATGTCTTCCGAATCACTTCTTTCGGGCTTTGGCAAATGGTCAATTATTGCCGCTGTTGCACTTGTTTTCTTCGCAATGATAAGCGTTGCATCAACCAAAGAACAGAGAGTAATAGCAAACCCCGAAAAATTCTCGTTCAAGAACGCCATTTCAGTAATCAAGCAGAATGACCAGCTTCTTGTTTTTATGCTCTTTGCAATGATTTCAAACTCAGGTTATTATATGACATCGGGTATCAGCAGTTATTATTTCGACTCCGTTGTCGGCGACCTTCAGCAGCAGTCAACATTTAACCTTTGCGGCACGGTAGGCTCTGTTCTCTCGCTTCTTGTCGTTCCCATCTGTTCAAAGTATATGACAAACCGTTCCACGTACAAACTCTCGCTCAGCCTTGCCGCAGGCGGTTACATAGGTATGGCAATTGTCGGTTACGGATTTGGCGGCAGCGTTTACGCACTCGGTGCATTCTACGCTGTAACGTCGCTCGGAATTGGCAGTATGTTCGTTAATCAGACGGTTATGCTTGCAGACGTTGTTGACTACGGCGAATACAAGCTCGGAAAACGAAACCAGAGTCTCACGTTCTCAATGAAAGGTTTCCTGCAGAAGATGGCATATACCGTACAGTCGATTATTATGTACGCTTCCTTCAGCGTTACAGGCTTTGACGGTTCAGCTTCGGTACAGACCCCTGCTGCCAAAAGTGCAATTTCTTTTATGATGTTTATTATTCCGCCTGCAATGATTCTTATTTCACTGTTTATATTTACAAGGAAATACAAAATTTACGGTGACTTCAAAAAGGAAGTTCTTGAAGCTGTAAGCAATAAATAAAAAACAAATGAGCTGTCACGGTACAAAACCGAGACAGCTCATTATTTTTAATTATTTTGCTGCAGGTACGTTGATTTCAATATCTGTCAACGGGAATGAACAGCAGGGATGAATACAGTCAAACTTATAGTCGGCAAGTCTGCGGTACTCAAGGTGCTTGGGCACATAAACCTTACCGCAGATAAGGTGTGAATGGCAGAAACCGCACTCGCCGCTTCTGCAGCGTGCCGGAACGGCAAGACCGTTCTTTTCAATAGTCTGCATAACAGAATCGGAGGATTTGCCAAAGATAATATAAGTCTTATCCTGAATTGTAACGGTGATTTTAACTTTTTCGGGAATACCTGCAGGATAGTCGGGCTGAGTTTCGGGGTTGTGGAATTCGCCAAACATTTCGTGGCGGATGTATTTCTTCTCAAGACCAAGTTTTTCAACCTCTTTGTCTACAAAAGCATACATCTGCTGTGAGCCGCAGATAAATACGGAATACGGCTCGTTTTCGGGAGCATATTTCTTAATTAAATCTGCAGTGATAAAGCCTTTTTCAGCTCCTGCGATTTCTTTTGTTTCGTCACTGAGAACGTGAACAACCTTGATTTTATCGCACTTTGCAACAAGCTCGTCAAGCTCATTACGGAAAAGAATGCTGTCATAAGTCTTACTGCCGTAGATGAGTGTCATTTCAAACTCCTCATCACCGTCAGCAACAGCATTTGCCATAGAAATAAACGGTGTAATACCACTGCCGCCTGCGATACAAACAACCTTAGCGGCATCACGCAGAGGCTGGTATTCAAAATTGCCCGAGGGCGCGGAAACTTCAACCTCTGCACCGACTGTCCATGTATCAAAGATATACTTTGACATAAGACCACCTTCAACAAGACGGATTGTAAGAACATACTTGCCGTCAAGAGAATCCTTGGGTGAGGAAGAAATGGAATATGCTCTTGTTACGGGCATACCCTCAATTGTTTCAAAAACAGTGAGATATTTACCTGCACCGAAATAAGCA
>JAZRQW010000017.1:0-26450 GCA_045650165.1 Acutalibacteraceae bacterium | reverse complement strand
AATATGCGCTTTTTAAAGCCGAAAATATGTAAAAATTGCAAAAATCAGAAGTTGTAGTTCGGGAACACCATGTCGCCCTCTTCTGCGGATTCAACAATTGCAAGGCAGACCTCAACTGTCTTTGCGCCCTCTCTTCCATCTGTGGGGACATCCTTACCGTTGAGGATGGCTTCTGCAAATACCTCGAATTCCTTGTCTGCGTTGTGCTTGTTGACCTCAAGCTCGATGTTTTCGGGCTTCTCAGGTGCAACGCCCTCTTCGTCAGCAACGAAAAGCTGCATTGTGGGGGAGGTGTTGTCGCAGATGATTGTGCCCTTTGTGCCGTAGATAACCGTACGCATTGTGTAGTCACGCTTACAGCCTGTGGAAACAAAGACCTTACCCATGCATCTGTCGCTGAATTTCATAAGAGCGATTGTTGCATCATCATAATCAACCTTGGGAAGCATAAGGTGTGTGCCGTAGGCAAAGACCTCTGTGGGGTCGCCTGCAAGCCAGCGAAGAAGGTCAACAGCGTGGCAGCCGCCGCCGATAACGCCGTGGCGCTTGGGGTCTGCACGCCAGTGCTGTGTGCCGTCTGCATTCTCAACTATCTTCATATAATCGTGTGCGTATTCGCTTTCAACGAAGTAAATCTCACCGATAAGACCGGAATCGATAATTTCCTTTGCCTTGATGAAGGAGGGTGTGAAGCGGCAAATCTGACCGACCATGAATTTGCAGCCGGATTCGTCCGCAACCTTTACGATTTCCTCAATATCCTCACGGGTAAGTGCGAGGGGCTTTTCGCAAAGCACGTGCTTGCCTGCACGAAGAAGCTCGGAAACAACCTGCTTGTGCTGCTGGTCGGGGATAGCGACGGAAACAACGTTGATATCCTTGTTGTTGATAATGTCGTGGTAGTCCGTGCACTGCTTTTCAACGGGAATGTCATACTTTTCGCCTGCTTTGCGAAGGGTTTCCTCATTGCAGTCGCAGATAAGTGCGATTTCGGCATCGTCATAAGCCATTGCGCCTTCAACGTGTGCCATACCGAACATCATACCGATGTTGCCTACAACTAATTTTTTGCTCATAATTGTTCTCCTTTTCTGTAAATCAAACTGAAGATATTTTACTATAAAAATCATCGTAAATCAATATGTAAAATAAATGTGTTAAATCATTCTTAACTGTGCATTAATTATATTGATTATTATTGTAATTTCTGTTAGAATAAATTTATTAATGTAACGGGAGCGATGAATATGAACAAAAAGTACACCGTAAACTTTAAATTCGGCGGCAAGGAGTTCACCACACACGACAAGGAGAACGATTTCTACCGCCTTGAAATTGAAAACAAGGACAACAGCTATAAGCTCACAATTGTTCCGAAAAAGACAATTGAGCTTGTAGAGTTTTATTCCGAAATTCCCTATGAGTTTAAACAGGGTGACCTCTTCTTCGGCAACGGCTACCAGTCCTGGACAAAGACAAGAGAATATAAGGCCAACGAGATTATGCGTGGCTGTATCAAGCTTGCAAACATTTCCGAGTACACAAAGGGTATTGCAAGAAAAACAGGCGATGAGTGGATGGTCAAGTATTCCGAAAAGCCCGGCGAATTCCATAGCCATTGCTACACTTATATCCGCAACGGCGCTAACGTCAAACTCTGGGGTTCACTCAGCGAAAAGACAGGCTTTACCTACTTCAAGGTGAAGATGAACGAAAACCGCTTCTACTTCTGCAAGGACCTGCTCGGCAAGGTGCTCACAGAGCCGCTTGCAGTGTTTGATATCGTTTATTTCGAGGGTGGCTACGAGGAAGTGTTTGATAACTACTTCGGTATGTGGGATATGCCCGAAACAAGACACGGCACGATGAGCGGTTATACATCATGGTATAATTACTTCCAGGAGATTGATGAAAAGATTATCCTTCGTGACCTTGACGGTCTTGACGCTTACAAGGACCAGGTCAATATTTTCCAGATTGACGATGGATACGAAACCTATATCGGTGACTGGCTCGACCCCAACCCCGCAAAGTTCCCCAATGGTATGAAGTACATTGCCGATAAGATTCACGACAAGGGCTACAAGGCAGGTATCTGGCTTGCTCCCTTCAACTGTCAGAAGATTTCCCGCATGGCAAAGGAACACCCCGACTGGCTTATCAAGGATACCAACGGCAAACCGATGATAGGCTGTATTGCCTGGGGCGGTGCCTATACATTCGATATTTATAATGAAGAAGTAAGAGCTTACCTCAAGGAAGTTTTTGACACCGTACTCAACGACTGGGGTTACGATATGGTCAAGCTCGACTTCCTCTACAGCCAGTGTATCAAGCCCAGACACGGTAAGAGCAGAGGCGAAATCATGTGCGACGCTATGGCATTCCTTCGTGAGTGCGTCGGCGATAAGCTTATCCTCGGCTGCGGCGTGCCGATAGGCGCTGCAATCGGCGTTGTTGATGCCTGCCGTATCAGCTGTGACGTTGACCTTTATTACAAGGGTATGATCTTCAGCCGTATTCAGGTTGCCAACGAAATGCTCAACGCAAGAAGCGCAATCAACAACTCCATCTTCCGCCGCCATATGAACGGCAGAGTATGGATGAATGACCCTGATGTATTCTTCCTTCGTGAGAATAATCTCAAGTTTACCGATGTGCTGTTGATGCACAATAATAAACTCGAGTTCACAAACGAGCAGAAGTACCTCCTCGGCAAAATCAACAACCTTTGCGGTAACGTTCTTTTCGTTTCAGATAACGCAGGCGATTATGACAAGTCTGCACAGACACTCGTAAGAAAGTTCTTTGAAAAGACCGACGAAAAGATTATCACCGCCGAATATGTTGACAGCGAGGTAATCAGGCTTGTAACTGAAAAGGACGGCAAAGAGGAAACCTTCACCTTCAACCTTGAAAAGGGTAAAATTCTCTCTGACTCCGAATGGAAAAAGTATTTTTAAATTAAAATCCGGAGGCGATGTAAATGCTTGCGTACATTAAGGGTATATTCTATTTTATCGAAGTGTTGCTTCTGGTTATCGGCATAATTCCTGTTAACACCAACAATGTTGACTACGGCGGAGGCGAATATTCCGCACCCGAAATCAACACACCTATGTATATTGTTGAGGACGGCGAAACGGATTTTGTTATTGTTACTGCGGATGATGCGGATGCTTGTATACTGACTGCTGTTGAAGAGCTGCAGACCTATGTTGAAAAAATCAGCGGTGCAAAGCTTGCTCACATAACTGAAAGCGGATATACAGGCGGAAAGGCTGTTGTTCTCGGTGAAACCGGTCTTGAAATAACAGATACGGATTGTTCTGAAATCGGCGAGGATGGCTTTCTGATTTATTCCGACGGTAACTATCTCCTCATAAACGGTGAGGACAGCCGCGGCACGCTTTACGGCGTTTACACCCTGCTTGAAGAATATTTCGGTGTGCGTTGGTTTACGCCCACGCTTGAGCGTGTACCCGAAAGCGAGGATATCGTTGTCGATGCGGCGATTGACAGAATTGTTGAGCCGTCGTTTGTCCTGCGCAGAAATGCCTGTCCCGGCACAAACGCTTCGCACTACGCACGCAATAAAATCAACGTCACCTACTGGGACGAAATGAAAAACCACGGCGGTGCACTTACATACGTACTGTGGGATGTTACTTTTACAACACTTGTACCTGATTCGCTTTTTGCAGAGCACCCCGAGTATTTTGCAATGAACCCCGACGGCACACGCACAACCGACCACGTCTGCGTCTCCAACCCCGAGGTGCTTGAGGTTGCCGTTGCAAATGCAAGGCAAGCAATACTTAACTGCCCGAGAGATTCAAAATATATCCACATCGGTCAGAAGGACAACCAGAATTATTGCCACTGCGAAAACTGCGAAGCGATTTATGAAAAATACGGCTCGGTTTCTTCGGCAACTATTCTTTTCACAAATGCTTTTGCCGATGCGCTTGATGACGAATTCCCGGATTTCACGTTTACTTTCTACGCATATCTTGAAACGGAAAGACCGCCTACGGACCTTTCACTCAAATGCAATCCGAATGTTGTACCCGTGCTTTGCGGACTTCACCATGCCTGTCGTAGCCACAAACTGACAGAATGCGGTGCGCAGGATGGAAACGAAACCTTCGACAACCTTTTCGTTGAGCAGGAGCCCACAATTGCACAGGATCACGCAGATTGGGTAAAAATTGCGGACAGAACTTTTATTTATGATTACACAATAAATTTCCTCAACTCTGCACAGTTTTTCTCCAACCTTGAAACAATGCAGTCCACAATGAAATATATGTACGATATAGGCATTACAGGCTTCACTTACACCTGCGGCGACGGACACAGCGCAGCCTTCAACGAGCTGAGAAACTATCTGCTGTGCAAACTGCAATGGGATGTCAATGCCGACGTTGTATATCATATGATGGACTTTATGAACGAGTATTATGGCGAGGAAGCGGCACCCTATATCAAGGAAATTCTTGATATTCAGGCGGCACAGACCGCCGCTACCGCACACGCCTTTGACTTTGACTGGCACTACCAGGCAGGCTTCTATCCGTTCTATGCTGTAAACCGTCTTGACAGACTCTGGGACAAGGCACTTAATGCGGATATCACGGAAGAACAGCTTTTCAATGTTGAGGTTGCAAACCTGAGCTGGGAATATTTCAAGGCTAATCAGTTTATCGGCAAGTATTTCTTCCTCAATCCCGGCAGACTCAAGGCAAACGAGGAACTTTATGATAGCTTCCTTGCACATAACATTCATCGCGTTTCCTCTTTCGGACTCATACCGACAGACAAGAGCGAGGTTGACTTTATGCTAAGACCCTTTAATTGGGGATAAAATTTATTCGGAACTGTTCCAGGAATACGGAACAGTTCCTTTTTTATAAGTTTTTTGTGAATAAAATTGCAATTACAGTGAATAAATTTAATGAAATTGCTTGCAGTTGCGGCTTTGTGATGTTATAATACCCGTATAAATATATAGGAGGTAATTATCAATGAACAAAAAGACAATAGTTAAAATTCTTTCCGTAGTTCTTGCTCTTGCTCTCGGCCTTACAGCTCTCTGGGCTTGCGGCGAAAAGGAGCCTGAGGCAAACGAGAAGGAACAGCTCATCATGGCTACAAACGCAGCATTCCCTCCCTATGAGTACAAAGAGGGCGATGCATTCGCAGGTATCGACGTTGAAATCGCTACACTCATCGCAGAAAAGCTCGGCATGGAGCTTGTAATCAAGGACGTTGAGTTCGGTTCAATCGTCGGTGGCGTTCAGAGCGGCAAGTTCGATATGGGTATGGCAGGTATGACTGTTACAGAAGAGCGTCTTGAGAGCGTTAACTTCTCCTCTACATACGCAAACGGCATTCAGTCTGTTATCGTTCCCGCTGACAGCGAGTACGCTTCATTCGAAGATTTCTACACCGGTTTTGACGCAGACGGCAACCCCGCAGGCGTTAAGGAAGGCATCAAGATTGGCGTTCAGCAGGATACAACAGGCGATATTTACTCCTCTGATGTTCCTGCAAAATGGGGCTTCGGCGACGAAAATGTTATCCGCTACAAGACAGGTGCTGAGGCTGTTCAGGCTCTCTCCACAGGTAAGGTAACAGCAGTTATCATCGACAACGAGCCTGCAAAGTCCTTCGTAGCTGCTACAGAGGGTCTTAAGATTCTTGACGGCGAGTACACAAACGAGGATTATGCAATCTGCGTAGCCAAGGAAAACACAGAGCTTCTTGACAAGATCAACGGCGCTCTTGCAGAGCTTGAAGCAGAAGGCAAGGTTGACGAAATCATCAACAAGTACATCGGCGACTGATTATTAAAAAAACAACAGCGGACAGCAACATTGTCCGCTGTTTTTCCACGCAAAGGAGTAAAATATAATGACTGCATGGATAGCTGCTGATTTCGTCAGCTTCGTCCAGATACAGGGCAGGGAGGCTGTTGAAGCCTTTAAGCTCGGCTGGCAGGACTTTGTGGACGAATTCACACTTAACTTTATTGAGGGCGAGCGTTGGAAATGGCTTGTTGAAGGCTTTGGTAACACTCTGCTCATCACTTTTCTTGCCGGTCTTATCGGTATTGCGCTTGGCGTAGTTATCGCCATTGTCCGTTCAACCTACGACAAAATGGGTTCGGACCTCAAAAAACGTGGCGGCATTGGCTACAGTCTGCTCGCCTTCTTTAACGCAATATGCAATATCTACCTCACGATTATCCGCGGTACACCCGTTGTTGTTCAGCTTCTTCTTATGTACTTTGTAATTCTTGCAAGCTCAACAAACGACATTATGGTTGCCGTTATCGCATTTGGTATCAACTCAGGCGCTTACGTTGCGGAAATCTTCCGCAGCGGTATTATGTCTGTTGACAAGGGTCAGTTTGAGGCGGGCAGAAGCCTCGGTCTCAACTATATTCAGACGATGATTCACATTGTTATTCCGCAGATGTTCAAAATTGTTCTGCCCACACTTTGTAATGAGTTCATCGTTCTTCTCAAGGAAACCTCTGTTGCCGGTTATGTCGGCACGGTTGACCTCACAAAGGCCGGTGACCTTATCCGCGGCAGAACATTCTCCGCTTTTATGCCCCTTATTGCGGTTGCGATTATCTACCTTGTTGTGGTTATGATTTTCACAACCCTTGTCAGAAAGCTCGAAAGGAGGCTGCGTAACAGTGACCACTGATAACAATGTTCTCATAAAGGTTGACGGTTTGCAGAAATCCTTCGGCGAAATCGAGGTTCTCAAGGGTATCGATGCCGAAATCAAAAAGGGCGACGTTATCGTTGTAATCGGCGCATCGGGTTCGGGTAAATCAACATTTCTTCGTTGCCTGAATCTGCTTGAAGAGCCTACGGGCGGTCAGATTTATTTTGAGGGCACGGAAATCACCGACCCCAAGGTAAACATCAACGTTCACCGCCAGAAAATGGGTATGGTTTTCCAGCAGTTCAATCTTTTTCCTCATATGACTATACTCAAAAATATGACTATCGGCCCGATAAAACTTCTCAAAAAGAGCAAGGAAGAGGCAGAAAAAAATGCTATCGAGCTGCTTGAGCGTGTCGGTCTTGCAGACCGTAAGGATGCTTATCCCAGCCAGCTTTCGGGCGGTCAGAAGCAGCGTGTTGCAATTGTTCGTGCACTTGCAATGAATCCCGAGGTTATCCTTTTTGACGAGCCTACCTCTGCGCTTGACCCCGAAATGGTCGGCGAGGTTCTCGAGGTTATGAAGTCCCTTGCAAAAGAGGGTATGACAATGGTTGTCGTTACCCACGAAATGGGCTTTGCCCGTGAAGTTGCAAGCAAGGTTGTCTTTATTGACGAGGGCGTAATCAAAGAAGAGGGTGAGCCTGAAGAATTCTTCACTAACCCCAAATGTGACAGACTCAAGGATTTCCTTTCAAAGGTTTTATAATTTGATTTTAACGTAGACTTTTCTTCGGAATTGTCTGCGTTTTGTTTTTGTTGTAATGTATGGACGGATGTGTTATAATATAATGAAAAGGCGGTGGATTAAATGGTACTTACTGTAGATATAGGTAATTCAAACATAGTTTTTGGCGGCTTTGAGGGTGATGAGCTTGTTTTTGTTGCCCGTATGGCAACGGATATCTCCCGTACGGAGGATGAATATGCAGGGCAGATTCTCTCTACGCTTTCACTCCACAATGTTGAAAGGGAAAAGGTCTGCGGTGCAATAATTTCATCCGTTGTGCCTCCGCTGAATTCCGTTATAAAAAAAGCAATTGAGGTCATTTACGGTGTTACACCGCTTACGGTCGGCCCCGGCATAAAAACGGGTATCAACATTCACTGCGATAACCCATCGTCCGTCGGTGCGGACATTATTACCGCTTGTGTTGCTGCACATCATATTTACGGCAGTCCGTCGCTGATTGTCGATATGGGCACGGCAACTAAAATGATGGTTGTAAACGAAAAGGGTGCTTTTATCGGCGTTTCGATTATTCCCGGTGTGCTTATGGGCCTCAACGCCCTTGCAACGGGTACGGCACAGCTTCCCCGTGTCGGTCTGGAGGCACCGCCACTTGTGGTTGCCAAGAATACGGTGGACTGTATTCGTTCTGGTGTGGTTTACGGTAACGCCTCGCTGGTTGACGGTATGATAGACCGCATCAATGAAGAGGTCGGCTGTGAACTTCCTGTTTACGCTACGGGTGGTCTTGCAAACATTGTTGTAAAGCATTGCAGGCACGAAATTAAAATTGATGAGCACCTTTTGCTCAAGGGTCTCAATATACTTTACAACAAAAACAAAACTGAATAATTTTGCGATATATTCCCGGGATGGGTGTATATAAATAATTCAAATGCGTTGCACTCCGTAAGGAGGTGACAGCAAGGAGGATTTTTTTATGCAAACAAAAAAACAAAAAAGAATGTCAACCGAGACTATGGTGCTTGGTGCGATTCTGACAGCACTGGTGGTTGTTCTTCAATACCTCGGTCAGTTTATCCGCCTCGGTCCGTTTTCAATCTCGCTTGTGCTGCTACCCATTGTTATCGGTGCGGCAACCTGCGGCGTGAAAATAGGCGCATGGCTTGGATTGGTGTTCGGCGCAGTTGTATTTATGACAGGTGATGCCGCTGCTTTTCTGGCAATCAATGTGCCGGGCACGGTTGTAACCGTTCTGCTCAAGGGTATTGCCTGCGGTCTTGTTGCAGGCCTTGCCTACAAGGCGGTTGAAAAGAAAAGCCGCTATGCCGCGGTTGTTGTTGCGGCACTGCTTTGCCCCATAGTAAACACAGGCGTTTTTCTGCTTGGCTGTGTACTGTTCTTCTTTAAAACTATAGAAGAATGGGGTCTTGCAGAGGGCTACGGCACGGCTGTGGAATATATGTTCCTGGGTCTTGCAGGTGGTAATTTCCTAGTTGAGCTTGTAATAAACATAGTGCTCAGCCCCGTTGTTGTAAGACTGATTAATATAAGAAAAAAGAGCAAATGATTTTAACGGATGATTTTTAGTGCCGTCTTTGGCAATAATAAAATGATAAAAGGAATAAAAAGGAAGAAGAAAAATGCTTGAACTGAGAAATATTTCAAAAACATATCTTTCAGGCATAAACAAGGTTCAGGCTCTCGATAACGTGAGTGTGAATTTCCGTGATAATGAGTTCGTTGCCATACTCGGACAGTCCGGCTCAGGCAAGACGACCCTGCTCAATATCATAGGAGGCCTTGACAGATACGACGGCGGTGAGCTTCTTATCAACTCCCGCTCAACAAAGCAATACACGGATAAGGATTGGGATGTCTACCGCAACCATTCCGTGGGATTTGTTTTTCAGAATTATAATCTGATACCGCACCAGACCGTACTTGCAAACGTTGAGCTTGCGCTCACACTTTCCGGTGTTTCCAAAACGGAAAGACGCAAGAGGGCAAAAAAGGTGCTTCGTAAAGTCGGCCTTTCCGACCAGCTTTACAAAAAGCCGAATCAGATGTCGGGCGGTCAGATGCAACGCGTGGCAATAGCCCGTGCCCTTGTAAACGACCCCGATATTCTCCTTGCCGACGAGCCTACAGGTGCGCTCGATTCAAAGACGAGCGTGCAGATTATGGAGCTCATCCGTGATATATCAAAGGACAGGCTTGTAATTATGGTTACTCATAACCCCAAGCTTGCCAAGGAATACGCAAACCGCCTTGTGCTTATCAAGGATGGTAAAATTCGCAAGGACACCAATCCCTATAATCCCGAAGAGGTAGAGCAGGCACAGCCCGTTGAGCCCAAAAAGGAAAAGAAACTCAAGAAAAAACAGCCCAAACCCAAGACTTCAATGAGTTTTGCAACGGCTTTGTCGCTGAGTTTCAATAACCTTCTCACCAAAAAAGGCAGGACTGTGCTTACATCGTTTGCCGGCAGTATAGGTATAATCGGTATAGCGTTGATTCTGGCGCTTTCAAACGGTATGCAGTCGTTTATCGGCTCCATTGAGCAGGATACGCTCGCTTCATACCCCTTGATAATCGAAAAGGAGAGCTTTGACCTTTCACAGCTTCTGGGCACGATGACCGAAAATAAGGTCAACGCCGCAGAGCACGGCAACGACAAGATCTATAAGATGCCGAGCTTGCAGGGCAGTGTTGGCAGTGCAACAATGCAGACCCGCCTCAACGACCTTTCACAATTCAAGCATTTCCTTCAGTTTAATGAAGAAGTGTACACGCTTTGCACGGATATCAAGTACGGCTATGATGTCGATTTCCGTATTTACAAGGCGGATACAACCGGCGGCGTAAAGCAGGTAAGACCTAATCCTGACCTTGCTGACCTCGGCGGTATGGATTCCAAAATATGGGAAGAGCTTATAGGTAACAAAACCCTGCTCGGTACACAGTATGATATTCTTGCAGGTGCGTGGCCCGAAAACCACAACGAGCTTGTGCTCTTTGTTGATGAAAACAATGAAATCAGCGACCTGACTTTTTATGCGCTCGGTCTTGCTGATGTCAGCGAGCTTGAAAAAGCCCCCGAAGAGCCGACCACGGACGAAAACGGCAAGGAAGTGCCTATTGAGCTTGAGGGTTATGAATACACGGAATTCCTCGGTCTCACCTTCAAGGTCGTTCCGTCTGCACTCTGTTACGGTAAAGACGGCAACAAGTGGGTTGACAAGAGCGAGGATAGCAAGTATATGAAGGGTATTGTCGATAAAGCTCAGGAGCTTAAAATTGTCGGCATAGCCCGCCCGAAGGAAACGGCACAGTCAGCCGTTGACGGCGGCACAATCGGTTATATGAGCTCGCTTACGGAGTATATACTCACGGCAACGAACGAGGCTCCCGTTGTAAAGGCACAGAAGAAGGACGCAAAAACCGACGTCTTTACAGGTCTGCCCTTTGCAACCAAAAAGGATAAGAAAACAGCTTCGGCTACCTCTGTTGTTTCAATGCCCACGGTTGAATTTGCTGCAAAGACTACAGATTTGCCTGCGGTAACAGCAGTTGAAAACGAAGATATCCCCGTTATGAGCGAGGACGAAATCTACGCCTTTATTGAGGAGAATTTCAAGGGCGAGGAGAAGGACAAAATGAACGAATTTGTCCGCCTTATGCTCAAGGATATCCGTACGGTTTCCGACCGAAGAAAACTCATAACAATGCTTGACGAAGTGCTCGCAGGCAGCGATGCGGACAGCACAACCGTTTATAACTATATTCAGATGATGAGCAAGGATATGAAGCTTCAGCTTCTTTCGGCTATCATAACGGCTGTTGAAAGCGGCGGCCAAATTGATGTGCCGACCGAAAACGAAATCAAGGATACGGTTGATAAGGGTAACCAGAATGCACAAAAGCCCCAGAAGCCCGAAAAAGAGGAGCCGAAATTTTCGGATTCCACTTATGAAGAAAATCTTGAGCTGCTTGGCGTTTCTGACCTTGAATCGCCATCGACAATAACAATCTATCCGCTTAATTTCGAGGCGAAGGCAAGGGTTACTGAGATTATCGACGAATACAACAAGAAGCAGACGGACGAGGGCAAGGACGAAAACGTTATCTCCTACACGGACTACGTCAGCCTTATTATGAGCTCCGTAACCCAGGTTATCGACCTTGTCACTTATGCTCTTGTTGCCTTCGTTGCAATATCGCTTGTCGTATCATCGATTATGATAGGAATTATCACCTATATTTCCGTTCTTGAGCGTACCAAGGAAATTGGTATCCTCCGTTCAATCGGCGCCTCTAAACGGGATGTTTCGCGTGTTTTCAACTGCGAAACAATAATTGTCGGTCTTGTGTCGGGTGCGATGGGCATATTGTTGTCGTTGTTGCTGATATTGCCGATAAACGCAATCATTAACTCGGTTGCAAACATTCCGAATCTTGCAAAATTGCCGCTTTACGGCGGCCTTGCGCTGATAGGCATCAGCGTCGTGCTTACGGTTATAGCAGGCCTTATACCTGCAAAGGTTGCCGCAAAGAAGGACCCTGTAACGGCACTCCGTAGCGAATAAAAAACAACAGGAACTGATTCAGTAAAAAACGAATCAGTTCCTGTTTTCTTTTATAAATAATATTATTTATGGTTTTTAATATAATGCTTGTAGAATTTTACGCAATGTGCAACCTCGTCAACGCCTATGCTTTCGTTTGCGGCGTGCATTGCGGCAAGCTGCTCGTTGCTCATCTTAATCGGGCAGAAGCGCAGGCAGTTGTCTGCAATTGCCTCGTAGTGGCGGCAGTCTGTACCGCCTGTCATAAGGTAGGGGATAACACCTGCGTCGGGATAACATTCGTTGAGACACTTCTTAAGGTAGTTAAATTCCTCACCGTTGAAGTCAACGCAGTTTGATGCGCTTCTGGCGTGGATAACTTCCAGCTCAAGGTCGTACTTGTCGGCGTACTTCTGAAGTACGGCGAGTGAAGCCTCTGCATTCTGGTGCGGTGCGGGGCGAAGGTTGCAGACAACGTAAGCCTCGGTCGGTACGACGTTGGGTGTCTGCGAGCCGCCTGCCATTGTGCAGGCAAAGGTCGTTTTTACAAAAGCATTGCACATCGGTGAAACGACGGGAAGCACCTTTGTAAGCAGACCCTTGAACAGCCACATATTACCAAGCACCATTCTCAACGGGAAGCCGAGATAGGGGGCAGCCTGGTCAAGCATGGCATAAACGGGGGTCGAAATCTCAGCCTTGAAGGGCTGGTCTTTTTCAATATCCGCAACAAACTTTGAAAGTCTTGCAAGAGGAGTGTTTTTCGGGGGTGTTGAGGAGTGACCGCCCTTACCTTTTGCCTTGATTTTAACGTCAATATAACCCTTTTCAAGTATACCGATAGCGGCACACCAGCCGTTCATTGTTGGCAGCTGACCCTTGAGAATTGCACCGCCCTCGTCCATTGCAACATCGAGGTGTACACCTTTTGACTTGAGGTAATCAATAATCATCGGTGCGCCGCCGCCCGAAATTTCTTCGTCAACGGCAGTAGCAAGGTAAACATCACAAGGCGGCTCAAAGCCTTCTTTTATAAGCTCTTCAAGAGCCTGGAATTCGGAGAAAATGGTGGACTTGCAGTCCATTGCACCTCTGCCGTGAATGTTGCCTCCGGAAATCTCGCCGGAAAACGGGTCTTTTTCCCAGGTGGGTTCGTCAGCGGTAACAACGTCCTGGTGACCCATAAGAAGCAGACCGTTTCTCTTGGGGTCTTTACCGGGCAGGCGGAGAACAAGGTTACCCTCGAGCTCTGTACATTCCATCTTTGCGAACACGTTCGGGAAGCTTTCCTTCATAACCTCATGCAGCTTGTAAAACTGCGAAAGGTCGGTGTTGCCACGCAGAGAGATTGTGGGCACCTGAATCATTTTTGAAAGCTTGGCTGCGTAATCGTCAGCTTCTTGCTTGGTGGGGTTGATAGCGGGAGCGTTTGAGTTGGGCTTAGCCTTGATTTTAACAGCCTTGATTGCCGCATAGCCGAGCAGAACAACAAGCAAAGCTAAAAGGCAAAGCAGAACAATTCCGACATACTTCATTTTTAAGACCTCTTTTATATTGATATTTTGATAAACCTATTTAATAAACAGTATCGTGAACGCAAGACAGACCTGCGCACCGAAATATGTAACGCTGTTGAATACCTTTAATTTAAATTTTTTGTATCTGGTGTCAACCGTGAGCAGGGCAAGCGAGCCGTCCGACTGGATGAACATCAGTCCGCCGAGCAGTAGCAGGATTGCGGGCACAATTGCTTTAACACCTTGAGCCTCAAGCAGTCTGATTGCAAGCTCTGTGGATTTGAGCGTCATCATCGTGACAAAAAAGCCGTAGATCACCATCGGGATAATCAGTACGCCGAAAGGCACTTTTCTGATAAGGCAAACAATGAAATACGTGATCACGAGTGCCGTGGTCAGTGTAATTTCCCACCAATAAAACATTGGATTTTCGGGGAAATACGCTTTTTGCGCACTGACATATGCAAGGCAATAGAAAACGTGTGCCATCCCGAAGAAAAAAGTGCCAATCAGGAAAAACAGCCTTGTGGGCTTCGGAATGTGAAGCATCAGGTCGCCAAGCCACGAAAACGCAAAGCCTGCCAGCATAACAGCGGAATACTTGTTTGCACCACCTGTGCTCACCGTGAGCGTTACCGCAAGCAGTACATAAGCTGTGGCACAGACCATTTTGTAACACAGTGAGCCCCAATTTTTGATTGGCCACATCTTTTTAAGGTAAAGCGGTACGAATACAAATTCAACTATTACAAGGGCGGAACAAAGTGCAATTGAGGCGGTGGTCATCTGTATCGCTCCTCTCCCTATCCGGAAAAACTATTTCAGCTTTGCCTTCTGGTCAGCGTCAAGTATTTTGTATGCGTTGAGAAGCATCAGTTTGAACATAGCATATGCCGCTTGTCCGGGTATCATTGACTGTACTGTGGGCGCAAGCTCACCTGCAAGGTACTGCAGGGTGGGCATACTCGACGGAGTTACGGTAACATTGTCACCCTTGAAGGTGAATTTCAGCCTGCGCTGTCCGATTGCTTCGAGCGGTCTGAGCCATACCTCAAAGCTGTTTTCGTCAAGCCAGGCTCCGCTTGAACTGAGTGTGTAGTTGAGCTTGCCCAGGCAGATTTTGCTCTTTCTTGCTTTACCGTCAAGACCAATGTGGACAATATTGCTCTCGTCGCCTTCAGTCCAGTACATCGTGCATTCATTTTCATAAAAGTTAAAGCGGACATTATCTATAGGTCCTGCCTTGTCTGCACACATATAAACAGCAGGGAAGGTGAGCACGCTCAACGGGAAACCCATAGCCTGCAAAACAGGGTTGGTCGTAATTTTGATTGTCTTGCCGTCAACAGCATTTTCTGTTTCGGGCTGACGGGGCATAACGCCTATTTCTTCTAATTCGGGAAACTCGGGTATCTCTTTCGCTGCAGGTGCTTCACCGTCGAAGAAAAGCTCTTCGATATGCGATTCGAGACAGCTTTGTGTCTTGCCCTCGTTGATTTCGTTATCTGTCATAACAACAACGGCGTCCTCTTCGGGGAAAACGTAGGCAAACTGTGAGAACATACCGTCAAAGCGGTAAACACCCTTGCCGCAGGCACAGCCCCATATAAAATAGCCGTAGCCGTCTGCAGGTGAGCCGGGGATACCGCTCGTGTGGTTGGCACTTGCGAGCTTACACCAACCCTTCGGAATAATCTGCTTGCCGTTGTATTTGCCGCCGTTAACATAGCAAAGGGCAATTTTTGCAAGGTCCTCTGTTCGGAGGAAAAGACCCCAGCCGCCTGTTTCAACGCCCTGCATATCTCG
The DNA here is from genome assembly GCA_045650165.1 of Acutalibacteraceae bacterium. Taxonomy (GTDB): domain Bacteria; phylum Bacillota; class Clostridia; order Oscillospirales; family Acutalibacteraceae; genus UBA8612. Next base: position 11,124 of record JAZRQW010000017.1, on the reverse strand, counting down.
CTCCCATTGGGTTTGGGTTATTCCCAACGGCTCATAAAGGCGGGGTGTGAGGTATTCCGTTACAGTCATACCTGTAACTCTGGCAATCATTGCGGCAACACAGTAGGTGTTTTCGCTGATGTAGCTCCACCCTTCACCCGGCGCGTAGGTCTGCTTGGTTTCCATAAAGTCCTTTACCCACGTGGAGGATGTTTTGTCTGCCAGAAGGCTAACATTTTTGCCTGCTGTCATTGTCATAAGTGAGTGGAGAGTTATTCTTTCAAGGTCATTGTCCTTGGGGTCAGTATATTCGGGAAAAATATCCACAAGCCTTGTGTCGGGGTTGAGCAGACCCTCGGCCACGGCAAAGCCTGCGGCGGTAGCGGTTACACTTTTGCTTACGGAATACATTGTGTGAAGTATGTCGGGGCCGTAGGGCTTGCGCCAGGCTTCAAAAGCAACCTTACCGTGACGGATTATCATCATCGAATGACTTTCAATCTGATTTTCCTCCATATCACGGATAATAGCCGCGATTGCCGCTGAAGAAACACCGACCTCTTCAGGTGACTTGGCTCTTGGGATAGAGTTGCTGTTAACATTCATCATAAAAAGTATAACCCCCTTTTCTTGCCTCAATAAATAAGGCTATTTCCAATAAACTTATTTTATGCACGAGGAAAGGGAATAATCCTGGTTATTTAGCTTTACCCCAGTGCTTTCTGAAGTAAATCTGCCACGAGAGCACAAGCGCAATGCCGAAAAGTGCCCAAGCGGCTCTTGCGGGTGTGATTTTAAAATCACCCGTTACTTTGGATCCATCATCCAGCGATATGTTTTCAACTGCTTCGTCAAGTACGGCTCTCGCATCTGCCATGGCATAGCTTGCGCTGCTGCCGTCTTCAAGCAGAACCTTTGCATCTGCAAGGGCATTTTCATATGTTGAAATGCGGTTGGGCTTGCAGCCCTCTGTGCTTACGGTAAGAGCCTTTTCAACGCTTTCGCTGAGCTTTTCTCTCTCTGCCGTGTTCTGTGTAAGGTATTCGGAAAAATCGGCAGGGTAGGCGGTTTCGATTATTTCATAGCCTCTTGCAACAAGGTCGTCCCAGCTTCTTGCCGAGTCCGTGCGTTTTGCACTTTTGGCTGTGTTGACAAACGAAAACATACCAATTGTATTTGTCTTTTCAAAAAAAGCAGTTACGGAGTTGTGCAATACGACGCCGTCCTGATTGCCCGTCTGAAGCTGTACAGCGTTGTCTTCCTCATATTTGCCGAAGCGACTGATACAAGAAAGTGCGGAAAAGTAGATATTACCCGTATAAATGCCGATAAGCGAGGGCTTGTTTTCCTTGCCTTCGGCCCATTTGACAGCCTTTGAAGCACTTGCCTTTATTCTGAAATAAATCTTGCTTGTAAGGTTGAGTGTAAGCACCTCGTTGTGCTTTTCTTCTGCCTCGTCAACACCAGCGGCATCAATTATTATGGAGGCCTTGCTGTTTACAATTGCATCGACAGTTTTAATGTCAAGATTGTCGGAAAACGAGATGTAGTCTGCACCCGAAGCGAGTGCTGTCAGGATATCTGCTTCGCTTTCACAGTAAGCGGCAAAGCTGATATCCTGCTTTGTGCCTTCACTCTCCTGCGCAAGGGCTGTTAAGCCCATACACAGAATAAGAGTGACACATAAAAGTATATTCGTAAACTTACGCATATTTTCTCCAATTATTTAAGGTTGATTTTGTGGTTCATAAACCAGGAGCTCAGCCAGAAGAACAGGCAGGTGGTTACAAATTCAAAGATAATGTCTGCAACGCCGTAAACCATGCCGCCTGCGGACATCATTTTGTTGGAAAGCTCAATGCCCTGAACGGAAATGACTATTGAAAGCGGAACGTAAGCGGTGAGCAGGGTGCTTACCGTGTTCATAACGCCGAAAATAACGACGAATATGAGAATGGCAGGCAGGAAGCTCTGACGCTGGAAGGGACGGACGTTTGAAAGGGAAATTGAAAAATAAATCTGAGCAATGAGGCAGACTATCTTGAGGAAGATTCTGATACAGATAAAGGTGATAACCTTTATTACTGAGCCTGTGTCGGGAAGCTCTGCAACGGTTGAGATAAGAATCTTTATCATTGCGATGTTTTCTTCTCCGACCATACTGGAGGAGTAGAAGAAGATACCTGCGAATATGCCGATAACGGCAATGTAGCTGAGCAGTATCCACACAAAGGAGCTGAGTGCCTTTGCAAAAAGAAGCTGACCGCTTGTAACGGGAAGCGTAAAGCTCAGATAACCCTGGTCACGGAAAAGGGTTTTATTGAAGTTGGAAACAACGGAAATAAGTGTGACTATAAGTATGCCGAGTGCGATTACGATAACCGCTACGAGCGAAATTGCCGTCAGCCAGGCAATTTCAAAAGCGAGTGCTATCGCCATAAAGCCGACTGCGGCAATGGCTGCAACATAAATCGGGGCAATGGAGTGAAGTCCTGCCTTGAATTCATTTTTTATAAGCTTACCAACCAAAGCTGAACACCTCCTTGAAAATATCCTCAACGCTTCTGCCGCTTTCACGGATTTCATCTATGCTTGCATCAAGTTTTACTCTGCCCTCACCAATCATCAGTACAGAGTTGAAAATTCTTTCAACGTCGTTGATAAGGTGGGTTGAAATAAGCACAGTGGATTTGTCGGCGTAGTTGTTCATAATAACGTCGAGTATTGCGCTTCTCGTTGCAGGGTCAACACCGCCGAGAGGCTCGTCAAGGCAGTAGAGCTTTGCAGCACGGCTCATAACGATGAGCAGCTGGAGCTTTTCCTGCATACCCTTGGACATTGTTTTGATTTTCTGGTTGGGGTCAAGGCGGAAGCGGTTGAGCATATCCATGGCCTTTGCCTTGTCAAAATCAGCAAAGAAATCCTGAAAATAGTCAATTGCGTCCTTCGCCTTCATCCACTCGGGCAGGTATGTGCGCTCGGGCAGATATGCGGTAACGGATTTTGTGTAGATGCCGGGCTTGTGTCCGTCGATAAGGACCTCGCCGTCGTAGTCGTGAATAAGACCGGTGAGAATTTTGATAAGTGAGGTTTTGCCGCAGCCGTTGGGGCCGAGCAGGCCGATAATCTGTCCCTGCTCGTAGCTTAAATCGAGGCCGCGCAGAACCTGATTATGTCCGTAGGATTTCTGCAAACCCTTGACTTCAATGATTTTGCTCATTGCTGTTTATTTCCTTTCTGTTTTCTTTTCATTGTCGGTTTTATCTGAGAAAATTTCTTAAGTTCAACGCTGGAGTGTCCATCCTGTACCTTTGCGGGGCGGGATGTGCGCCAGATGCGGATTACGCCGTCGTCGTTGAGAACTTTGAGTATCGTTATTGTAAACGGCAGTATGAACATACCGGGAACGCCGAAGATTTTAAGACCGATGTACATACCCATAAGGGTTGCTATCGGCGGCAGGCCGAGCTGGCCCGCAACGAGTTTCGGCTCAATATACTGCCTGAGTACGGTTATAATTACATAAATTACAAGCACGCCTATTCCGAGTCCGGTTTTGCCCATCAGCAGGGAAACTATGCCCCACGGAATGAGTATCGTACCCGAACCGAGTATCGGCAGAATATCCACAATTGCCGTAACAAGTGCAATCGTGAAAATATAGCCGCCGTTGTAAATGCCCAGGAGTCTGAGTGCGGACAGACCGATGAACAGCTCTGTGCAGGTTATGCAGATAATCAGGCAGTATGCCTTGAGCATCTTGCTGACGGTTGTAATGGTAAGGTTTTTCGTCTTGGTCAGCGTTTCGCGCTTTTTGCTCGGAAGCTGACGTTTGATAAAGGTGACAATTCTGTCATAGTCCGAGGTTATAAACACTGTAGCGATAAAGGTTATCACTATTGCTATAAGAGCGCTCGGAACCTTGCTCGCTGTAGAGATAACACCCGAAAGCGGCGTTTTTAACGAAGAAAGGTCGAAATTGAAGTTGGTTAACAGCGACCCCGACGGCTGTGACGGATTCTGCTGTGCGGCGGCAATGAGATTGTCCGCAAGTTTGTCAATCCAGCTTGTCAGCGGAGTTTCAAGTGCCGTTGGCAATTTTTCAACAAGCGAAATCAGCCATCTTTCAGCTGTCATAATAAAGTCGGGCAGGCTGTCAAAGGTGGATATTACCGATTCGACAAGCCCTTTAATTTCGGTGACGATTTTTGTGCCTGCCAGGGCAAGGATGCCTATAAGAAACAACGCACAGAACATTGTCAGCAGAAAGGCGGCAAGACCTTTCTTTATCGGGGTGCGTTTCGTGAGTAGCCTTACGGGCTTTTGCAGCAGCATTGCCGCAAAAAAAGCAAAGATAAACGGAAAAAGCGGCCAGAACGCAAAGCGCATAAACAGGTAGAATGCGCCGACAATAAGCGCAAAGTACGCCACGTTTATAAGCACGCCTTTTCTTCTTTCGACCGAAGCGGTCATTTTTTCATTTCCCTCCTTTTACTTATAAATACCCTAATTATATTTATAAGTATTAGTATTATAATACAACTTGCGGGAAAATACAATCGGTTGCAGTAAACTTTAGAAAAAACTTAACAATATTGCCATAATCGGAAATGTATGATATTATAATTACAATTTACCGAGGGCAAACAATTCGGAATTTGCAATGAATGGTGGGCTATGCCCACGGCCGAATAAAAAAATTAAATTATAATTCGGAACAAAGCAACCCTCGGATTGCGAATTAATATGATGAACGAATTTTGCAGGAGTGCCCCTACTTATGAATAAGCACCTTATTGCTCTTGAATTTGATAAAATACTTGAACGTCTGGCGGAATTTACCTGCTGTGATGACAGCCGTGAGCTTGCGTTGGGTCAGCGACCTGTTCACAGGCTTGATGAAGCGCAGGCACTTATGAATCAGACAAGGGATGCGCATATGCTCCTAGCCCGTTTCGGCGGTCCGTCCTTCGGCGGCATGAAGAACGTCAACAACGCTCTCCACCGTGCGGATGCAGGTTCGACGCTTTCAATGCACGAGCTTTTGCAGATTGCCGAAACCCTGCGTGTGATACGCTCACTTGTACAGTGGCGCAGCACAAACGCAGGCGTTGAAAGCTGTCTGGATGTTTTCTTTGGCGCACTCACTCCCAATAAATATCTTGAGGATTCAATTACGAATGCAATTGTCAGCGACGAGGAAATGTCGGACAATGCTTCGCCCGAATTGGCTTCAATCCGCCGAAAGATACGCCAGCAGGAGAGCAAGGTGCGTGAGCAGCTGGACAAAATGATACGCTCGCCCAAATACAAGGATATCCTTCAGGAAAGCATAGTCACAATGCGAAACGGCAGGTATGTGCTTCCCGTCAAAAACGAGCACAGGGCGGCTGTGCCTGGCCTTGTGCACGACACCTCTTCGAGCGGTGCAACCGTGTTTGTTGAGCCGATTGCCGTTGTCGAAGCAAACAACGAGATTAAAGTTCTGCTCTCAAAAGAGCGTGATGAAATAGAGCGTATACTTTCCGCTCTTTCCGTTGAAGCGGGCAGCTTTGCCGCAACGATAAAGAGCAGCTTCGAGTGTGCCGTTGAGCTGAATGTGATTTTTGCAAAGGCACAGCTTGCCTACAGTATGAATGCTTCTGCTCCGTCAATCAACGATAAGGGTATAATCGAGCTTCGCAATGCAAGACATCCGCTGATTGACAAGAAAAAGGTAGTGCCCGTAAACATCAGGCTCGGAAAGGATTTTGACACGCTCGTTATCACCGGTCCGAATACCGGCGGTAAAACCGTTTCAATCAAAACAGTAGGGCTGCTCACAATTATGGCTTCCTGCGGTATGATGATACCCGTCAGCGATATGAGTGAGATTTCCGTTTTTGAAAAAATACTTGCCGATATAGGTGACGAGCAGTCTATTGAGCAGTCGCTCTCGACCTTCTCGGCACATATGACAAATATAATCGATATCCTCTCAAAAACAAACGACCGCAGCCTTGTTCTTATAGATGAACTTGGCGCAGGTACAGACCCTGTTGAGGGTGCAGCGCTTGCAATGGCTATACTTGAATCGCTTAACCTGAAGGGTGCCAAGATTGCCGCCACGACCCACTATGCGGAACTGAAGGCTTACGCTCTTTCAACTGACAGGGTCGAAAACGGTTGCTGTGAGTTTGATGTTGCTACCCTGCGCCCGACCTATCGTCTGCTTATCGGTATGCCGGGTCGTTCAAACGCCTTTGCTATAAGCGAAAGGCTGGGTATGGACAAGGTGATTGTTGACCGTGCAGCTGAGCTTGTTTCTGCCGAAAACACAAGGTTTGAGGATGTTATCGAAAGCCTTGAAAAGAGCCGTAAGGACCTTGAAAGCGAAAAGCAGGAGGCTTATGAGCAGACAAGGCTTGCTGAAAAGATGCGCCTTGAGGCGGAGGAGAAAAAGGATAAAATCGAACAGCTCCGTCAGAAGGAAATTGATGATGCAAAGTCGCAGGCGGCAAGAATTGTTGACCAGGCAAGACGTGAGGCAAACGCTCTGCTTGCCGAGCTGGATAAGCTGAAAAAAGAGAAGGACAAGGCAAAGGATATGGCAGACCTTGCAAGACGTGCAAGGGCGGCTGTACGAAAGGGCGTTGACGCTATGGACGAGGCGGCAAACCCCGTCGATAATTTCAACGACGATGAAGATTATGTCCTTCCCCGTCCGCTTGAGGTCGGCGATGCCGTACTGATTGCAGGCTTGAATAAGCAGGCGACCGTGCTTTCAATAGAAAAGAACGGCAACGTTCAGGTTATGGCAGGTACTGCCAAAATGCGTGTTAAGGTTGATAACCTGCGGCTTCTCAATGGTAAACAAAAGCAGACCGTTTCATCTGGTCCGAGAAAAACGGGTGACAGCCTTGAAGGCAGAGGAACTCTTGCTGCAACAACAAGGCTCGACCTTCGCGGTATGATGGTTGACGATGCGCTTATCGAAATTGACCGTTTTATCGACAGCGGACTTCGCACGGGCCTGAGCGAATTCACGATAATTCACGGAAAGGGCACAGGCGCACTCAGAGCGGCAACCCATGACTATCTGCGTAAATCACGCTTTGTCAAAACCTTCCGCCTCGGTATCTACGGCGAAGGCGAAACGGGCGTAACAATAGTAACACTTAAATAAAGGAGAATGGTTATGCTGAAAACAATACTCAAATCCGGTGTGAAATTTCTGATTGCACTCGTAACGCTTATTAACCCTGCGTTTCTCGATGTGCTTGATTTCGGCGAATTCCCGACCGAAAATCAGATTGATATGAGCAAGTTCACCGATGAGCCCGTATGGTGTGACGAGTTTGAAGGCACAGAGGTTGACAGCTCCAAGTGGGGACCTTCGTGGTGGGTAACAATGCGCAAGGGCGGCTACTGGCACGAGGATATGGTTTCTGTGCGTGACGGCAACCTTGTAATCCGCGCGGAATATCTTGAAGAGCCGCTTGAAAACAGATACTACGACAAGTGGCACAATGAAATTGATTTTGACGAGTATAAGCCCGGCTGGTACACGGGCGAGCTTACAACCCAGGGCAAGTACGAGCAGTGCTACGGATATTTTGAGGTACGTTGTATCCTGCCTGCGGCAACAGGCATGTGGTCAGCCTTCTGGATGATGAACGACGGTGTTACCAAGGTTGACGGCACCGGTAAGGACGGCACAGAGGTCGATATCTTTGAGTCAATGTACTACAAAGATCATTGGTGGGGTAATGACGCCGTTATCAGCGGTATTGTTTACGACGGCTATGGAAAGGATATGAAGAACGCTTCCATCGGTAAGGTCTTTATGGAAGGTAACCCTTACGAGGAATACCACACCTACGGACTTGAGTGGAACGAAAACGAGTACATATTCTACGTTGACGGTTTTGAGACGGGCAGACTCACCGACGGCGGTGTTTCACAGAACCCCGAATACCTGCTTCTCTCCTGCGAGTTTGCAGGCGAAAACGGCGTACAGCATTCCGACAGACACGGTACAGGCGAAATCAGCAAAACTCCCGAAGAAAACTGGCCTGCCGAGTTTATTGTTGACTATGTAAGATGCTACCAGTACAAGGATAAAGTCAATTAACAAAAAATAACCGCTTACCAAACAAGTAAGCGGTTGTTTTTTTATTTATCCTGCGGATAGGTGATACCCGTCATCTTTCGGATTTCGTCCATCTGTCGTGTAATGTAAAGTGTTTGTTCGGCTGTGTTTATCGGACTTTCTTTGAGGCCGAGTGCAACACATTCGCAGAAGTGCTTTATCTGCTCTTCAAAACCGTTTCCTGCATAGGGTACGGAAATGTTCTTTGCTTCGCCGTTGTTGAGCTTTATTTCAATTTCCTGCGGAGCATAGAAACGGGGCAGCCTTGCGTAGCCCTTGGTGCCGTAAACATAGCCTTCATTAGGCTTGCGTAACAGAATTGCACTCGAAAGTTCTGCGATTGCACCGCTTGCATATTTGAGAATTACACAGGTGTGACTGTCAACACCACCGTAAAGGGTTGACTGTGCGTTGGTTGCGGTGATGTCTTTTCCGAGATACCAGCTTGCAAAGTTTAAACCGTAAACGCCCACATCAAGCAGAGAGCCTCCGCCATTTTCAGGCTTGAAAACGTGGTGACCCATCTCGTCCTCATCCATTGTGTAGCAGAATTTGCCCTCGACGCCGAGTATTTCGCCAAGTTCACCGTTTTTGACAAGCTCAAGCATTTTAAGCGTGCCCGGCACAAGCCTTGCCCACATTGCTTCCATAAGCAGGACATCGTTCTCCTTTGCACAGCGGAACATTTCCTCAGCCTCTGCCGTGTTTACTGCCATCGGTTTTTCGCAGATTACGTGCTTGCCGTTATTCATCATCAGGCAGGAGCAGTCGATGTGACCTGAGTGGGGTACGGCGATGTAAGCTGCATCAATCACATCCGACTGAGCCATTTTTTCATAGCTGTCAAAGCGTACAGGGATATCAAATTCATCACCGAATTTCTCGGCATTCTCCTTTGTTCTCGATGCAACGGCAACAAGCTCGGCCTCGGGAACATTTTTTATCGCCTCGGCAAAGCGGTGGGCTATTGTGCCGGTGCCGACTATACCGAATCTCAGTCTTTTATCCATAAAAAGCACCTCACTTTTCTTCCATTACACTCAGGTATGCGGGACGAATGATTTTGTCCATACAGATAAGCTCTTCCATTCTGTGCGCACTCCAGCCGACTATACGCGCAACGGCGAACATTGCCGTGTAAAGCTCCTGAGGAATACCGAGCATATCATAAACAAAACCGCTGTAGAAGTCAACGTTGGGGCTTACGCCCTTGTAAATGTGTCTGTGTTTTGCAATAAGCTCGGGCGCAAGCTTTTCGATGTTTTCATAAAGCATAAGGTCGTTTTCTCTGCCTTTTTCTGCGGCAAGCTTTTCAACGTAGCTTTTGAATACACGCTCTCTGGGGTCGGAGAGGGAGTATACGGCATGACCCATACCGTATACAAGACCTTTTTTATCAAAGGCTTCCTTTTTGATTATCTTTGTAAGGTATGCCGCAACCTCGTCTCTGTCGGAATAATCGCCGACGTGAGAGCGAATATCCTCCATCATTTCCATAACCTTTATGTTTGCACCGCCGTGCTTCGGACCCTTGAGCGAGGACATTGCCGCCGCAACCGTTGAGTATGTGTCTGAGCCCGAGGATGTTATAACTCTCGTCGTGAAGGTGGAGTTGTTACCGCCGCCGTGCTCCATGTGCAGAATCAGAGCCGTGTCAAGCACCTTGGCTTCTGTTGCGGTGTACTTTTTGTTGGGTCGGAGCATCATCAGCAGATTTTCTGCCGTGGAAAGCTTGGGGTCAGGGCGGTGGATAACCATACTTTCCATATTGTCGTAGTAGTTGTATGCGTGGTAGGCATATACGGCAAGCATCGGAAATTGTGCAATCAGTCTGATGCACTGGCGCAAAGAGTTGCTTGCGCTCGTGTCAAGTATCTTATCATCATAAGAGGCGAGAGTAAGCAGGCTTCGGGTCATTGTGTTCATTATGTCCTTGCCTGGGGCTTTCATAATTACGTCTCTGGTAAAGTTTGTGGGCAGGGTACGGCTTGAGCCGATGAAGTCCTTGAATTCGCCGAGTGCGGCTTCATCCGGCATTTCACCCATAAGAAGCAGATAGGCGATTTTTTCGTAGCCCAGCTCGCTTTCACCAAGGTTACCAAGTAATTCTTCAACCCTGTAGCCTCTGTACCAGAGTTTACCGTGGCAGGGCTTTTTTTCGCCGTTTATCATTTCAAACGAGGTGATTTTTGAAATGTTTGTAAGGCCTGCGATAACACCGTTGCCATTTTCGTCACGCAATCCGCGTTTTACGCCGAGCTCGTTGTAAAGTGCGGGCTCGATACGGTCGTTGATGCGGCAGATTTCTTCTTTTTGTGCCGCATATTCAAATATGTCCTTCATTCATTAACGCTCCTTTTCTTGTTCCTTTTATATTAAAATATATCGATATTATCAATCATATATTAACTGTTAACATTTTAGAATATAACGGGTGTTTCTGTCAAGCAAACAAAACACCCCTGCAGTTTTAAGTCTGCAGAGGTGTGGATAATTACGAATTAATTATTCCGTTGTGTAGTTGTCGAAATAGCCCTGAATGAATACAATCGGTGTGCCCTTGTCGCCCGAGCCGGAAGTAAGGTCGCACAGTGAGCCGATAAGGTCTGTCAGGCGGCGGGGTGTTGTACCCTCGGAAGCCATCTTGCCGACAAGGTTGTCGTCCTTCTCCTGAATCTTTTCCTTGATTGCTTCTTTAAGAGCATCGCCGGAAAGAGAGGAGAATTCGTTGTCTGCAAGGTACTTGAGCTTAAGCTCGTTGGGTGTGCCCTCGAGGCCTGAGGTGTAAGCAGGGGAAACAACGGGGTCTGCAAGCTCCCATATTTTGCCGACGGGGTCTTTGAAAGCGCCGTCGCCGTAAACCATAACTTCAATTTTCTTGCCTGTTGCGGCAAAGAGTTTTTCCTGAATTGCGTCAACAACGGGCTGGCAGTCACGCGGGAAGAGCTTTACCTGGTCCTCGGTAGCCTTGTTGGAGCCGAGCAGGCCGTAATCTGCGTTGAAGCCGCTGCCGT
>JAZRQW010000016.1:0-33470 GCA_045650165.1 Acutalibacteraceae bacterium | reverse complement strand
CCCTGGGGCGAGATCGGCGTTGACGTTGTTCTCGAGTGCACAGGTTTCTACTGCTCCAAGGCAAAGGCACAGGCTCACATCGATGCAGGTGCTAAGAAGGTTGTTATCTCTGCTCCCGCAGGCAACGATCTTCCCACAATCGTTTACAGCGTAAACGAGAACACACTCACAGCTGAGGACACAATCATCTCCGCTGCTTCCTGCACAACAAACTGCCTTGCTCCCATGGCTAAGGCTCTCAACGATTACGCAGCTATCCAGAGCGGTATCATGACAACTGTTCACGCTTACACAGGCGATCAGATGATCCTCGACGGTCCCCACAGAAAGGGTGACTTCCGCCGTGCACGTGCAGGCGCTGCAAACATCGTTCCCAACTCCACAGGTGCTGCAAAGGCTATCGGCCTTGTTATCCCCGAGCTCAACGGCAAGCTTATCGGCACCGCTCAGAGAGTTCCCACACCCACAGGCTCCACAACTCTTCTTGTTGCTGTTGTTAAGGGTAAGGATGTTACAGTTGACGGCATCAACGCTGCTATGAAGGCTGCTGCTAACGAGTCCTTCGGTTACAACGAGGAGCAGATCGTTTCCTCCGACGTTATCGGTATGCGTTACGGCTCACTCTTCGATGCAACACAGACAATGGTTGCAAAGATCGACGACGACACATATCAGGTACAGGTTGTTTCCTGGTACGACAACGAGAACTCCTACACAAGCCAGATGGTTCGTACAATCAAGTACTTCGCTGAGCTTGCATAAGTTCTGAAACTGCGAATAAAGTCGTAAGACCACATAAACGGAGAAGGTGTAAAAACCCTCTCCGTTTTTTGTTTGTCACTTTCTCACAGTTCAGTTTTTTAGGATTAGAATAAAGTCGTAAAGACCACAAAAAAAGAACTGTCCGTTTGGGCAGTTCTTTTTTTGTGTTTAATTATAACCGAAGCAAAGCGACCCTTAATTTTGCCTTTTGCACTTTGCGCTTTGCATTTAATTTTTCAGGCTTTGCACGGGCGCGGGGATTCTGCCACCACGGGAAATGAACTTTGCGGGTGAAATCTTGCTGATGTCCATAACCGGTCCGCCGCCGAGAAGACCTCCGAAATCGAGCTCGTCGCCGACGGTTTTGCCGATTGCGGGAATAACTCTTACAGCAGTTGTCTTGCTGTTAATCATACCGATTGCGGCTTCGTCCGCGATAATTGCGGCGATAACCTCGGCAGGTGTGTCGCCGGGAATGTTGATCATATCAAGACCTACAGAGCAGACAGCCGTCATAGCTTCAAGACGCTCAATGCTCAGTGCACCGCTTCTTGCAGCGTCGATCATACCTGCGTCCTCTGTTACGGGAATAAATGCGCCCGAAAGACCGCCAACGTGGGATGAGGCCATTATGCCGCCTTTCTTGACTGCGTCGTTAAGCAGGGCAAGCGCGGCGGTTGTGCCGTGGCAGCCGCATTGCTCAAGACCCATTTCTTCAAGAATGTGTGCAACCGAATCACCAACAGCAGGTGTCGGTGCAAGGGAGAGGTCAACAATGCCAAAGGGCACGCCGAGCCTGCGTGAAGCCTCTTTTGCAACAAGCTGACCCACACGGGTGATTTTGAAAGCGGTTTTCTTTACAACATCGGCAACGTCGGTAAGGTTGCCGTCGGGAATCTTTTTGAGTGCGTTGCTTACAACACCGGGGCCCGAAACACCTACATTAATTACGCAGTCGGGCTCACCTGCGCCGTGGAATGCGCCTGCCATAAAGGGGTTATCCTCGGGGGCGTTGCAGAAAATAACGAGTTTTGCGGGGCCGATACAGCCCTTGTCTGCTGTAGCCTTTGCCGCATCAACAACAGTCTGACCCATAAGTGCGACGGCATCCATATTGATACCTGCCTTTGTTGAGCCGATGTTGACGCTCGAGCAGATGTGCTCGGTGATTGCAAGTGCCTCGGGAATACTACGGATGAGCGCTTCGTCACCTGCGGCAAAGCCCTTCTGGACAAGTGCGGAGTAGCCGCCTATGAAGTTTACACCGACCGTCTGCGCCGCTCTTTCAAGAGTCTTTGCATATTCAACGGGATTGCCGCCTGAGCAGGCGGAAACCATTGCAACAGGCGTAACGGAAATGCGCTTGTTGATAATCGGAATACCGTATTCCTTTTCTATTTTCTCGCCCGTGCTGACAAGGCGTTCGGCTTTACGGGCGATTTTGTCGTAAATTTTGTCACAGCTTCTTTTAATGTCGCTGTCACAGCAGTCGAGCAGGGAAATGCCCATTGTAATCGTGCGTATGTCGAGGTGCTCTTCCTCAATCATCGCAATGGTTTCAAGTATATCGCCTGTGTTCATCATAGCTCAATTTCCACCTTTTCAGATTCTGTGCATGGAGTTGAAAATATCCTCGTGCATAACGTGGATTTTGAGGTTTCTCTCTTCGCCGTATGCCTTGAGTTCGTCGGAAAACTCCGTGAATTCAAGCTTCATTGCGGCGGTGTCCACAAGCATAATCATACAGAACATATCCTGTAAAATTGTCTGCGAAACATCAACAACGTTAACGTCGTGCTCGGCACAGAATGTTGAAACCTTTGCAAGAATACCAACCGTGTCCTTGCCGATAACAGTAATAACCGCTCTCATATCTGTTCCTCCCAAAAGAGATAATATAACTTAATAATTTTAACATAAATAAATTATTAAAACAATACTTAAAACATGATTGGATATAAAAAGAACGCATAGCGGTGTAACTCTGCATTCTTTCTTACAAAAATCTATTGAATTTTTAATTTTCAGCGTTTATAATAGTAATGTTTTCCGCCCGTAGCGAAGCTGGATATCGCAGCAGATTCCGATTCTGAAGGCCGGGGGTTCGAATCCCTTCGGGCGGGCCAAACAAACACCTCACGCTTTTGCGTGGGGTGTTTGTTTTTATGATGCTTACCGTGTAAAGCGATAAGGCTTTACACTTCTTTAATCAGAACGGTAGCAAACACTTCCATATCAAATTCCAGGCGGTCGGTGGTTTTTATCAGTTCAGCGTTATGATTTTTATCGAGAAGGTATATTTCGTATGTACCTTCTTTTCCGAAATCGACTGAAACGGTTTGGGCTTTGGTATCATCATTTTCGCTGTAGTGGGATATAATTGCTGTAACCTTGCCGTTTCCATCAACACCGCACAGGGAGTAGATGTTTTTGAGGTTGTTTTCTGCTTTGATTTCTTTTTCGCAATCGTAGAGCATGCCGTACCAGTAAAGTGGATAGTAGCCAGGCAGCTTTTCGTAGGTGTAATAATCAAATGCTCCGTTGAAGCAGGATGGGCGTGTGTCGTAGTACATCAGCATATCAATGGGGGCTTGCTGGGATTCACAGATACACGCCATAGTAAAGGCTGCTCCCTTTACACTGTGGATAGCCTTGATTGAATAAACATAGTCTTCTGTCCAACCTCGGACATAGTTCCACTCGTTGAGTATGCTCTCGATTTCTGCGCAGCCATACTTTTCGAGCAGGGCTTTCATTCGCTCTGCTTTGGTTGTCATGTGCCACGGTTCGGTACAGTAAATGTGCCAGGAGAAAAAGTCAATGGGAACGTTTCTTTTCTGCATTTCGCAAAGGAAATCCTCTGCCCATTCTTCGCTGTATGCTATTGCAGGACCGCCGATTTTAAGGTGTGGGAAGCACTCTTTCAGGTGCTTGGCGGCAATTTCATACAGGTCGAAAAACTGTGCCTTCGTGCCGCCCCAGGTGCGCTTGTTGGGTGAATCGTCGGGGTCAAGGTCAGGCTCGTTCCAGATTTCCCAGTACTGTATATTGAGCTCATAACCGTCTGCCCATCCCTCATTGTAGTGACGGATTATGTGTTCGCAGATTACTGCCCACTTTTTGAAATCCTTGGGCGGAAGTGTGCCGTGTTTTTTAATCTGGTGCTCTATTGTCTGACCAAGGCGGAAAAAAGTTTCGGTGCCTGCATCAAGGCAGACTAAAATGCTCTCGTCCGTGCAGGCGAAATCGTATGACTCCGGGTCGTACGGGTCAGCATCGAAATCCGGAAAAATATAGGTGATGTCGTGGCTGTACGGGCCGCCGTAAATGCCCTGAACGGCAGAATCGTGGTTTCTGCTGTAGGGTATTCTTGCTGCCTTGTAGTCCGCAAAATTACTGCGGTATTGGTCGTTGGCGTGGCGCTTGTGCCACGGGCCGCCGTTGGTGGCGTTGAGAATTTTGAATTTCTTGCCCTCTTGGGAAAGGTTAAATTTTAAAGTTTCCATAGCAGGACCCCGTTTCTGTTCTATTGGATTTTATTCTATTGTTTTTTGAAATTAAAATCAAGCATAATTTATACTGCGCTTGCTCTTTTTTGTTGCTTGTGTTATCATATAATTACTTCCAATGCTTGAAAGGAAAGCGTTATGAAAAACGAAACAAGCCTTGTGTTTACGGGCGATATCGGTTTTGACAGATTCATGTACGGCAAGTGGAATGACGAGGAGCTTATCTCAAAGGAAGTCCTTGATTTTCTGCATAGCGCAGACCATGTCGTTGCAAATGTTGAGGGCCCGGTTGCGCCCGTTGAGCAGAACACAACGACCGACGGTGCAAAACAGCTTCTTCACACAATTGACCCCGAGGCTGTAAAGGTGCTCAACAAAATGAACGCCGATATCTGGAATATCTGCAACAACCATATTATGGATGCAGGTGAGTACGGTATTAAGAGTACACTCGAAATTGCAAAAGAAAACAATGTACTCACCATAGGCGCAGGTATGGATATTTTTGAAGCACGCAAGCCTGTTATTCTGGATGAGGCAGGCGGAATAGGTCTGTTCGGCGTTGGGTATCAGCGTGCCTGCCGCAAGGCGGACGAAAACAAGGCAGGCTGTTACAGCTGGAGCGACCTTGACGAAATTCAGAACACGATAAACGAAATTAAAGCAAAATGCCGCTGGTGCGTTGTTGTTGCCCACGCAGGTGAAGAGTTTACGCCTCTGCCGTCACCATACACAAGGGAGCGGTATCACCTGTACCTTGAAATGGGTGCAGATATTGTTGTGGCTCATCATCCTCACGTGCCGATGAACTACGAAACGGTAGGGGATAAGATTATTTTCTATTCGCTGGGCAATTTTATTTTCGATACGCCGTATCAGCGCTCGCAGTTCAATACCGAATTCGGTCTGCTTGTGAAGCTGAATTTTACTGAAACTGCATTTTCGTGGGAGCCTATGGGGCTTGAAATTATCCGTGGCGATGAAAAAATTGTAAAAGCACCGTTGCCGAGGATTTTTACTGACGTGCAGGAGGAAGAATTCAACCTGCTTTCGCCGCTTTCGGCTAAAATGCACATTGCCGCAACAAAACGTCAGATGACCTTCCTCAACCCCGACCGCTTCAGAAGCGCAACAGAAGAGGAATGGGCGGAGCACTTTGCCGAGCCGCTTCGCACAGGTCGTGTCCCGGGCGAAACGCTCGACTTCTTCATCCTTGTTCCCCTTGCTGAAAAAGAAAAGGAAAAGGCATGGGAAAAGAGTAAATTAGAGGATGTAAAGCAGTATATTTTAGAGCAGATGTAAAAATAACCGGAGTAGCCGTTAAGGGTACTCCGGTTTTCTTGTTTATCTGCAAAGTTCAAATTTGTCGCTTTCTTTTAAATCAAGCAGGGTTATTACGTCCTCGAAATTCTGCTTGACATCGGTTAACGCCGATTGTTTGTGCGAATCACTGCCGAGGTAGAATTTACAGCCGCAGTCCTTGGCTATGTGATAGGGTCTGAGCAGAATTTCCTTTGCTTCATCGCTCATATTAAGCGTTTTCATATTCAGCTCAATTCCCAAGCCCTTTTCTGCACAGTCGGAGAAAAATTCGTACATTCTTTTTTCGTCAAGCAGCTTTATAACCTCTGTTGTGCGCTCTTTTAAAATGTGTCCGCAGGTCAGGTGTGCTATGCCGATTTTGTGCCACGGCAGATTCTTTTGCAGTAACGCTTCGTTGCGCTCAAACCAGAGCTTTGCAGCCTCTTCAGGAGTTTCGATTTTCGTTCTCACCGTGTTGCCCGCGAGGTGCATGTGCGTTGTCGCAACGGTAACAAAGTCAAACTTTTCAAGCCTTTCGGGGCTGACACCGTAGACAAAATTATAGTCCATATCAGTTTCTGCGCCGAAAAGGAACTGAACGTTTTCATCCTGCGGCAGGGGAAGTACGGAACACACCGGCGCAAAATAATGCTTATCAATCCACTCTGCCTCGCTTGCAACCGTTTCATCCCAGAAATGGTTGGTCAGACAGATTTTTTTGTAGCCGTTTCGTTTTGCATATTCCAACAATGCCTCGGGCGTCTGCTTTTCGTCTTTACAGCAACTCGAAACCGTGGAATGGATATGGAAATCGTGGTCTGCAACGTATCTCATAGTATCAGCTTCCTTGTTTTATTTTGTTCTTAATCCCTTGGGATAGTGGTTTTTCGCCGTGCCGTTTGAAACTTTTGCGCCGCCGACTGCACAGCCGTCAACCGTCACAGTTGCCCATCCGTTCTGACATTCGGTGCGTATTTCTTCGCCGTGGAGATATTTTTTTATCTCTTTGCTGTCGGCGGCCAGCTCAATTTTGCGCTTGAATTTATCACCCATAGCCATAAAAAACTGGTGATGCGGCTGAATGTAGCTTTTCTTTATTTCGCCTATCGTAACGCCGCAGGAAAACGCCGTGCCCTTTGGCACTTCGAAATCGGGCGTGAAATAAACGGGGTTACCGTTGTACATCTTTACGTTTTCCTTGGCATAGCTTGTCAACACGTCATCAAGAAAATCAAAAACAATTTTGTCAATTTTCTCTGTTTTGCTTTGTGTGGGTTTTGAATATTCCTCGGACTCGGTGTTGCGAAGCACCGCCATAAATTGTCCCTCACCCTTGGATTTGTGGGGATAAAAGCGTCTTGCAAAATTTATGTTTTCGCATTTGCAACCGTCAAATTTTATACCGTCTGCCGTAAATTCTCTGACAGCTTCTTTAACGGGTACAAGCTCAAAATCGGGATGATTCGTCAGAAATTCATCCACCGTCATTTCGTTTTCTTCAAGCGAATATGTGCAGGTAGCGTAAACTATATAACCGCCGTTTTTTACACAGACTGCGGCATTTTCAAGTATGTCTGCCTGCCTTTCGGCACACATTTTTACGTTGTTCTCACTCCACTCATCAATGGCGATGTCGTCCTTGCGGAACATTCCCTCGCCCGAGCAGGGTGCATCTACCATAACAAGGTCAAAGGTTTTCGGGAAGGTCTTTGCAAGCCTTTTCGTGTCCATACAGGTAGTGACTGTGTTTTTAAGTCCCAGCCTTTCAACATTGCCTGTGAGAATCTTACAGCGTGAGGCAATAATCTCGTTTGAAACAAGCACGCCGTTTTCGCCGAGCTTGTTTTTCAGCTGTGTGCTCTTTCCTCCCGGTGCGGAGCACGTGTCGAGAATATACCAATCGGGCTGAATTTCAACACACTCCGCCGTTGCCATTGCGCCGGGGTCCTGGACATATATCATACCTGCGTGGTGGTAGGGATGGTTGCCCACCTTGTCAAAGTCAAGGTAGTATCCCGTTTCGACATAGGGGATTCTTTCTTTGCCGAAGGGGTTTATCTTTTCAAAATCCTCAAGACTGATTTTGTCCGTGTTAACTCTGTATGCCTTTACGCACGGCTCGTGCATAGCCTTTTCAAAGGTTTCGTATTCACTGCCGAGGATTTTTTTCATACGCTCTGTAAATTTAAGCGGTAATTCTTTCATTCGTTTTCACTCATTTCAATATGAAGCATACACATTGCCGTTGCGGTTATTGCGGCTGTTTCTGTGCGCAGTATTCTGCTGCCTAACGATATTGCCACACCGCCTGCGGCTATAGCAGAGTCAACCTCCGCTTCTTCAAAACCGCCCTCGGGGCCAATTAGTATGCCGATTTTCATACCGTTTTTAATTTTGCTAAGTGCTGTCTTTGTTGCTGCCATACCGTCCTTGTTTTCATACGGTACAAGGAAAAGGTCAAGCGATTTTGCCTCTTCAAGCATCTGCTTATAGGTCAGCACATTACCGATTTCGGGTATAACCGTGCGCTTGCTCTGCTTTGCAGCACTTTCGGCAATTGTCTGCCAACGCCCTACTTTGGCATTCTTTTTCTTTTCATCTAACTTTACTACACAGCGGCTCATTTCAACGGGCACGATTTTGGCGACCCCAAGCTCAACTGTTTTCTGTATGATAAGCTCGAGCTTGTCCGCCTTTGGCAGACCCTGAAACAGTATTATTTCAACGGGCAACTCCGTGCTCTGATAGTCTTCCTGCGTTATTTTTACAACCGCAGTGTCACTGTCAAGGCTTTCAATTTCGCAAAGGTGACTTTTGCCGAGCGAACTTACAAGTAGCTCGTCACCCACACGCATACGGAGCACATTTTTAATATGATTAAAATCTGTGCCGTCAATATAAAATATGTCGCCCTGACGTTTCGTTTCGTCAACAAAAAAATTAAACATTCTTTATAACCCTTATATTCTGTATTTCTTTACAAAGTAAGCCAGTCTCTTGAAAATCAGGCCTGTAATAAGGCTGATTGAAGCCGTTTTTATAAGGTTGAAAGCAACGGCAAACCAGAATGCACTTTCGAATATTGCCGACGCACCGTCGCCCATATAGAGCGGGAAAATAATAAAGCGGTTTGTTACAAGGGCAACAGCCGTGCCGATAAGGCAGGCGGGGATAAGGGAGATGATTGCCGCCTTGGCGCTTTTCTTCTTTTTGTAAACAATGCTTGGCAGAAGAATAAACGAGGTTGTCATAATTGCGTTTGCAAGCTCACCCACACCGCCGCTTGAGCTGTTGGTAATGCCGATGATTTCCTTGAGTATGCAAACTATAATTCCCTCAACAGGGCCGAAAAGCAGACCCGTCAGCAGAATAAAAACATTGCTGAAATCAAGCTTGAAATACGGCGTCATCGGGAAAATCGGAAACGAGAAAAAGCTTAAAGCGTAGCTGAGTGCCACAAAAAGCGCAATGAAAACAATGCGCTTGGTGGGCGACTTTTTTGTGCCGTTTTGGTGCTTGGACCCTGACATAAAATACCACCTCAAAAAATATTTGCGGATATTCTTCAAGAAAAAAGAAGCCTTCCCGATTAAGGGCGGCTTCTTGAAATCAAACACAATAAGTGTTCTGCGAAGTATGATACTTCGCCTTTTCCCATCCGGACTATACCGTCGGTATCGGAATTTCACCGATTCGGGGAAAACCGCAGCCGGTTTTCCTTCGCAGACTAAGAGTGAGACAAACAAATCCAAATGCGTTTTTTACAATCGGATTTATTTGTTTCACTCATCACTGCCGGTGAGGATTTTCACCTCGCCCCAAAGAATATTCACTTTATCTGTATTATAAGCCTTGGAAATACAGCTTGTCAATAGGCGTTTTTATCCTGTTTCTATTTACAATTATTGTTAAAAATGCTATATTATTTTCAGAAAGGTGTTGTTGTATTTATGGATAAACAAAAACTTCTTGAAGTAAAAAAATCTGTCTCAGAACAGCTTGACGGCTGTGTAAATTTCTGGCTCAACAACGGTATTGATAAGGTTAACGGCGGTGTTTACACCTGCCTTGACCGCGAGGGTAAAATATACTCAACCGACAAGAGCGTGTGGATGCAGGGCCGTTGCGCGTGGACTTTCGCGTGGCTTTGCAAAAACTACGGCGTAAAGCCCGAATGGCTTGAGGCAAGTAAGAGTTGCCTTGTCTTTATGGAAAAATACTGCATCAACCGTGAGGCAGGCGACAGAATGTATTTCACCGTCACGGGCGACGGTAAGCCGCTTCGCCAGCGCAGATATTTTTATTCCGAGGCTTTTTATGCAATTGCAAATGCCGAATACTACGGCGTAACGGGTGAAGAAATCTGCCTTGAAAGAGCACGCAAGGCTTACGATATGTACTGGAATCTCTGGCACGGTATGCCCGACCCGACCGGACTGGGCGCCAAGACCAACCCCGAAACACGTACGGGCAGAGGTTTCGGCTACCCGATGATTTATCTTAATATGACGGCCATTATGCTCGGCGTTGACCCCGAGAGAAAGGCTCTTTACGAGGAACGCTCCGCAGAGTGCGTGAATGATATTCTTAAATATCACGTTCATCCCGAACTCGGTTGCCTGCTCGAAAGCGTTGGTCCCAACGGCGAAGCAAGGCTTGAGTTTACCGAGGGCAGAGTAATCAATCCCGGCCACGATATTGAGGGCGTGTGGTTCTTGCTTGAGCACGCAAAGCGTACGGGTGAAAAAGAGCTTGTTGAGAAAGCAGAGTGGATATTCAACCACGCCTTTGATGCAGGTTGGGACAAGGAATACGGCGGTCTGCTCTATTTCATTGATGCACTCGGTCTTCCCCCCGAAAGCTATGAGCACGATATGAAGCTCTGGTGGCCTCACAACGAAATCCTTATCTCCACACTTATGCTCTACCGTGATACAGGCAAGGAAGAGTATCTTGATAAGTTCTACCTTACGTTTGATTATTGCCTGAAGTATTTTTATGATAAAGAGTTTGGCGAGTGGTACGGTTATCTTCGCTGTGACGGTAAACCCACAATGCCGCCCTGCAAGGGTTCAACCTTCAAGGGTCCGTTCCACCTGCCGAGAATGCTCGTAATGGTTGATAAGATGATTGACGAATTGGTAAAATAAAATTAAGAAAGAGGAAATAAAAATGGATATAACAAAATATCAGGGCGTTATCCCTGCTTTCTATGCCTGCTATGATGATAACGGCGAAATCTCCCCCGAAAGAGTAGAAGCGTTCACACGCTGGCTTATCAAAAAAGGTGTCAAGGGAGTTTATGTCGGCGGCAGCTCGGGCGAATGTATTTACCACGGCGTTGAAGAGCGCAAAACCGTGCTCGAGCACGTTGTAAAGGCTGCCGAGGGCAAGCTTACAATTATTGCTCACGTTGCCTGCAACAACACCCGTGACAGTATGGCGCTTGCTGCCCACGCTGAAAGCCTCGGCGTTGATGCAATTGCCGCAATTCCGCCCATTTACTTCAAGCTTCCCGAGCACGCAATTGCAAAGTACTGGAACGATATTTCTTCCGCCGCACCCAATACCGATTTCATTATTTACAACATTCCTCAGCTTGCAGGCGTTGCGCTTACTCTGCCTCTGCTTCGTGAAATGCTCAAAAACCCGAAGATGATTGGCGTTAAAAACAGCTCGATGCCCACTATGGATATTCAGGTTTTCAAGCACGAGGGTACACTCGGCGGCAGAGATTTTGTTGTTTTCAACGGCCCTGACGAGCAGTTTATCAGCGGTCTTCTTATCGGTGCAGACGGCGGTATAGGCGGCACATATTCCGCTATGCCCGAGCTTTATCTCAAGCTCGTTGAGCTTCTTAAAAACGGCGAAATCGAAACCGCACAGAAGCTGCAGAACGATGTCAACAACATCATTTATAAGCTCTGCTCCGCAAAGGGCAATATGTACGCTGTAATCAAGGCAACGCTCAAAAAGCGTGAGGGTCTTGAGCTCGGCGGTGTCCGTGCACCTCTTGCCAACCTTGTTGAAGCGGATGAGGCCGTTGTCAACGAGGCTGTTGAAATGATTAATAAGGCGATACAGGAATACATAAATGCCTGAACTTGAGTGAAGTGGATGGTATGATTTTAAAAAACAGCGATGTTTTTGTTTGTACTGTTCAGAAAAAGCTGTGCATTTAAGCAACTCTTATGTTAACGATTATTTTGTGGGAAGAACCTTCAAAACATTTTTGGCATAGGATAACACTATCGAATATTAACCTGTTTACGTCAATAAGCCGTCTGCTTTGCAGGCGGCTTGTTTGATGTATAAATAAAAAATCTCCGGTCTGCACCGGAGATTTTTTGATATCAGTTGTTTGTGATGTGCACATCAAGCTGGTTGTAGGGGATATGTATGCCTGCTTTGTCAAACTCGGCCTTGACACGCTCGTACATATCGTAATAGGCTGACCAGTAATCCTCGCTCTTGCACCAGAGAAGTGCGTCTATGCGGATGCTGTTGTCGCCGTGGCCGCCTACTGCAATTCTCGGCTCGGGATCATTTATTGTGTAAGGACATTCAAGATTTGCCTTGGCGACAGCCCGCTTTGCAACCGCAATATCGTCACCGTAGCCGATAGAGAACTTGAAATCAATTCTGCGCTTCTTCTGTGCGGTGTAGTTAATGAGGTTGTTTGTCGTGATGTGAGAGTTGGGAATAACAACACGCTTGTTGTCAGGGGTGAGAAGGGTTGTGTTCATAAAGTGGATTTCTTCAACTGTACCTGATACACTTTCAAGCTCAATGAAATCGCCTGCACGGAAAGGTTTGTTGAACATAATTTCAATACCGCTTGCAAACTGTGAAATCAGGCTCTGCAGACCAAGACCCGCCGTGATACCTGCGGCACCGAGGGTTGCGGCAAAGGAGCTGATGTCAATGCCGAGCACACTCAGCGCAAACAGCACGAAAAGTATGCGAAGCGAAACGATGAGCATGCTTTTAAGGAAGTGGTGGACGGATTCGTCAACACCCTTTTTCTTCATAATCTTTATAAGCAGCTTGCCTGCAAGCTTGCTGAAGAAGAAGCCGATTACAACAACGACAGCTGCACCGATGATTTTCGGCGAAGCATCAAGGAGTTTTGCCGGAAGCTCTTCGAACCATTTGGCAGCCGAGGAAACCTCTGCGAAGGCTTCCTGCGCAATATCTGTGCTTATTTCAAGAAGTTTCATATGTTATCTCCTTTTCTTATAAAAGAGCCGTATCGGCTGACACGGCTCTTTTGTTATCATATAGTTTCTTATTTGAGAACGAAGCTGTTTGCGTCAATAATAGCCTTGTCGCTGTCTTTGTAGTTGATTTCTGCGCTGTCACCCTTGTTTGCGATAATAACCGTTGCAAAGTCGGAAGCATCAACTGCAAAGTACTTGTCGCTGCCTGCAATTCGCAGGTAGTAAACGCTGTTACCGCTGATAACCGCAACACGGATATCCTCGATTGCACCGAGTACAGACTTCATTTCAACGGGTATCTGCTCGCCGCCCTGAGTGTTGGGGTCAACAACATTTTCAACGTCAATGTCTGTCTTGATACCGTTTTCGGCAAGAATCTTTGTGTAGCTTTCAAGGCAGGACTGGATTGATGTGCCGGTTGAGATGATTGTTGTGAACTGGTTAACGTTTACAAGTGCGTACTGCTGAACAATGTTGCTCTTATCTTTGAGAGCCATAAAGTATGTCGGCTCGTTACCGATGTTGAGCAGCAGCGGGAAGGTTGCGGTGTAGCTGTACTGCTGTACCTTACCCTGTGCAGCTTCCTGTGCAGCGTTTTCTGTTGCACCGTTGACACGGTAGAACTTTGCTTCCTTTGTACGCTGGTTGATAAGTGTGAAGCCTGTGATTGAGCTGTCACTTGTGGTGATTGAGGTAACACCTGTGTACATATAAACGTCGTCGTTAAGGGCAATGTAGTTGTAGCCGCTTGTTGTAACAACAACGTCCTTCTGGCCGAGAACGGAGTTCCAGAAGCCACCCTGGTACTTACCGTAGAAGTCGTACTGCTCTACAAGAAGATCGGGGTCGTAAACTCTGTCAAGCCAGTTGAGCTCTGCAGAAGTTCTGATTTCCTCGATTGTGTAGTCAACACACTCACCCGTTGTGGGGTTAACAAGGATTGCGCCCTTGACGTCAGTACCACCGAAGAGGCCGATTGTGTTGTCAAGAATCGGGCATACCCAGTAAGCATTGCCTTCTTCGTCAACCTCGAATACAGAGGTGCCGAGAAGAGCGGTGGGGTAGTTGAAACGGATGTGGCGCTTGAGAAGCTGGTTGAAGTGGTCAACGTCAGAGTATACGATACCGCCTTCAAGCTTCTGGAAGTCGACCTTCTGCGTTGTCATATCAATGACAAGGTAGCCGGGAAGACCCTCGGAACGGTTGGTGAACCACTTGATGATGTTCTGGTATTTGAGTGTGGCAATTCTTACGGGACGGCTGTTGAGGTTAATCTGTGTGTCGGAAGAATTGACAGTGAACTGTGAAACAAGGTTTTCGTCAACAAGGTCAGAAAGAGCCTTGCTTGCAAGTGTTGCGGCAGAATCCTTGTCAAGCAGGGGAACGCTTGAGAAATCTGCCTCGTTAACGTCTTCACTGAAATCCGCCGCCTGAACGGGAAGGATCTCGCTGTAATCCTTTGCGCGGAAGAATACGCTTGAAACAGCGTAGCCCACACCGACAACAAGAGCGATAACAAGGCCGATTATAATCGGCACAGTTGACTGTTTTCTTGCGTAGGGTGAATATTCGGGGGACAGCACTGCGCCCGAGGTGATGAAAGCCATTACACAGTAGGCGGCAATGATGATACCGAAGTAAATGTACATTTCAATGGCCTTGAAGTTGAACGCAGGCAGGTAGAAGTAATATGCTACTGCCGCGGCAACAACCGTGCCTATGATGTTGATGAGTATTTTCAGACCGGCTTTGTTGGGCGGAATGATAACCGAACCGCCTTTTTTAGCGCCGCTGCCCGAAAAATCGACCTTAATGGGATCCATTAGAGCAACTCCTTTATTTATAATTAAATAGTATTGTACTATAAAATATACATTATTACAAGTGAAAGTTTAAAAATTTATCCTTCTGTTGAAAAAAACATATATATGTGTTACAATGTTTTCAAATCCAAAATATACTAACGCTTGGAGGATTTAAATTATGAAACGCTTTATCAAATGTGCCGTGAGCCTTGTGCTCGTGCTTGTGATGAGCTGCGGTGTCGTTCTTCAGACCTCTGCTGCTTCTCAGCAGTGCAATTGCGGCGAAGAACCGATTATCTATGTTGCCGCACTCGGTAGCGCAACGCTTTATCAGAATGCGGATACACCCGAAGAGAAGGTTTTGTTCCGCCCCGAAACATCAACCTATGTAAAGCTTGTTGCAAAGCTTCTCATTCCGCTCGTTTCGCTTATCATAACAAAGGATTATGATGCTTTTGCAGACAGCCTGATTCCCGCTGTCGGTGAGGTTTTCGGTCCTCTCGCAAACGCTGAAAACGGCGATTCCACGGCAGATGTCACAACCAAGGAAGAGCTGCCGACAGACCCTGCACACGGTCTTGATTACAGCTACTACTTCGGTTACGATTTCCGTGCAGACCCGCTTGTTATCGCAAAGGACCTTGATGCTTACATCAACCACGTTCTTGAACTCACAGGCCACGAAAAGGTAAGACTGCGTGCTTCATCTATGGGTGGCGTTATGACTATGGCTTACTTTGAGCAGTTCGGCAGTGAGAAGATTAAGTCTGTTATTTTCCAGAATTGCCCGATTAAGGGTACAGCTGTTGCAGGTGACCTTTTCTGCGGCAGGATTGAAATCAACGAGGAATCCCTCTACCGCTACGGTGCAACGGCACTTCCGCTCATTATGGACGAAGGCCTTGCAGATTTCCTTATGGTTATCATTGACCTGCTCAAAAACAGCGGCATTCTCGGCAGCCTTATTGGTGTTGTAAACAAGGTTGTTGACAACTGTGTGGGCAGAGTTTTTGACGAGCTTCTTGTTCCTGTATTCAGGGCAAACTGCGGTATCTGGTCATTTGTACCGGATGAGTATTATGCTGATGCAAAGGTATATATGCTTGGCGACAACCCTAACGCAGAGCTTGAAGCAAGAATTGATTACTACCACTACAATGTTCAGGGCAAGGCAGACGAAATCCTCAACGGCGTGCTCGAAAGCGGTATTCCCGTTATGATTGTTGCCGCATGGGATGTTCAGCGTACACCCCTTGTTCCCACATGGCACAACGATTCCGACGGTACTGTTGACCTCAAGTATGCTTCTGTCGGCGCAACCGTAGCACCTCTTGGCGAAAGCCTTGGCTTTGGCTACACTCCTGATAGCTACGACGGACATCATCACGTTTCACCCGATAACCATATCGACGCCACAAGCTGCGCACTTCCCGAAAACACATGGTTTGTTAAGGATATGGTTCACTGCACAACGCATGACGGTCACGGCGAGTTTTATCGTTGGTTCTTCGAGAACGATGACAATGCTGAACTCAACATCTTCTCAAACGAGAAGTATCCTCAGTTCCTTCAGAATGATATCAAGAACCAGAAACTCATTCCGCAAGAGTATTAAGATTTTTTATGGAAAGTTACAAATTATTACAATTTGCGGATAACTATTGATTATTAGAATAAAATATAATATCATTTTTATTGTTTAAGGAATAGCCGGACATTGTGTTCGGCTATTTTCATTATTGATTCGGGGTAATAAAGAGAAATGGTATTTTCGAGTCTGTTTTTTGTTTTTGCATTTCTGCCGCTTAATCTCTGCTTTTATTATCTGGCAAAAAGCACACCCGTGCAGAATGCGGTAATGCTCATTTTCTCGCTCGTTTTCTACGCGTGGGGTGAGCCGAAATATGTACTGCTGTTGATTGCGATGGCGCTGATTGACTGGCTTCTTTCTCTCGCGGTCGAAAAGAACAGGGGGAAAAAAGCGGCAAAGTTGGCGCTTTTTTGCGCTTGTATAGCAGACCTTGGTTTGCTCGGTGTTTTCAAATACGGCACCTTCTTTCAGGAAAATCTTCAGGCACTCACGGGTTTCCCGTCGGTCGTTTCGCAGATTGCTTTGCCTATAGGCATATCCTTTTACACTTTCCAGTTGCTGACCTATGTTGTCGATGTCTACAGGGGAGATGTGAAGGCGGAGAAAAACTTCTTCAATGTTTTGCTTTACGCAAGCCTTTTCCACCAATGCGTGGCAGGTCCCATTGTACGCTATCAGGATATTGCCGAGCAGATTAAACACAGAACAATAAAGAGTGAGGATATAAGTGCGGGCATAATCCGTTTTATGGCGGGTCTCGGCAAAAAAGCTCTGCTTGCGAATGCCTGCGGTTCACTTGCGGATACAATGCTTCTCAGCGATTCGACAGCTGCCGACATATCTTTGCTTTCAGAAAATATCGGCGTGCTTTCTTCCCGTCCTGCGGCGGCGTTGTGGTTGGGCATGCTTTTCTATATGCTTCAGATTTACCTCGATTTCTCCGCATATTCCGATATGGCTATTGGTATGGGTATGATGACGGGATTCAGGTATAAGGAGAATTTCGACTATCCCTACTGTTCAACCTCGATTACCGAATTCTGGCGCAGATGGCACATTTCCCTCGGCTCGTTTTTCAGGGATTATGTCTATATTCCGCTTGGCGGTAACCGCAAGGGTATGACAAGAACGATACTCAATCTTCTCATTACCTGGATGCTTACGGGTTTCTGGCACGGCGCAAGCTGGAACTATGTGCTGTGGGGCCTTTACTATTTCATATTCCTCACTATAGAAAAACTCTTCTTCGGTAAGGTTCTCAAAAAAACACCTTCGGTTATTTCCCATGTTTACACACTTGTTGTCGTGTTCTTCGGTTGGGTGCTGTTTAAGTTTGAACGCCTGCCGCTTGTGTGGACTGTGCTCAAGGGTCTTTTCTGTGGCAATTCAAACGCCTTTACAAATTACGAGGCAGACATAATGTTTAAGAGCAACATCTTCCTGCTCATCGTCGCCTGCCTTGCCTGCCTGCCGCTTGCAAAAATTATCAGTGCGGCGGTTACCCGCCTTGAATACCGTGACAGCAAATTCGGAAATGCTGTGGCGGTAGCGCTTTCGGTGGTTTATCCCTGCGCAATGCTTTTGCTTTCAACCGCGGCACTTGTAGGCAACAGCTACAATCCGTTCCTGTATTTTCAGTTTTAATAGGTAGCCGTCGATTAAATCGGGTTACTAAAAAGGAGTAAAAGGCAACAGTTATGAAGAAACAAAAGAATAAGGCAAGGGCGGTTATTATCTGCTTTTTTGTTTTCCTCTTTGTCGGTGCAACGGTGGCGCTTTATCTGCCGCTGAGACCTGTATATTCCGAGGCGGAAAAGAGAGAACTGACCAAATTTCCCGAATTCAGCGCGGCAGCTTTACTTGACGGCAGTTATTTCAACGGAATAAGCACATGGTATTCTGATACGTTTCCGTTCAGAGAAATGTTTATCAACGCCAACAGCAAGATAAAATCCTTTTACGGAATAGGGGACAGCATAAGCGGTTTTGTCGATGAGATAGGCGACGATATTCCCGCAGTTCCCGAAATGCCGAGCGGTGAAAATGCAACAAATCCTATTGTTGCCGACCCGCCGACAACTCAAGCTTCCGACAAAATTGATGACTCGCTTATACAGAAGCTGAGCAGTGTAATTATTGTCGATAACGCCGCTTACGAGTATTACAGCTTTATCCGTTCGACGGCGGACGGCTATGCCGCAACGGTTAGCCGGGCGGCAAATGCTCTGAAGGACAAATCCCGTGTGTTCTGTATGGTTATTCCAACGAGTATTGACATAATGCTTGATGATCATATACGCAAGAATGTCAGCACCACAAGTCAGAACGACGCAACGAATTATATATATTCCGTAATGTCACCGGATGTGACAAAAATCAAGCTCTACGACACAATGAGGGCGCACCGGAACGAGTACATCTATTTCCGCACAGATCACCATTGGACGGCTCTTGGCGCATATTACGCCTACTGTGAATACGCTTCGGCAGCAGGGCTTACTCCTGCACCGCTTTCCTCTTTTGAAGAGAAGCGGTACGACAACTTTGTCGGTGCGTTTTATAACGATTCGGGCAAGGATCCCGCTCTTGAAAAAGATCCGGACACGGTTTATGCGTACAAGCCCATAGGTAATATAAAACTCGAATATACGGACACAAAAGGCAACAAGACAAAATGGCCGATTATTGCGGATGTTTCCGATTGGAGTAGAGGTTCGAAATACAACACATTTATCGGCGGCGACCAGCCGTATGCGCACATAGTCAATTCCGATATAACGGACGGTTCTTCCTGTCTGGTAATCAAAGAATCCTTCGGTAATGCAATGGTGCCCTTCCTCACGCTCAATTACGCTGAAGTTCATGTTGTTGACTATCGCTACTGGGATGGCGATATATGTAAATTTGCAAAGGAAAACGGCGTCGATGACGTAATCTTCCTCAACAACATTTCGGCAACAAGAAACAGCTCACTGATGAATACGTTGAGTGTAATAGTAAAATAACAGATAATAATTAATAAAGTAGTATGGGCTTTTGTGATGCTCATACTACTTTGTTTTTGTCATAAAAAAACAGGACAGCCGTTTTGCGACTGTCCTGTGTAAAGTTTACTTATGCAGCTTCGGGAGCCTCGGGGTCTGCGCCGGGATCAATGGGATCCTTGGGCTTGATACCGATCTTGACGAGGAAGTTGAGAACATCCTCACCGACATCGAGAAGCTCGAACAGACTATAGAGGTCAATCTCACCGCGGAAGAGCATACCGAGGAGACCTGCAACTGTCTGGAAAATAGCGATGATACCGTCTATCTGGTACTTAACATCATAGAAGAACCACTCAACATCCTTAACGAATCTGTCCCAATCGTTAAGGCGTACAAAACCGTCGAGCTTATCCATAGCTGCAACAAGCTGTTCTGTAGCTGTGTTGACGGAAGCCTGATAGTCGAAAGCCTTTGTGTACTTGTCCTTGTTGTCGATATAATTCTTGGCTGCTGCTACCTTGTCTGTGAAGTTGGTCCATGCTGCTGTGCCGCCTACTTCTTCTTCACGCTTAACGTCTTCGTCCTTGTAGAAGTTTTCTTCTGCATAACCTGCTGCACGCTCGAGAGCTGCCTCAAGTGCGGAGAAATCTGTCTGGATGAAGTGGTCGCCCTTATCAGCGTAAAGTGCTTCGATTTCAGCAGCTGCTGCATCGATTTCAGCCTGGTTTCTGATATCAAGGTCTGTTCTCTGTGAGAAGTCGTTAGCTGCTACGAGAGCTTCAACTGCAGCAAGAACTTCTTCAACATATGCGGGGTCGTACATTGTTTTGTCAAGTGTACGTGCTCCGTTAACAGCGTTGGTCCACTTCTCAAGAGAAGCTTTCTTGTAGGGAACCTGGTCGCAAAGATCGTTGAGAGCCTTTGTAGCGGCGTCAACCTCTGCCTGCATATCAAGCTTGTAAGCAAGGATTGTGCTTTCTTTTCTGAGCTCAAGTGTGATGAGGTTGTTGTAAGACTTGTTTTCGCCCTCGGGAGAAGCGTTGAGGTTGTGAAGTGTGCTTGTCTGGAGCTCTTTTGCTCTTGCAACTGCTGCCTTGTATTCAACAAGGTTAGCGGGAGCTGCCTCAAGACCTGCGATAGCTGCCTCAATAGCTGCTGCGAGTTCATCAATCTTTGCCTGGTCAGCTGCTGTGTATACGCTTGCATCAACAGCAAGGAGTTCTGCAAGAACTGCCCATGTTTCTGCGGAGTAGTTAGCTTCTGTGAGTGCGTCTGCCTTGGCAACTGCAGCATCGTAAGCTGTGAAATCGCCGGGCTTTGCAGTAATGCCTTCAATTGTCATTTCGCCTGCGCCTACTGTGTAAACGCCGTCTGTGCCTGTTGCTGCTGTGCCGCCGAACTTAACAACGAGGCTGTCGCTGTTGTAGCTTTCATCAACAGCAATTTCAACTGTGTTGCCTACAACTGCGTAAGCAACTTCAGCGCCGCCTGCCTTGTATGTAACGCCGTCAACCTCAGGAAGAGCAACGTAGCTGTCTGCTGCAAGGCTGATAATCATACGCAGACCGTTGGCAGCAGTTACACCCTTAGAAGCTGTTGTGCCGCCGTTTGTGACATACATTGCGTATGTATCTTTTGTGGTTTTAGCCTGTGCGTCTGCAAGCCAATATGCGGTAGGTGTTGTACCGCCGAGGATAGCTGCAGCCTTGAGACCGTAGGTTTCAAAATCGGCCATAGTCGGGATAGCGTACTTTGCAGCATATGTCTTTGTAACAACTTCGCTGTTTACAATAGCCTTGTAGGACATTGTAACGTTTGCAAGTGCTGCTGTTTCAGCATCGCTCATAGCGAGAATGGAGCCGGCAATCTTTTCAATGTTACTGCCTTCGTAATCCGGGACAACATTTTTGGTGTTGTACTTTGTTGCTGTTGCACCGGAAGTGCTGTTCAGGATAACATCCTTGCTGATAAGAAGGAGGCTGCCGTCAGCCTTCTTTTCAAGTACTCTCCAAAGAACAGCAGTGTCCTTGTAAGAGCCTACAACAACGTAGTCTGTGAGTGCGGTTTCATCTGCAGCTGCAAATGAAGAGAACGGAATTGCTGTGAGCATCATAACAACTGTCATTACAACAGCGATAAGACGCATCAGCGTTTTGTTTGTCTGCATTGGTAATATCCTCCTAATAAGATTTTTAAATCAGGAAATTTGCGTGTTAATTATATCATATATTAACAAGATTTACACCTTGTAATTTCTACCAATATTATTTTTAAAATTTTGGTAAATTTTAATATAAATACTTCTATATGTTAATTCAACGTAAACATTTCTTCGGTGTAGCTGCGGTAGCTGCCGTTGAGAATGTTTTCCCACCAGCCGCTGTTTTCAACGTACCAGCGTATGGTTTTTTCTATGCCCTCGTCAAAAAGTGTCAGCGGTTGCCAGCCGAGCTCGTCGGAAATCTTCTTCGGATCAATGGCGTAACGGCGGTCATGGCCGGGTCTGTCCTTGACGTAGGTTATAAGGTCCTCACTCTTGCCGAGAGCCTTGATTATTGTTTTAACAACCTGAATGTTGGCTCTTTCGTTGTGGCCGCCGATGTTGTAAACTTCGCCTATTCTGCCGTTTTCGAGTATCATTGCAATTGCGCGGCAATGGTCCTCGACATAAAGCCAGTCGCGCACATTGAGTCCCTCACCGTAAACGGGCAGAGCCTTGCCGTGTGTGGCGTTTGCAATCATAAGCGGAATGAGCTTTTCGGGGAATTGGTACGGGCCGTAATTGTTGGAACAGCGTGAAACTGTAACGGGTGTACCGAAGGTGCGGTGGTAGGCAAGTACGAGCAAGTCTGCCGAAGCCTTGCTTGCCGAATAGGGGGAGGAGGTGTGAATAGGTGTATCCTCTGTAAACATAAGGTCTGGCCTGTCCAGAGGCAGGTCACCGTAAACCTCGTCTGTCGAAACCTGATGGAAGCGAGGCACAGAATACTTGTTGCACGCGTCAAGAAGCACCTGAGTGCCAAGAATGTTTGTTTTAAGGAAAACTTCAGGCTCTTCAATCGAGCGGTCAACGTGTGATTCGGCGGCGAAATTTACCACTGTATCAAAATTCTCTTTCTCGAAAAGCTCATAAATGAACTTTCTGTCCGTTATGTCGCCCTTTACAAATTTGAAATTCGGCTTGCCGAAAGCACCTTTGAGCGTTTCAAGGTTGCCTGCGTATGTGAGTGCGTCAAGGCAGACGAGCTCGGTGTCGGGATAATTTTCAAGCATATAATATACGAAATTGCCGCCGATGAAGCCTGCGCCGCCTGTTACAAGAATTTTTTTCATAAACTATTTCCTTTCATTAAAGCTAAAAGAAATATCAATACAAAATCAATTATAGCAAATTCAGCGCACAAAATCAACCAAAACTATTGCAACCGGCGGATAAAGCAACTAAAATAAATACAGAGGTGTTGAAAATGGCAAGAATAAATCCGATTGATTATAACAGCGCAAGCGAAGAAATAAAAGCATTACACGACGAATATGCAGCGAAAATCCCGATGAACAATATGAAGCTCACCCTGCTCAACAACCCTGTTGCTTTCAGGGTGCTCAATGGCTTTCATGACGTGCTTGCAGAGGCGAAAAAATTCCTCGGTGAGCTTACGGCAAACCTTTTCTGCTACGCAATTTCAACGGAAAATGACTGTGCTGTGTGTTCGGAAATTTTCAGAAGATTTCTCGATGCCAACGGCGTGGATTTTGATACCCTCGTTTTAACTCCTGAACAGCATGCCTTGATTTCATTCGGCAGAAACATTGCAGACAATCCTCACGAGGTCTATGACGAGCAGATGGATGAGCTTAAAGAATATTTTACCGACGAGCAGATAGTTGTAATTACATCCCTTGCCGCTATGATGGTGGCATCGAATATAATTAATACAGTTTTAGAAGTGGATATGTAAAAAACTGCCGTAACGGAAATTTCCGTTGCGGCAGTTTGCACTTATTCAAAAAACACTCTCAATGACTCTGGTGCAGCTTTCCGGCGAATACACCCAGCGGCTTATGTGTTTTGCATCCGTGTAATACTGCGGTGAGGCTGTGGGATAATGTGCGTCAAAAGCATCGACAACAATCAGCTTGATTTTCATTCTTTCGGGTATCAGACTTTTAATATAAACGGTTGCGCTCTGACCCGCTTTAACATCGGGCGAAGGCTCTGCAAGACCGGCAAGATTGGGCGTAAGCTCAACGAAAATGCCGTATTTTTCAACAGAGCGTACAATACCGGGTACGGTTTCACCTGCTTTGAAGTTCTGTGCATTCTGTTCCCACGTGCCGAGCAATTCCTTGTGGCTGAGTGTGATTTTTCCGTCGGGTGCAATGTCCTTGATAACCGCTTTTATATCGTCACCTACGCTGAAGCGTACATTCGGGTGGGGAATTCGCGAAACCGAAATTGCGTCAATCGGCATCAGTGCAACAAGTCCTGCACCGATATCCGCAAAAGCGCCGAAACCTTCAGTATGTGTGACTTTTGCGTCAATCACATCACCCTTGCTGAGTTTGCAAATGTATTCATTGTAACAGTCCTGCTGAACACGCTTTCTGCTCAGTATTGCTAATGTTTCACCGTAGCTGTCGGTTTCAAAGCCGGTTATGATGAAGCACACGGGTTTGTTTACCCGTGAAATCAGCGCAATGTCCCGCACACTGCCGTCCTCTATTCCTATTGCGCCCTCGCAACGGGGAATAATACCTCTCATAGGCCCCAGATCAAGGTGCAGGTTGTGCTCATTATCACACAGCAGCACCCTCGCTTCGAGCACCGTGCGGTTGTGGCAGGCGTGTATGAGCGAACCCTTGTCAGCCATATTCTTTTTGTTTTCGGGTGTTGAAATAAGCTTGCCTTCGGGTGAGTATCTCTTCATTTGCTTGCGGCATTGTTTGCCGCTCCCTCCCTTGCGTTTCCGGTTTAACCGGTTTTACTAATCTATATATATGCCGTCAGCACTTTAAAATTCCGACTGATTGATATTTTTATAATGATATGCTATAATAACAATGGAATAAATTGGAGTGGTGTAACTATGGATGTGAGAACAGGCGATATTCTCTATATGAAAAAGCCTCATCCCTGCGGCTCAAACGCTTTTGAAGTGCTTCGTACGGGGATGGATTTCCGCCTGCGCTGTAACGGCTGCGGCAGGGAAATTATGGTTGTGCGCTCCAAGGCAGAAAAAAGTATTAAGAAAATAGAGAGAAAAGAAAATGACTGATAAGCTTGCCCAGGTTGAAAAACGCTACGAGGAAATAAACGCTCTGCTCTGCGAGCCGGATGTTGTTTCCGATATGGAACTTTATAAAAAGTATATGCAGGAAATCAAGCACCTCACACCCGTTGTGGAAAAATTCCGTGAATACAAAAAATGTGTTTCGGATATTCAGGGCGCAAAAGAAATGCTTGAGGATTCCTCGCTTGATGCCGAACTCAAAGAAATGGCGGAAGAAGAGCTTGAAGAAGCAAAAGCTGCTCTGGAAAAAACCGAGCAGGAGCTGAAAATATTGCTTCTGCCTCGCGACCCGAATGATGACAGAAACGTTATTGTTGAAATCCGCGGCGGTGCCGGCGGCGATGAGGCTTCACTCTTTGCTAACTCGCTTTACAGAATGTATTCAATGTATGCCGCTACAAAAAACTGGAAATCAGAAATTCTCAGCGCAAACGAAACAGAGGTGGGCGGCTTCAAGGAAATCAGCTTTATGATAAGCGGTGAAGGTGCTTTCTCACGCTTCAAGTTTGAGAGCGGTGTCCACAGGGTACAGCGTGTGCCCGAAACAGAAAGCCAGGGCAGAATCCACACCTCCACAGTTACCGTAGCCGTGCTTCCCGAGGCGGAAGAGGTTGATGTTGAAATCAACCCTGCAGATTTGCAGGTGGATACCTTCCGCTCAAGCGGTGCAGGCGGTCAGCACATCAACAAAACCGAATCTGCAATACGTATTACTCATATTCCCACAGGTACGGTTGTTGAGTGCCAGGACGAGCGAAGCCAGCACAAAAACCGTGACAAGGCTATGAAAATCCTGCGTTCCCGTATTCTTGAAGCCGAGCGTGAAAAGCAGGCAAACGAAATTGCAGGCGAAAGAAAGCTTCAGGTCGGTACGGGCGACAGAAGCGAAAGAATAAGAACTTATAACTATCCGCAGGGCAGAATGACAGACCACCGTATAGGTCTGACTTTATATAAGCTGGAAGCAATACTCAACGGCAGTCTAGACGAGCTTGTCGATGCGCTTATTTCAGCCGATACTGCGGAAAAACTCAAATCAGGTACTTGATTATGATTGAAACCAGGCTTTTTAAATATAACGAAGACGGTGTTTGTGAAGTCGGCGCAATTCTGCGAAACGGCGGAATAGTCGGTATCCCTACTGAAACCGTTTACGGTCTTGCTGCTAATGCTTTTGACGGTCAGGCGGTTGCGAAGATTTTCAAGGCAAAGGGCAGACCGCAGGACAATCCGCTTATTGTCCACATCTGCGACATTTCACAGCTTGACGGAATTGTCAGCGAAATTCCCGAGGGTGCACTTGCACTTGCGGAAAAATTCTGGCCGGGACCTTTGTCGATTATTATGCCTAAAGGTGCAAGAATTCCCGATGAAGTCAGCTGTGGTCTTGATACGGTTGCTGTGCGTATGCCTTCACATCCTGCGGCAAGGGATATAATAAAGTCGGCAGGTGTACCGCTTGCGGCACCCTCGGCAAACCTTTCAGGCAGTCCGAGTCCCACAACGGCACAGCACGTTATAGACGATATGTGGGGCAGGGCAGACGCTATTCTCGACGGCGGAAGCTGCGATGTCGGTGTGGAATCAACCGTAGTTTCCCTTGTGGGCGAAAAGCCGAGGCTTCTTCGTCCGGGCGGAATATCGCTTGAGCAGCTTGAAAGTGTACTCGGCGAGGTTGAGGTGGATTCAGCCGTGCTTTCCGAGCTTCAGGATAACGCAAAAGCTGCTTCCCCGGGTATGAAATACAAGCATTATTCACCCAAAGCAAGGGTAATAATAGTAAAGGGCAGCTTTGAAAATTACCGTCGCTTTGTCAGCGGTAAGAAAAACTGCGCTGCACTCTGTTTTGACGGCGAGGGTGAATTGTTAAACATTCCATTCATTGAAATCGGCAGGGAACACGACAGCTCTGCTCAGGCTCATCTGCTCTTTGAAGCACTGCGCAGCCTTGATGATATGGGTGTCGAAACCGCCTATGCACGCTGCCCTGATACTGACGGCGTGGGGCTTGCGGTTATCAACCGTCTGCTTCGTGCGGCGGCGTTTACGGTAATTGACGTTGACGGTGCAATGATAATCGGGCTTACAGGTGCTACAGGCTCAGGCAAATCGACCGTTGCAAAACGCCTTTGCGAAAAATACGGCATTGCTCACATAGACTGTGACAAAATTGCAAGAGAAATTACTGCAGCGAATTCGCCCGTGCTTGCCCAGCTGGCACAGGTGTTCGGCGAGGATATAATACTCGACGACGGCAGCCTCGACAGAGTGGCTCTTGCCGCTCGTGCATTCTCTTCAAAAGAGACTACAAAGCTCCTCAATAGTATTATGCACCCCATAATCACATCTATGGCACTTGCAAAGGTTAATACCTTTACACAAGAGGGTAAAACGGCTGTGTTACTGGATGCGGCGGCAATTTTCGAAAGTAAAATCGACAAGTTGTGTGCCTTTACAGTGGTTGTGAGTGCTCCTGCGGAAATAAGGCTTGACAGAATAATGTTTCGCGACTCCATTACCCGTGAAAAGGCCGTACACAGAATGGGTGCACAGCTTTCAGACGAAGAATATGCAAAGAATGCGGATGTCATATTGTACAATTATGCACCCTACGACACCGATGCTGAAATTGAAAAAATAATTGAGAAATATAAGGAGAAAAAACTATGAGCAAGAATGAAGAACTCAGAGAAAAACTGTTCTATAAGGCAGAACACGCCTGCAAAAAAATCAGCGATGATGAGCTGAAAACAGCTGACAGCTTTGCAGAGGGCTACAAGAGTTTTATGTCAAAGTGTAAAACAGAGCGTGAGGTTGTCAATTTCGTAAAGGACCTTGCACACGAAAACGGCTTTGTTACCTTTGACCCCAAGGCAAGCTACAAGGCAGGCGACAAAGTTATTTACAACAACAGAGGTAAGGCGGTTATCCTTGCCGTTATCGGTAAACGCCCCGTTGAAGAGGGTGTACGCATTGCTGCCGCTCATATTGATTCTCCCAGGCTTGACCTCAAACCCAATCCGCTTTATGAAGAGGCTGAATTTGCTCTCTTCAAAACACATTACTACGGCGGTATCAAGAAGTATCAGTGGACTGCTATTCCGCTTGCCCTTCACGGTGTTGTTGTCAAGGCAGACGGCACAACTGTAGAGGTTAATATCGGCGAGGATGCGGGCGATCCCAAGTTTGTTGTCACAGATCTTCTGCCCCACCTTGCCGCAGAGCAGATGAAGCGCACACTTGCCGATGGTATCAGGGGCGAAGAGCTCAACGTTCTCATCGGCACCCGTCCCTTCAAGGATGATGAGGGCAGCGAAAGCGTAAAGCTCAACATTATGAATATTCTCAACGAAAAATACGGCATAGTTGAAGCGGATTTCCTCAGCGCAGAGCTTGAGGTTGTTCCTGCATTCGGTGCGGACGATGTCGGCTTTGATCGCAGCCTTATCGGCGCATACGGTCACGACGACAGGGTGTGTGCATATCCGTCTGTTATGGCAGCTATTGAAGCAGGTGCACCCGAATTTACGGCAGTTACCGTGCTTGCAGATAAGGAAGAAACCGGCTCCGACGGTAACACGGGTCTCAATTCCTCTTATCTTGCGTATTTTGTGG
The DNA here is from genome assembly GCA_045650165.1 of Acutalibacteraceae bacterium. Classification (GTDB taxonomy): domain Bacteria; phylum Bacillota; class Clostridia; order Oscillospirales; family Acutalibacteraceae; genus UBA8612. Next base: position 5,388 of record JAZRQW010000016.1, on the reverse strand, counting down.
AGCATCTTGCCCGTATGCAGGGCGGTGTAGGCAGTCTTGCGCTGAGTAACAGTGAATGTCTTTCCGCAGATGTCAATGCCGCATTTGATCCCACATTCCCGGGTGTATATGAGAAAATGAATACGTCCTTTGCTAACAGAGGTATTGTTGTTACAAAGTACACAGGTTCAAGAGGTAAGGGCGGCACTTCCGACGCAAGTGCGGAATTTATGGGCAGAGTACGCCGTCTGTTCAACGAAAACGGCGTTGTCTGGCAGGTAGGCGAGCTCGGCAAGGTTGACGAGGGCGGCGGAGGCACTGTTGCAAAGTACGTTGCATATCACAATATTGATGTTGTCGATGTCGGCGTGCCTGTGCTTTCAATGCACGCTCCTTATGAAGTGATTTCAAAGCTCGACCTCTATATGGCATACAAAGGATTTTTAACCTTCTTTACAAAGTGAGTTATTAAATAAATGGAAAGCGACAAGGACAGAATAAAAAGACTGCGCCAAAAGTCAATGAGCCTTCCGCTTCGCCCCGGTGTTTATCTTATGAAGGATAAGTCGGGCGGAATAATTTATGTCGGAAAGGCAAAGACACTCAAAAACCGTGTCAGCAGTTACTTCGGCTCGAATTACAACCATACGGCAAAGGTTATCCGTATGGTTGAACACGTCGAGGATTTTGACTATATAATCACCGACAGTGAGTTTGAAGCGTTGGTGCTCGAATGCAGTCTTATCAAACAGCACAGCCCGAAATACAATATTCTCCTCAAGGATGACAAGGGCTATCACTACGTTAAAATCACAAATTCGTCCTGGCCTAAAATTGAGGCGGCAATGCAGCTTGTTGACGACGGCTCTGAGTACATCGGCCCGTACACAAGCTCCTTTGCCGTGCGCAGTACCGTTGAGCAGGCGCAGAAAATTTTCTGCCTGCCTCAGTGCGGCAAAACCTTTTCCGTATCCGTTAAACAAAGACCCTGTCTGAATTTCCATATTTCTCAGTGCTCTGCACCGTGTGCGGGTAAAATTTCCCACAAGGATTACATGAAAAGCGTTGAGCAGGCTGTTGAATTTCTCAAGGGCGGCTCTTCTGCGATGATAAAAACAATGCAGGAGGAAATGGAAGCCGCTGCCGAAAATCTGGAGTTTGAAAAAGCGGCAGTTCTTCGCGACAGAATTAACGCTATAACTCGCTTTGGCGAAAAGCAGAAGGTGGTCAGTGCAGACGTTGCTGAGCAGGATGTTTTTGCACTTTCACAAACGGCGGACAAGGCGTGCCTTGCTGTGTTGCGCTTTTTCGGCGGACGGCTTGTCGATACGGAGCATTTTGTTACGGAAGCACCTGACGACCCTGCACAGGCAAGGTATGAATTTATAATGCGCTACTACTCAATGCGTGAGCGCATACCGCCAAGAATACTTATCGATTCCTTGCCGTCGGACAGCAATTTGCTGTCTCAATGGCTTTCTGAAAAGCTCGGCAAAAAGGTCAGCCTTGTTGTGCCGCAAAGGGGCGGTCAGCTCAAGCTACTTGAAATGTGCCGTTCAAATGCGGCAGAAAAATTATCACTCAGCCTCGGCAGAAAGGGCTCGGATACACAGGCTCTTGATGAACTTGCAAGGCTTCTCAATTTGCCGTCGCCGCCCGAATATATAGAATCCTATGACATCTCTCATACCGCAGGCACGGAAAACGTTGCGGGTATGATAGTGTTTAAAAATGCACATCCTTTTAAAGCGGCGTATAAGCGTTTTAAGATTAAAGGTTTTGACGGGCAGGATGACTGTGCCTCGATGGCAGAGGTGCTTGAACGCAGATTTACGCACTATCTTGAAGAAAATGCAAAACCCGAGGGTGAAAAGCGTGACGAGGGCTTTGCAAAACTGCCCGACCTTATTCTGCTTGACGGCGCGCAGATGCAGGTCAATGCCGTAAAAGCCGTGCTATTGAGAATGGGTATTGACGTGCCCGTTTTCGGCATGGTCAAGGATTCCACTCACCGCACGAGAGCAATAACGGGTGAGGGCGGAGAGATTTCGATTAATTCAAAGCGAAGTGCTTTTACTCTTGTTTCTAGTATGCAGGAGGAAGTGCACCGATTTGCCATTGAATATCACCGCAAACGCAGAAGCGCAGGTATCTCCACTACACTCACGCAGATTGACGGTATAGGCAAAAAGCGTGCTTCGGCATTACTCAAACACTTCAAATCCGTCACCGCAGTAAGAGAGGCGAGTGTCGAACAGCTTGCCTCAGTCAAGGGTGTGGATAAAAAAAGCGCACAGACGGTTTACGACTATTTTCATCCCGATGTTCTGTCATCCGACACATAATTTAAATAAAACTTGACAAATATGTTATAATAAAAGATAATATATCGGTATATTACTTTGGGTAGGAGTATTATGAGAGTTATTACAGGCTCCGCAAGGGGCAGAAACCTTATCACGCTTGAGGGTGGCGATGTTGTCCGCCCGACAACGGACAGGGTAAAGGAAGCAATGTTCAGCATAATTCAGTTTGATATCGAGGGCAGGCGTGTGCTTGACCTTTTTGCAGGTTGCGGTCAGCTCGGTATCGAGGCACTCAGCAGAGGTGCTGAGAAATGCACCTTTGTCGATTCGGATGCCAAGGCTGTCAGTGTTATTGAGCAGAATCTTGCTCATACAAAGCTTGCGGATAAAGCTGTAGTCAGAAAGAGCGATTCGCTCAATTTCCTGCGCACAACAAACGAGGTTTTCGATATCGTGATTATTGACCCTCCCTACGGTACGGGCCTTCTGCAGAAGGCACTCGATTCGCTTGACAGGCTTGCTGAAGGCGGAATAATTGTGTGTGAGCTTCCTGCTGGCGAGGATATTCCCGAAAGCGCAGGCGGTCTTGACCTTTACAAGTGCTATAAATACGGCAGGGTAGAGCTCGCCGTTTACAGATAAGGGGGGACACACATATGAAAATTGCTGTTTGTCCCGGCAGTTTTGACCCGATTACAAACGGCCACCTTGAAATAATCAGGCGTGCTTCACGTATGTTTGACAAGGTTATTGTCGTTGTAATGTCGAACTATTTCAAAAAAACAGGCGCTTTCACCCCTGATGAAAGGGTTGAGCTTATCAAGCGTGCAGCTTGTGATATACCTAACGTAGAGGTTGAGGCGTCCTACGGTCTGCTTGCAGATTATGCAAAAGAAAAAAACGCAATAGCTATTGTAAAGGGCTTGCGTGCCGTATCTGATTTTGATACTGAATTCCAGCAGGCACTTGCAAATAAAAAATTAAATCCCGAGGTTGAAACCGTTTTCCTTACGGCAAGCGGCGAAAATATGTACCTCTCATCAAGTATGGTCAAACAAATCTGCGAATTCGGCGGGGACATTTCGGAATTTGTTCCTCACGAGATTCGGGATGATATAGAAAAAAGACTCAGAAAGGATCGAAAGATATGAACGTTGAAGATTTGCTCGAAAAAATTGAAGAGGTCCTCGACAACGGACAGAAGGTTGCTTTCAGCTCAAAAATAGTTGTCAATATTGAAGAAATCCGCAACTGTGTTGACGAAATCCGTGCCAATATGCCCGAAGAGGTACGCCAGGCACGCAACATTGTCAGCGACCGCAACACCATTATAGGTGAGGCAAACGCACAGGCTGAGGAAACAGTTACCAAGGCCAACGAAAAGGCAAGAGATACCGTCAACAAGGCAAATGCAAAGGCAAAGGAATACATACTCACTTCCGAAGAGCGTGCAAAGGCAACAGTTGCAGAAGCTGAGGAAAGAGCAGGCGTTATCGTAGCAGAGGCAGACGCAAGAGCTCAGCAGATGGTTGAGGAGAGCGAAATTGCTGCACGTGCAAAGCAGTATTGCGACGATATGATTCTCAAGGCAAAGGCTCAGGCAGATACAATAATCGGCAACGCAAACGCCGCTGCAACAGAAACTGTTGAAAAGGCAAACGCTCAGGCAGAAGAAGTAAAGGCAAGGGCTGCAAAGTGGTCCAACGAAATCTGCTCCTCCGCCGCAAACTTTGTTGAAAACGTTATCGGCACAACAGAGCGTTCTCTTACAAACAGCCTTGCAAACGTACGCCAGGCAAAGGAAAATATCCGCAACGCCATCGGCAACAACAATAACCAGCAGTAACAACAACCGCTTACTTCATTGGAGGTGCGGCAATTGAAAATTAAACAGCTTACAGCATTGGTGCTCGCCGTCGTAATAGCGTGTGTCGGTGTCGGCTTTGCTGTGTCCTCAAGGCGCAGTATATCCGACGAGTCACTTGAACTTTCACCCACGCAGTTTGTCACAACGGCAAAACGTACTGCAAGTGTGAATATGCTTGCGGTCGGCGATAACCTTATCCACAAGCCGATTTACGAGCAGGCACAGTCAAGGACAAAGGACGGCAGCTACGACTTTTCTCCTGTTTATGCTAACCTCAAGGAATTGATAACTGCGGCGGATATAGCCGTTATCAACCAGGAAACGATGATGTCATCTCTCCATGAGGTGGCAACTTATCCTTGCTTTAATACGCCTCCCGTTATGGCGCAACAGCTTGCGAATTTAGGCTTTGATGTGCTCACCATTGCCAATAACCATATGCTCGACAAGGCAAGTAAGGGCCTTATCTCTACGCTTGACCTTATCAATTCAACAGAAGGTTTGCTTGCGAGCGGCGCATACCACAGCCGCGAGGAATATACCGACCTTGAAATCGTTGATGTGGACGGCATTACATTTGCCTTCCTGTCCTTTACGGAGCACACAAACGGTATAACTCTCCCGACGGATAAAGAAGACTATGCAATTTATCTCGACGAGCGTGAGGACGTAAGGTTTCAGGTTGAATATGCGGACAAGGCAGCGGACGTCGTTGTCGTTTCAATGCACGCAGGTATTGAATATTCCGACGACCCCTACTATGTGCAGGAAGATTTTGCACAGGATGTTGTTGAGTGGGGAGCAGACCTTGTTCTCGGTACCCATCCCCATACGCTTCAGCCTGTTGAGTATCTTACAAATACCCAGGGCAAAGAAGTTCCCGTGCTCTATTCTCTGGGCAACTTTGTTTCCGCACAGAATCAGCCTAAAAGGCTTATCGGCGGTATGGCAAACATAACCTTTCACAAGGATTTTTCAACGGGTGAGGTCACGATCGACAAGCCTTTGTTTGATATTGTAATAACACACTACCGTTCAGGCTATTCAGGCATTAAGCTCTACCGTCTGGCAGACTATACGGATGCACTTGCATCTGCCCACGGTGTAGAGGGCTTCAGCCTTGATTTCATCTATGAGCACATCCGAACGATACTCGGTGACGAATATCTCATAGATGCTTACAAAACAAAATAAGAATATCGCCCACCTTAAGGTGACGAGTATAATCTGAACTCG
>JAZRQW010000015.1:0-21673 GCA_045650165.1 Acutalibacteraceae bacterium | reverse complement strand
TCTTCAAGGGTTTGTTCTTTCAATCGTTGTTTAATTTTCAAGGTGCGTTTCGTGCTGTCGTTTAGCGACAACGTTTATGAAGTATATCACAAACCTGTCAGCTTGTCAACACTTTTTTTAAACTTTTTTCAAAAACTTTTTCAAGCTTTTGTCTGAAGTTTTGCGCTCTCGTGAGAGAGCCTTGCCATTATATCAAACCGTTTTCCGTTTGTCAATAGTTTTTCAAAACTTTTTTCAAACTTTTTTCAGTTCGCTTTTCCGGCGCCGCCGCTCTCGCTGACAGCTTTGCTATAATATCAAATCCTTTAGCATTTGTCAACAGTTTTTTCGATATTTTTTTGTACAATATTACACGTTTCCTCGTGTTTCGCACACAATTTACACAACCTTTCACATTATCAGGTACCAATATGTGCAAACCGCACTACTCCACTGCATATCTTGCTTAATTATGCCGCTATATGTTATAATGTTATTAATTATTATAGGAGGCTTTGTGCGTTGTACAACTCTTTTAACAATGAAATGAAGCGGCGTTTCGGCTGCAAAATATATAAACTTACACTCAGCGGAGGTATGACCTGCCCCACCCGTGACGGCACGCTTGGCACACGAGGCTGCATTTTCTGTTCTGCACACGGTTCGGGTGATTTTGCCGCACCTAAATGCGAAAGCATAACGGAACAAATTGAAAAGGCAAAACAGCTTGTGAGCAAAAAGGCAAAGAATGCAAAGTACATAGCTTACTTTCAGGACTACACGAACACCTATGCCTCTGTCGAATATCTGCGCGAGCTTTTTTATTCAGCAATCGAGTCTGACGACATTGTTGCACTTTCAATCGGAACACGACCCGACTGTCTGCCTGATGAAGTTATTGAACTCCTTAGTGAGCTGAACAAAATCAAACCGGTGTTTGTTGAACTCGGCTTACAAACTATACATCCTCAGACAGCTGAATATATCCGCCGGGGTTATGACCTGCCTGTATTTGACAAGGCTGTAAACGATTTGATTGACAACGGGATTGAGGTTGTTGTGCACGTTATACTTGGTCTGCCAGGCGAGACAACAGAAATGATGTTGCAGACGGTTGATTATGTAGGCAAAAGCGGCGCAAACGGAATCAAGCTGCAACTGCTCCACGTTCTTGAGGGCACTGACCTCGCTGAAGATTACAGGCAGGGCAAATTTGAAACACTCAGTATGGATGTATATATTGACATATTAATGGAGTGCCTGAAAATTCTGCCGTCGGACATGGTTATCCACCGTCTGACGGGCGACGGCGCAAAGAGTGATCTGATTGCGCCGATGTGGAGCGCAGATAAAAAACGTGTACTCAACGAAATAAACAGAAGACTTTTATAATTAACCAATAAAATACTAAGAGACACTCACCGCAATGAACTGATGAGTGTCTCTTATTCTATATTGTAATTAATTTAAGCGTCTTTGCTCATTTCGAACACAAGTTCGCCGCCGTTCATCAACTGTTCGTGGGTTAAATAAATACCGTCGAGTTTTTCGCCGTTGAGCGTTACGCTCTTGACATAGACGTTCTTGTCACCCTGATTGTTTGCAGTAATTTTAAGTGTGTTGCCGTTTGAAAGGGTAACCGTCGCGCTGTCAACACAGGGCGAGCCGATCCAATACTGGTCTGTACCTGCAAGCGGATAGAAGCCGAGGGATGAGAACACATACCATGCGCTGAGTGCGCCGCCGTCATCGTTACCATCAAGACCATTTATATCGGTGCTGAAGCGTTCATCAAGAGTCCAGCGTACCCACTTTTGTGTCAGGTCTTTTCTGCCTGCGTTGGAGAAGAGGTAAGCTGTGTGCAGGTCGTGCTCATTGCCGATCCAGTAGCCTGCACCGGGATCAATTCCTCCACGAGAGAGAGACGCATCCTTCATAAAGTCATCGAGCTCGCTGACGAAGTATTCCTTAGAGCCGAACAGCTCAATCATACCGTCGATATCGTGAAGGGCGTTCCAGCGCCATTGCCTTGCACTACCCTCGGAGTAGCAGTTTGCAAACTTCTTGATAAGCACCATATCATAGAAATAGGTTATACCGGGATGGAAGTTCCATACAAAGCTTCCATCCGAATTTCTTGCCTGAAAATACTTTGTTTCGGGGTTAAAGAGATTTTTGTAATACATTGATTTTGCGGTGTACTTTCCAACATCCTCTGTCTTGCCGAGAAGGGTTGCGAGCTTTGCAATTGCAGCATCCTGCCAGGCGTACTCGAGCGTATGGCTGACGGATTCTTCGTTTCCTGCAAGGTCCTGCGGAATATAGCCGTATTCGTTGTAAACTTCAACGCAGTCTCTGCCGGACTTGTTTACACGGTTGTCGGATGTGTTTTTCATAGCGTCGTAAAGTGTTTCAACGTCAAAATCAGTAAAGCCCTTGATATAGCTTTCCGAAACCATGATGTTTGCGCTGTCGCCGAACATTGAGCCTGTGTAACCAGCACCTTGCGGCCACCTGGGAACAACATTTACGCCGCCCTGCTTTGTCATTTCAACAAGGCTCTTGAGGCAGTCTTCCTGAACATCGTGAGCTATGAGTGTATAAAGCGGATGTGTTGAACGAACAGTGTCCCAAAGCGACATATCCGAGCGGTAGGTGTAGCCCTCTGCCGTGTGCTTCTGCTTGTCAAAGCCGAGGTATTCGCCGTTAACATCGGTGAAGTTACTGGGCATTGTCATCGAGTGATAAAGAGCGGTATAGAATACGGTCTTTGTTTCGTCGTCAGCCTGGATATCCACTGTTGAAAGGCGTTCTTCCCAAAGGGCTACAGCTTCTTCTCTGATATCATCAAAGTTCTTATCCTTTGTTTCTGTCTGAAGGTTAAGAATTGCGTTTTCAGCGCTTACAAAGCTGACTGCAAGTTTAAGTTCAACGCTTTCGCCCTCGATTGAGCCGAAGTTGATATCAACACCGAGGTTGTTTTCGTCACCCGTTACGGTAAGGGACTTGATTTCCTTATCGGCAACTGCGGCAAAGTAGGTTGGCAGACCGTCGTATCTGCCTGCGAAGGCACCGGGAAGCAGGCAATAACCGGTAATAAGCCCTGTTTCCTCATCATAATTTGCAACAGCGTTTGTGGCTGTTCTTGTGCCCGTAGCGCTTGTGACGTCGATATAAAGACGTGCATCGTCGCTGTCAAGGAAGGTGTAACGGTGAACACCAGTGTGTACAGACGCTGTCATTTCTGCAAGGCAGGCAACCGACGGCAGATATACTGCATAGTAGCCAGCAGAAGCGGTTTCGTTTTTGTGAGAATAAGTCATTACTCCGGGCTTATTGTCGCCGACTGTGGGTGCGACGCGGAACATACTGTAATCCTCCGCACCCGTACCTGAAAGGCGCGAATGGCTGAAGCCCTTGATGTGGCCTTGCTCATAGTAATAACCTGATGTGTTTGTTTTGAAGCCATAGCCTCCGCCGACAAAACAGGTGTCAGGACCGAGTCTTACAAGACCGAATGGAGTGGTTGCCGCAGGGCTTAACATAGCGCAGGTCCACGGAATACCGCCCGTACCGATAAACGGGTCAACATACTTTGTGTATTTGCCCGTTTCAACCTCGGGCATATCAACCGATTTAAGGCTGACACCGCCGACAAGGCACGAAAAAACAGTTTCTACCGCAACAAAAGCTGATACAAGAATTCTGATAAAGCTGAGCATAAAGACCGCTCCTATCTCTTTGGTTTTTAATAAGTAATTGTATAGTCCTTTTCAAAGGTGAAACCCATTGTGCCGCTGTGAGTGCCGAAAAGGTTTACTCTCATAATCATCACAAGCGGTGTTGTGTAGTTGGCGTGGATGACATTACCCGTCGCCTTGTCGATCGTTGCCTTTACGACACAGTTATAATACTGTGTTGAAAACTCCTCGACAAACGATGCCTTTTCGGCAATTTCGTAGGTTTCAATTACGTCGCACACTGCGCCTACACCCACACCTGCTGTGGGATTTTTGTGGTCCTTGAGTCTGAAGATGATTTCATATGTATCGCCCTTGTCAACACAGGAAGCCGAAACGACCCAATCAGCCTTGAGCTTACTTACATAATCCTGCTCGGGCACAAGGAATTCGGACATAATCTCTTCTCTTGTCGCCCAGACTATCGGCTCTGTATCGTCGCCCATAACCTTCGGTATCATATCCTCAGCAAAGCTCTCAAGAGCACCGGGGATTTCGGTTTTGTCGTTGTTGACTGTGCGCTTTTCGTAGTTTTTGACTACCTTGGAAGCGTTGGGCTTGATTTTGTTTGCTGCCGCATTGAAAAACTCAACTATCTCTTCCTTGGTCTGCGGTACAGCTTCGGTTGCTTCTTCAGTTGTGGCTTCTTCGCTTACCGCTTCGCTTGAGGCTTCCTCGCTGACAACCTCGGTAGCTTCTTCGGAAGTCTGCTCGGTGCTGACCTCGGCATCTGCCTGCTGAGTAGGCTCAACACTTTGTGATTCGGTGGTGGAAATATCTACTTGCTCTTCGGGCTGATTACCGCAGCCCGAAGCTATAAGAAGAGATAAGACAAGTGTGATTGAAAGAACCGCTGTTAAAATTGATTTCCTACGAAGGTTCATACGGAGAGTCTCCTTTAACAAATGTTTTATTTTCTGGGCTTTTTGACCTTATTAAGCATTGTGTTGATTTCAAGAATCTGCTCCTTTGTAAACTTACCGCCGAGCATAGAGAAGATACGCTTTACGGTGAAGCCCTTTGCCATACCGTAAACGTTTTTAATCATCGGCATACTGAGCTTGAAGCCGGCAACCTCAAAGCCTGCAACCTCTCCCTTACCCTTTTCCTTGCCTGCGGTCATAGCATTCTTTATCTTGAGCAGGATTTTAACCATGGTGACCTTACCGCCGAGGGTTGACATAATATCGCCGATAGTGTCGTTGATTGAGTATCTGCCGTCGGGCATAGTGATATCAAACCAGTTGATAACTGCGCCCTCTTCTTTCATAATATAGGCTTCGTTGGGTGTATCAACCTTGCGGATTGTTGCTGTATCCTCAAGCTCGCCCGCCTTTACGGTGAGAGTTGTTTCGCCGACGTTCTTTACATTGAAATAGAAGAAGGGATACTTGCCCTTTCTCTGCTTGCCTACGCTTTCGCCGTTTGCAAAAAGCTCTACCTCATCAAGGTTTGAGTAAACGGTAACTCTTGTAACGTCCTCTACCCTGTCGATATATCTCTTTGAGCAAAGCTGAAGCACGGGCTTATCGGAAAGCCAGGCCTGATATGCATAGAAGGAATCCTTCTTGTACTGTCTGTCGAAGGTAACGAGACCCTTGTGGTTCATACCGTTTTCGCCGCCCTCAGCTCTTGCGTCTGCGGCAAAGTCGAACATATTCCAAACGTGTGTTGCCCAGAGATAGGGTCTTTCCGCGATCTGCTTGATAAGTTCCTCGTGGTAATAGGACTGATACTCTTCTGTATAGTCGCCCTGTGTGGGTGTTGAGGTATGCCAATCGAGAGCCTCACAGCCATATTCGCTTATACCGATAGGCTTGTTGGGATACTTCTTGTGGAACTCGTCAAACCACGGGCCGTTCATATCCGTTGTGCCGCCGTACCAGCCGAAATAATGGTTGTAAGAAAGAATATCGCTGATATGAACATACTCTGAATCAATTGAGCACATTGTAACGGAAGCGATTGTTGTAAGTCGGGTTTTGTCCATTTCGTGGCAAAGCTCATTGAGCTTTTTGTGGTTGCGGATAAGGTCGGGGTCATTTGCACCCGCTATGGTAATCTCGTTTGAAAGACCCCAGACAACAATTGAGGGATGGTTATAGTTTTGGGAGATGAGTTCCTTCATCTGGGAAATTGTGTTGTCGTAGCCGTTGGGCATATGGCGGGAAATATAGGGAATTTCCGCCCAGAGAACAAGACCTGCTTCGTCACAAAGGTCATAGAAAACCTGTGAGTGCTGATAGTGAGCAAGGCGGATTGTGTTTGCGCCCATTTCAACAATGAGGTCAAGGTCCTCCTTGTGGTGCTCGGGAAGAAGGGCGTTACCGATACCGGGTCTGTCCTGATGACGGGACACGCCGCGCAGCGGATACTCTCTGCCGTTGAGGATGAAGCCCTTTTCGGGATCAACGCTGAATGTACGGCAGCCGAAGCGGGTTGAAACCTCGTCAACCTCTTCGCCCTTGTAAATAAGGGTTGCCTTTGCGGTATAGAGGTAGGGGTCCTTCAGACCGTCCCAAAGGTGTACGTTTTCAATTGTGATTTTAACTTCGTCGTCTTCTTCGCCGACAGCAGTTGCGATAACCTCGCCGTCAGCAATGATTTCGTATTTGACCGTGCAGTCATCATCGTCATTGATAAATGTTTCGATTTCAACCACAGCGTCCTTACCCTTGATTTCGGGTGTTACTTTAATACCGGGAGCACCGTAATAATCCAGGTCAAAGTGCTTTTCGGGCACACCGATAACCTTTACATCACGGTAAATACCGCCGTAGAAGGTAAAGTCTGCGTTCTGCGGATAAACCCTGTCGTTGGATGAATTGTCAACCGCAACAGCAAGGATATTTTCTTCCTTGATATCCTCTATCCTTACACGGAAAGTTGAATAACCGCCGTCGTGCTTTGTAACACTCTTGCCGTTCCAGAAAACCTCGCAGGAAGAATTTACGCCGTCAAACTGAAGGTATTTGACCTCACCTGCGGGCAATTCGTCTTCCTTAAGTGACTTTGCAAAGAAGCAAGTGCCTCTGTAGTAATCGTTGCCGCCGTCCTGACCGTCTTCACCGTTCCAGGTATAGGGCAGGTTGATTTCCTGCCAGCCTGAGGGCAAAGCAGCAGGCGCAGACTTGGCTTCCTTTGAAAAGAGCCAGTTGCTGTTGATTATGTTAATATTTCTCATAAATACCTCCGTGTGCTTATAACTATTTATTTTTATTATATATCATAAAAGAAAAAAGTCAATCTGTACTTTTATAAATGAATAATCGCGTTTATTTTCAAAATTAGAAATTGACACCGAGCTGTCCGTGTGCTATACTGTTTCAGTAAAATTTATGAAGGGGGAAAAAGATATGAAAAACTTCAAAAGAATTCTTGCACTTTTAATTGCTGTGCTCACTATTATCGGCGTTTTTGTTCTTCCTGCAAATGCAAAGGCAGAAGCCAACGATGATGTTGAAGAGGCAATCGTTGCAAGAATGTACCTCGGTCACAAGCCAAGGTACAACAATATGTCCGGTCACACCTGGATTTATATTGAAAACCTCACCAACCACGACATTCAGGTAGGCGCATACACCGTTAAGAAAGGCAAGGGTGTTTCCACAGGTACATACGGCACCCAGATTAATGACGGCAAGGGTCTTTACTACAACGTTGAAGCTTGGCGCTACAGGAACTCCGACCCCGAAAGCTACATTTACCTGAGCAAGGACCTTACTCAGGCCCAGCTTGAAAAGGTCAGCACCAGAATTCTTATGGCCGGTACATGGTCATACATTCTCAACTGCGGTTACTACGCACTCGGCATCTGGAACTGCATACCCGGGCAAACAGTTCTTTTTATGGTATGGCCCTTCCTTACCCAGGTTCAGATGCTCTCATACTCCGACTGCAGCACAGGCTTCCCGATGATCAAGCCCAAGAAGAGCGACTGCTTCAAGCAGATCGGCACGGGCAACCAGGCTTATCTCATAGAGGTTGACCCCGTAAACCCGAAGGACCTTCAGGAATAATCCGCATCGCACAATAACGCAGTAATCATCAGAATTATTTGCAATTGACTAAACTTACAGCCCTGCTTTGATTTAAGCAGGGCTGTTGTTTTTCATTATTTCCAACCGACAGAACTTTCATCTAACCCAGTAATGGTTGCTATTTTTACGGGCACTTTTTTGTACCCGGTATCTGTCACAAATACAACGTCAATTTCACCGTAGGTTTTTTCGAGTTCAACCGTCGCAACCCACATACCGCCTTCAAACTCGGCTTGAGCGGTGACGGTCCGCATACCGTCACCCGAAAAATAAAAACTACAATTATAAACGCTTGAATAAACGTCAGGAACAAATTCCGTTCTGAGTATTACTTTATAGCCATTTGTGCCTTGTGTCGAAAATTTAACAACACCACCTGTAGCAATGCTCTCATCAGTCTCTGCCGAACCGATTACCACCGTTTCTCCCTCTATAACGGTAGCATCAGAACGTTGCATAAAAACTCCTGCCAGTACAAGCGAAGCGACGAGCATAATGAGTCTGACTGCAATCAATGCACACACCACAGCAACAAACACCTTAAACGGCGTTGATTTATACCACTTTTTCTTTTCCTCTTTTATTTCTTCGTTATATACCGTTTGAGCCATCGGCTGTGCTTGGTTTTCTTCGTACCCGAAAAGCTCATTGGGCGTAACCTCTAAAATTTCGCAGAGCTTGAGCACATTTGTGGTTTCAGGCATTGCCTGACCGTTTTCCCATTTTGATATCGCCTGTCTGGAAACGCCCAGCCTGTCGGCAATTTCCTCCTGCGAAAGATTTTTACTTTTTCTTAAAGAAATCAGATTTTCATTTAAGTTCATACCCACATCTCCTTTTCTGCTTTGATTTTAACACATTTACGCTTTACACACCACCGCTTTTGGCTTGAATTTGCGCAACCTCAGGTTGCAACGGCAGAAAAGCAAAAATAATTTAAAAAGTTTTTCGCTTTCTATTGACATATCTGTTTTTTTCATTTATAATATCGACTGTTGCGAACAGCTATGGACGTTTAGCTCAGTTGGTAGAGCACTCGCTTGACGTGCGAGTGGTCAGCGGTTCAAGTCCGTTAACGTCCACCATTTAAAAAGCACTTGGCTTAAAGCCGAGTGCTTTTTAAGTTTTATCAGCTTCAATTTCAAAAGCAACATCACTTATTTCCCGTTGACTATTTATTTTAAATAGATTAAAATATATTCATATCCGCAAAGGAGCTGATTGTAATATGAGAAAATCAAAGGCTATACTCGGCGCTCTCGGTACCGTAGCCGCAACAGCAGGCCTCGGCGTGCTTGCCGCAGGCGAAATAATGTGGTTCACAACGCTCACCAACAAGGGCAACAAGCTCGGCAGGAAGTTTATGGCAAACAACGAGGAATTTCAGAATCAGTTTGTCTGCGATGCCATAGCCGATGTCGTGCCTGAGCCCACACTTTACGAAACGACTGAATATGAAGATATATCCACCCTCAACAGTCTTGGCGAAATTGCCTGTGCAACGCATTTCTCCAACGAAACCAAGGACAAGTGGGTTATCCTCTGCCACGGTTACTCGGCAGACCCCGGCAGTATGGAACGTTATGCAAGGCAGTACTACAAAAAGGGCTTCAACGTAATTATGCCCTATATGAGAGGCCACGAAAAGGGTATCAGAACTAACGGTCACACCGCATACACAATGGGCTGGATGGACAGGATTGACCTGCTCGGCTGGATTGACTACGCAATAAGCGTAAATCCCGATTGCAAGATTATACTCCACGGTGAATCTATGGGTGCTGCAACGGTTATGATGACGCTCGGCGAAAATCCGCCTGCAAACGTTGTCTGTGCCGTTGAGGACTGCGGCTATACAAGCGTGTGGGACGAATTTTCCGTTCAGATAAAAGAGATGTTCGGTCTGCCGCAGATGCCGTTCATGTACACCTCCAATTTCGCCGCAAAGCGCCATATCGGCCTTGATTTCAAGCAAGCCTCTCCGCTTGAAAAACTTAAAAGTGCCAATACACCCCTGCTCTTTATTCACGGTGAGGCAGACGATTTCGTACCTTACAGAATGGTGCACGAGCTTTATAACAGCTATAACGGCGAAAAGGACTTGCTCACAATCCCGAAGGCAACTCACGCCGTTGCCGTTGACACAGACCCCGATACATACTGGGCAAAGGTATGGGAATTTGCAGGAAAGTATATTGATATAGAATAATATGAAAAAATTAACCGTAATTCTGGCGGTTGTGCTTGTGCTTTGTGTTGCCGGTGCCGTGCTTGTTACAGTATGGGTTAACAAAAGCGGCAAACCCGTCGAAGAAGTCACAACAACCTCAGCCCCAACAACAACTGAAATTATATCCGAAGAATACACCGGCGAATCTTCGCCCGAGGTAACAACGGTAAAGGAAGAAATATCGAAGCTTGATATCACTTACGAGCCGACAACCGTTTTTGAAGCGAGAGCAGTAAAACGCGAATTCAAAAACCAGTACGACCGTTTTAAACTCTACAAGCAAGTGCTTGAGGCAACCGTAAACCCAGAGGTTGCAGACGTATTCTTTTATGACATAACGCACGATACCCTTGCCGATATGATAGTCATTACTCCTCTCTACGACGAGGAAACAGGCAAGGCGGTCGGCAGAATAATTCAGCTTTTCACCGTAACCAAAGAAAACACCGTTACGGAAATATTCCGTGATTTCGGCGGAATACGCTCTTCCGGCAACGGTATAAGTTGTTACGTCACCGAGCGTGACGGCGAAGACTGCCTGCTCATAGTCAAAGAAGAGCTTGAAGGAAGTGTCGGCAAGCTTTCATACAGCGTCTTCTATGTAAAGGACGACGCAACCGTCATAACCCGTGCCTCAGGTCAGTATTCACAAAGCGAGGATATGGATTACGACAGCGAAGCCGCTTTCAACAGCTATTCCGAGCAGGCGGAAGCTCAGGTCAGCGCCGCACACACCGTGCTGTTTGACTACCGCCATCCCAATGCTGTTTCATCAAAAATTGATGTTGCATTTAAAGGTTATCTTAAATAACAGTTTCAAACTGAGGTTCAATTTATGAAAACGATTAAAATAGGCATTTTCGGACTCGGCAGAGGCAGCTCATTTTATGAGAGCATTACTGCCTGCGGCGGCGAGGTTGTTGCGCTTTGCGACAAGGACGAAAAAAAGCTGAATGAAGCAAAGGAGCATTGCCCCAAAGCTGAGTGCTTTACGGATTTTGATAAATTTATCGCCTGTCCTATTGATGCCGTACTGCTCGCGAACTATTTCACACAGCACGCAGAATTTGCCGTGCGCTTTCTTGAAAAAAACATAAACGTGCTCAGCGAATGCACCTCTAACATAACAATGGCAGAAGGTGTTGCGCTTGTGCGTGCCGTTGAGAAAAGCAGTGCGATTTATATGCTCGCGGAAAACTATCCCTTTATGAAGTTCAACCAGGAAATAAAGCGCATCTGCGACGGCGGCACTCTCGGCAAAATTTTATATGCAGAGGGTGAATACAATCACCCCGTGGATTTTTACGATGAGGAAACCTGCCTTGCCCTGCACACAACGCAGGAGCATTGGCGCAACTATCTCCCCAGAGCCTATTACATAACTCATTCTCTCGCTCCCATTATGCACGCCACAGGCTCAAAGCCGATAAGGGTAACGGCTCTGCCTGTTTTCTCACCCTTGCCCGAGGATGCTTGCTTCAGCCGCTACGTCGGCGACTGTGCCGCAATTATAACCACGCTCAATGATGACGATTCCGTCTTCAAGGTCACGGGCTGTTCTGCATTCGGTGCACACAGCAACTCCTACAGAGTCTGCGGTAAAAACGGTCAGATTGAAAACATAAGAGGCATGGGCGAAAAAGTTATGCTCCGCTACAACTCGTGGAGTGTTCCCGAGGGTATGGAGGAAGTCAACTGCTACGACCCCGACTGGCAGACCGAGGATGCCGCAGAGGCAGAAAAGGCAGGCCACGGCGGCGGTGACTACTTTGTTATAAAGAAGTTCTTTAACTGTATCAGAAACGGCGAAAAGCCCGATTTTGATGTTTACTTTGCAACCCGTATGGCGAGCGTTGCAATTCTCGGCCACCGCTCGCTTATGGAAAGGGGCGTGCCCTACGATGTACCCGATTTCAGCCTTGAAGAGGACAGGGTGAAGTACGAAAACGACACGCTCACACCGTTCATAGGCAAGAACGGCGAAGTTCCGACCTATCCCTGCTGTTCACACAGCGACTACGGGCCGACTCAAAAGCAGAGAGAAAACTTCCAAAAGCTTATTGAAAAAAACAAATAAAGAAGGAATACTAATTTGGTCTACTACGGTATAATTTCCGCTGCCGTTATAATGTTCAGCGTTCAGTTTTTCTTTAACCGTGAATTTGAACGCTCCTACGGCAGTACTCTTCGCGACACCCTGGTTTTTTCGGCAGGAAGCAGTGCGGCAGGCCTTGTTGTGCTGTTGCTGATTAACGGCGCAAAGCTTGAATTTACGCCATTTTCACTTATAATGGCGGTGCTCACGGCACTTGATATGATAGCCTACAGCTTCTGCAGTCTGAAGGCGCTGGGCAAAATCAACCTTTCGCTATATTCAATGTTTGCCATGCTCGGCGGTATGGCGTTGCCCTTTGCGGTGGGTATAGTTTTCTTCAAAGAAGAACTGACTCTCGGTAAGGCGCTGTGTTTTGTGATTGTTGCCGCCGCACTTGCGCTGACGGTAAAGCGTGAAAAAGGCAGTAAAGGTTACATTTACTACGCTGGCATTTTTGTACTCAACGGTCTTTCAGGCGTACTGTCAACCGTGTTTCAGTCCGCGCCGTATGAGAAAACCTCAGCGGCAGGCTATTCGGTACTCACCGCCGCAGTTATGACCGTGCTCAGTGCAATTCTTATCCCCTTCATAAAAGGCGAAAAGAAGAAAATGAATAAACGGGCAGCCTTGAGCACCGTGTGCAACGGCGTGCTCGGCAGGGTTGCAAACTGGTTGCTTCTGATTGCGCTTGCGCACCTGCCCGCTTCGGCACAGTATCCGTTTGTTACCGGCGGTGTTATGATTTGTTCAACCATAATCTGCTTCTTCACGCCTGATAAGCCCGGCAAGCGCGAAATTGCCGCAGTTGCACTTTCGTTTGCAGGTCTGTTGATATTGGTTCTGGTCTGATTCCGAGACTGTCTCGATAACTTATTGAGACAGTCTCTTATTATATTCGTTTTCTTCGGCTCATATATTTTATTATATTAAAGCCGAAGGAGATAAAATATGAATTACCATTGTTCGGATATATCGCATACCGCTCAGACGTTCGGTGTCGATATAAACAGCGGACTTACAAGGACACAAGCCCAAAAAAGGCTTGAAGAAAACGGGGAAAACCGACTGCAGGAAAAAAAGAAGGGTAACATCGTTTTAAAATTTCTGGCGCAATTGAGCGACCCTATGGTAATCACGCTTATTATTGCCGCCGTTATTTCTTTTTTTACAGCTTATGCCGAGGAAAACGGCAGTTACATAGACCCGATAATCATAGTCGGCATAGTTATAGTCAACGCCGTTGTCGGCGTTATTCAGGAAGCCAAGGCAGAGCACGCCATTGAAAAATTAAAGGAGCTTTCTGCACCCGAGGCAACGGTTATCCGTGGCGGAAAACAGACTAAGATTTCCGCCGCCGAGGTTGTTGCGGGAGATATTATTCTGCTCTCGTCCGGTGACAGAGTACCTGCAGATGCACGGCTGATTGAAAGCGTTGAAATAAGCTGTGACGAAAGCGCACTGACAGGTGAAGCCCTACCTGCAAGCAAAAACGCCTTTGCAAAATTAACGCAAGATACGCCCGTTGCCGAGAGAAAAACCTGCGTTTTCGCTTCGACAACCGTACTTACGGGGCACGGAAAAGCAATCGTCACCGCAACAGGTATGAACACTCAAATCGGAAAAATTGCCGATATGTTGGGACGCGAAAAAGCACCGCAGACACCCCTTCAGCTCCGACTTGAAAAAATCAGCAGGGTGCTCGGCATAGGTGCCGTAGCAATCTGTTTACTTGTTTTTGCAATGGGTATGATAAGGCACGACGGTCTGCTTGCAAGCTTTATGCTGGCGATAAGCCTTGCCGTAGCCGCAATTCCCGAGGGTCTGCCCGCAGTTGTTACAATTGTTTTAAGCTCTGGGCTCGGCAGAATGGCAAAGGCAAAAGCGATAGTGAGAAAGCTGACGGCTGTTGAAGCGTTGGGAAGTGCCACCTATATCTGCTCGGACAAAACGGGTACGCTCACGCAAAACAAAATGACCGTCTGCCGCCTTTATTCACAAAACGGAGAAGCGGTTTTTGCAGACGAAAAATCCAAAGAAATCCTTGGCTTTGCCGCACTTTGCTGTAACGCAACAGCCCACTCGGGTGAGCCGACAGAAAAGGCAATTGTCACCGCCGCAAAAAAATACTCCGCCGAAAAAAGCGGAGAAAGGCTGAACGAAATTCCGTTCAACTCAACCGATAAAATGATGAGCGTTACGGTAAAAATAAACACAAAAAAATATTTCATCACCAAGGGTGCGCCCGAAAGAGTGCTGCCACTTTGTACGAGCACAGGCAACGCAAATTATTTTAACGACCTTATGGCGCAGGACGGCTTGCGGGTGCTTGCAGTTGCGGCAAAAGAGATAAACGAAACAGAAAAAGCAGACAGAAGCAACCTGACTTTCCTCGGACTTATAGGTATTGAAGACCCCGAAAGAAAGGAAGCCGTGCAAGCGATAAAAGAGTGTCGGCAGGCGGGAATTACACCCGTTATGATTACGGGCGACAACCCGAAAACCGCTCTCGCTATTGCAAAAAGGCTCGGACTTGCCGAAGATAATTCAGCCGTTTTAACGGGCAATCAGCTTGATGCGCTTAATGAAAATGAGTTGAAAGAAAAAGTAAAAAATATTCGTGTTTTTGCACGTGTCAGCCCCGAACACAAGGTAAGAATCGTCCGTACACTTCAGGCAAACGGCGAAATTACCGCAATGACAGGCGACGGTGTGAACGATGCACCAGCACTAAAGGCGGCAGATATAGGCTGCGCAATGGGCAGGAGCGGCACACAGGTTGCAAAGGGTGCGGCAGACATAGTCCTTGCCGACGACAATTTTGCAACTATAGTGCGTGCCGTGCGTGAAGGCAGAGGAATTTACGACAACATTAAAAAAGTTATCCGCTTTATGATAAGCAGTAACATAGGCGAGATTATGCTCATTCTCTTTGCAGGAATTATGCGCCTGCCTGCACCGATGCTGCCAATACAACTGCTGTGGACAAATCTGGTCACAGACTCCCTGCCCGGTATGGCTCTCGGCACAGAAAAAATCGAACCTGATATAATGAAACGACCGCCCGTCAACCCGAAAAAAGGACTTTTCACGCGTTCAGGCTGGTTTGATATAGCAATCGAAGGTATGCTCGTCGGTGCCCCTGCACTGCTCAGCTTCGTTGTTTCAAATTTAATCTGGGGGCTTGAAACTGCACGCACGGTCTGCTTCTGTACACTGAGCATAACCGAGCTGCTCCACGCACTCAATTCACGCAGCGAACAGTCGCTTTTTAAAACAGGACCTTTCAGCAACCGCAAAATGAACTTTGCCCTGTTTATATGTCTTGCTTTACAGGTTGCCGTTGCCACAATTGACCCCTTATGCCGTATTTTTAACACAGTACCGCTTTCCGCCGTACAATGGCTTACAGTTGCATCGCTGAGCCTGTTTATCACGGTGACTGTAGAACTGTCAAAACGGTTTTCAAAAAGAAAATACTGATTACAATCAGCAAAAACCACTTCACCGTGCAGTGAAGTGGTTAATTTTATAACTTAATTCAATTATTCGTTTTCAAGCCCCTTTTCGGCTTCCGCCTGAATCTCGGGGTCATATGAAAGGACAGGTGCTTCGTTCACATTCTTAATCTTACGGTTGACATAGTTATTTGTAATTTTCATTACAAGCGGGAACAGAACAACAACGCCGATAAGGTTGGGAATCATCATAAGTCCGTTGAAGGTGTCCGAAATATCCCAGGCAAGAGAGGATGTCATTACAGCGCCGAAGATAACAGTGATAACGTGGATAATTTTGAAGATGACTGTTGTCTTTGCGCCGAAGAGATATTCCCACGCCTTTGCGCCGTAGTGTGACCAGCCGAGAACAGTTGTAAATGCAAAAAGGAACATTGCAATTGCAACAAACTTCTGGCCGATATCGCCCCACGAGAAAACACTGTTGAATGCACCTGCAACAAGTGTTGCATCGGTAAGGCCTTCGGCAATTTCGCCTGTTTTTGTATCAAACACGCCTGATGTAAGAACAACGAGAGCCGTTATTGTGCAAACAACCATTGTATCGGCAAAAACCTCGAAGATACCCCACATACCCTGTTTTACGGGCTCTTTGACATTTGAGTTTGAGTGAACCATAACAGATGAACCGAGACCTGCTTCGTTCGAGAAAACGCCACGCTTGAAGCCCTGAGTTACAGCTGTGCTGATAGCTGCACCGAGTGTGCCGCCGACAAATGCTTCGGGATGGAATGCGTTTACAAAGATTGTTTTGAACGCAGGGATAATCTGGTCATAGTTAGCGCCGATGATAACAAGGCTGCCTGCGATAAAAAGAACAATCATAAAGGGAACAATTTTTTCGGCAACATTTGCAATTCTGTTAAGGCCGCCGAGTGTAATAAGTGCAACAAGAGCCATTATGATTACACCGAGAACAACGTTGTAAAGTGATATGCCGCCGAGAACCTGCACGGAAGAAAGAGCCTGAACATCAAAAGCAGTTGCAACATTGGCAACAACCTTGTTGACCTGACCCATGCTGCCGATACCGAAAGAAGCGAGCATAGTGAAGATACAGAAAAGGAAAGCGAGGACTTTGCCTATTGCTTTGCAACCCTTTTTGCCACCCAGTCCGTCACGCAGATAGTACATAGCTCCGCCCGACCATTCGCCTTTGATGTTACGGCGGCGATAATAAATACCGAGAACATTTTCGGAATAGTTTGTCATCATACCGAAGAATGCGGCAATCCACATCCAGAAAACAGCACCTGCACCGCCGATGCAGATAGCGGCAGCGACACCCGCAATGTTACCTGTACCTACCGTTGCGGCAAGAGCCGTACAAAGCGCCTGAAACGGCGAAATTGAACCCTTCTCCTTGGAGTGGCCCATAACGTTTTTTGTAAAAAGACTGCCTATGGTGTTTTTCCACCACAAACCGATATGAGTTACCTGAAACACCTTTGTGACAACGGTCATAATAACGCCGGTGCCGATAAGCAGAAACAAACCGAAACTGCCCCAGACCACACCGTTGACAGAACCGTTTATTTCTGCCACTTTTTCAAAAAAGCTTTCCATTTTGTTTTCCTCCGAACAATAAATTAAGAAATAAAAAAATCGGATTACAAAGCGTAATCCGACAAAAGCACAAATTCACCCCGACAAAAAGCGGGTAATAAAAACTTTGTCCTTTTGCCTGAGAGATTAGCTGATGCCTTGCCCCTTCGGCACTCAATTTAATGAGCTTCTCCAAAGTTATGTCCGTTTGCAGTCCCTTTCCTTTTCAGGAAGCCTGAGAGCGTTACTCCTTCGGCAGCCGTAGCTTCTTCTGCAAACTTCATCCATAATTTATTCGATTTTTTAAGAGTATATCACCGTGAGTTTCAAAAAGCAAGTACTTTTTTAAAATTATCAGAAATGTTAAATTTACACAGCAAATATCCGCCGTAG
The DNA here is from genome assembly GCA_045650165.1 of Acutalibacteraceae bacterium. Classification (GTDB taxonomy): domain Bacteria; phylum Bacillota; class Clostridia; order Oscillospirales; family Acutalibacteraceae; genus UBA8612. The sequence continues at coordinate 4,136 of JAZRQW010000015.1, read as the reverse complement.
GTTTTGACTTTGTTAATGATTTGTGTTACTTTTGAATAAAACAAAAAAAGAAAAACCGACACGAGGTATAAATATGACAACGCAGGAATATCTGAAACTGATTGATGAAATTAACGAAAACGGAAAATACAAGGCAGACTGGGCTTCACTCGCCCATCATAAAGTGCCCGAATGGTATATGCACGACAAACTCGGTGTATTTATTCACTGGGGTATTTATTCCGTGCCCGCCTTCGGCAACGAGTGGTATTCACGCGGCATGTACTACCCCAACGCGCGTGAATTTGAACACCACAGAAACACTTACGGCGACCAGAAGGATTTCGGCTATAAGGATTTTATACCGATGTTCAGGGCAGAAAAATTCAACGCTGCAGAGTGGGTTTCACTGTTCAGGAAAGCCGGCGTGAAATATGTAATGCCCGTCGCAGAGCATCACGACGGCTTTGCGATGTACGATACTCAGTTTAACCGCTGGAATTCGGTTAAAATGGGCCCGTGCAGAGATGTTGTCGGCGAAATAAAAGCAGAATGTGAAAAGCAGGGACTTACACTTTGTGCATCAACACACCGTGCCGAGCACTATTTCTTTATGAACCCCGGCAGACTTTACGACAGCGACATAAACGACGAAAGATATGCCGATTTTTACGGCCCTGCCGTTTACTGTGAAGAGTTTAACCCCGAAACACTTCACATAACAACCGCCGATACATACTCGAAGGGGGCAAGCAAGAAATGGCTTGAGGACTGGCTTGTACGCACCTGCGAACTTATTGACAGATATCAGCCGTCCGTGCTGTATTTTGACTGGTGGATTCACAACCACTCTTTCAAACCCTACCTCAAAAAGCTTGCTGCTTATTACTACAACCGCGCCGAGGAATGGGGCAAAGAAGTAACCATCAACTACAAGCACGAGGCTTTTCCGCCCTCTGTTGCAACATTTGATGTTGAGCGCGGTGCGCTGACAGGCATATCCCCTGTTTACTGGCAGACTGATACGGCAATCGGCAAGTGTTCGTGGGGATACAGAGCAGATAATGAATACAAGTCATCACGCCAGGTTATCTGCGACCTTGTTGATATCATTTCCAAAAACGGAAACCTGCTTATCAACATCGGCCCGAAGGCAGACGGCACAATTACCGATGAGGAAACAAAGGTACTTCTTGATATGGGCGAATGGCTCGAAATCAACGGAGAAGGCATATACGGCACAACTTACTGGAAGCATTTCGGCGAAGGTGAAGTCAACGCGGAAGAAGGTTTCTTCAAGGATGGAGACGAAAAAGCATTCACCAACAAGGATTTCAGATTCACCTACAAAAACTGTTATCTCTACGCCTTCCAGATGCGCCCGTCAAAAACAGTTGAAATAAAAAGCCTTAAAAAGCTTCAAGCCCACGACCATATAATTGAAAGTGTTGAACTTCTTGGCAGTAATGAAAAAATCGACTTTACAAGGGATGAAGAAGCGCTTAAAATCAACCTCAAGGGCGAATTCAAAAACGATTTGCCGATTTGTTTTAAAATCGCTATTGGATAAGTTCTATAGAATATCATAAAAAAAATTATGATAAAGCCAGCTGCTGCACAGATTAACGCTGCTGTAAGTTTTTACATACAAAGCAACAGACTTTGACTCAGTGCAAACACATTTTTATTCAAAAGCGGAGGCCGATTCAATGCAAGGTTTTATTAAATTCTTGTTTACTGTTTTTACCACAATTTCAGTTTTTGGTTCAAACCTGTTTTCTCCTGCTACAATTTATCCCGAGAGTGATAACTTTGACTTTTCGTTTCTCGAATACCCTGACGAAGCCATTATCACCCTTGAAGAAGCAGGGCTTACCGAACAGGAGCTTGTCGGGCGTGCTTCAGCTCAGCTTCCCGAATATGTGCAATCGGGCGGATATGACGACATAAACGGCATTACAATATCACCGTATTACACAGCAAAGGTAAGCGGTGAGGAAATTCCCGTTTACGCTTCCGTTGTTTTTATCCGTGCCGATGATACGGGCACGCTTCACACTTTTTCCGAAATTTACGTTGACACAAGCGAAGAATTTTCATTCAATATCGAAATAACAGGTAACGATGTGACACTCAAAAACGCCATTGTTTTGCCTGAATCTCACGGTGTAAAGGCACAGTGCAAGGACAACACGGTAACCGCATCAATCAATAAAACAGGTATATATACCTTCCTTTTCAACGGTGCAAATCAGTACTACGGCTACACACTTATGGTTCGTGAAAAGGTTGACGAGGACAAGGAAATTGCCGAATATATTGCTGACTATGGCGAGGACAACGTTATAATCCTTGACAAGGGTGTATATAAATACGACTATGTCAATTTCGTTTCGCAGAACAATCAGGTAATTTACCTGCGTGAAGGTGCTTATGTCATCGCCAATCACCTTTACGATATTGACTGTGCCGAGGATGAGAACAAATATCTTGAGCCGACTGCACCCGGAGATAATGCCATAGGGCTTACAAGATATCCGTTTATCAATTTTTACAATTGCAACAACATAACCTTTGCAGGCAGAGGCGTAATAGACCTCACTCACCTTGACAGGCGCGAAAGAAGAGGCGTTGTTTTCACAAACTGCAACAACATCAATATAAGCGATATAAAAATCATCAACTCGCCCGAATGGTCGTTTATTTCCTACTGCTGCACCGATGTAAAAATTAACGACGTTGATATCATCGGCAACCGAGGCAACTGCGACGGCTTTGCAATCTGCAACAGCCACAACGTGACCGTTGATAACTGCTTTGCAAGGGTGGCGGACGACACTTTTGAGGTTAAAGCACTCGGCGGTACAATGGACAGCAAAAACATCACATTCTCAAACTGTATTGCCTGGGGCGGCTATGCAAGGTGCTTCGGTATCACAGGCGAAGTAAACAAAAAGATTTCCGATGTTACCTTCCGTGACTGCGCTATTGTTTACCGTGACGGTATATGGGATAACGACAGAATCGGCTCACTTGTTGTCGTTGCGGAGCAGACCGAGGGTAGCATTGACGGTGTGCTTTTTGAAAACATTGAAATATTCCGTGACGAAGGCAGACCGATTCTCGTGAAGATTTACGACGAAGAGGCGGAGAATTTTGAAATTAAAAATGTTGTTTTCAGAAACATCTCCTACACCTCATATATGAAGCCGAAAATTGCAGGCACAGACAGCAATACAAACACCGTACAGGTTGAATTGGACAATATTACCGCCTGCGGTAAGCCCCAATCATTTCCACAGCTGATGTTCAACATAGGTAAACATTGCGAAGTAAGCGCAAAATAAAATACATTGATACTGTTCCGCCTTTAATTGATTTTTGGAGCTTTTCTGTGAGGCAGCAGAATCGAAAAAGAAAGAAACCCTTGGAATCGCTCTGATTCCAAGGGTTTTCGATAATACCCGTTCGGGATAAATTATCTCTTTGAGAACTGAGGTGCACGACGTGCGCCCTTGAGGCCGTACTTCTTTCTTTCCTTCATTCTCGGGTCACGAGTGAGGAAGCCTGCCTTCTTGAGTACGGGACGTACAGCGTCATCATACTGAAGGAGAGCACGGGAAAGGCCGTGACGGATTGCGCCTGCCTGGCCGGAAACACCGCCACCGTTTACACGGCAGATGATGTCGAACTTCTCGGTTGTGCCGGTGAGCTCGAGGGGCTGGCGAACAATGAGCTTAAGTGTATCAAGACCGAAGTAATCGTCGATTGAACGGTCGTTGATGATGATTTTACCTGTACCTGCGTAAACACGTACACGTGCTACAGACTGCTTTCTGCGGCCTGTACCATAGAAATAAGGATTAGTTTCGTACATTATTCATTTGCCTCCCTTCGATTAAAGAGCCCACTCTTCGGGCTTCTGTGCTGCGTGCTTGTGCTCTGCACCCTTGTAGATGCGGAGACGACCAAGTGCGTTGCGGCCGAGAGTGTTGTCCGGAATCATACCCTTGACAGCGAGCTGCATTGCAAACTCGGGCTTTGTCTTCATAAGGGTGCTGTACTTAACTTCCTTCATGTTACCGATGTAACCTGTGTGGTGGTAGTACATTTTCTGGTTGATTTTGTTACCTGTGAGAACTGCCTTCTCAGCGTTA
>JAZRQW010000014.1:0-3410 GCA_045650165.1 Acutalibacteraceae bacterium | reverse complement strand
ATATGTTTATTCCTCGCACAGCCTGATAGCCTACGGTATATCTCATTATATCGTAAGTCAATCCGGGGCCTGCTACGCCGAAGCTTTCGCTCATTGCAAGCTTTGTGCCGTTTTGTGCGGCGGCAGATGAAGCGTATCTCGGAAAAAATCCGTTATAGCCGTTCATATCATCCTTTTTTACGGTTTTGTTATCGGGATAGAGTTGTCGCCAGATAACGTCAATTCCGGGTATATCGAAACACCGCAAAGCACGCATCAGGTTGAAGTTGCCGCCACCGCGGACACAACCGAGAGGATCGTGATCCTTATCCAAATGCCCTGTAAAAGCTATGCCGTTATCATTTGCCCATTTTTTGCATGGAATAAGAAAATTATCGCAGAACATACGGCTGCAGATATCGTACCAACGGTGCAGAATATGAACGTTTTCTTCCGTCACGGGCGTTCTTTGCGCAATCAGCGGCAGATACGGCAAAACCGATTCACCGTATTCAGCTTCATATCGCTCGGCAAGTTCTTTGCTGAATGCGTCGGATGGTGCTTTCGGCTCATCTGTAAATACGGCTGTGACATTTTTGCCAAGCGATTCTTTCAAAGCTGCTGCATATTTTTCGTGGGTGATTGCGATGAAATATTCCGTTGCTTCTTTGTTGAGTAAATCGGGATAATCGGCATTGCCGCAGATTCTCTTTTCGGTAACATATTCGGTTACTGCAGAATCTTCAGCGAAAATATGTCCTTCCGATATCATATCTTTGTCCTGCAGAAAAGCGGCAACAACGTCGGACGTTGTTTTTTTATACACATCTCCTGCAGAAAAACGGTACTCATAAACTTTCAGCACCTGTCGGGCGTATTCGGGGTGATCTTTCAGAACTTTTCCGCACGCACCGCCCGAAGGCCAACCGCCTTCATCATAAATCCAGCAGTGCATACCAAGGCTTTTGCCCTTTTCAACGGCATAGGCACAAAGCTCAGAATACTCCTGCGAAAGATAGTCCGGTGAAAGATTGGTAGGCATACTGTCAGGTCGGAATTGCTTCGGCTCAGGAAGAATATAAAATGCGCGAATACCGAGCTTCTGCATTTCTGCAATCTGAGTATCTATAATTTCACGGGTGCATATATCATTCCATACCCAGATATATACAGGGGCATAAGAAACGTCGGGGGAAATAAAACTGTTTATGTCAAATTTATTATTGTTTTTCATTATTCAACCGTCCTTGCAAGCTCAGACATTTGCGTTGTATCTGCCCTGTTTTTTAAGTTTGTTTACAAAGCATTTCAAGGCGACAACCATTATCACGTAAAGCACAGCAAGCAGAACAGGATATACCGCTATGCCAAACAGTCCGCTTATAAGGCTGACCATAGGGGGTGCCAGCATAACACCGATATACGCAAATGCTATCTGTGAACCCATAACCGATTGTGATACTTCTTTGCCGAAGTTGTGCGGTGTCAGGTGTATCATATTCGGATAAATAGAGCCGTTGCCCAGACCGACAAAGAACAGACCGACCACAGTAACTGCTCCGTGCAAGGGAAGAAGCATAATTGCAATGGCAGGAGCAAGAACAGCGGCACCTATACCGATACGTTTCCACGTGCTGATTTTATTGGAAAGCAAACCGGAAACAAAACGTCCGACGGACATTCCGACATAATATATTGTCAGAGCAAGCGCACCGTGTTCTGCCTGAAATCCTTTTTCTGTTACAAGGTATGTGCTTCCCCATACTCCGCAGGCATATTCAATCGCATTTGTCGCAAGCATTATAATCCATACCTGCCGTATTTCAGGCATTTTTGCCATCTGCAAAAGGCTGAGGTTTACGCCTTTTTCTTCTTCCGATTGCCCGGCGGATGCAGTCTTTTTCCACAAGGGAACGGACACAATCAGCAACAATGTGATAGCTGACTGCACATAGAAAGCATAGCGATAACCGCTGCGCCAGCCTGCATCGCTCAACGCCTGTGACATAAGATAAGGGCTGAGACTTACTCCCACACCGTAAAAGCAATGCAGGAAATTCATGTGGCTTGCTTTAAAATGAAGCGCAATATAATTATTAAGTCCCGAATCAATCGCACCGGCACCGAGTCCGAGAATAACGGCTAACGGTATCATAAACAAAAAAGACGGAGCAACAGAGAAGCCGAGCAAAGCCAAGGCAGTCATAGCTGTGCTGAAAGCGGTAACTTTCGCCGTGCCCAATTTGTTGAGAATTCTTGCACTGAACATACTTGATAACACAGTGCAACCGGAAATCAGAAAGGTGAGAATACTCACGGCTTCAACATTGATGCCCATTTCCGTATGGATAGCAGGCCAAGCAGAGCCGATCAGAGAATCGGGAACGCCGAGACCAATAAATGCGATATATATTACAATTAACAGAAAAACCATAAAACCTCCGATTTAAGTTGAAGTGTTTTCAAGTATATCACAGCCTGTGCTTTAACGCAAGGATGGAATAAAACATCAAGCCGCCCGATTGCTCGGACGGCTTGGTTTTATGTTTTTGTAAGAGTTATGTGATTCGGCGCTTGAATTCCCTTTGAATTAAGCCGTAAAATCAGTCAAGCCTGAAGAGCCTTGTTTCACCCTTTTGCATCTCAACTATAACGGTGTCTGTAGCGCCTTGATAAGTGCCTCCAAGTAATTCGCTGACATTTCTTTCCTTGCCGAGATTGATGGTTTTTTCACCTGCGGTTACGGCGTAGATGCAAACATAATTTTCGTTTGTATAAATAATATCATCTGTTTCACAGTAAATATGAACTCCGTTTGTTTTACAGAAAGCTCTCAGCTCATTGACTGTGAATTTGTCTTTCAGGCTCGAGGTCATAATATAAGGCACATCGTTTTTCGTGCAAATACTGAGGGCCTTTTCCATATAGGTTGTCTTTGCGTTTGATAACAGAATAACTGCCTTATATTTATCATAAACCTGTTCAAAATCATAAACGTCGTATATATCATACGGTGCACCCATATAGCCAAGCTCTTTGCGCTGATTAAAGAAAATGTTACGCAATGAACCGCTTGTGAGATACTTATATGCGCTTTCGTCAACGAATACCGCAACCTCTGCCTTGGAGCTTCTGTCTGCATCGGTTATGCTTTGCTCATAAATATTCTTGTAGGTTGCCATTTCGTTCATGATATCTTCATCGGCGTACCAGCCGCCCCACATGTCAAACCACCACAGAGCATTACCTTTTATAAGCTGACGGGCAAACGATCTTCTGATTTCGTTGACGGCCTGATATTTTGATTCTCTCGGCTGCCATACGGGAGCTTCAAGAAGTCCGTAAGGGTCGGTTGACGGGTCTTTCTGAGAAAGAGGTACTGTCAGGTGCGTTCTGATATCGCATTCCTGGAAGCACATTTTTCCGTGCAG